>DPXI01000088.1 GCA_003527485.1 Treponema sp. | reverse complement strand
GGAAGGAAGGAAGGAAGGAAGGACGCGATCATCCGTCTTATTCTTTTTGCTCATTCTACATCTCCTTTGTTATTCGAGTTTACCGATGATATTTTTCGTTTATTCAACGCCCTCCTTAATTAAAAAGGTTATCGTGACTTAACTGTTCTGTAAATGGGCCATGAAGAATTTTATCTGTTTTTCGCCACATACATCATCTTGGGCAGTATTGCCGAAGAAAAGGTCTGGAAAATCGTCCCCGCCCACGACTTCGGGAAGGTTCTCATCCAATCCTGCGGCGGGCCTCTCCGCTCTCTTGCCCGCGGAGAGGCGTATACGGCAGGTTGTGCGCGCACGGAGTGGGCGTGGTGGACCTGGTGGAGAACCGCGTGGTCGGCATGAAGAGCCGCGGCGTCTACGAAACCCCCGGCGGCGCCATCCTGTACTACGCCCATGCG
The DNA here is from genome assembly GCA_003527485.1 of Treponema sp. Lineage (GTDB taxonomy): Bacteria > Spirochaetota > Spirochaetia > Treponematales > Breznakiellaceae > UBA12037. The sequence goes on along the minus strand of DPXI01000088.1, from coordinate 326,331 downwards.
GAGCTGGAGCACCTCTGCCTGGACCGCCAGACCTATTCCTTCAAGCAGGGCGTGTCCCAGAAGTTGGCCGAGGTCATCTACGGCGGTCTCTGGTTCACCCCCCTGCGCGACGCCCTCTCCGCCTTCGTGGACGTCACCCAGAAGACCGTGACCGGCAAGGTCCGCTTGAAACTCTACAAGGGCTCGATTGCGGCCGCGGGCGTCTCCTCCCCGTATTCGTTGTACAACACGAGTATCGCCAGCTTCGAAACGGGCGAGCTCTACAACCACGCCGACTCCAAGGGCTTCATCCGCCTGTACGGACTCCCCATCCTGGTGCGCGCCCTCATGGAGCAGGGGCTGGGCAAGAAGTCCGGCCTCCACGGCGGCGACGAAGCCAAGTCCGACGGCGTGGCGGGCTAAAGGAAGAAGGCTTGCGGGGGGAAGAGAAGGGGAGACCCCTTCTCTCCCCGCCCGCGCCCCCTCACTCATCCCCCGGGGAAGGCTGGAGGGCCATGGTAGCCGCTACAGGAATTATGTGGCAGGCGCATGTCCCATCATCTCTTCTCGTCCGCATAACTTCAGATTGTGTTTATCCAGAAGTATAGCGAATTAATAGATGCCTCTAAATCTCCGTTCTTGCGCTATCGTCGGTGAATGGCTATAGTAGCCCATCTTTATCAGGGAGGCTGATTCAGCATGCGACGTATCCTTGCATTCTTCCTGCTACTGACGATCGCCGCCGCATTCATCAGCGCAGAGCAGGGCGCACGGATCGCCCTCGTCGTTGGCAACGCCGCCTACGATGGCACCGCTGCGCTCAAGAACCCCGTCAACGACGCCATCGACGTCGCGGCAGCCCTCAAGGCCGCCGGTTGGGATGTCACTCTTATCACAGACGCCGACCGGCGCGCATTCACGAGGGGTATCGACACCTGGGGTGCCATCCTTGCTGAGAGCCCGGACTCGAACGCGCTCTTCTACTACGCCGGCCATGGCGTGCAGGTCGATGGAATCAATTACCTCATACCCGTGAAGAGTTCTTTCGAGTCGATATCCGATATCAAGTACGACGCCGTCAACCTCGGCGACGTCTCGAAGGCCATCGAGGCCGCGAACTGCCAGGTGAGCCTCGTCGTGCTGGACGCCTGCCGGGACAATCCCTTCGCGAAGACGACGCGCTCGACGGGTAACCGCGGCCTCACCGTGGTGCAGTCGGGGGGCGGGACCAAGGGATCCGCCATCATCTTCTCCACCGGCCCGGGCGACGTTGCCCAGGACGGCGCGGGACGCAATGGTGTCTTCACGGCTGCCTTACTCCACAATATCGACAGCGACATGAAGCTCGAGGATATGTTCAAGAAGGTGACCGCCGAGGTGCGCCAGACGACTGGCGACCAGCAGAAACCCTGGATCAACGCGAGCATGGGGAGTGACTTCTACCTCCTCTCCGACCAGATCCGGCAGTCGCGCGCCGCCGTCGTGGCCGCCTCGGTAGCCGAGGCGGCAAATAAGGCCGCCGCGGACCGACAGGCCGAGCTCGAGGCGCTCGAAGCGAAGGTACGGAGCGCCGAGGCCTCCAAGGCCGACGCCCTAAAGGCCCAGCTCGCCCAGGCACAGAAGGAAGCCGACATCGCCAAGGTCGCCCAGGCAGATGCGACTGCCAAGGCCCTCGCGATGGCGGCCGAGGCCCAGAAGGCGGTCGCGGATGCCAAGGCCGCCCAAGCCGCTGCCGACGCCCGCGCAGGCAAGGCTCTCGAGGAGGCGAGGGCCGCGCAGGATGCGGCGATGCGCGGGGGGGCGATCACCAGGAACGGCTCATTTAGCCTTGACTGGCTCGGAGCGGGCTACCTCGTACAGCTCGACGGAGCCAGTGCCATGCTGGTCGATGGAAAAGACGGTGACAAGCTGATCGAGGATCTGAAACCTGGGACTTATGCGCTTTCGGTGTATGTGCCCGGACTTGGAACCTATAAGCAGGATATGCAAATCGCTAATAATGAGGATCTCAGTATAGCGAAGCCTTTTGGATTCTTCGGGCGAAGCCTCCTCGCGAGACAGCTTGAACAGCGCAAGAATCTCGCCTCACTCCATGGAGTGACCAATTATGGCTATGTCATTGGCGGCATCGGTCTCCTTTCGTCCATCGCCGCCTTCAACCTGTTAAAGAGCGGTGACATCCCTTTGGGTAGCGCCTTGATGACTTTTGGCTTGGGATCAGCAACACTCGTACCCCTCTCTTGGTTCGTTTCATCGCCCAACATCGTCAAGTTAAAGAAATCGATTGCGGAGTTGGACAGGCAGCTCGCGGAACTCGAGGCTGAGGACCTGTCGTACTGAGAAGGCGAATGGCGCGGAACAAACCGCGCTGTCGACCCGCCTGCCGACTGTCAATTACGAATTCGGAGGAAAGCCTTTGAAAAAGCTGACTACTCTAGCCTTGGTCCTTGGAGCTCTTGTGGCGTCCTGCGCTACGACGAAGCCCGAGTCAACCCAATATTTCGCATTCCCCGTCGACGGGATCACCCGCACCGAGCGCGCTTTCATCGCCTTTTCTCGACCGAACCTCTACCTAGCATCGGCCGTTACCTTCACCCTCATCCTCGACGGCAAAGATCTGGTTTCGATCGGCAACGGTGAAAGCGCAAAGCTCGAAGTCGCTCCGGGTATCCATCCATTTATTATCCGGTCGTTTGGCTCTCGATGGTCTGGCACTCTCCACCTTTTCAAGGGCGCAACCTGCTATATCGATTTTGCCTATCCCGGGACCTTTTCGTCTTTCAGGATAGCGGACACGCCTTTTATACCGCCCGTGGCACCTGATGGCGTGCAGCCCGGTTCGGCGGGCGCAGGACAAGGCAATTAGGCAGGATACCGTCTCCATGCGCAAAGCGCGCGCAAGGTGACTATGCGGGTCTGCATGGCGGATCCGAAGCCAAATCCGATGGCGTAGCGGGCTGACGGAAAAGTCCCAGAAGCTGGCCGAGATCATCTACGGCGGCCTCTGGTCCCCCTGCGCGACGCCCTCTCCGCCTTCGTGGACGTCACCCAGAAGACCGTGACCGGCAAGGTCCGCATGAAGCTCTACAAGGGCTCGATTGCGGCCGCGGGCGTCTCCTCCCCGTATTCGTTGTACAACACGAGCATCGCCAGCTTCGAAACGGGCGAGCTCTACAACCACGCCGACTCCAAGGGCTTCATCCGCCTGTACGGACTCCCCATCCTGGTGCGCGCCCTCGGGGGCTGGGCAAGAAGTCCGGCCTCCACGGCGGCGACGAAGCCAAGTCCGACGGCGTGGCGGGCTAGGGAAGGGCTTGCGGGGGGAAGGGCACGCTCCGGTGGAGCGGCGGCACGGCGGCACGGATGCCGCCGTACGGCGTAATCGCCGAATCGCGACGCGATTCGGCAGCGGCATGGATGCCGCCCCCTCGCTCATCCCCCGGGCACCGTGAAGCGACCGTCCAGAACCTTGTTCGTCTATCGCCTGCCCGGAACCAAGTCTACGCCAATCCTCCGCAGGTCATTGTCGACCGTCTGGAACAATTTTCCGGCTGCGCCGACTGGGCAAAAAGCCGAATCACGGATTGAAACCGCGAATCGGGACGCGGTTCAATCCGGCTCAGTGAATATCGAGTGGGCGAAGAAACAGGAGCAGGAACCCCGGTTGTCCATTTGTGCCCGTTCGCCGACAGGACGGGCGTTGGTCCCAGTATAAGTCCCTATAACCGATGTTTATGCAGAACAGGATACTTCCCTCCAAACGGTATTTTACGGCGTGGTGGCGGAGCTCCGTCTGCAGGTCACGCTACATTCCCTGAAATTCCCATTTTGATGACAAAACTCCCACGTAATACAGTCAATCCAGACCGGCGTTACCGGGTATGACGGCAGGAGCAATAATTTTGGTAGCGAAAAGCACTGGATTGCGGAATAAGCTCCGTTTTCCGGCAAAATATCGCCAAAAACCTTGAAATGAGAGTTCCGCTATCGGTTTTCTATCTGTGATTGCAGATAAAGCACATGGCCTGAAAGGAGTCATCTCTCGCTAGGCACGACGGGGGGACTGGTGAAGGCGCGCGACCAGGGCCGTCCTGTTGATCGATCCGGTCCGCTTCAGGATAGCCGAGACGCGATTGGAGACGGTGCGGGCCGAATAGCCGAGCGCCACTGCGATTTCCTTGTCGCCCTTGCCCGCCGCCACAAGCTCGGCGATCTCCATGTCCCGACCCTCTAGGCCGATCGCTTTGGAAGCCGCCCGCCAATCGTCGGCACGGACTTCGGTACCGCGATCGTCGTCGCGCAACGCTGCGATGACCCGCCTTTCGAGCCTCGCCCGCTCGGCATCCCCGACTGAAATGACCGAGGCGATGCGAGCCTCGAGCTCCTCCACGGCGAAGGGCTTGCCCAGATAGTCGACGGCGCCGGCCTCCAAGCCCGCAATCCGCGTCGCCTCGTCCGACTTGGCCGATAGGAAGAGGAAGGGCACGCCCGCGAGGTGATCGATGGCTGCGACCTTCCGCCGCAACTCGAGCCCGCTCATGCCCGGCATCATGAGGTCCGCCACGATGGCGCGAGGACGTTTCCCCGAGCCCAGGAAGGACAGCGCCTCGTCGCCCGAGCCTGCCGTGAAAACGGCGAAACGATCGGAAAGAAAAGAGACCAGGAAGGCTGTCATATCCCTGTCGTCGTCGACCACGAGGACCGTAGGCAATTCGCTTCCTGCCCGATCCCGATCAGGCTCCGGCGCCTCGATCGCCGTCGCCGGGACCAGGGCCGCGAGCCTGTTCGACGATAGTTTCGCCATCGGTTGCGGGACGCCGCTCGACTTGGGAAAACTCATGCGGAACTCGCTCCCCACGCCCCTGGTGCTCTCGACCTCGATCTCGCCCCCGAGCAGCCGGACTATATCGGCGGCGAGCGGCAGGCCGATCCCGAAACCGGAATAGGAGGACCGCAACGACTCGCTCGCGGCCGCGTAGCGTTCGAACAACCTGGGCAGCCACTCGGGCGGGATGCCCGGCCCCGTGTCGGCGACCTCGATCCAAACCCGTCCCTCCGTCTTCCCCGTGCGGACCTGAATCGAGCCGCCGGGCTGGGTGAACTTCGCCGCATTCGAGAGGAGATTCAAGTAGGCAGTCTCGAGGAGGGCTGGATCGACGCGTGCGACGACCCCCCTCCCCTTGTCGAAGGCTATCCCGATGTCCCGTTTTTCGCAGAGTAGGGCGAACTCCTCCATATATGGCGCTGCGAAATCCGTGAGATCCAAGACCACGGGACGGGGGATGACCGCTCCGGAATCCAGGCGCAAAAACTCCAGGAGCCCGTCGGCGAGGCGCAGCAGGCGGTCGGCGCTCCGTTTTATGATGGAGAGAACCGGAGCCGTCCGATGGACGCTTTCGCCATACCTTCCCGCGATGATCGCCTCGAGCGGCGTCGCGATGAGCGAAACAGGGGTCCTGAGCTCGTGGGAGGTATTCGACAAGAAAGCCTTTCGCGCCCTGTCCACCTCGGCCAATCGACCGTTGGCTTCGGCGAGCTCAGTCGTGCGCTCGACGACCCGCGCTTCCAGGCGATCCCGCTCGTCCTCGAGTTCCCGCGAGAGCCGCATTTCATTGCAATAGGATTCGTTGAACCTGATCGCGACCGTGACCGATTGGCTCGCGATGAAGACCAGCACGCCGACGGACGTCAGGTGGGCGGTATGGATGACCAGGGCCGAATAGAGGATGTCGTTGACGAGGAAGAGGAAGAACAGGGAGAAACCCAGGAACGCGACCAGCGAATCCCTCTTCCCCGAGGCGAGGGCGCGGGCGAAGGTCGCGAAGGTGAAGAGACCTGCGATGAGAACCGCGCCCTGGAAAGGCTTGGTGGTCTTGGCCATGAAGAAGGCGACCGGCGTCCCGACAACAACGAGCCCGCCCATCGTCGCGGCGAGAGCGTAGACTAAGGGGATTCGGCGATCGAGGAGGCCGGGAAACAGGTCCCGTACGAACTGCATGTATGCGACGACGCCGAAAAAAAAGCCCAGGTACTCAACCCTGGTCGAAAGCGAAAAAACAAGTCGTCCCGGGAAAATCCGTTCAGGATAGTGCGCCACGCAAAAGGCGCGTATCCCCATGAGCAGGCAGAAGATGAAGAAATCCAGATTCGACCGGTCGCTCCTGCGAAAAAGGTAAAGCGAAAGGTGATAGAGCGCGGTGACGAATAGGACGCCGATCAGGAAGCCGTCACGCAGGGTCTCGAGTTCCTTGCCCTCGGACAACGACCGCGCCACACCGATGTATATCGGATTGATGATGCCGCCGATATCGTATTGGTGGTTGGATACGGCCAGCTCGAGCAGGACGGAATCTCTATCGGCATCGAGAGGGAAGAGCTCGGTTTCGCGTTTGATCAAATAGCCGTCTTTTTCGGACTCGAGATCGCCGTTTCCGCCCAGCGCCACGCCGTCGACAAAAAGTTCGTAGGAAATAGCTTGGTCGGGAATGCAAAGCGCCAAACCAGAGTGGGATGGAGGAAGCAGAATTTTCAGTCGATATCGTCCGAGTCCATATGGACCGTCCATGGGCGCCATCCCTCCGGACGCACGATCCCACGAATCGGGTACGGTCGCCTCGAGCCAAGGCCCATCCTCCGCCCTCGCGAACGACCATGCTCCATCCAGCCTCACCCGGCCGAGCGAGGTAAAATCCCAGGAACTCAAATCGATCAGGCCTGTTCGAGCCTTGGGGGTGAGCGGCAAGGAGCGAGCATGAAGGAGGGAAAAAACGGCCAGCGACGCGATCACAATCGTCGCGCCTATCCCGACCAGAATGAACATCCGCTTTTTTTGCATAATTTTGCTCCGACCGAAGGAGAGCCTTCGTCCGTTCTTACATCGGCTGCCGAAATGCCTGCGCGATAGTACCACATATTGCATTAAGCCAAAAGAGTAAAAATACTCGGAGCTCTCGAGTAGCGTTATCCATGGTGGACCCCGATCGCCAGCAGTATCAAGACCGAGTGGGAATGCCTCGTCGGCTCCGGAACCTCCCCGTCATCGGCGTCACCCTGAAGAGCCAGACGGCGTATAGCGGACGCCTGAACGCAGCTGACTGCGGGAGACTACGCGGCCCATGAAGCCGACCTCTTCACAATCAATGACTACCTGATCGAAAATGCCCTTCTCCTGTCGCTCTGCTGCTATCAGGATCGCGAGGAATTGAGTCTTTGAGCGGAAGGGAAACTATTCGAAAAAGGTTACCCTTCCGCTCCATTCCTTCCAAAGAGTAATAATACTTGCCTTCCGAGTAGAAATACTCTCTTCCCAATACCCGCCTCCAGCCTCACAGTGACCCACATCCAGTTTCCCTCTCACCTCAACTCCAGGAGAATGAAATGCAAACGCGCAAAGTCACCCGGGGAATCGTGGCCGCCCTTGCCTCGATCGTCATGATCAGCCTTGCTCTAATGTCCTGCGATACATCCATCGCGACCTCAACTGCGGCGGAAAAGGTCGCCGCCGCCAAGGCCGCCCTCGCAATCGGCTACGCGGCCGGAGATTCCGCGAACTCAGTGACCGCCAACCTCGTCTTGAGCACGTCGGGCGCGGACGCTATAGCGATCTCCTGGACTTCAAGCAGCCCTGCGCTGATCAGCGCGACGGGAGTCGTGACCAGGCCAAGCGCAGGTAGCACCGATGTTACGGTTACCCTCATCGCGACCCTTACAGGCGACTCCGCCATCGATACCAAGGTCTTCACCCTTATCGTAAAGCCGATGCCCGATACCTCGGCCGCCGACGTTGCCGCGGCCAAGGCCGACCTGGTGATCGGCTACGCTATCGGAGATACCGCAAGCTCCGTGACCGAAAACCTCACCTTAAGCGCCTCGGGCACGAATGGCGTGGCGATTACTTGGACCTCCAGTAGTCCTGCGGTGATCAGCGCCTCCGGGGTCGTGACCAGACCGGCGATCGGAAACGCGAATGTTTCGCTCACGCTCACCGCGACGCTTTCAAGGAACGGTGCGACCGATACGAAAGTCTTCACCCTATCGGTTCTGGCGATGCCCGATACCTCCGCCGCCGACATCGCGGCGGCCAAGGCCGCGCTCGATATCGTTTACGCGACCGGCGATTCCGCAAGCTCCGTAACCGCGAACCTCATTTTAACCACGTCAGGTGCGAACGGGGTAGCTATCGCCTGGACTTCCAGCAATGCAGGCGTCGTCAGCGTCGCCGGTGTCGTTACGAGTCCGGCAGTAGGAAGCGCGGATGCCTCGGTCACGATGACGGCGACCCTTTCCAAGGGAGGCGCGACCGATACGCAGGTCTTTACCATAACGGTGAGGGCTTCTCCGATATCCGCGCCGAACGCTCCGACCCTTCAAATCGTCTCGACCACCAATGATTCGATAAGCCTATCGTGGGGGGCCATCGCCGCTGTAAACGGCTACAGGCTGTACCGCGCCGATTCGGCCAGCGGAACCTATGCGCAAATCGGCGCCGACATCGCCGTCGGCGTCTCCGCGGTCGATTCGGGGCTTTCGGCTTCCACGACCTACTGGTACAAGGTCTCCGCGTTCAACGGCAGCGTCGAAGGCGCGATGAGCGACGCGGTCTCGGGTACGACGAGCGGATCGGGCTCCGGCGGTATTTCGGTCGGGCTGGAATGAGGGGGAAAGCAATGACACACATCAAAGCAAAAATCGCTTGCACCATAGGCTTGATCGCTCTCGTCGCCTTGGTCGCCTCGTGCAATCTCTTCGTCGGGCCGCAACCTAAGTCCGGCTCGACCTCGACCTCGGCTACGACCGGTCAGATCAAAATCAGCGTGCCCCTGATATCGAGCCACGTCCTCGAAGCCGCCGAGAAACTCGCCGCGACCAAAGGCAGCGTGGCCTCGGCGAGCGCCTCGGGCGCTCGCTCGGCCTCGCGGGCGATGCTCGTCGCCAACCGCGTGGAGTTCGAACTCCTCGATTCGGGCGGCGCGACGGTAGCCCAGTGGACCGCGGAAAACAAGTTTGGATCATTTGGCGGCGACAACTCCACCACCGCGACCGTGCCCGTCGGGAGTGGTTATACGCTCAAGGCGAGGGTCTACAACAACCTCGTTTCCACGAGCGAGAGCGTCGTCTCAGGGGAGGTGGGCGAAATTACCGTGAGCGCAAGTGCCACTACCTCTGTCCTGATACCGTGTATCCCGAATCCTGGTTTCGTGACCGACCTGAGCCTCGGCGTGGGCGCAACGGGGAGCCTCCAGCCCCTCGTTACCCCGCAGGGCGGGGGAATGCCGACTAGCTTCGACGCAGGCGAACGATGGTACCGCCTTTCGATCCCAGCGGGGGTCGAATGGATCAAAATCGCTCCTTCCGTGTCAACGGACGGGGCGGAGACTGCCGTTTTGCTGTTCAGATCAGACGGACATTACTGCGGGCTTGCTTATGCGGTAATAGTGGATGGGGGTTCGACCATTTCCCCTTTGGGATTCAAGGTTGATCCCCTGAGCGATTACTATCTCGGCGTACTCACGGTGAACATGATAAACGACGACCCGGTGAGCTATGGCTTCGGCTGCAGCTCGATCACCCCCATCGAAGGAATCATGAACGGGGACTTCGTTAGCGGAATGGCGAATTGGGATTTAGTACTTCGAAATGGGGGCGAGGCTGTGTTCAATGTCGTGGGCGGGGAAGCCAAGATCGATATTGCGAACGGCGGACAGTACGAAGAAAGCGTCGCTCTCCAACAATCATCGATCCTGCTGGAGCAGGGAGTGTCGTACCGGCTTTCGCTCAAAGCCAGAACGAGCGGGGGAACTTGGAACGGGTATTTCGATTTTTCCCAGGCTGATTTGCACATCGACTATGAATGCATGAGCCTGACGCCCGTGATGACTCAAATGGACTATTACTTCACTTATCCAGGAACTTCGACCCTCGACAATCTGAAAATTTATTTCGGCGATTCGGGGGCGACGGGGTATAGTGTCTACTTCGACGATATCGCCCTGGAGCGAGCGCCGAATCCTCTTGCAGCCCCCGCCAATTTGCAAGCAAATGTCAATGGGACGAGCGTTGCGCTGAGTTGGGACGCGGTACCCGGGGCGACGCGGTATTCGGTCGAATGCAGCAGCGCAGCGTCGCACTCGGTTTCCGTCTCCACGCAGCAAGCTTCGACGAGCTACACCGACAATGGTTGCGATTCGAATACCACGTACACCTATATAGTCTATGCCCTTACCGACAACGCGATCAGCCCCGCGAGCGAGGTGACCGTCACGACCGGGCAGGGGCCTGCCCTGACCGGTACGCTTTCCGGGCTTCCCCTCGCCGATGGGACTTGGCAGGCCTTGCTCAAGGACGGGAATTGGAGGACGCATAAAACGACGCTCACCGTCTCCGGAGGCAGCGCCGCATTCACCGTCTATGCCGGCGTCCCTAACCTCTCCCCGGATAACCTTGTCATGTGGCTCGACAGCGACGGCGACGGCGGGGAAACGATTGAAACCGGCGACATCGTCGCGCGGGTCGATGCCGGTTACACCTGGGATCAGGCCACCGGAACAGCCAGTGGCTTGAACTTCACGAATTGGGAAACGATGGGGAACGCTACGGCGATCGTCATAGCCATACAGCAAGACAGTAATATCGAGTTAAACTGGATGGAGCCTCGATGCACGGGGAGCATCCTCCGGCGCGTCCAACAATCCACCGACGCCGCGAATTGGGCCGATATTTCGGCTGGTTCGGGCGGCGACATGGATTCCTACTGGTGCAATTTCAGTTTCGGCGGCACCGAGTCGGGGACCTACTACTGGCGCGTCGGCGTCGACGCGAACGGGAACGGAAGCGTCGATGCCGATGAGTACGGACTGCCTTCAGCGCCCCTATCCATCATCGTACCGCCCGGCACGGTCGGCATCACGGTCCAGTGAGGAAGCGAAAATGAAAAACCGAACCTTCGAACATGCGTCTTTCGCGATCGTTTTGGCCTTGTTCATTCCCCTCCTCGGCTGCCATCAAGCCTTCTCGCCGAATCGGGAAGTCCAGCCCGCTGGCGGGACCGGAACCGTTACTATCGCGGTACCCAGGCTGTCCGCCCTCATCGCATCGGCCCTGTCGAAGTATCAAAGTGCGACGACGCGAACGCTTTCGTCCGGCGGCGCGGCCAAAGCTTTCGCCGTCGCCGACAGAGTCAATTTCGAACTCTTCACGAGCGAAAATCCCGCGACCCCGATCGATAGCTGGGATTACCTGCCCTCGGGCCAGTCGATGAACGAACCCGTCAGCGGCGCCTCCCGTCAGGTGCCTGCCGGAACTGGCTATACGATAAAGGCCTCGATTTATAACAGCGTGTACGATCCAGTTCTTCCCGAGGTTGTCGGTGTTTCGCCCGCTTTCTCTGTTACCTCTGGACATGATATCGAAATCACGATCACCTGCCTGCCCACATCTTCGACGCCGATCGCCTACGGCTCTGCTTCTTCGGTGCTCGCCCTGCTGACGCCCTGGCAGAACTACGGAGATTCGGGGCGGGTTCCCGGTAGCGACCTCTGGTTGGATTTCACGCCGACCGATTCGACTATCGGCGTCACTATAACACCCGAGGCGGGCTCCGCGCCGCTCATTTATGGATTTTTGTATGATTCCAAGGGAGTATCCGTTCCGGGGGGCATGACCCAATATTCCGGCTCGCCTTGGGCCTTCAACGTCGTCCCGAATGCCCTGTACCATCTGCTCCTCATCGACGTCGGGAGCGGAGATCCGAGCGCGCGGGCCTTCACCGTGACCCCCGCCTATCTCGACTTCGCAGCGCCGACGACGAGGACCGTGACCTGGCAGACCGCGAGCCCGAAGAGCCAGGTCAGCTCGATTTCAGGCGCCATCATCGCCTCGGGCGCGACGGGCGGGACTGTCGCTCTCGCTCAAGACGACGCGGGCTTCCTCGTCGCCTACGCGACTGACACGAATCAGCTCTATGTCGCCAAGACGGATTCCTCGGGTGCGCTACTCGCCGGTCCTAACCTCATTGCCTCAGGAGGGGCGCAGAACAATCCCGGATCGGTGTACCTTTATCGGATCGGCACGATCCGCTACCTCGTCTGGGTCAGGCAGGGCAGCGAAATTGATTATTTTACGAGCGACGACGGCTCGAGCTGGAGCGCCGCCACCTCCATGGTGAGCGGCCTCGATTCGCAAAACACCAATTTGGCGTCGAACCAATACCTACGATCGGCGATTTCCGGCTCGGTGGTTCATCTGGCTTGGGTGAACAACGCAAGCGAAGTCATGACCGCCTCCTACGATTTCAGCGCGCCGATACAGGTTCCCGGGACGAAAATCTATGGCGAGGGCTCCAATAATTTCGGCGGGCCTCCCGGCATCGCGGCCAGGGGTAACGACATCTATGTCGGCTATCGGCGCTGGAATCCCAATGGGCAGGTCGCCCTCTTCCATTCCTCGGATAGTGGCGCGACCTGGAGCGGCGGGACGAATCTTTCGGGTGAGAACTACGGCTTCAACCTAAACCTCGACTATGACGGTACGACACTCCTGATCGCTATGGATAATGTCGGAAGCATATTGCGGACGACGAACGGAGGCGCGAGTTATGACACCCTCCATTCAGGGAGCACGGGCGCACGCAACATGGTAAGGAACGGTTCAGACATCTATCTCGCCGGCTACGATTGTTGGGCGAGCCCCCCGGGCATGTCATTCCTCCATTCGGCAGACTCCGGCGCGAATTGGGCCCAAGCCGAGCTGCCCGATGGTCTGTGCCCCAATGGGCGATCGGACAGCCTTCCAGCCCTCGTCATAGCGAACGGCAATCCGACAATCGCCTATATCAACCAGGCCGGCCAGGTCGTTTTCCAGAGCTCCGCCGATGGCGGAAGCAGCTGGCTGCAAATCCCCGATACCGTCGCGGCAATCGGGGAGATAGTTGATTCTTCACCCGCGGGGGGGAGCGATCCGGGTCAATATCTCGCCGGCATACGAGGCGGCGATTTCATGCTCGCGGCTTATGGCGAAAGCCCTCTTAGGCTCGTCCGCTCGATCGACAATGGAGCGACTTGGCAGGCCGGCACGCTGGTCGAGGGATCATGCCAGAATATATCGATAACCGAATACTCGAACGTTGCCTACATCTGTTACCAAACGAGCGACTGGAGCACGGTATTCGGGACTTCGCTGGATCAAGGAACGACCTGGCAGACGAAGGTCCTCGATACCGAAAGGGGAAGATACGACGCGTTGACCGATATACTCGTATCGGGCGCCGACGTCATCATCGCCTACAAAGGTTATCATTCGCCCGCATCCAGTCATCAAAAAACCGCCGTCTCCCACGACGGTGGAGCGAGTTTCGTAGTGCAGACCATCGACCCGATCGCCAGTTGGGGCGAATGCAGGCTCGCCGGAGCGGGGAGCAAATTCTGGCTCGTCTACCAGAATAATCAACCTGACACCTACAATCTCCGGATGGCCGCATCGCAGGACAGCGGCGACACATGGACCGTATCCTCGAACGCCGATATCGACATGTCGGGGGATTTTAGTTTCAAACTCGATCCGGATGGGAATACTCTGTGGCTCTTCTGCACTCTTCTGATGAAATCGACGGATGGCGCCAATTTTTACCAAGTCAACAGCCCACCAACTTCGGGCGGAAGCTATGTCAAAACCTCCTCGCTCTTCCTGCCCTCATCGGGAAACATTCAAACGGCGTTTTATACCAGTTCCAATGAACTTCGGTTCGCCGCCTCATCTGGCGCCGACTGGGAAAGTGTCGTTACTGTCGATTCACGCGATGCGGCAGGGGCTCGGGTTGCCCTCCTCCCCGACTCCAGCGGTCAGGACATCTGGCTCCTCTGGCGGAGCGCATCGGGACTGGGTGTCAAAATGAACCACTCTTCGAACGGCGGGGCGACCTGGGATTGGCCTAATCAGTGAAGAGTCCGATATGAAGAGAAAGATGGTCCTGGCGTACTCGGGCGGACTGGACGCCACGGTCATCATCCCCTGGCTCACGGAAAACCACGACTGCGAGAGCGTCGCCGTCTGCGTGGACGTGGGCGCGTAAGGAGAAGGCCACGGCCATCGCCCACGGTGCGACCGGCAAGGGGAACGACCAGGTCTGCTTCGACCTCGGCATCCTCGTCTTTGCCCCCGGCAAAGAGATCATCGTCCCCTGGCGGACCTGGAAACTCATGAGCCACAAGGGCCTTGAGCTGGAGGACCCCGCGAACGAGCCGAGCCTGGACCGCATGCTCAAGATGACCGTCGCTCCGGAGAAGGCTCCCGACAAGGCCAAATATGTCAAGGTCGAATTCGAGAAGGGCCTCCCGGTGGCCGTGAACGGCAAGAAGATGGCCGGCGTCGAGCTCATCTACGGCGGCCTCTGGTCCCCCTGCGCGACGCCCTCTCCGCCTTCGTGGACGTCACCCAGAAGACCGTGACCGGCAAGGTCCGCATGAAGCTCTACAGGGGCTCGATCGCGGCCGCCGGCGTCTCCTCCCCGTACTCGCTCTACAACACGAGCATCGCCAGCTTCGGAACGGGCGAACTCAACGACCACGCCGATTCCAAGGGCTTCATCCGCCTGTACGGACTCCCCATCCTCGTGCGCGCCCTCGGGGGCTGGGCAAGAAGTCCGGCCTCCACGGCGGCGACGAAGCCAAGTCCGACGGCGTGGCGGGCTGAGGGAAGGGCTTGCGGGGGGAAGAGAAGGGCGCGTTCCGGCGGAGGGGCGGCACGGCGGCACGGATGCCGCCGTACGGCGTAGTCGCCGAATCGCGAAGCGATTCGGCAGCGGCATGGATGCCGCCCCCTCGCTCATCCCCCCGGGGGCGCCGCTGCCTATAATGGCTGTTGCATTTTTACGTAATGGCGCGGAGTAGGCTGCGACTCGGGTCCAAGGCAATAATTTTTCCTGTGAGTTGATACTATAATGGATGAATGATGCCGCTGATTGTGTCATGCGATCTGCTTGAAGGTGACTTGCCGGCAAGAGCGGACGTTCTTGTCAAGGAATGGGCAGAACAACATAAATCGGAGCTTGCGCGTATGTGGGACACAAAGGATTTTCATCAATTGGCTGGCCTCCAATGACCGGTATCCCCAGG
This sequence comes from Treponema sp., assembly GCA_003527485.1. Classification (GTDB taxonomy): domain Bacteria; phylum Spirochaetota; class Spirochaetia; order Treponematales; family Breznakiellaceae; genus UBA12037. Next base: position 311,245 of record DPXI01000088.1, on the reverse strand, counting down.
GTCGTTTCTGTGACACCGACGGAAGACAAAAACTGATCGTCAGATTCAACGACAACGTTGAAAAACTCTATGATTGCGCCCCGCTTCTTGGTCGCCCTGGTTTCAGTGCGCTGGATGCACCATCAGGTTTTGCCGGAGTACGTGTCGATGCGGGCGGCTACGCGGTTGTATGGGATGACACCGCCGATATAAGCGAATTTGAACTTTGGCAAAAAGGTACCGCGGTCGCGCGATCCGATGTCTCAAGCCATTGTCCAACGGTCTGAGTTCCGGTAAATCCCCAAGCCTCTCTTAAATCCATGGAATCAACATCGCCCCCGCATCGACAAAGGGGGCTGCGCCTCGATCCATTCAGCGGAAGCTGCTGAAAAGTCACGTCGGCTGGTCGCTCCGTGTATCGCCGACCGTGGCTGCTCCGTGGGTGGGATGGCCTGTCGAGCGCCGGTTCTTTCCGGTCTACGTGAGGTATCCTGGACTGCATCCCCCAAGGGGCCTGAGCCCGCCCCTAAAGCGGAAAATACTCGTGGGCCTTGGGCCATTCAGGCCCCGATCTTAGCGGGCGTTTGAAAACCCGAGCGCCTTATGGACAAGTATCGTGATGAGCCTGCTCGGCGCCTTCTTTTGGGACCATTCCTCGGCCTTGTAGGCCATGTGGACGCTCTCGGGCGTCGCGCGGCCCTCGGCGTCGAGCTTGGCTTCGACGATGGCCGCCATCTCCCTATAGCGCGCGTCATCCGCCAAAGACCCGATGGGTCCGATGGCGCGCAGCACGTGCAGGATGTTGTACCAGATAAAGGGGAACTTGAGCTTCTTGAAGTCGGTCCCCATGCCGAAGAGGAAGGGCTTCTTGCCGGCCCTGTTTTCCCAGTGCCAGAGCAGGGCTCCCGCCGCGGTTTTCGCTTCGGGGCAGGAGCGTAGCCCGGGCCTCGCTGCGAAGGCCCGGGCGACCAGGAGGTTGGCGTAGGGGCACATGCCGCCCTTGGGGCCGGGACCCTTGAACTTGGGTATGCTCCCGCAGCAGGGGTAGAAGGTTTCGCCGGAGAGGCTCCGTAGCTTGCCGTAGGCCGCTTCCAGGCGCGGGTCCTCCGGGGCCATGCTCGCCAGGGCGTAGAGGATGGTCGGGAAGTCGCAGATTATCCAGTCATCACGCGCCTCGCCCGAGCCCCCGAAGGCCTTGGGTATCATGATCTGTATCGGAAAGCTGCCGTCGGGGGCGATGGCGGCGAGAAGGCTCTCCAGGATAGGCCCCATGCCCTTGGTTGCGCCAGTCACGCCGAGTTCGGCCAGCATGGCCAGCCTGTGGATGAAGAGATCCGCCTTGTCGTGGCGCGCTAATACCTCATCCTTCCATCCGGCTACCGCCTCGATGTTGGCCTGAATGAAGGGGTCGGCGTCAAGGAGGGCGGAGTCGGCCTCGGCCGGCCTGAGCAAGGCCAGGGCCTGATAGCGGATGTAGGGCTCGGGCGCAGAAAGGAGCCAGGACGTAGACGTATCGGTCAAATTCATCGATGCCTCCTTAGGCCAATCCGGGCAAGGCCTCGGAGAGGAGGCCAAGGGCTATGCCGGAGATCAAGAGCGAAATGGACGAATTGGAGAGCTGCGCCGCGATCAAAGAACGCGGATAGTTGATGTTCATGTACTGGTTGAAGGCCTCGGGCGCGGCCTTGAGGGCGATCGCCATTCCGGAAAAGCAGAGCCCCGCGAGAAGGGGGTTGCCGGGGAGCGATCCGCGCATGAGCGCGAAAACGAGGGCGTATAGGGCGCTCAAGGCGAGGCCCATCAGCATGTTGAGCGAGAGGAACTTCGCGAAGCTCCCTATCTCCTTCCAATGCTTGACGCCCGGATGTCCCTCATGCCGCGCGTAGAGCCGGGCCACCAAGGGATTCATGTAGAGGGCGTTCCCAACGAGCGCGTCGATGATGAAAAGCGCTCCTGCCGTCAATGCCAGATTGCCTGCGTTCATTCGCATTTCTCCTTATGTGGCATCGCGATCCCTTTACTTCGCTTTGCCCGTTCCTTAAGCTTCAGGTTTCGCTCCCGAGTATCGGGGCGACGAAGGCTTTCATGCGCGCGGAGCATGTTCCCGCCCATTCAGAGAAGCGCGCCCTGAGCCCGGGCCCCGGCCAATCCTCCGGCAAGAGGGGCGGGGGGAGGAGGGGGTCGAGGGCGAGGGCATTCACGAGCTCGTGGCCCAGGCGCATCCATTGGGCAAAGGCTTCTTCCGCTCCCGATGCGTCGAGCCGGGAGATCGATGCCTCTGCTGTCGCTGCCGCCCCGGCGAGCCGCGCGGCTATCGCCTCAAGGCCGAAGGCCTCGGCGGCTCGCTCCCGCGTGATAGCCCTCTCGAAAGTGAGCCGTGCCAGCTCGAAGCGCCCTTCCGATGCGCGGCTCGCGAAGGCCTCGCCAATTCCCTCGGCCTCCCTGTAGGGCCTGGCCCAGAAGCCCGGATAGAGGGGCCTAAGGCGGTACGCGGCGAGCTTTTTCTGGAGGGCGTAGCGTTCTTTGGCCTCGGGCATTGAGAAAAAGGCGCCCCACCAGGAGCCATCCCATCCAGACCAGTCGGGTTCCCTGAAGTGGAGGCCCACGTTGCCGCCAATGCGCTGTCCCTTGGGAGCCAGGCTATAAAAGGCGCGCTTTCCTTCTTTGCGCGCTTCCACCAAGCCCTTGGCGGCCATGCGGGAAAGTGAACTCCGGAGGTTCGTCGCCGTGATGCCGAGGGGCGCGCCGAAAGCCATTAGCTGATCGACGCTCAGTTCGCGCGCGCGGAGCGACACGAGGAAGCCGAAAATTGCCTCGGAGTCGGTCATATATTGCTATTATATATCCAAGAGTGAAATAACGCAATACAAAAAGCATAAACCCACATGAAAGTGGGGTCATTCCGCTCAGCCGGTACCAGACCTACGTCAATCCGCCCCTTTTCGTGCAAGGTCTTCCATCTCTGTCCCTCTCACACGGCCTCCTCATGGCTTTCGATTATCGTCACGCTAAGGTTCACCGTCGCGATGGTCTTGGGGCAATTCCGGCTATCCTTGACAGTGGCAATCGCCCGTACCGATCCGGAAAGAACTTCCTGCAACCCGACCAGGGTCTTGCTGGGTTCAAGGATGAAACTCCTCTGCTCCTCGCGCGGCGGCCGCAGTCTGACAAGATCCTCATTGTGGAAACGGTTCATAAAGTCCCTGAGGGTATTTACCTTGGGAAGGGAATAGCCCGGACCGCGATCCGGACATTCGTCCCCGGCTATAGTCTTCATGTCTTCCACGCAATCGCCGCCTGTAGTCTGCAGGAGGACCATCGACTCGATGAGTTGGCCTTCGAGCAACACCCGTTGACGTTGTTTGGTGGAGATGGCGCCCGCAATCAGGGCGGGTTTGCCGAGGGACCTGAATACGCGGCTGGTGGGGAGCAGTCCGGCGTGCGGGCTTTTCTTTTCTTCCAGGGGCCGGGGATCAAGTTCGAAACAGGTCTTTTCCAGGATCGGGATTGACGCGGGCATGTCTCCTAATGTAGATACTATGTCTGTTATATATCGATAGGGTAAACGTATATGCGCGGTAATTTTCGGATCATCAAGGAAAATTATCCGGGGATTTGGGGCTTAGCAGAGACATTGATAACTTTTGGATACAGTGCTACTGATCTTTGGACTCCGGTCCGTACTTTGTAAATCGAACAAGCCCCTAACAGGAGAAGGCAATGAGAAAGACGATCCTTGGTCTGGTTACTGCAGCATTGGTCGCGTCCTTGACCATGTCCTGCTCCGCGCTATTGAATATGATAGGCGATGACGGCAACGTGACGAGCGTGATCCTGGATCAAAGCTACCTATACATGACCGTCGGCAATACCATCCAGCTCGATGCCCAGGTAATGCCGAGCAATGCTACTGACCGGACCGTGTTCTGGTCGAGCAGCAATACCCTTGTCGCCTCCGTCAGCGCTGGCTATGTGACGGCCAATGGAGCCGGCACGGCGACGATCAGGGCGAATTCCAAAGCTGATTCCTCAAAGTTCGCGACTTGTACCGTGACCGTGAGTGCCCAGACCGGCGGCATCGTCGCGGTTACGGGCATCAGCCTCAATAATTCGTATCTATACCTGACTCAGGGCGTCGGGCAGACTCTTGTGGCAAGCGTCTATCCCTCCAACGCCAGCAACCAGACTCTCGGCTGGTCCTCGGGAAATACGAATATCGCCTCGGTAAGCAATGGCTACGTCTACGCGACAGGGGTCGGCACGACGACTATCACCGTCTATTCGCAGAGCGATCCTTCCAAGAGCGCCAGCTGCCAAGTCACGGTGAGTCAGCCAACGATCACCCATGTCAATAGCATAACCTTCGTCAGCTCCTCGGTGAACCTTCAGCTTGGCCAGACCTACGATCTGCAGCCCGCCGTTTACCCATCGACTGCGACGAATCCAGCCCTGAACTGGACCTACGACTCCTCCGTCGTCACCGTAAACAACGGCATTGTGACGGCTCAGGGGGCGGGAAGCACAACCATCACCGCAACCTCGGCGAGCGATCAGAACGTGTACGCTTCCTGTCAAGTCACCGTGACCTCCACCACGGGGACAACCGTGACGATGACGGATGCTCAAGTTGCCATGGGCGCTCTCACCCCGGCCATGTCCTCCATGTCGACCATTCCACAGTCAGCCTACTTCTGGAACGCGAGCTACACGAGCGCGACGATTTACTACCAGGACCCCGCCAATCCCGCAATACTCGTTTCGGGGTCCATGACGATGAACCAAACCACTGGTTCGACCTCCTCGAACTTCACGATTCAACTGACTAATTATTACGACCCGACGAGCGGCTACCGGGTGAGCGGTACACTGTTGTTCTCCGTCTCCGGGGAGACCACGAATATGTATGTAAGCGAAAACGGTGATTTCACCTTCGTCGGCAACGGACCGGTCAAGACCCTTGTCTTCAATATCTACGGGTATTCGACGGGCGAGATGAGCGGCACCATGACCTGCAATGGCCAGGACTTTCCCCTGATCTATTAATGGCTATGCGCTGACAGGGTGAATCGACTTTTCGGAACGAAGCCCCCGGCACGAACGCGCCGGGGGCTTTTCAATTCCCCAGTATCAAGTATTCTTCGACCAGACCATGTGGAACGTAAAATCCGGTTGCGCGTCGAAGACCAGTGTGATACCAAAATGCGCTTGCTTTTGGAATCCTCCAACATTGCAGGGCGTCTCGCTGAAGCTGACCGCGGGCATGCCCTCCCCCGTTCTCGCTGTAGATCACTAGGTTCGGCGGCCTTCAGCCTCCTGATGCGCGGTTGCGTGTGTCTGGGTATGAGCGAAATGCGCCGGATGCCTCTCGAGACCCTCGAGAACAACCTATCCAAAGGAGCCCGCAACTGAAACGCGCCGCGGCCACCGCGATCTGCCTCTGGCTCACCTGCATCACTTCCGGGCTTTTCGCAGAGACGGGAGAGTAGGACAATTTCATCAGGACCTCGATCTTCTCTGCCCTTTCCCTGATCCCCGCCATAGATGCCGCCTTCTACGAGCTCGACTTCGGCAGGCACCTGAGCGAAAAAGACATAGTTCTCGCGGACTTGGACCTGTATCGCTACAGGGCTCCGATGTCGGCCGGATACGGGGACAAGACCGCCTATCCGGGGCCCGTATATTCCTACGGAATCATAATCGGCTACCAGCGCATGATCCGGGAAGGGCTCTACGCAAGCCAGTTCGCGAACGCCCTGATCCTGGATTGGTTCGACGAAGGCGGCGACAAGGCCGGGTCCGGTCTCATGCTCCTCCTCACGACGCGGCTCGGCTGGCATTTCGACTTCAGGATCTTCGGTCTCCCGCTCTATTTCGAGGCGGCGGGGGAGATCAACGTCTGGCCGATCAGCACGAAAAGTCCGCCGGGCTTTTCCGAGCTCGACGCGAAATACCCGATCTTTATTTTCGCGCCAGCCCTGAACCTGGGGATCAAGTTCTGAGAAGGATTCACCGGATGGCAGCCTAACGTCTATCGGACTTGGGGGCAGAGCTGCCGAATACGGGGTCGTCCTACCGTTTTATGCGGGGGATTCATTTCTCGGGTACGGATGAAACGAAAAGATCGGGACCCTCATCCTGACCGGCTCCGGTGCCCGTAGCTTTGAGACGGGGAGGGGCGAATCCGCCTGCAGGCCTGGCTGCGGTACGGGAATTGAAAACGGGTGATGTCCATGCCGCGTTTCTGCTTTTTCGGCAACGAATCCCGCGGGAGGAACAGGGCATCAACTATCTGCCTCGGCAGGAGTTCCTGCGTCGCGAGTTCCCTTAGCCCGTGACCGCGGCCTTGTCCCCGATCAATTCGTCCAGTATCCTGCACGCTTGGATGATGAGATCGTGGCAGACATGGTCCACGGCGTCCGTATCGATAGACTTGGGCGATCCGCGGAGTTCTCCAAGGTCGTATCCCAGCAGATCCTTGCATCTGGTCGAAGTATGGCTGGTCATGAACCGGGCCTTGAAACGGGCCGCCAGATCGGCGCTTGACGCCGCTGACGCCGTGCCGGCATGGGCCAGGATTTCGAGGGCGCCGCTCACCACCTCGCAGCATTCGGCGGGACTGCCGAGGAGCTGGGAAAAGGGGGCGCGGTACTTCTCGCGGGTCTTCTCGTTCAGGGATAACACGGGCTCATATGCGTGCAGAAGAGCTTTTCCGCAATCGCAACCCTCGTCGAAGTACTGAAGCGCGGTTTCCGTTCTCGTCATGCCCCCATGGTAAACCATCAAATTCGATTTGGGAAGAAAAATGTAAAATGACACAAGATGTTTTGTTGTCGAATTATGACTAGCCTGATACAATCAACACCGCATTCAAATTTCAGGAGGGACGAATGGGTTTGAACCTCGTGGTGCTTGTGAAGCAAGTGCCTGACACCCAGAATATTACCGGCAACGCGATGAAGGAAGACGGGACGGTCAACAGGGCCGCGCTTCCCGCCGTTTTCAACCCCGAAGACCTGTATGCGCTGGAAGCGGCTTTGCGCATCAAAGACACGATACCCGGATCGAAGGTAAGCGTGGTCACGATGGGCCCGCCTCCCGCCGTGCAGGTCCTCAAGGAGTCGCTTTACCGCGGCGCGGATTTCGTCGCCCTCGTGTCGGACCGCCGCTTCGCAGGCGCCGATACCCTGGCCACTTCCTATGCCCTGAAGTGCGCGGTGGAGAAGATGGGGCATTACGACATCGTATTCTGCGGCAGGCAGGCGATCGACGGCGACACCGCCCAGGTCGGACCCCAGACCGCGGAGAAGCTCGGGATCGACCAGATCACCTGCGTTTCGGTCATCGAGAAGGTCGACGAGGAAAAGCGCGAACTGCTCGTGCGCCGTTCGATCGAGGGCGGCTTCGAGATGGTGAAAGCCAAGCTTCCGCTATTGCTCACTTTCACGGACGAGGCGTACCACCCGCGGCCGCCTTCGGCCATCCGCATGCTCAGCTACAAGAACGTCATGGCGGAATCCACTTCCCAGGCCTTCGATGAAAGCTACATGGAGTCCGAATCGGTACTCAAACGCAAGAACAACCTGCAATTGTGGGACATAGAGGCCATCAAGGCCGATCCTGAGCAATGCGGATTGTCGGGCTCGCCCACGAAAGTGAAGAAGATCGAGTCGGTGGTCTTGGTATCCCAGGAAATCAAGATGGTCGAAAACACCGAAGAAGCCGTGGCGAAAATGGTCCACGAGCTCATCGCCGATCATACGCTAGGCTAAGGAGACGAGAGTGAGCGCGAAAAAAAGCGTGATGGTATTCATACAGCAGACGGACGGAAAAGCCGCCGACGTCAGCCTGGAACTGGTCTGCAAGGCCCGCGAACTCGCGAAACGCCTCGGCGTAAAGACGAGCGCGGCCTTCATCGGCAGCGACCTGAAGGAAGAGGCGGCGAAAGTCGCGACCTACGGCGTGGACGAGATGATCCTGGCCGATCACGAGGGGCTCAAGGAATATACTCCCGTGCCGTACGCCAAGGTGATGAGCGAGATCATCCGGAAGCACGAACCCCAGATCGTCCTGTACGGCGCCACGACCACCGGGCGCGACTTGGCTCCCCGGATCGCCTCCGTCCTGAAGGTCGGATTGACCGCGGACTGTACGGACCTCCAGATAGGCGACCATGAGGTCAAGGACAAGAGCTACAAGGATATACTCTTCCAGATCCGGCCGGCTTTCGGCGGCAACATCATCGCCACCATCGTTTCCCCGGAGAAGCTGCCGCAGATGGCCACCGTGCGCGAAGGCGTCATGCGCCTCACCGCGCGGGATCCGGCGTACAAGACCGTCTTCACCGATTTCCCGGCGGACCTCAAGGCGGAGGATTTTCCGAGCGAAATCATCGAGCGGGTCCGGGAGGAGAAGCGCGTCAACCTCAAGGGCGCGCAGGTCATCGTCTCCGGCGGCATCGGCGTCGGCACCAAGGAAAACTTCGATCTCATCGTCAAGCTGGCCCATGTATTGGGGGCCGAGGTCGGTGCCTCGCGCGCGGCCGTCGACGCCGGCTTCGTGGCCAAGGATCACCAGGTCGGGCAGACGGGGACAACGGTCCGCCCCAAATTGTACATCGCGTGCGGCATTTCCGGATCCATCCAGCATCGCGCGGGCATGGCCGAATCGTCCCGGATCATCGCCATCAACAACGATCCCGATGCGCCGATCTTCCAGATCGCCCATTACGGCATCGTCGGCGACCTGAAGGAAGTGATCCCGCGATTCATCAAAGCCTACAAAGAAAAGGCCTAGGGGAGGCGAACGTGGCAAATTTCTTGCATGACAACAAGGACATACTTTTCCATCTTGAACATATGGACCTGGACAGGATCATCGCCCTCCGAGAGGACGACTTCGCCGAAAAGGAATTGTATCCCCATGCGCCCGTCGACGTCGCCGACGCCAAGGATTCTTATATGAAGATTCTTGGCCTCGTAGGGGAGATATCCGGCGACGAACTCGCCCCCCGGGCCGCCGGGATCGACGAGGAAGGAGTCACCCTGGAGAACGGCGAGGTCCGTTACGCGAAAGGGACGGAGGAGGTCCTGGAGCTCTTTTCCAAGGCCGAACTCATGGGCTTCTGCTTTCCGCGCAAATACGGCGGCTTGAACTGCCCGACCACCATCCTCAGCATAGCCGCCGAAATAACCAGCCGGGCCGACGGATCCTTCCTCAACTTCGGCCTCCAGCAGGATATCGGGGAAACCCTCAACAAATTCGGATCCGAAGAGCAGAAAATGAAGGTCCTGCCCATTCTGGCGAGCGGGAAGGAAGGATGCTCCATGATCCTCACCGAGCCCGACGCGGGAAGCGACTTGCAGGCGGTGATGCTCAAGGCGACCCAGGATCCGAGCGGCAATTGGAAGCTGAACGGCGTCAAGCGCTTCATAACCAATGGCTGCGGCAAGTACGGCCTGGTCCTGGCACGCAGCGAGGAGGCGTCCAAGGGCGCCGGCGGCCTTTCGTTCTTCCTGTACGAACGCGACAAGCACATGGTCATCCGCCGCCTGGAAAACAAGCTCGGCATCCACGGCTCGCCGACCTGCGAACTCCAGTTCAACGATGCGCCCGCCACTCTCGTGGGCGAACGCCGCAGGGGACTCATCAAGTACACGATGTGGCTCATGAACAGCGCGCGCCTCGGCATCGCCGCCCAAGCCCTCGGAATCGCCGAGTCCGCGTACCGCGAGGCGTACAAATACGCGAGCGAGCGCATCCAATTCAACGTCAAAGTGAAAAGCCTGCCTCCGGTCTACGAAATGCTCACCGAGATGCGGGTCGCCATCGAAGCCGGCCGGACTCTCCTGTACGAAACCGCCCGTTTCGTGGACCTGAAGGAAGGCTTGGAGCACGCTTCGGAAATACATCCGGAAAAGAGCGCCGAGCTCAAGTCCGAACTCAAGAAGTATTCGCGCCTGGCTTCCTTGTTCACTCCCATCGTCAAGGCGTACAACACCGAGATGTCGAACAAGGTTTGCTACGACGCCATCCAGATTCACGGCGGTCCCGGGTACATGAAGGAATTCCCCGTGGAACGCCATTACCGCGACGCGCGCATCACCAACATCTACGAAGGGACGACCCAGCTCCAGGTGGTCGCCGCCATCGGGGGCATCACTTCGGGCGCCGCCGTCGCGGTCTTCGACGATTACGAGGGCGAGGATTATGCGCATGCCCCCGAATTGTTCCAGCAGACGAAGAAAGCGCGCAACATGGTCGAAAAGGCGCTCGTCCATCTCAAGGGCCTTGAGGACGAGGAGGCTGTCACCTACCACTCGCGCCGGCTCGTGGAAATGACCACCGACATCGTGCAGAGCTACCTGCTCCTGCGCGACGCCAGGCACGACGAGCGCAAGATGAAGCTCGCCGAGATTTTCATCAAGAAAGCGGCCGTCCGCGTGGAGATGAACATGAATTTCATCGTCAACGGCGAACAGGTGCTCGTCCGGAATTACAAGGCGGTCATCGACGCATAGGCGCCGCCGCTGAAACGGGGCGCGCGCCTTGAAACCGATGCGCCCCGCGCGTATGATTGCCTCCGTTCGGGGGGCAACATGGCGCAAGTATTATGGTCGGGGCGGCTGGAAGAAAAACCGGAGGCCGAGGCTTTCGCCTTCGAGTCGTCCATCCTCGTGGACGCCCGCATGGCGCTGGACGACGTCCGCGGCAGCCGCGCCCACGCGGCCATGCTGGGCGCGTGCGGCATCATTCCCGCGGACGCCGCCGCCAAGCTGTACGCGGCGCTCGCGGACATGGCCCGTGAACTGGAGGCGGGGACGCTCGCCGTCGACGCCGACGTGGAGGATGTGCATTCCTTCATCGAAGGGGTGCTCACGGAGCGCCTGGGCGACCTGGGCCGCATGGTCCACGCGGGCCGCAGCCGCAACGACCAGGTGGCCGTGGACCTGCGCCTTTACCTCAAGCGCGTCGTTCCCGGGCTGCGCGCCGAGCTCCTCCAGACTATCGCGGCTCTGCTGGACAGGGCCGAAGAGCACGCGGACACGGTGATGCCCGGTTACACCCACATGCAGCGGGCCCAGCCGGTGACCCTCGGCCACCACCTCGTCGCCTGGTGCGCGGGGCTGGAACGCGACGCGGGCCGCCTTTCCGACGCCCTCGCGCGCCTGGACGAGTGTCCGCTCGGAGCGGGGGCCCTGGCCGGTTCGGGACTGCCCCTGGACCGGCGGATGACCGCCTCCGCACTCGGTTTCCCGCGCCCCACCCTCAATTCCATGGATTCGGTGGCCGACCGCGACTTCGCGCTGGAACTCGCCTCCGCCTGCGCCATCCTGATGACGCACCTTTCCCGCTTCTGCGAGGACGTGGTGATCTGGGCCACCGAGGAGTTCGGTTTCATAGACCTGGCGGAAGCCTGGAGCACCGGCTCTTCGATCATGCCGCAGAAGAAGAATCCCGACTTCGCAGAACTCATCCGCGGCAAGGCGGGCCGCTCCGTCGGCGACCTCGTGACCCTGCTGACCCTCATGAAGGGCCTCCCGTACGCCTACGACCGGGACATGCAGGAAGACAAGGAAGCCCTCTTCGACACCCTGGACACCACCCGCGCCTGCCTGCGCATCTTCCGCCCCATGATGGCGACCGCCCGTTTCCGCAAGGAACGCATGGAGGCCGCGTGCACAGGCGGCTTCCTGGAAGCCACCGACGTCGCCGAATACCTGGTGCGCAAGGGCCTGCCCTTCCGCAAGGCCCACGAGGTCGCCGCCCTCGTGGTGCGCGACTGCGTCGCCGCCGGACAGCGGACCATCGCCGAGCGTACCCTGGAAGAGCTGCGCGCCAGATCCGAGTTGTTCGACGCCGACCTGTACCGCGCGATCGTGCCCGCCTCCTGCGCCGCGGCCCGTTCCCTGCCGGGGGGCCCCGCGCCGGAAGAAGTGCGCAGGCAGATCGGTGAGCTGAGGAAGAGGCTGGGAGTCTGACGCCCGCGGCCGGCCCGCCGCAGGTAGGCTTGAAGCCTGCATGCATGCCGCGGGCAGCCTGCCGCAGGTAGGCCTGCTGCCGCGGGCAACCTACCGCGGCAGCAGGCCCGCCGATCCTGCCCATTCCCGGAAATGTCGGTTAAGCCCGAACTCTCCATTTACCCTTCCTTCCCGACGGTCTATGCTCCCTGCATCGCCGCATACACGGAGGTATGACATGATAAAGATCAAAACAACGAACCGCCCCGAATCCGCGCCGCTCATCGGCTCCGCCCTCTAGGCGGGAAAAGCTCAGCTCCCTCCGGGGACTCTTCCCCCTGCAGCCGGAATTATCCCCAAAAAATACGCGAGGATCCCTCCCCTGCGCGCGCTCCGCCCGCAGGCCGCGAGTGGTGATCCTCGTCCTGTTCCCGCAATGGCGGGAAGGAAATGGTCATGAAGAAATATGCTTTCCTCTCGAATCCCTCTTTGCGTTACGATTCCCGACATGCATGCGCCGAGCAGGCGGCGAGGAACCGCTACGGCAACGAGATGGTCTCCCGTATGCTCGCGTCGGATTCGTCGTCCGCCTCAGGATCGCGCGGTTCGCGCATCGCGGACTTTTTCCGGCCCATCGTCGCCGTCTTCTTGAACCGCCGGCGCCAAGGAGGTATCTTCCCGTCATGAAAGTGGAGACGACGGTTTTCCTGTCATCCGAAATCCTCGGCGAGCTGGACCGCCAAGCCGGCGAGGACGACAGGTCCGAGTTCATCGAAAGGGCGCTCTGGAACTACCTGGACTTCCTCCGCCGCATGGACAGCAGCGTGCACCGGAAATCAGGATCCGCCTCCGGAGGCGGCCGGGGACGCCCGCCCCATCATGTTTGATAATTGACCGCAGTCAAAAAACTTCATGAGAATATTGACCGCGGTCAATTACCGATGTACCATGGCCTCACGAACTCATTCCGGGGGCCGAATTGAATATCATCGTACCGATCAAGCAGGTGCCTGAAACCAGCAACGTCAAAATGGATCCGGAAACCGGAACGGTCATACGTTCCGGCGTGGACACCGTCGTCAATCCGCTGGACCTGTACGCGATCGAAGCGGCCTTGCGCCTGAAGGAAGCGGACGGCGGCACGGTCACCGCGATCACCATGGGACCGCCGCAGGCCGTGAAAGCTCTGAAGGAGGCTGTCGCGATGGGATGCGACGCTGCCGTCCTCATCTCCGACCGGAAATTCAGCGGCTCGGACACCTGGGCCACTTCGTACACCCTTGCCCAGGCCATAAAGAAAATCGGAAAGTTCGACCTCATCGTCACGGGCGAGCGCGCTACCGACGGCGATACCGCCCAGGTGGGACCGGGGATCGCCTCCTGGCTCGATCTTCCGCTGGCCACCTACGTCGCAAAAATGGAGATATCGCCGTCATGCGCGGGCGCGCAGGCCGCGGACGCGCAGGCCGCGGACGCGGCCACCGCCTGCGCGCAGGCTTCGGGCGGCGCGCAGGCCGCGGGTACGACCGCCGCGGGCGGCCTGCGGGTCGAGCGGCTGGTGGAGGAGGGGTACCAGATCCTCTTGCTGCCGCTACCCGCCCTCGTGACGGTCGTCAAGGAAATAGCATCTCCGCGCCTGCCTACCCTCCGGGGCAAGAAATACGCGAGGCAGCTGGAGATTCCCGTGTTCGATACCGGGAACATGGACCTCGATCAGGCAAGCCTTGGCCTGAAAGGTTCACCCACCAAGGTCGTGAAGATAGCGACGCCCAGGGTTACCCGCGGAGGCCGGACCGTGCTGGCCGGCGATGACGAGGCGGTGGAGAGCGCCGCCGATGAGTTGATCTCGTTTTTGGCCGCGAGGGGGCTGGTATGAGTTTCGTCTGGACCATCGCCGAACAATACCGGGGAACCCTGAAACCGGTCTCCTTCGAACTTCTCTCCCGCGGGAGGAAACTCGCGGACAAGCTCGGTACCAAGCTGGCTTCCGTGCTCATCGGAGACGGAGTGGGCGAGGAGGGTATGAACGAGCTGATACTGCGCGGCGCGGACGAGGTCTATTCGGCGCAGGATCCCCGCCTGGCGGATTTCGTGTGCGAGAGCCACGCCCTGGTCCTCGCCCGGCTGATCAGGACCTGGAACCCGAGCATAATCCTGGCCGCCGCGACCTCTTCCGGCCGCACCCTAATGCCCTACGTCGCGATCAAGGTGCACTCGGGGCTCACCGCGGACTGCACCGAGCTGGACATCGAGGAAGGCACGGGCAACCTGCTGCAGACCAGACCCGCGATCGGCGGCAACATCATGGCCACAATCAAGACGCCCGACCACCGGCCGCAGATGGCTACGGTCCGGCCCAAGTCCAGCCGTCCGCTGGAGAAGGATCCCGGGCGGGCGGGCAGGATCATTTCCGTTCCCGTCACGGACGACCTCATCGATATGCGGGTGAAGGTCCTGGGCTACCGGAAGGACGCGGCGGACTTCGTCAACCTGGAGGAGGCCGACGTGGTGGTCGCCGGCGGCAAGGGTTTGAAGAAGGCTGAAAATTTCGCGCTGATCCGCGGCCTTGCCGACGCCCTGGGCGGCGCCGTCGGCGCCAGCCGGGAAGCGGTGGACCGGGGCTGGATCGCCTACCCGCACCAGGTCGGCCTGAGCGGAAAGACCATCTCCCCGGACCTGTACATCGGCGCCGGGATTTCCGGTTCCATCCAGCACCTGGCCGGCATCAAGACGAGCGGGACCATCGTTTCGGTCAATCCGGATCCGGACGCGAACCTGCACAAGATCGCCGACTTCGCAATCGTGGGGGATGCCTTCCGGGTCTTGCCGGCCATCGTCCGCCACCTGGAACGGCGAAAATCGGAGGCCAAGTAAGATGGCGGGAAATACGGCGAACAAGACGGCGAGCAAGACGGAATCAAAGCCAGCGCGAGCCTATGCCGCGGTGACGCCCGAGGTTGTCGCGGAACTGCGCTCTATCGCGGGAACCGGGAACGTCCTGGTGGACGAGGAAAAGATCCAGGCCTATTCCCATGACGAGACCAGCGCCGAGGAATACGGCCACATGCCGGAGGTCGTGGTGCTTCCCGTCACGGCGGAGCAGGTCGCTGCAATCGTAAAACTCGCCAACCGGCTGCGCATCCCGGTCACGCCGCGCGGCGCGGGTTCGGGCCTTTCGGGAGGGGCGATTCCCCAATTCGGCGGGATCCTCGTCTCCCTGGAAAAAATGAACAAGGTGATCGAGCTTGACATCGACAACATGGTCATCGTGGTGGAGGCCGGCATGGTCACCAACGACCTTGCCAACCTGGTCCAGGAGAAGGGCCTATTCTTCGCGGGTTACCCCATGAGCCTTCAGACCTGCATGATCGGCGGGAACATCGCGGAGAACGCCGGCGGCGGCAAGGCGGTGAAGTACGGGGTGACCGGCCGTTACGTGCAGGGGCTCGAGCTCGTGACGCCGACCGGCGAGATCGTCAACCTGGGCGGCAAACTCGCCAAGGACGTTTCCGGCTACGACCTGACGCATTTGGTGGTCGGCTCGGAAGGCACTCTCGGCATCGTGACCAAGGCGATCATCAGGCTGATCGGCTATCCCGCCGCCAGATCGGACCTGCTCGCCCTTTTCAAAACTCCGCAGGATGCGATCGACGCAGTGCCCGCCATCATGGCCAAGGGCCTCGTGCCGACCAGCATCGAGTTCATGGACCAGCTTTCCATCATCACCAGCTGCAGGTACCTGAACGAAAGCCTTCCGTACGAGAAGGCCGGAGCGATGCTCCTGATCGAATTGGACGGCACCGATCCCGCCCAGGTGGAGGCGGACCTCATCGCGACGGGAGAATTGTGCGAGCAGCACGGCGCCATCGAAGTGTATGTCGCCGAGGACCGCAACACCATGGAACGCATCTGGAACGTCAGGCGGAACATAGCGGAAGCCTTCAAGGTCTACAGTCCCGTGCAGAGCCTGGAGGACATCGTCGTTCCCATGGCGAGCATCCCGGCGATCATCCCGGAGCTTGAGAAGCTGGGCGAAAAATACCGCATGAAGATTCCCTGTTACGGCCATGCCGGCGACGGCAACCTGCACGCCACCCTGGTCAAGGATCCGGACATGGAAAGCGCCCTCTGGCATGACGCCGAAGCCGCCTGCCTGCGCGAACTGTACCTGATCACGAAGAAGCTGGGCGGCAAGATATCCGGGGAGCACGGCATCGGCCTGAAGCGGAAGGCCGCCCTGAAGGAGCTTATCGATCCGGTGGAGCTGAAGCTCATGCAGGGAATCAAGCGCGCCTGGGACCCGAACAACATCATGAATCCCGGGAAGATATTCGACCTGGACCAAAGCTGATGGCCGGAGGCACGACCGACCCCGGCAAGCCCGAACTCAGCAGGACCGCTCAGCGCACGAAGAACGCCGTCATGGAGAGCGCGCTCGCGCTCTTCAAGGAACGCGGCTTCGATTCGGTCACCATCGAAGAAATCACGCAAAGGGCAGGCGTGGCCAAAGGCAGCTTCTATACCTATTTCCCCACCAAGAGCGACATCATCGTGGAAGAATTCCGCAAGATCGACGCCTTCTACCTCTACTGGGCGGACGGGAATCTGCGACGCTACAAGACCGCGAAGGAGAAACTCTCCGCCTTCACCCGCGCGCAGATGAAGTACGTGCGCGACGTCGTCGGCAACCACAGCCTGCGGATCCTGTACGCCAACCAAGTGATCCAACCGGGAACCGGCAAGATCATCACAGCGGAAGACCGGCACTGGGTGCGCATCGTCGCCAGGATCATAGCGGAAGGCCAGGCCGCCGGCGAGTTCCGCGCCGACCTGGACGCTTCCCGCCTGGCCGTCCTCTTCAACCGCTCCGCCCGAGCGGTGCTGCTGGACTGGTGCATCAGGAACGCCGAGTTCGACCTGGTGAAAGAAGGTGTCTTCTTCATGAAGGATTGGATCATGCGGGCGCTGGAGAAGGAAGAATAGACGCCGCTGCCGCATGCCGCCGGCGGCCTCAGCCCAGCTGCGCCCAGCGGATGCGGGTGCGGATGCCCTGGTTGTAGTTTCCGAAGTTCTTGCCGTAGATGGTGAGTCCCCCCACGTTCCTGGCCGTCTCAGGGACCGCGAGGCGTAGCGAGAGGCCGCTCTTGTAGGTGATGCCCAAGTCGTCGAGGGTGACGTCGGATATCTTGCCGCCGTCGATGAAAGTCCCGTACGCGTTGATCGAAAGCAGTTTGAGCAGGCCGTACTGGTTCCAAATCGGATCCCACCAGGAAGGGGTGAATATTCCCCTGGCGTCGGCGAAGTCGCCCGGGCTCGTCCAGTAGCCGAGCATCCTTCCGTTCAGGCTGAAATGGATGTCCGAGGGCCAATCGTCGCAGGACCCGGGAGCCTCGGAACCGAGTTCGAAGGAGAACTGCAGTTCCTCGGGTTTCTGGTCGGGCTTCAGGTAATTGGGGATGCGATACTCCACGAAGCCCTTGGTGAACCAGACGATGCCGGCGTTCACCCGCTCCGGATCGGCGAAATAGCGGGGATCGTCCCATTCGCCAACGATGCGTTCCTTCGTGGCGAGCCCACAGGTGGGATAGACTTCATAATCAGAATACAGTCCGACGTCGATTTCGCTGTCGTAGACCCTGTCCGCGCTCTCGGTCTTCAGGTCGATTATGAGCCGGTCCTCATGGAGGCTGCATATTTTCTGGGTTCCGTGCTTGCCGGTCGCGGTCCTTACTTCGATGAGCTTGCAGGCGTCCAGCAGCTTTACGTGGGTCGTCAGGGCTCCGTTCGACAAGCCGAGCTTCTCGGCCAGTTCGTTCATGTTGAGGTTCTGGTGTTCTTCCAGAAGTTCCAGTATGCGGATGCGGACTTCCGAATCCAGGGCGCGGAAGATGGGAATGCCAGCCCTGAGGGTCTCAACATGGATCATGGCGTCATGATACCCTCGGGATGATTTCATGTCCATGGAATTTGTGTTAATTTTAGATATTTCTAAACTATAAGCTCCATCCAGCAATAATTCGGGGTTTTTCGATATTTCATTTAGATATTTGTTGACGGAATCTGCATTGAGGGTGTTTAATTCGCTTAGCTCTACATTGATCTAAATCTATTCGGGTTTCAACGGATCAATGCGGACGGCCGCAACTGTCGCGGTCACTTTCGCCGGAACAGAAGAAGGAGTAACCGATGAAGAAGATTCTGGCCCTGATGGTCGCGCTATCGGCGATATCGGTCGCCGCGCTCTCCGCGCAGGCAAAAACGATTCTGACCCTGTGGACTTTCAACGAGCTGCATGCCCAGTACTACCAGGAGAGCGCGGCAGCCTGGAACAAGGCGAATCCCTCACGGCAGATCAACCTGAAAGCCGAGGTTTTCCCCTACGACGACATGCACAACAAGCTGCTCATCGCACTCCAGTCCGGATCGGGCGCTCCCGACATCGCCGACGTCGAGATCAGCAAGTTCCCCAACTACCTGAAGGGCGATATCCAGCTCGTTCCGCTCGACGACCTGCTGAATCCGATCCGCAAGCAGTTCGTCCAGGCGCGCCTTGACATCTACGGCAAGGACGGCAAGACCTACGGCATGTGCTTCCACGTCGGCGCCGCGGTCATGTACTATAACATGGACATCATGAAGGCGGCCGGGGTCGACGTCGAAAAGATCGACACCTGGGACGACTACGTGAAGGCGGGGCTGCAGGTCAAGGCCAAGACGGGGAAGCCGATGGCGACGATCGAGACGACCGACCAGTGGTCCTACTGGCCCCTCATCTCCCAGCAGAAGTCCGACTACACCGACAAGAACGGAAACGTCACCATCGACAACGAGATCAACGTGAAGACCCTGCAGTTCCTCAACGACATGATCTACAAGCAGAAGATCGCCGTGCCCGCGCCCGGCGGCTTTCACCATGCCGAGGAATACTACGGCTTTATGAACGACGGCGGGGCCGGCAGCATCTGGATGCCGATGTGGTACATGGGCCGATTCACCGATTACATGGCGGACCTCAAGGGGAAAATCGCGATCCGGCCCATGCCCCGTTGGACCAAGGGCGGAAACCGGTCCGCCGGCATGGGCGGAACGGGCACCGTAGTCACGAAGCAGAGCAAAGCGATCGACCTGGCCAAGCAGTTCACGGTCTACGCCAAGGGTTCCAAGGAAGGCAACATCGCGATCTGGAAACTCCTCGGTTTCGACCCGATCCGCTGGGACGTCTGGAGCGATCCGGCCATGAACGAGCCGAATAAGTTCACCCAGTTTTTCCAGAACAAGAACATTTTCCAGACCCTGCTCCAGGTCAAGGACGAGATCGTTCCCGTCAACGTGAACGAGCGCATGGTACGCGTCATCGACCAGATCCGCCAAAAGACTTTCGTCCAGGTCCTCCAGGAGAATTCCAAGGGCGCGGCGCAGGCTCTCAAGGAAGCGGCCGTAGAGGCAAAGAAGTAACGTAAGGTACCATGGGCCGCGGGGACAACCCCGCGGCTTCCCTCCAGGAGAGATCCGGTGAAAAGAAAGAGCCTGGGAGCGTCCCTCCGTTACGTGCCTTACGTCTTCGTCCTTCCCTTCCTGATCTCCTTCGCGGTTTTCTACGTCTATCCCATCGCGGCTTCCGTCGTGATGAGTTTCCAGAACGTCGTGCCCGGACGGACCGCCTTCATCGGCCTGGACAATTACCGGCGCATCGTCGACCAGGACTTCTTCGACGCCCTGCGCGTTTCCTTCACCTATACCGCGGTTACCATCCTCATTCTCATACCCGGCCCGCTCGTGCTCGCGGCCATGTTGAACGTCGGCAGGCGCCGTACCAATACAGTCTTCCGGGCCCTGTACTTCCTTCCTTCCCTCGTCTCCGTGGTCGTGGCCGGCACCATCTTCAGGCTCATCTTCGCGACTTCCGCGCGCGGGATGGCCAATACGATACTTTCGTGGCTGAAAATTCCGGCCGTCGACTGGATCATGGGCGGATCGCTCACCGCCATGTCCTTGATGGTCGCGGTCGCGGTCTGGCGCTGGACAGGAGTGAACGTCGTCTACTTTATGTCCGGCCTCCAGAGCATTCCGGAAGAACTATACGAGGCGGCCGAGATCGACGGCGCCGGTCCCCTCCGCAAATTCTTCGCGTTGACCGTACCCCTGCTGAAACCGACGGTCATCTTCGTCACGACCATAAGCGTATTCGGCGGCTTCGCGATGTTCGAAGAAAGCTACATCTTCTGGCGGGGCCTGTCCCCGAACAACGTCGGCCTCACGCTGGTCGGACTGCTGTTCAAGCGCGGTTTCCAGCAAGGCGAGCTCGGCCTCGGATCCGCTGTGGGTATCGTCCTCATCGCGGTGGTCTTCGCGGTGAGCATGGCCCAGCTCAAGCTGTTCGGTTTCTTCAAGCAGGAGGAAAAGGAATGAGGCGGAAAGTCTCCGCGGGCCTCGCCGACGCGATCAAGTACGCCCTCCTGGCCGCGCTCGTCGTCTTCTTCCTCCTGCCGATTTTCTCCCTGCTGATGGCGTCCTTCAAATCCGGAAAGGAACTCATGCGCTACGGCATCAGCTTCAAGGGCATGATACCGCCGAGATTCGACCCGAAGAATTTCGTTTACCTCGTGACGGGCAAGGACGGCATTTACCTCTCCTGGTTCAGGAATAGCGTGATCGTCCTCGCCGCGCAGACCGTCCTCAGCCTCGGCCTTTCGTCCTTCGTCGGCTACGGGCTCGGCGTCTACCGTTTCAAGGGGAGGAACGCCATCACGGTGATGGTCCTCCTCGTGATGATGGTGCCTTTGCAGATCCTGCTGCTGCCTCTGTACGCCATGATCGTGAACTTCAAGCTCATGAATACCTATCAGGGCGTTATCCTTCCGTTCATGGTATCCCCCTTCGCGATCTTCTTTTTCCGGCAATTCGCGTCGGGGATTCCGAAGGATTACCTGGACGCGGGCCGGATCGAAGGTTTGGGCGAATTCAACATTTTCCTTTTCATTTGCGCCCCCCTTATGGCTCCCGCCTTCGGCGCCATGGCGATACTCATGGCCCAGCAGAGCTGGAACAATTTCCTGTGGCCACTCATCGTGATGACGACGGGAGAGATGTTCACGTTGCCGATAGGGCTGGCCAGCCTGCTGACGCCCTACGGCAACAATTACGACATGCTCATCGCGGGATCGTGCGCCGCCTCGGTGCCGATCATCATCGTTTTCGTATTTTTCCAACGCTACTTCATCTCCGGCATGAACGCCGGGGGCATCAAAGGATAAGCAATGCGCGCCAGGATCAGGACAGACAGGGAATACATCATCGGGGAGATCGACGAACGTTTGTACGGCTCCTTCATCGAACATCTGGGACGCGCCGTGTACGGCGGAATCTGGGAGCCGGGACATCCGACGGCGGACGCCTCGGGGTTCCGGCGCGACGTCGCCGATCTCGTACGGGAACTGAACGTCCCCCTCGTGCGCTATCCTGGAGGCAACTTCGTATCCTCCTTCAAATGGGAGGACTCCGTCGGCCCCCTCGGCCAGCGGCCCCGGCGGCTGGACCTGGCTTGGCGCGCTGTTGAGCCCAACCTCTTCGGACTCAACGAATTCATGGATTGGACCCGGCTCGTGGGCACCGAGGCGATGATGGCCGTCAACCTGGGAACCAGAGGGATAGAGGCCGCGGAAGCCCTGGTCGAATACTGCAACCATCCGGGAGGCTCCTTCTGGAGCGATCTCCGGAAAGCCCACGGCGTGGAACGCCCTCACGGCATCAAGCTCTGGTGCCTCGGTAACGAGATGGACGGCCCCTGGCAGGTGGGCATGAAGACCCCCGACGAATACGGCCGCATCGCCTCCGAGACCGCGAAGGCGCTGAAGCTATTCGACCCGAAGCTCGAACTCGTCGCCTGCGGCAGTTCGGGGCCGCTGATGCCGACCTTTCCCCAATGGGAGACGACGATACTGGACCATTGCTACGATTCCGTGGATTACGTATCGATGCACCAATACCTCCAGATGAAGGGCGACGACCTCGGGACTTTCCTGGCCGATTCCATCGGCACCGACGCCTTCATAGAAACCGTCGTTTCCGCCTGCGATCTCGCCAAGGCGAGGAAGCGGAGCAAGCGCGCGGTGAATATCTCCTTCGATGAATGGAATGTCTGGTACCACTCCTTCGACCAGGACAAGAAACTGGAGCCCTGGACGGTGGGCCCCCGGCAGCTGGAAGATATTTACGATTTCGGCGACGCGCTGGCGGCGGGTTGTATGCTCAACAGCCTAGTCCGCCATGCGGACCGGGTGAAGATCGCATGCCTCGCCCAGCTCGTGAACGTCATCGCCCCCATCATGACGCGCAACGGCGGAGGCGCCTGGAAGCAGACCATTTTCTGGCCCTTCTACTACCTTTCCCGTTTCGGCCGCGGCATCTCCCTGGACCTCCGCGTCGAATCGCCCGTCTACGACAACGCCAAGTGGGGAGACGTCCCCTATCTGGATTCATCCGCGGTGGTCGCGGAGGACGGTCGGAGCCTCTCCTTCTTCATCGTGAACCGCAGTCCTTCGGAGGCCGCCGAACTCCGGCTGGATTGCTCCGGTTTCGGAAAATTCGCCCGGTTGGAGCATACGGTCCTGGCTTGCGATGATCCGAAAGCCGTGAACACCGAAACAGATAGCGATAGGGTCGCGCCGCGTCCGCCCGCCGTCTCCGCGGCGGGGGAGGAGGGGGCGACGGTCGTCATTCCCGCCCTGTCCTGGAATATGGTGAGATTCATCCGGTAGCGGGGCGCGGAGCCGGACTGGCGCATCCGGAAAAACTTATGGATTACACTCCTAATACGGCGTTAATATTAGTATAATAGTCCGAGCAGGCGCTATGGCCGATATCGGGATTACGAATATAGAACGCCTGTGCAGCTTGCCTGCGAATAATAGTTTCTTCCTGTTCGGGGCCAGGGGCACGGGGAAGACGACTCTGCTCAAACGGCTTCCATTCCTTGAGAAGGCTTTCTACATCGACCTGCTGAACAATGATTCGGAAGAGAAATATGCGATGAATCCACAGCTTCTGATGCAACAAGTCCGTGCCATGAAGGATGGCGATTGGGTCATCATCGACGAAATTCAGAAGAACCCCAAATTGCTCAACCATGTGCATATACTGATTGAAGAACGGAATATCAAATTCGCCCTGACCGGTTCGAGCAGCCGTAAACTGAAACGAGGCGGAGCCGACTTGCTCGCCGGACGCGCCAGGAGCTTTTCGCTTTCCCGTTTACTTCAAGGGAGTTGGGCTCGAGTTTCGATATTCAGCAAGCTTTGGAATGGGGTACCCTGCCCAAAGTCGTCTCCTTGTCTTCTGCCCAGGATAAAAGCCGCTTCTTGAGAACCTATGCCCAAACCTATGTCAAGGAAGAAATCCTGGTCGAGCAATTGGTTCGGAATCTGGATCCTTTCCGTCTTTTTTTACCCGTCGCGGCGCAAATGAATACGCGGATCATCAATTATTCCAACATCGCCAGGGATACCGGCGCTGATTACAAGACCATCCAAAATTATTATCAAATCCTTGTGGAGACAAACCTCGGATTCTTCTTGGAGCCATATTCCAAATCCGTGCGGAAAGTCCAGCGGCTGAGTCCCAAGTTCTATTTCTTCGACATGGGCGTCAAGCGGGCAATCCAGCGGAAACTGAATACGCCCTTGGAAGAACGTTCTTCAGACTACGGAGAAGCCTTCGAGAGCTGGTTCGTGAATGAGTGTTTCCGCTTGAACCAGTATCTGGAGCTGGATTACGATTTTTCATTCCTTCGAACCAAGGATGATGCTGAAATCGATCTGTTGATCGATCGGCCAGGAAAGCCGATTGCCTTGGTTGAAATAAAACCAAGTTCGGTCATTGACGAGCGGCACGTTAAGAATCTGCGGAGTTTTGAAAATGATTTTCCCGGCGCGAGCCTGTACTGCGCCTGCAGGGTGGATCGTGCCCAAAAAATCGGTTCGGTGTCCGTACTTCCTTGGTCGCAAGCGCTTGAGGTCCTGTTCTGATTATTTTCCATTCGGATAGGCAGTTCGGCTTCCAGGCGTATCGCTCCCGTCAACCGATCTCCTTCATCCGGAGCAGGGCTTCGGGAATCCCGTTGAAAAGAGGATTCCGGTGGACCAAGATCGCTTTCGACAGCAGGGCACCCGCAGCGATGAGGGCATCGACCAGCGGCAGGCGGGTTTCGCATGCCGATCCGAGTTCAATAGCCCGGAGATGGATACTTCGCTCCCATCCTCCTCCAGGATGGCTTGGACTCGCCGGGCTCCCGCTTCATCCAGATAGTGGGCGAGGAGGGCCGAAGTATCCTGGAAATATGCGTTCACTTTTCTTGATCCCGTTCCGCGACAAGGTCGTCAACGGCGGAATGACTTGGAGAGAGGGACATTCCCGCGCCCATGAGACGGCGGCCCCGCTCGGCGCGGTCGGGAATGACCGTCACCCTGATCTCGTCGGGTTTATCTCCTTCCTGCCAATCGAGTTTCCAGCCCGGTTTGATTCTTGCCTGCGATACGGATTCGGGATCCAGCTGTGCTTTGTATGGTTGATGGGCTGAACCTGGTGGTTCTCCAGCATCTTCTGCGCCAGGTCCATGATACGCTCGCCGTAGGTTTCAGGATCGTACTGGACGCAGCCGATGATGGGGGAATTGGGGTCTTTCATCAATTCGTCTATCTGTTGCGTGTAATTCTGTCCTACCAGGATAGTGTGTTCCGCCATCCGGTGGCGGGCGATGATGTCGTGCGCGCCCAATAGATGCCGTAGGTTGAAGCCGATGAAAAGCAGCTTCTCTTCCGGCGGAATATCCTTCAGCTCGCGGATCAGTTCCTGGGTCGGATTCCTTTCCGGATCGCCCCATTCGATCGTCTTGATCGCCGAGGCGGGAAGCGCGACCCGCTCCTGCAGGGTCTCGACGGCGCTGGAGATGCGGAGGTTGGTTACCGGGTCGATGTCATGGCGGCCGAGTATGATTACCCTATCGAGCCTTCCTTCCCAGTTCGCGGTCACGAAGCCCGAGGCGTGCTCGCCCGCTATCCTGCCCGCCTCGGAATTGTCCGCCCCGAAATAGACGGCGCCGGGGATGTGCAGGTCCACGCTGATCAATCTGATGCCGCGCGAACGGCATTTTTCGCCGACATGGAACATGGAGTCGATGCAGAGCGTGAAATCTACGAGCAGGTCGATCTTCTCCTCCATGATCTTTGAGCAACCCTCAAGCACCGCTTTGTATTCGCCTTCGGTCTCGCGGATGACCAGAAAGGTCGACTTGTAGGCCAGCGCCGCCTCCTGCAGGCCGTTGTACACTGCCTGGATGAAGTAATTCTTGTCCTTGTTGACAAGGAAGCCGATGCGGTATTTCCGCTTGCTCAGGTTCTGGTAAGCGAAGTCCAGGCCGCAGATCGCTATGGGATCTTTCCGGTTGAATAACAGCGCCGCTTCTTCCTTGGAAAGCCCGTCGTCTATCATGATCTCCTGGATCTTGTCGGCGTATCGCCTGTACGGAAACTCGTGTTCGCCTTTCTTGTCGATCGTTATGGAATCCAAGAACAGGAAGATCTTTTCGGCGTGCTCGCAAATTTCGGCCGCCGAAATGGCTTCGGATTCGGAATCTGAATAGAAGGTTTTATTGGAGTATGATCTCAAGGAAATGAAGGCCTTCCGGATGCCGTGTTGGGCGAAGAAGCTTCTGGCGCCATGTACGGACACATCCCCGGTCGCGATGGATACCGTTCCCGGCAGCATCAAAATATCCGAGCTGTATCCGCGTTTCCGCAGGATGTCGACGACTGCGAGGCTGTTGGTTGCGATCGGTATATTCGCGTGGAACGGCATTCCTTCCGCTATGAATCGCGAAGGGGGACTGCCGTCCAGGAAGATGGTCTCGTTCGGGTTGATGTGGAAGAGTCCCCGCTGGCCGAGAATCCTGGCCTTCAGAGGATAAGACTGAGTCTCGGCGACCGTCGGGTCGGGGATGGTCGGCGCTTCCAGCGAGACCGAGCCGTGCTTCTTGACGACCAGTCCTTCGCCCTCAAGTTCGTCCAGGTCGCTCCGGATCGTCGAAGCCGTCACGTTCAACCGGTTGGCCAGGGAGGATATCCTCAATTCCTTGTGCTTCGCAAGCAAACCCAGCAGGCGCTCCCTCCGCTGCGTCTTCGTCATCCATCCGAGGTCCTGCAGGAAATCGCCGTTGGCCGGACTGTCGATGAAAGATATCTCCCCGTATGCGCGGCTGATCAAACCGAGGGTTTCCAGGCCGAGCAGATCCTGCCTGAGGGTCTCGCGGCTGACGGGGAAAAGCGGCTTGAGCTTATCTATGGATAAGGCTCCCGTCGAAATGAGCTTTTTCAAGATCGAGCGCTGGCGTTCACTTAATTGCATGACGCGGGAAAGTATGGATCGAGTATCGATGAAAAGCAAGTAATAAATGTAGGAATACTCAAATACAAAGTTAATACACTATTAATTACAATAATTATAACAATATAAAACTTCACAATAGCAATACATAAGCAATCAAATAAAGCGATATGGAATTGACTCCGGTCAGGAACCGGGCAAGAATACTATATGACCGGAATGCGGATAGCGACTAGTGCAGGTCAGGGAGCTGGAATATGAGTATCGAAAGAAGAAGACCGCTGACCGCGAACATCGGCGTCCTCGGGGTCGGCCATTCCACCTATTGGAAGCAATTCGACGGCTTGCTCGATGTCATGCACGATAAGATGAGGATCTTCAAATCCAAGCTCGTGAACCACGATGCGGAAATAACCGATTTCGGCATGGTGGACGATTCGGAAACCGCCTATCGTGCATTGAATGAGATCCGTAAAAAAGATCTCGATCTTTTGTTCATCGACATGGTCACCTACGCGACTTCCGCGACCTTCGCCCCCCTGATCCAGGCGCTGGATATTCCGGTGGTCCTGGTCGCGCTGCAGCCGCTGAAGGCGATGGATTACAGGAACGGAACCACCTTCATCCAGCTCAGCAACGACGACGTCTGTTCGGTCCCCGAATTCAGCGCGGTCGCGGTGCGCATGGGCAAACGTATTCCCGACATCATTTTCGGTTTCCTGGAAGGCGATGCGGAGGCGGACGCGGAAATCGCGTCCTGGTGCCGGATCGCCCACGCCCTCCATGACCTGAAGCGCGCGCGGATCGGCCTGATGGGCCATGTCCTTGAGAGCATGTACGACATGCACGTGGATCCTGCCCTTATCACGCGTACCTTCGGTTGCCATGTGGTTCCGGTCGAACCGGATGAGATCATGAAGCACTACCGCGCCCTGCTTCCCGACGACCTGGAAGCCATGACCGCGCGCATCCGCGGATTCTTCGACACGCCGAATCCCATCTCCGACAACATCACCTTCATGCTGAACGACGAGGACCTCCGGGTGGCGGCCCGGTCGGCCATCGCCCTGGAACGCGCGATAGAGGAGAAGAAGCTCACCGGCCTGGCGTATTATTACGAGGCCGAAGACGGCTCCGACATGCGGACCATGGTGACCAATTTCATCGTCGGCAATTCCATGCTCACCGCGGCCGGCTTCCCCATGTGCGGGGAGTTCGACCTGAAGACCTGCTTGGCCATGCTCATCATGGATCGCCTGGAAATAGGCGGTAGTTTCGCGGAATTCCACCCGATGGATTTCGTGCGGGGCTCGATACTCGTCGGCCACGACGGGCCGCACCATATGAACATCGCCGACCGCAAACCCGTGCTCCGCTCCCTGAGCAAATACCACGGCAAACCGGGCAGCGGAGCTGGTGTGGAGTTCAAGATAATGGAAGGTCCTATGACCATGCTCGGCATCACGGTCAACGCGGAAGGCCTGCTGAAGTTCGTAGTAGCGGAAGGTGAATCGGTGCAGGGCGATATTCCCCCGACCGGGAATACGAACACCCACGGCTTCTTCAAGCCGGACTTGAGGACTTTCCTGAAGCGCTGGATGGCGGAGGGGCCGACCCACCATTTCGCGCTCGGCATCGGCCATCATGCCGATGAGATCGAAAAGCTGGCGCGCGTTCTGGATATCGAATGCGCGCGGATCCGCATAGACAGGTACTGAGGAGACGCCATGAAGATAGTGAAAGGTTTCCTGCAAGGCGCGATGCGCGTCCAGCTCGCGGTCGGCGCGGTACTGGCGCTCTACATAATCGCGGTGATGGTGACGGAGATCGTCATGCGTTACGTGTTCAACAATTCCATCATCTGGATCCAGGAATCGGTGATGCTCGCCTTCATCTGGATCACGGCCCTGGGCGCGAGCTGCGCGCTCATCACCGATTCCCACGTCAAGATCGACACTTTCAGCCGTGCGCTGCCACCGAGGGCGCAGAAGTTCCTGAAGGTTTTCGTATCCCTGGTGGTCATGGCCTGCCTGGTCTTCCTGGCGGCTACCCTGCCCAAGTCCATCCGGATCCAGAACAAGTCCAGGACGGCATCGCTTCCGATCAATTTCCCGAAGGGTTATTATTACTCCCTGCCCATCCTCTTTTCCGTCGCGGGAATGATGATCGCCAAGCTCTATTACCTGTTCTATGAAATCAGGGATCTGTTCGGACTCGCGAACCCCGTCGATTATGCGATCGTCGGCACGGATGCTGCGGCCGCGGCCGGGGGTGCGGCCGCGGCCGCGGATGCTGAAAAGGCGGACGCGCTATGAACTTCGCCATCCTGCTTCTTTTCATCTTCATCGCGGTGTTCCTTGAGGTGCCCGTCGCCTTCTCCTTCATCTTCGGGACCACCCTGTTCCTGATACTCGGAGATACGTATCCGCTTACCGTAATCGCGAGCCGGCTCGGACCGGGCCTGGATAGCTTCCCGCTGCTCGCGCTTCCGTTGTTCATCTTCGCGGGGAACCTGCTTGGCGGCGCCGGGATAGCGCGACGGATATTCTCCTTCGCCAACAGCGCGGTCGGCCACATACCCGGAGGCCTCGGCCATGTGAACGTCCTGTCCAGCATCATCTTCGCCGGGATGTCCGGAGTCGCGATGGCGGACGCTGCGGGACTGGGCAAGATCGAAATGGAGGAGATGAAACGCCACGGCTACCCGGTACCGTTCTCGGCGGCGATCACGGCCGCTTCCGCTACGATCGGACCCATCATCCCGCCGAGCGGAATCATGGTCCTGTACGCGGTGCTGGCGAACATCGCCCTGGACAAGCTCTTCCTCGCGGGATTCATTCCCGGCCTCATGCTGGGCGGCTTCCTCATGATCACCATCTACGTAATGGTGAAAATCGGCATGGTGAACGTCGCGGTCTTGCCGAAGGAACCCCTGCGCGTCCGTTTGGTCAACTTCCTGCGGGCGGTTCCCGCACTCGCGATCCCTGTTTTCCTGATCACCGGCCTTATCACCGGCGTCGCGACTCCCACCGAACTGGGAGCCCTGACCTGCCTGTTCGCCATCATCCTCGGCTTCGCCTACAAGGACCTGACCGTCAAATCTTTGTTCGGCTGCGCGATGGAAACGGTCAAGACGACCGGCGTCCTCGGCATGCTCATCCTGGTAGCGACCCCCTTCACCTGGCTTTCGGGGGTCGGGAATGTCGGCGACCTGCTCCGGCAGTTCATGAATTCGGTCACCACGAGTCCGATAATGTTCCTCATCATCGTCAACATCGTCCTCTTGGCCGCGGGGATGTTCATGGAGACTTCCGTGGTGCTCCTCATCGCCGCTCCCATACTCGCCCCGATAGCCGCGAGCTACGGGCTGGATCCCATCCACTTCGCCATGGTGATGCTGATGAACCTGCTCATGGGCACGCTGACCCCGCCCTTCGGCAGCCTGCTGTTCGTGATGATGAACCAGACCAAACTGACCCTGGCCCAGATGTTCCGGGCGGTGGCCCCTTTCTATTTCCCGTTCATCGCGTTTTTGTTGGCCGTGACTTTCGTTCCGGCGATCACGACCTTTCTTCCCGGACTGTTCGGGAAATGATTCCCGATGGAATACGAGCAATGATGGAGGCGCTGTCATGAAGAAGATTTTCCTGTTCCTCGCCGTTTGTATGATCGGGACCGGTTCGGTCTCCGCGCAAAAAGCCGTGAAGATCACGCTCGCCACGGGCGACGCGATCGGTTCGCTGCGGAACCTGATGGGCGAATACCTGAAGGCGGAAATCGAGAAGGTTCCCGCCCTGAAGATCACCGTCAATCATGTGCAGGGCCCCGTACTCGGTTCGGCTTCCCAGATCATGGACCAGGTCGTGGAAGGAAGCGTCCAGGTGTTCGGAAACGATCTTGCCTGGATAGCTCCCTACGACCCCGACTTCCAGCCCATGAGTTTCGGCTTCATGTTCAGGGACAACATCCACATGATGAAGTACTTCGCCAGCCCCGCCTTCAAGGCGGTCGTGGACAAGGTCGCGGCAAACAGCGACCTCAGACTCGTAGCGCCGGTCCCCATGGCCTCCCGCATGTTTTTTTCGGTGAAGCCGCTGAATACCATCGACGACTTCAAAGGCCTGAAACTGCGCGCGCCAGGCCTGGAGATGTTCGTCAAATCCTATGAAGCTTACGGCGCCAGTCCGACCACCGTCGCCTGGAACGAAATCTTCCTGGGTCTGAAGACCAAGCTCGTGGAAGCCGCCCACGGTCCCGTGGCCGACGTGATCGCCAACAAGTGGCACCTGGCCGCTCCCTATATCACCCGGACCAACGACATGTTCGCGGCGAACGGCTGGTACGTGAACGAAAGCTTCTGGAAGAATCTCGACGCGAAGCAGCGCGACGGACTCCTGAAGGCTTTCGAAGCGACCAATACCTGGGGATTTGCGGAATCCGTGAAGAAGGAGAAGGAGATCATCGCCCTGATGGTGTCCGAAGGCGCCATTTACAGCGACAGCTTCATGGACCGGGAACTCATCCGCGCCCAGGCGATAGAAGCCGTCAAGAAGCTGGAGAAGACGGGCAAGTGGTCCAGGGGACTCGTGGCCCAGATCGACGCAGTAAAGTAGCGGCATCCGGCCGGGTCATCCCCGCCCGTTTCCGCGGTCTTGCCGGGAGCGGCGGTTAAGCCTTATATCTATAGGGAAAGGAGCAAGAAATGACCCGACACGCATTCAAGATGAAACTCAAGAAAGGCTTCGAAAAAGAATACAAGGCGCGGCACGACGCGTTGTGGCCGGAATTGCTGCGCGAGCTGGAAGCGGCCGGCGTCAGCGACTATTCCATCTACCTGGACGAGGAGACCTCGACCCTCTTCGCCTTCCAGAAGCTCAAGGACCACCATACCTCGGCTTCCCTCCCGTCGACTGCGATAGTGAAGAAGTGGTGGAAGTACATGGGCGACATCATGGAGACCAATCCCGACAATTCCCCCGTGGCGGTGGACCTAGGCGAAGTCTTCCACATGGATTGATGAAGTAAATAGGATGGATTTCAAGGCCCGCATCTTGGGTGCGCTCGTGTGTGCAGGCATCGCCGCCTCATGTTCTTCCGTTGGCGATATCGTGTTGCGGGATAAGGCGATCAATAGATTTCCCCTTGAACGTCCCTTTCCGGAATCTTCATTTGTACAGGTTGAAGGCGCCCGGCTCCACATTCGCCAATGGGAGCCGGACAATTCCGAATATTCGAAACCCAAGGGCATCGTTTATTTGATACATGGAGCCAGCGGCTCAACGTACAACTGGCGGTATCTTGCGCCCGCGCTTTCGGAGGCAGGCTGGAGCGTGCTCACCGCTGACCTGCCGCCTTTCGGTTTCTCGGGTGAGAAACAAGATTCCGGCCACGCGCTGGATCCGCTTCCCCAGGATTCGGAGTCGCGCGCGGATTTGTTGTGGCGCTTATTCGATGCCTTACATCCATGCTATTCCGGAAACCTGGTCCTGGCCGGCCACTCGCTCGGTGGGCGAATCGCCGCCCACATGACCCTTTCCAGACCCGACTTCGTTGATAAGCTTGTCCTGCTGGCACCGGCGGTTTTCGGCAGGTCCGCTATTCCCGGACTTGCCAAGTATTGGCCATTCAGCAAAGTCGCCGCTTCCGGGGCGTCCGGCGTGCTCGGGAACATGGCCGTTATCCGCGCTGTCATAAAGAAAGCTTACGGCGGCCGCGCAACCGAGGACGACATAATAGGGAATCTGGCGCCTTTTCTGCGCGATGGGGTACCGGCTGCTTGCGGTGAGTGGGCCAGGTTGGCCATAGACACATCGGAGCCTCCGCTCAGGCTTATTCCAAGTCCTACCCTGATAATGTGGAGCAAAGATGACGCAATAGTTCCTAATAATGGAAAGAAGTTGCAGGATCTGGTCAATGGGTCATGCTACCAAGAGGTGCCGGGCGGCAGCCACTGCATCATGGATACCGACAACGAGATCATCGAACCGGCGCTGCTTAAATTTTTGACCAAGGACGAATGAAGCCTCAGCTTTGGCCGGAAGGATTTTCCGGAGTCAATCGTTGCGATAGTCTTTCTCCGTACCGGGTGATATGATTCGGTGACTTCTGCAGGAGTGCGGTAACTCCTGGTTGGTTCTATCGTATTCGCAAGTATAGCGGAGCTTGCAAGAACCATATTCGGGCCTTGGATTTTGACAGGTTAGGTATTGAGCGGATTCGAATTGACCCGCCTAAGATTTACCCTCGGCCTTCGCTTTAAGGGCTTTGTTCATTTCTTCCAGCATCGGAACTACGAACTCACTCATTTTGCCTGAGAACAGCGGGAGCATCAGACCCTTGAACTCCTCGCGATTGGTGAAAACGGTTCTGCCGTCTTCTTCCCTCAGTTCAAATACGCGATCATTGGTCAACATGAATCCAGCCATTGCTGTCGCGCGCCATCGGAATGACTTCGGCGCCGATGATGTAATAACATTGGCTTCGTACTTCATGGCATCTTTACCGTCCGGACCCCGCATGGTGATCCTAAGCTTGCTGCCCACGGCAGCATCGCCCTCGGCTCTGGTCACCATGGGGTTCCAGTCTTTCCAGTTTGCGAAGTCGGTCAATACTTTCCAAACCAGATCGATCGGAGCCCCGATCTGAATCTCGCTGCTCAGCGATTTCATGAATGCCTCCTCAAAAGAACTACCTTCACTCGGCACCGGCACCGGCACCGGCCACTGGCAACTGGCTGCCGGCTACCGGCGGATAAGGATAAGCATCGAATCGATGATCGGCTTTGTCAAGTTTGGCCCTTTGGTGGTGGTCCCTTCGCCCGTATGGGTTTGACAGGCTAAAATGGATGAGCAAAAATCAAGTTAGGTCGAATATGAGCCAGCGCTGCCTGGCATCAGGATCTATACGACAATTTCGTACCGGAATATTCCGGTCACCGTAACGGAGGTTTCATGAAACGAGTCACGGGAATCGGCGGCGTTTTCTTCAAAGCCAAAGACGCTCCGGCGCTGCGGGCCTGGTATAAGCGACACCTCGGAATAGATGTTCAAGAATGGGGAGGCACGGCATTTACCTGGACTGACGGTGAAGGCAAGCCAGTCTCAGGAACAACCATCTGGTCTATCGGACCGGCAGAAGATGATACCTTCGCTCCCAGCACCGCATCCTTCATGATCAACTACAGGGTGGAAGACCTGATCGGATTGGTTAAGGTCTTGCGGGATGAAGGCTGTAACGTGCTCGAGAAGATCGACGAATCCGAATACGGCAAGTTCGCCTGGGTCATCGATCCGGAAGGAAACAAGGTGGAACTCTGGCAACCGCCTGCCGGACAATGAGCAAGGGCACAATCCGGGAATTCGCTCTGTGGCCGCCGGAATAATGAACAGAACCGCTGGAGTGGCCGGAATGTCACAGGGGAAATCGGAAGCCGAGAACGACTTGGCCAGTATGCGTATTCCGTTTTAAGAAGGGGGGGGGCATGATCAAGAAGGTTTTCATGAAGTCACTCGCGATGAACAAGATGATTTTGAGGCAGTTCGTTGAGTCGATGTCTGACCAGGAAATCAATAGGAGAATACGTGACTATTGGACGATCTATGAGCATCTTGAACACCTGGTCGAAACGCAGGAAATTAGCCTGCGACGGGTCGAGATCTTCATCGAACAGGAATCCCCTGCGATTGTCCCTTTCGTGCCCGACGAAACGCCAAATACTCCGGCAATCAGGAAACCCGTTTCTGAACTCCTGCAAGTATTTGATTCCTTTCGGGACAAGCAGCTCAAACTTATCGGAAAAGCGCCGAAGGAAGTCTGGCGGAAGGTCGGAACCCATGGTCAGTATTCGAATTATTCTTTCGAAATCTTGTTGAGGCACACGCTTTTGCATGACTCTTTTCACATGGCGAGAATGGAGCAACTCTGGATCATGAAGGAAGAGTTCCTGATGGAGTTGAACAGCAACTAGGGAGGGAATGAGCCTGTTCGTGTCGCGGGTTGCGATTTTTCCCCAACCGGGGCCACGATATTCCCTCAGGAGAATTAGTCGCGGAAACCTGAACGTCCACTCAGGTCAGGATTCCGACCAAGTGGAGGACGGCAGGCTTCTGGTGTTTATCGGCGGATGCGAGCTGGAATTGAACGTAGGCGATTCGCGGTACTTTGATTCCTCGCTTGATAGTACTTTTTGAAGTATTATAGATAATAGGTGGCATAGAAGAGCATATGAACCGGATGTGTGATGTTTAAATTTATCTATACCTTTTCATATGAAGAAAAAGCAAAGAAATTTCTGAAGAAACATCCAAATAAAAAAAGTCAGTACAAGAAGACTCTTGAACTTCTGGAATTAAATCCTTATCACCCAACATTGCAATCACATCAATTTACGACAAGTTCTTATGAGAGTTGTTCAGTTTCAATAAATCTATCCTATAGAATATCACTTGATTTCCTGGTTAGTGAGCAAGAGATCATTTTAGTGAACATCGGGGTCATCAAAAAATATATGGAAAGAAATAAAAGCTTCTATCAATCGCCTCAATACGGACAGCGCCTTTTGTCACGGTTTGTGCTTCACGACCGTCGTCAATTCCCAGGAGGAGTACCATGGCCAAATACCTGATCTCTTTTCCAAGCGCGGCGATGGTCGTGCCCGATGGCGAATGGGGAGCGGTAGTCCGCGACTCGCACGCTGTGATTGATGAGGCGAAAGCCGCCGGTGTTTACGTCTTCGGCGGCGGAATCGAGGAAGACGTACCGCCCGTGCTCGTCTCTGCTGACGGCACGGCTGCAATGGGTGGCTATCCTTGGGCGCCCGCGCTCGATGGCGGCTTCACCGTGTTGGAACTGCCTTCACGCGACGAGGCCATCGCGTGGGCGGCGCGTATCGCCAAGGCCTGTCGGTGCGACCAAGAACTGCGCGTCTTCGGATTCGACCCACAGTCCTGAGGGCGACACTGAAATGGCGTGGAAAGTGCGGCCTGACAATTCATACAAGCCGAATCCGCTTCGCGGCTCGGGTAAAATCAGGCGTTTGCTCTCCATGAATCAGGCATGTCATGGCGAACAAAATTTCGACGATTTCTTGATGTTCAGACTCAATCGGAGGTGCTGGTGGAACCGGAATGGACAAATCTCTCGCTTCTGCTGAATTCCATTTTCTCCTTCACCGATGATGACAAAGAGGAGATTCTTGGAAAATTCACCAAGCTCGATGTGGGAAAGAACCAAATTCTTGTCAGGGCCGGCGACGTCTGTGAGCAATTCTACTTCGTAAACAGGGGATGTTTGAGGACTTACTTCTTGACCTCTACCGGACAAGAGCGGACTCGCTTGATTTTGCCGACTTTTTCTATCGGCACAGCGCTCACAAGTTTCATATCAGGCAGCAAGTCATTTGAAGTGTTGGACTCCATTGAAAAGTCAACCGTGTTGGCCATCAGCCATGTGTCATTTTATGACTTGGTTGACCGGCTTCCATCTTGGAGAACGTTTTATCAGAAGATCCTGGAAATGGCTTACATTTTTCAGAACACCCGGATTGAGCATCTTGTCAGCTATTCGGCTGCGGAGAGATTTGAGCTATTGCGTAGAGAGAATCCAGAACTGCTTCAAGTCGTACCGGGTTGGATACTTGCATCCTACTTGGACATCGCTCCGGAAACGTTGAGCAGACTGAGGGGTTTTCGAACTTGATCCAGATCAATGACCGGGAGGATTGGGCAAAGCTATGTTGTGGCTACCAATGGAGGTTGGAAGATGAAGTACCTGTTAATCATCGGGCACGATGATAATTTCGGCCCAAGCCAATCGTTGATCTCGAGAATAATGGACTGGAATGAAGAGATGTCGGAACGAAAGATCTTGTTGGATAGCAACCCGCTGAAACCGTGGATTGAGGCGAAGACCATACGGGTAAGAAACGGGAAACCGGAAGTTCTCCCGGGTTCGTTTTCGGATTCCACAGAAAAGATCTCGGCGTATGCCTTGGTAAGCTGTAAGTCAGAAAGCGAGGCCATATCGATCGCGTGCGCTCATCCGATGGCGATGGAAGCGGTGATAGAAGTCAGGCCGATCTGGGAAGATATTGCAGCGATGTAGTATCTTGACGCTCCCTGAGGGTCTGACCCCTCATGTATGACCATGGATTGTTCCGGATCCGGATCCGGAATTTCCGACTGTACGTTTTCGTCTACCT
This sequence comes from Treponema sp., assembly GCA_003527485.1. Taxonomy (GTDB): domain Bacteria; phylum Spirochaetota; class Spirochaetia; order Treponematales; family Breznakiellaceae; genus UBA12037. The sequence goes on along the minus strand of DPXI01000088.1, from coordinate 274,735 downwards.
CCATTACCATGCTTGCAGGATTGCGCGGCAAGGAGAGGCGATGTACGAAAAAGTGCGCGAGATAGCGGCGCGTGTGCGCGAGTTGAGGGAGATCGAAGGCCTCTCGGCGGAGAGCCTGGCGGGCGAGCTGTCCCTGGACGCGGCCGTCTGGAAGAACTACGAATCGGGCGAGGCCGACATTCCCGTCGGCGTCCTGTTCGAGATAGCGGGCCGCTTCAAAGTGGACCTTGCCGAGCTCGTCACCGGCGAGGCGCCGCGTCTGAAGACGTACTGCCTGACCCGCGCCGACCGCGGCCCCGAAGTCGCGCGGCGCACGCCCTACAAATACCGGGGGCGGGTCAGTTCGTAGTAGCGGTGAAGGTCTTGTAATGAGAATGGAGCGAAGGGGCTTACATATTCTGTCTGATCCAGTGGTCAACTGGAAAAAGGAGGAGCAGGTGGATCAGACAAAAGCTAAGCAAATGTTAGGTAGACCCAACGGGCCAAGGAGAGGAAGTTGCCGTGAGACTCCAAAAAGAAAGGGCACGATCTCACCATGTGGGAGAAAAATGAAGTTCGGAGTTCCGTTTCTGTCCATTGTCTTCACCTTCTTTTTTGTCGCGCCCCTTGTTACGAGTCAGCAGTCTTTGGCCGCCTCACACACTGAGGCCAATGTCCCAGAGAGTTCTGTTTTTGATAGGTATTTAAAGCGCGATCTGGAAGAGTATTTCGAGACAAACTTGGAGGCAGAGTCTCAGTTGTCCTTCGAGTTCCTGCGAGATGGTCCAACTCAGTCAGGTGTCGCTTATCCAAAGTACTATGTGTGGGTGAGAATACTACATTCGAACGAAAACATATCTGAATGGGCGGTCCGACTCGCCGCCATGGAAAAGACCCATTTTAAGGTGACACATGCCGTTTCTCGTCAGGAAGTGGAAGGAAAGAAAGTAGACATCTTCGCGATTTTCCCACGTGCGGTGTGCGAAGAGATTGATAAGCGGTTGAGAGACATCCGATGACACCATCAATCTTCGGGTGTACTTTGGCCAGTAAACCAGCACGACGGATAATCATTCTTTTCGCAGTATTTGTATTATCCGTGAGCGGTTTGTCTGCACAACTTTTGGAAGTGTCCTACTCACTCTCAGAGAACTGGGAAGGTATTGATGGAAAAGGGAAAGTCGTAATCTCGGGCGAGGTGAAAACTAGAGTTGACATACTAAGCATTCATACAAACTATATCAGATTCCGGATTCATAGAGAAATGACACCATATCCCGAAGCTGTAGATTTTGAGACAACTGCTTATCTCGTATCTGGGAAATATGAGTTCAAGTCTCTTGATAATTGGGACAATGCTGCTTTCGGATATATCCAGGAAATAGAAGGTGTTTTGGATCTGATGCTCGATTGTGAAGACTTCTCCGAGATCGGGCAGAATCTTGGTAGACTCTACGGCGATATCCATAGACTGCAAGGATCGAAACCACGATAAAAGTGCATATCATCCAGTTCAACGTGTGCCACGAAAATGGCGCTTATATTCTGAATAGGAAGGAGGTGATGGAACTGCATCACTAATGAGGGAGTCGATGCAATAAGAGACTGGCCCCTCGGGATCGGCTTTTAGGAGCAGGTCTGAAACCGCCACAAGCTACTGTGGGCTAGTGACATGGTGGTGAACGTTGACGGAAGAGGCAGGAATGATCCTGTCAGGTTGTCCTGAGGAGACGAACGAAACTGAACCGCCGATAAGGTGTCGAAAAGTTGAACATGAGGATCAAAAATGGTGGATGTTAAAACGCCTTGGACAGCAGACGGGAAACCTGATTACCGTGTATGTGGTCTTCGGCATAGAGGCGGTGTGACCCCTGAGACTGGCGGTGATGCGGAACGTGGGAACCTGTCGTCGTGATGGTAAGAGAACGCTGAAAGCGGAGATCCCGCAAGCAGGAAAGTATCAAAGCACGGCACGATAGCGGATCAGCTCATAATAGTGATGAAGTTCTTGTAATGAGAATGTAGCGAAGGGGCTGACATATTCGGTCTGGTCCAGCGGTCAACTGGAAACAGGAGGAGTTGGTGGATCAAACAAAGCCGTACTGGCGGAATATGAAGAGCTGTATGATTTGAGAGAGTCACGTGCGGTTCTGTGAGGTGCTGGAGGTGAAATTCCTCCGGCCTATTCAGCTGACATATTTGGGCGTCAAGGTTCTTGCTTGCGCAGCAACCGCGCCACACATAACGCAGGTTAATTCTGCGCTAGTTTGATATTACGCGCGCAGGTAAAGACAATATGAATACATCTGCACTGATGATAAAAGGAAAACCCGCATGAATGCATATTTGAGCCAAAATTACTCAAGCAATTTAGCGCTTTTCGCAATATTCGCTTGCATTTGCGTAGGGTTTGCATTCTTGCGTAATGTGGATAAAGAAGAATCGGCTATATCGATATGGCTTATTAGCTTTGCCCTGAATGGCATCGGATTCCTTTTTTGGTCAAATGTTATTCCGCTACTGTTATGGCAGTTATATATTATTGGCGAAGTCTTCCATATATTGGGATTTGCTGCCTTGGTATATGGAGCCTACTCCTTTTTCGGAAATAAATGGAATAAGCGTGTAATACTTGTATTGATTTCAGGTCTGGTGTTTTGGCTTTTTTCTATTGCAATGCTGAAAGCGGACCTTCAGTCGGGAATATTTTTGCTGCGTCTATTTAGATCGATAATATTCATATCTGCCGCAATAATGATATTTACCCAAAAACAGAATGCAAAGCTTGTAGGAAAGAATCTCGCGGCTTCTGGTATGTTATTGTGGGGAAGCTATATATTGTTTACGGCCATATGGAAAATTGTAAAATCAAGTGAATTGCAATTTGGAATATTGGCAGGCTTTCATGTACTTGCGGCATTTGGAATGGTAGCGATGGTTGTGGATCGAATAAGAATTAGGGCTGAAGCGAGCGAGGAAAAGGTAAGCAAACTAGAAGGTCTTTTGCCGATATGTTCGTATTGCAAGAAAATACGGGATGATAAAAAACAATGGCAGATTCTCGAATTATACATAGAAGAGCATTCTAAAGCCGAGTTTAGTCATGGAATATGTCCTGATTGCATGAAAAAGCATCATCCTGAATTTAAAAATGAAGCAATAGGGAGTGATTCAGGAAAGCCGGAAACTATATAGTCTGACTTGCCCTTTATCATGGTTTGTGCAGTCGTTGTGTTCTTGACGAGAAAACCGCGCAAATCCGCTTAGCGGAAAGTGAGGCGCAGATCAGAAAATGCTGGATGACGGGAAATATCGGGTATTCAAGTCCCTTTCGTGAAAGCTCGCATTGTTTATTATGGAGAGCCTTGTGATTCTGCCAAAAATCAGGGATTCAAGATTTATCACAATCAGGCGAGGCGGAACTTTAGCTGACAAGGATCACTATTTGTTGGCGATTTGGGCGGCGCAATGCGCTGAACATGTTCTTCATTATTTTGAAAATGAGCGACCAGGGGACGAACGACCTCGCAAAGCCATTGAATTAGCACGGGCTTGGTCTCGTGAAGAAATATCATTGACCGAATCAAAAAAAGGAGCTTATGATTCAAATGCCGCGGCTCGTGAATTGGCTGGAGCGCCAAAATTCGCTGCCCTGTCAGCGGGACAGGCAGCTGTAGTAGCCCATGTAGCGGCTCATGAACTGGGCGCCGCGGCATATGCAATAAAGGCGGTAATGGCAGCTGGTGAAGAAAGCGAGAAAAGTGAGAATGGTCGTAAAGAATGCGAATGGCAACGGGACCAGTTGCCGGAAAAGATCAAGGAATTGGTTATGGATGATCAGAAAAACCGGAACGAGATATGTTGGAATGTTTTCCAAGCGTAAGAGATGATCCGCATTCCTGCATCAAGCATGAACTGATTGGAATGATAAATCGTTCCATATTTAAATTCGTTGTTGAACGGACCAGAAAGAGGTAGGGGATATGATCAAATCATTCAAATCAATGAAAAACCTGCTGCTCTCGTATTCCATATTGGGAAATAGCCGTAATCCAGTATTGCTGGTCCAGCATGGAATGATCGCGAGTATCAAGGATGCCGAACTATTCCGAAATATGGTTGACCGAAACATTTGTGTCGTTTCGATAGCTCGACCAGGATACGGTGATAGTAGCTGTTATGAGTTGAAGGACATAAGCGAATATGGCGATATAGCCGCTGAACTTCTGGACTATTTGGGAATATCAGATTTTTCCGTTCTGGGAACTTCATCCGGCGCACCCTACGCCTTGTCAGTCTCTCACCGGTTGCCGGAACGTACCAAGAGTGCCTTCATTTTTAGCGGAACGCCGCTTTTGACCAATCCCCACGTAGCCGCTCTTTGGCCCTATCCTCTGGAGCAGGGAAAATCGGTTGCGCATTTCCAGAAAGTCGCGAGCGAGATTTTCGGGTGGATGAGCGACCCCTCCAGAGCGGGAAGGAATGATGTAATCGACTCCAGGAAGAATGATTTCTATGGACCCGCACTGGATTTGAAGATTCGCGCGGAGGATTGGGGCTTTTCCCTCGCGGAGATTCATGGCAAAGTACTATATGAGCACAGCCTGGATGACGAGCAAGTACCGTTCAGGACAGCCAGCCTAACCGCATCGCTGATACCGGGTTCCGAATTCATAAAACGAGATGGGGGAGGGCACTTTTCCGAAGATACGCTCAGTCGTTTCCTGCGGGAGTATGTAGTGCCTCGAATTTCCGGAGAAAAAACAGCTGGCGGACATTAGGATCAGCCTGAACAACGAGCCTTATGCAGCGGAAATGCGGTTTTCAGAGCAAAACGTACCCCGTTTCATAAATTCAACTTACGGCTCAGCGTATCGATGAATTGGGAGATATTGTTATGAAAGAAGCCCATCACCTGGAATGTGATTTCCATACGGAAAGTTACGGAAAGGACCAGTACCAAAAAGGCGACTTGTACCTTCCCAAGCATCCTGAAAACGGAACGGTTTGTCTGTTTCACGGTGGCTTCTGGAAAATGCCCTACGATCGCACCCAGCTTTCTGAACTTGCGGAAGCGATTGCTGCGAACGGTTTTACTGTCTGGAACATTGAGTACAGAAGGACCGGCTGGAAGGGAGGCGGATATCCGGGCACTTTCGACGATGCGGTAGATGCCGTCAACTACCTTACGACGCTGAAGAAGAAGTATGACCAAATGAATCTCAAGCCGCTCTACGTTGCCGGCCATTCCGCAGGCGGCCACCTCGCATTGTGGTTGGGTAACAAGGGCAGCGGGGTTGCCGTGAACACTCTGGAACTTACGCCGACTGCGCTGATCGGTCTTGCTCCTGTTACCGACCTACTCAAGTGCTACGGAGATCAAGAGAGATCCGGGTACGTGCTTGCGCTTATGAATCAGACGCCGCCATCGGAAGCGATGGATAAGTATCAACGCGTATCACCAATTTCGCTGATTCCCATGGCCATGGCGCGATTGGTGATACATGGTTCCGATGACGCCTCCGTTCCGGTCGAGGAATCCGAGGCCTACGCGTCCGCTTCCAAAGCAGCCGGCGATGAAATCGAATTGATAAAAATCGAAGGCGGTTCCCATATGGACTTCACGAATCCGGAAAGTAGAGCGAGTAAATGCCTGATTGAAAGGATGACAGCATATGGGAAAACAAAAAGAGTATTTTGAGCTCAAAATCGAGTCGTTGCGACTTCTTGGAAAATGGGCGGCCGATTGTGCCGAAAGGGCATTGCCGATCTATGAGGAATATTATGAAGGCGATGCTCGTCCGCGCGATGCGATCGCCGGCATACGCGTCTTCTCCGACAATGGAAAACGAAACGCGAAATTGCGTGTGCTGGCGATGGATGCGTTTCGGGCAGCGCGCGAAATAAAGCATTTCGCTGCTTCCGCCGCTGCTCAAGCCGCGAGCCAGGCTGCGGCAACGGCCTTTACGCATCCATTGAGGGATGTCCAACAAACCAAGCACTTATTGGGACCTGCGACATATTGCTGGAGATGCCCCGGAGAACCGGAGGGAAAAGCCGATTGGATCAGCTAATGTACGATCTGGACGTAGGACTACGCAACAAGTACCAGGCATGATCAACTAATGCTTTTCTGCGCATAACCGCTGCCTGTCTCTACGTTTCACAAACCCACCGGGCGGGGAAGAAACAGGACTTGTATTGTTCTGCCCTTCACAAGCCAAGTATAGGGTTATCGGAACTTTGGGAAATATGCAATATTTTGTATATTGAATCCTGATCGGAGGTCCTGCCGCCGATCAGGAGGACGATATGGCGAAAGTGTTCGTAAACGTAGGTCTGAGCCTTGACGGCTACCTGGCTCCGGAAGGGATGACTCTCAAGAACTGGAATAACCCGGGCTATAAGAACTGGGCCGCCAAGTGGGAAGCGATGATGGGCTGGGTTATCAATCAGCAACACTTCAGGGACAATCTCAAGTTGGGGCCCGGAGGGGAAACCGGCCCGGTCAACGAGATGCTCAAGCGGACCACCGAGCGTATCGGAGCGAATATCATGGGGAAGCGGATGTTTGAAGGGGGAGAGCTGGGATGGCCGGAGGAAGCGCCGTTCCATACGCCGGTGTACGTGTTGACGCATGAGAAGAGGGAGCCTTGGGTACGGCCGGGCGGCACTACGTTCTTTTTTGTGGATAGCGGTATCGAGGCGGCGCTTGAGCAAGCGCGCGTCTCGGCGGGCGAAAGGGACATCCGTATCGCCGGTGGTGCGGACGTGATTCAACAATACCTGAATATGGGCGTGGTGGATGAACTTGAAATCTCGCTCGCGCCGGTCATTTTCGGAAGCGGCCGGCGGCTTTTTGAAAATATCTCCGATACGGTGCCCGGTTTTCGGATCGACGGGGTTCTTGCGACGCCATCGGCAACGCATTTGCGATACGTACGCGCATCAGGAGCTTGACGATCGGTGCAGGCTGTCGCGTAGCGCGGTTTTACGGCAAAACGCATGACCTCAAGTTCGGGAAAACGTACTATACTCGACAGGAAGTCCCGGCCGTAGGAGCCGGACTCGGGTTGGATGTCGGAAGGCCGGCAACGGGGAGGAATTTCATGGGTCTGACATTGACGATCGTCGCGGGGCTGACGCTGATGACCTTGATCGCCTCGGGCTTCGACTATCTGGGGAAGAGGTCGAAACTGAAAGGCGCAGCCTCGGCGGCCATGCTCGAGGACCTTGAGAAGAGGGTTCGGATTTTGGAATCGTCGATAGTCGAAAAGGAAGACAAGATCGGCCAGCTGGAAAGGGAAATGAAGTTCGTGAACAGGTTGCTGGAAGATAAATCGAAGGGGTAAATTATGAAATGGGTGACGCGTTCCCATGTGCATGTCGACAGGGTGGCCTGCCCGTGGCTCATAAAGCGATTCGTAGACAGCGAGGCTGAGTTCATTTTCGTTCCCGCTGCGCGCGTCGGGGAGACGGCCGCTGAAAGGGGCGCCACGCCCTTCGATTCGCCCGGGGTGGAGCTCGGCCACCATGGCGGGGACTGTTCCTTCCAGACCATCGTCAAAGTCTACGGGCTTACGGATCCCGCCCTCGGGATTCTCGCCGGGATCGTCGGTTGCGCGGATACCGGCAGGCTTGCCGATCACCCGGTCGCCGCCGGGCTCGAAGCCTTGGCCGTAGGTTATTCGCTGCGTTTTCCCGATGACGCCGAGAACTTGGCTAAGCAATTCGAGGTTTATGATTCCCTGTATGCCTGGTGCAGACTTCAGACCGCGTCCGCGCGATAATGGAAAGGAGACTCCGATGCCGCAGAAAATTGACATCAAAAGCTTGATGAAGCGGAACCGGAGCATGACCGCGATGCTCGTCCTCGTCATATTCGTCGGCATGGGCGAAAAAATGGCGGAGCGCTTCCTGCCGTTGTATCTACTGGCCCTGGGAGGAGGCGCCTGGACGGTGGGCATCCTCAATTCCATGGACAACATGCTTTCCGCCTTGTATTCCGTTCCCGGCGGCTTTCTGTCGGACCGCCTGGGCCACAAGAAGTCGCTGCAACTTTTCACCCTCGTCGCGATGTTCGGCTACCTGCTGGTGATCCTCATCCCGGCCTGGCAGGCCGTGCTGGTCGGCTCGGTCTTCTTCATCTCCTGGACGGCGGTTTCCCTGCCGGCGATCATGAGCCTCGTGTCCAAGGCGGTTCCCAAGGAACGTCGGAGCTTCGGCGTATCCCTCCATTCCTTTTTCCGCCGCATTCCAATGGCCCTCGGACCTGTCGTCGGCGGCATTCTGATAGGAAAGTGGGGCCGCGTGTCCGGCGTGCGGATCGCGTTTGTAGCCGCCTTCGCTATGGGGGCGGTCGCCCTGGCGGTGGTCCAGAGGTACATGGACGACGACGAACCCGCGGGCGCCGCCGCGGAGCGGAACAGGACGAAACTCGGCACCCTGTTCAGTCCCGCGCTGAGGAGCCTCCTGGCCAGCGATATCCTCATCCGCTTCGCGGAGCAGATTCCCTACGCGTTCGTGGTCATATGGGCGGTGGAGAACAACGGACTCACGGCCCTTCAGTTCGGCCTGTTGACCACCATAGAGATGGCGGTCGCGATGCTCGTCTACATTCCCGTCGCCTGGTTTGCGGACCGCTACGGCAAGAAGCGATTCGTCCTGATGACCTTCGTCTTCTTCACTTCGTTTCCCCTGGTCCTGCTCTTTTCCCGTTCCTTCCCGATGTTCGTCGTCGCCTTCATCGTCAGGGGCCTGAAAGAATTCGGAGAACCGACCCGCAAGGCGCTCATCATGGACCTCGCGCCCGAAAACGCGAAAGCGCGGACCTTCGGAGCCTACTACCTCCTGCGCGACGTGGTCGTGTCGCTTGCCGCCCTTTCCAGCGCCTTACTATGGAACATTTCTCCCGCCACGAATTTCCTGGTCGCCGCGGGCTTCGGCGTCATCGGAACCTTCCTGTTCGCGGTTTACGGCAAAGACGTGCAGAAGGCGGAGACCCTGGAATGAGCGCCTGCGACGTTTCCCTACCCGGGCAGACGGAAAATCCGATGCCCGCGAAAAAGAGGGACGCGTTGAACGGGAGCGGACTCATGGAAGCCTATGACGGGCGGGTTTGACTTCTTCAGGTTCCCTTTCCGCCGCTTCCCAGTTCCCTGGCCGTCTTTTCCGCGTCGCCGAAGGAACTCCAGAGGTCGCCGGAGAGCCAGTGGGGCGGATTGTTCGCCAGCCCGTAATTAGAGCCGAGGTACATGGGCGAATTCCAGATCTTGCCCGCCGGGGATTTGGCGACGTCGGGGTGCCGCAGGTTGAAGTAGGCGATGACGACGCCGCGGGTGACGCTGGCGTGGAGGTAATGGATCGTGCCGTCTTCGTCCGCCTGGACGACGATCCCGGCATGCGTGATGCCGTCGTTTCCCATCTTGCCGTCTTCGTTCCTGTCGTACGTATTCGCCCAGAAGACGATGTCCCCGCGTTCGGTTTCCTTCAGTTCGTGGAGGGCTCCCCAGGCTTTGAGGCTTGAGTGGAGGCGGAGGACGCCGTTGCCGCCGTGCTTGGCGAAATCGCGCTGCAGGTCGTACCCGGCGCCCCAGTACGCGGCGCTCACCGTGCCGATGCAGTCCAGCATGAATACCCTGCCGCGCACCGTGACCTTCTCGTTTGGCTTCCTGCCCAGCAGTTCCCTGGCCGATTCGACCACGCGCTTTCGTTCCCGATCCTCTTCCGCCGCCTTTTCGGGGGGAGAGGCGAAGGCGAAAGGACGCGCGCCCAGGCTGGGGCAACCGACCGCCGTGAGCGCGAGGGTCGCGTACAGGACCGGAAGGAGAGCGGTCCGGCTGTTTCCCGTTCGCTTCTTCATGGCATGATTGTAGCCGCTCATCCCCGCCGCGTCCACCGCCCGCCGCTTCAGCACGATGTGGGTTGGGGGGATGGAAGTTAAGCCGATACATTCGCGTGATTGTATGGTACAATGAACTATCATACACGGAATTGATGAGGACAAGCGAATGGTCGAAAAGAAGTACATAGCCATAGCCGAGAAGATACGGACGGACATCGACCGTGGCGTATTCCCGGAGGGGAGCAAGATCCCGCCGATCCGCAAGCTCGCGGAGATCTATGGGGTGAATCCGCAAACGGTCAACAAGGCGACCGCCTATCTTGCGTCGCTCGGTTACCTGGATGCCCGCCGCGGCGCGGGTTCCACGGTGAGGAAGCCGACCGCGGTATCCGTCCGTCGGCGCGTGCCCATGCTGGTGGACCGTTCCCGTGCCCGCCTGCTGGATGATTTGGACGATATCGCGAATTTCCACGGGAAGGACATCTATCTCGGCTATCTGATGGAGACCGCCGTAAGGGGAGATGCATCGGGTTTCATGATTTACGACCGCGACGAGGACGCGGCGCCCGAAGGATTCGCTGAAGAGATGGCGGGCGCTTGGGGCGTCATCGTCCAGGGCAGCCTGCCTGAGTGCAGGAGCGCGGTGCTGGCGGCGATGGATATACCGACGGTCCTCATAAACCGGAAGCCGACGCAGGTCGGAGGGCGTTTCGCGTCCGTGCTCATACCCATGGATCGCCTGAAGGAGATGGCGAATTACCTGGCCAGCCTGGGTCATCGGCGTTTCCTGTTCGCGCTTTCGGACCGTTTTGAACTGAACGCGGAATTCGAAGCCCGGATGTCGGCTTTCAGATGCGGACTTGACGGCTGGGGCCTGGACGAAGACGCTGTCGTACCGTTCGTGTATACGGAAGCTTCTGCGCGCCATGCCGATCTGCTCGCTTCGGAGGTGACGGCCGGCCGGACCGCTGCCGTCGCATACAACGACGTCTCCGCGCTCGGATTGTACGGTCTGGCCGCGCGCATCGGGCTCGACCTGCCCCGGGATCTGAGCATAGTCGGTTTCGACGATATCGCGCTGGCCCAGATCGCATCGCCGCCGCTCACCACGATCCATGTGGACCGCAGGGATCTCGTGCGGAAAGCCTTCGCGGCGCTGGACGAGCTGGCTTCCGGGTCGGCGCCCCTCCGGATCGAGATCGAAGTGCCGACGACGCTTTCCCTTCGCCAATCAGCCTTCAGGGCGCCTTAGTTGTACCATACAAAAGTTACAAAACTCATTGACATTCGTTTATTGTGTGGTACAATATTTTTGTGAGACTTGCCCTGACGATCAACCGCACGATGGGAGGAAGGTGATGCGCATTGCCGAGGCTACCAAGCCATATCCGCGTTTGCGACGAAAAGGACGGTACGCGGATGAGCGGGCCTTGTGGATCATGCTGATCCCGGTGGTCGCATACTTCGTTTTTTTCCGCTACCTGCCTATGGCGGGAGTGGCGATCGCGCTCAAAAAGTTCAGTCCTTTCCTGGGTTTTTCGGACAGCCCGTGGAACGGCCTGGAATATTTCAGGCAATTCTTCGCTTCCATTTATTTCCCCCGCGTGCTGCGCAATACCCTGGTCATCGGCGCGTACTATCTGCTCTTCGCGTTCCCGGCCCCCGTCGCGCTCGCCTTGATGCTCAATTCCGTCGCGAGCCCGCCCATGAAGCGCACCTTCCAGACCATAACGCTGCTGCCCCATTTCGTGTCTTTCGTCGTCATCGCGGGCCTTGCGGTCAACATGCTCTCACCCCGGACCGGCGTGGTGAATCTGGTCATCCAGGCCCTGGGAGGCGAGAGCGTTTTCTTCATGCAGAAGCAGGAATACTTCAAGGGAATCTATACCGCCATCCGTATTTTCAAGGAAACCGGTTATGAGGCCATCGTCTATCTCGCGGCGCTCTCCGCCATCGACCCGACGCTGTACGAGGCCGCCGAGGTGGACGGGGCTGGCCGGATGCGGAAGCTGGTCTCCATCACCCTGCCTTCGCTGATTCCGACCATCGTACTCATGTTCCTGGTAAGGATCGGCAATATCGTCAGCGTTTCCTTCGAGGAGGTCCTGCTCCTCCAGAACGACGTGATATTGGAAACTTCGGAGGTCATTTCCACCTACGTCTACCGGCGCGGCCTGATAGGCGCCGACTATTCCTACGCGACCGCCGTCGGCCTCTTTGAGACGGTCGTCGCCCTCGCTCTCGTCATCGGATCGAACGCCATCGCCCGGAGGTTCAGAGATGCCGCATCCCTCTGGTAAGCGCATCGATGCCGGCATCGCGGCGGACCTATTGATCAATACGCTGCTCGTCGTCATCTGCGCGGCGATGCTGTATCCCTTCGTCTACGTGCTCGCGGCTTCGATCTCATCCCCCGAAGCGATCCGGGAGAATCGCGTGATCCTGGGTCCCGTCGGACCCCTGAGCTCCGAGGCGTACCGGCTGGTGTTCAACGATGCGCGGATCTGGGTCGGCTACGCGAATACGATTTTCTACGCCGTCGTCGGTACGGCCATCAATCTGGCCGTCACCGTTTTGGCCGCCTATCCTATGTCGCGGAAGAAATTCCGCGGACGGAAGTTCATGAACGTGTTCGTGTCGATGACGATGTTCATCTCCGCCACCGGCATGATGATCCCGCTCTTCCTGGTGGTCAAAAGCTTCGGGTTGCTCGATACCCGGCTTTCGCTGTTGATCGTATTCGCGGCCTTCCCCTTCTTCATAATCCTCATGAGGTCGTTCCTTGAGACGATTCCTGAGGAATTGTTCGAAGCCGCACGGATAGACGGAGCGTCTGAGTGGACGATCCTTTTCCGGGTAGCCCTTCCGGTGTCGGGCGCCGCGCTGGCGACTATCGGGTTGTACTACCTCATCAACAGGTGGAACGGCTATTTCTGGGCGATGGTTTTCATCAGCGACCCGGACAAGCTCCCATTGCAGGTGGTGCTCCGCCAGCTGATCGTCGCCGCCCGGATGGGCGAGGAGTTGGACATGTCCATCGAAAGGGCGGGTACGACCGCCGAGGCGGTCAAGTACGCTGCCATCGTCGTCTCAACGGCTCCGATCGCGGCCGTCTATCCCTTCCTTCAGAAGTATTTCGTCAAGGGCGTCACGCTCGGTTCCGTCAAAGGTTGAATCCATCTCTACAGGAGGTTCATCGTGAAGAAACAGGTATTGCTCATGGCCGCGGCTCTTTTGGCCGCATCTTTTACGTTCGCTGAAGGCGGCAAGGAGAACGCCGCCGCTCCGTCCTCCAAACCCGGCGCCAAGGGGCTGGTTCCCCTTTCCGTTTGGTCCGTCATGGCCGCGGAGATTCCGCTGACGCCGGATACGATAGATGCGTGGAATATGATAGAGCAGAAAACGAATACGGACATTTCCTGGAAATTCGTCAGCACGCTCTCCGAGGTCAAGGATCAACAATTCAATCTGATGATGGCTTCCGGCGATCTCCCGGATATCATCGCCTATTACGAGGGCTCGGGCGGCCACAAGACGATCGAAAAGCTCGGGAGCGAGGGCGCCTTCATCCCGTTGGAGGATTTGATAGCCAAGAACGCGCCCAATCTCAAGAAGGTGATTCTGGACGACCCGGCCATACGCACCGCGGTGACCGCGCCGGACGGACATATCTACTACGTGCCGATGCTTTCGGCACTGAACGCCGCCCGCGGCTGGTTCATCCGTGCCGATTGGCTGGAGAAGGTCGGTTTGAAGGCACCCGCCACGACCGATGAACTGTACAAGGTGCTCGTCGCCTTCCGTGACGGAGATCCCAACGGCAACGGCCTGAAGGACGAGATTCCGATGATCGCCCGCCGCCGCGGGGACGACTGGATTTACAACCTCGGGGCGCTAGCCTACGCCTTTGACGCGGATCCCGATTGGGTGCTCCGGAACGGAAAGGTTTCGTTCGGCCCCGCGGAATCGCAATACCGGGATTTCCTGGCGTACATCTCCAAACTTTACCGCGAGAAGCTCATCGACCAGGAGATCCTGACGCGCAAGGGTAATCCGCGGGACGAACTTCTTTCCCTGAATATGACCGGAGTGCTGCATGATTGGTTCGCATCCACCGCGGACCTCAACGGGAAGGTCGGCAAGACCGTCCCCGGCTTCCGGTTGATGCATTTCGCTCCGCCCACGGGGACATACAAGACGCCGTTCACCCGCATCCAGCAGACGAAGGTCCGCGCGGACGGCGGCTGGTCCATTACGGTCAAGGACAAGAACCCGGTTGAAACCATCAAGATGATGGATTACGTCTATTCGCCCGAAGGGATCATCCTGACGAATTTTGGAGTGGAGGGAAAGACTTACGTACTCAAGGACGGGAAACCCGTGTACACGGAAGCGATCACGAAGAACCCGGCGGGACTCGGCATGCACGAATCCCTCGTGACGGCGGGCGCCCAGTGGAAGATCGGCATGATCCAGTCCATCGAATACGAGAAGCAGTTCGCGAATGCCGCCGCGACGGCCGCCCGGTTGGAATACATGGACAAGTACATCGTCGACGAATTCCCGCTCCTCTCGTTCACGGCCGGGGAAGCCGAAATCATCAAGGATAAGTACAGCCAGATCCGAACGCTGACGACCGAGATGAGCGCCCGCGCCATGGTGGGGGCCATCGCTCCCGCCGATTTCGAGAAGACCGTACAAGAAATGAAAAAGGTCGGACTCGACGACCTCGTCAAGATCTATCAGGCCGCCTATGACAGGAAGGCCGCGAAGAAATAGCGCGAATGGGGAGAGGCGCGAAGGGCCGTCGGTCCCGGCCGCTCCTCCCCGAATCCTGACCTGTACATCAAGAATTTTCCCAAAGTACCCGCCGTGCCCAAGGAGCGTCCCGTGAGCGACCATATCGACCGCATGATCGCGGCCATGACATTTGAACAGAAGATCGGACAATGCGTGGTCATCGGCATGTCCGGTACCCGCATCACCAACGACCTTCGGGAGGCGGTCGTCCGCTACCATGCGGGCGGCGTCCGCCTTTCGCCCTTCGCGCGCATTTTCCGTTATTTCAGCGACGACAAGGCGAAGGCGCAGGAATTCGGTCCCGGATTCAGGCCGAGCATGGAAAAAATGGCCGGGGAGGGGCTTCCTCCCCATGCGACGCCCGCCGGTTATGCGGCGACGCTCAATGAACTCCGCTCCCTCGCCGCGGCGCGCAGTCCCGCGATTCCCCTGCATATGGTGATCGACCAGGAAGGGGATACGAGCAAGGATCTGGCGCGGGGCGGCGTGGCGCAGTTCCCGTCCAACCTGGGCCTCGCGGCCGCGCGGGATCCGGATCTCACCTACCGCGTCGCGCGCGCCGTCGGCAGGCAGCTGAAGGCTTCGGGTCTGGACATGATCCATTCTCCGGTGGTGGACGTGAATGTGAATCCCGACAATCCTGAAATCGGCCGCCGCGCCTTCGCCGACGATCCCGAGGTCGTGGCCGAGCAGGCCATCGCGATGATGAGGGGATTCCAGGCCGAGCGCGTGATCGCCGCGGCGAAGCACTTCCCGGGCCGCGGGGATTCGGCGACGGATGCCCACCATGCCTGTCCGCGCCTGGACGTGGACAGGGCCAGGTTGGATGCGGTGGAACTGTTGCCCTATCGGCGCCTGATCGCCGCCGGGCTGGATTCGGTCATGATGGCCCACTGCGTCTATCCGGCCCTGGACGATGAAATCGCGACCGTTTCCCGGCGCATCGTGACCGGCCTTCTCCGAGACGAACTCGGCTTTGAAGGTCTGATCACCTCGGATTCGATGACAATGGGCGCTCTCATCGACAAGTTCGGCGTCGGCGAATCCTGCGCCCGCGCTCTGGCGGCGGGCATAGACGTGGTGCTCATGAAAGCCGAAAACCAGTGGCGGGGGGAAACCTTCCATACGATACGGACCTGGGTGGAGGACGGACGCATTTCCGGAGCCGAATTGGACGCCAAGGTCCGCCGGGTGTTGACCCTCAAGGAGAAGTACGGTCTTTTCGATACCATGGGCATGGTCGATCCGGGCAAGGCCGACGAGCCCTACCGGGACCCAGTCGTCCTCTCCACCGCCCGCGAGGCTGCCCGGAAGGCTATCCTGATCGCCAAGGACGAGCTCGGCGCCATACCGCTGGACAGGTCCAAACGGATGCTTCTGGTGAACCAGCGGAACGAAGTGAAGAGCCCCAACGATGTCTGGGATCATCCGGCCCTTTTCCAGGATCTGATGGAGGCCGAGCTTCCCGATCTGCAAACCTATGAGACCGCCTTTTCCCTGGACCATGAAGAAGAAAAGCGTTTGCTCGCGTACGTCGCGGGCAGGGAATTCGACCTCATCATCTGCACCAACTGGTATGACCGTTCGGCCAAGCCGCAGACCTACGTCAAGGCGCTCATCGACGCGGGATACCCGGTCGTACTCCTCACGAACGATCCGTATTGCGCCAAGGGAACGGGCGGAGCGATCCCGAGCGCGCGGACGCTCGTGATAGACATGAACCTGTCTCCCGAAGGCCTGCGGATGGCGCGGGATGTTTTGTTCGGACGCGAATTGCCCCAGGGCCAGTGGCCGCTGTCCAACTTCGATCCCTTCCGGTTGGGGACCCGGCCGGGCCCCCGTTTTGAGGCCCGGCCGGGGGTACCCTCATGAGCCGGATCAATCTTTCCACCCCTTTCGATTTCGCGTCCTCAGCGTTTTCGGGGTGGAAGCGCGAGCACTGGGAAGAATCCTTCAAGCATCTGATGGTCCCCATATTCGCCAGCGCATCGCCTCTGGGTTCCAGGCAGCTCATTCCGGGGCCCCGCAGCCATCACGGCCGCCTTGCCGACGAGCTGGAAGGTTTCACGCGCAGCTTCATCATGGCCGCGCCCTGGCTCGCGGCATCCGGCGGCGATTCGTTCCGGCTGGACGGTGATACCTACGATGTCGCAGCGTTCTACCGCCGGGGCATCCTTGCGGGGACGGATCCGGCATCTCCGGAGTACTGGGGCGATCCGGTCGACTTTGCCCAGCATCTGGTGGAGTGCGCCTCCTTGGCCTGGGGCCTGTGGCTTTCCCGGGCACGGATCTGGGACCGTTTCACCGCCGACGAGCGCGGGAGGGTGGCGGCATATCTGTACGCCTGCACCAGGGTGAAGTACCATCCGAACAACTGGCTTCTTTTCAACGTCGTGACGAACGCGGTCCTGAAAAGGTTCGGCATGCCGTATCGTCAGGAACAGATCGACGAAAACCTGGTGTTCTGCGACAGGATGTATCTGGGCGGCGGTTGGTACCAGGACGGGGACGTCCCCCGTATCGACTACTACAACGCCTGGGCCTTCCACTATTACTACCTCATGTGGGCGATCCTGGACGGCGATTCGAAGCCGGATCTGGCCCTCGCTCACCGGGAGAAGGCGCGGCTCTTCCTTCGTTCATTCGCGTACCTGATGGCCGCGGACGGTGAGACGCCCTGCTTCGGCCGTTCGGAGATCTACCGCTTCGGCTTCGTGGCGCCGATAGCCCTGTTCGCCATGCTCGGGGAGGAGGATCTTGCCGGGGAACTCCGCACCCTCGCCGACCTCGGCGTCAAATGGTTCCTGACGAAGGATGTGCTGACCGAAGCCGGCCACCTGTCCCTGGGCTACGTCGGCGCGTGCAACGACATGCTGGAGCACTATTCCTGCAGCGGATCGCCGTACTGGGCCGTAAAGGCGTTCAACGTGCTCGCCCTGCCCGCGGACCACCCCTTCTGGACCGTTCCCGAATCCCCGTTGCCCATCCACAAGGGTTCCTTCTCGGCGGCGATCCCGGAGGCGGGCCTGACGATCTCGGGCGACGGCCCATCCGGGCGGATCACCCTGGTCAACCACAAGGCCCGGCACGACAAAGCCGAATACAATGACAAGTATACGAAATTCGCGTACGCGACCGCCTTCACCTACCAAGCGCGCCGGATATACGGGAATTCCGATTGCGATGCCGTACTTCAATTTTCCGCCGACGGCGCCGCGTGGCACCAGCGGTGGACCATGGAAACCCTCGCGTGCTCCCCGCTCGGCGGCGCGTCGCGCTATCCCCTGTTCGAGGCGGACGGCGAAGGGTCCGCGACGACGACCACCCTTATGCGCGGCGACGTCCTCATCCACCTCCATGCGATCCGCGCTACCCGGACCCTCTCCCTGCGCGAGGGCGGTTTTGCCGCGGGCTCCTCGGGGGCAGAGATCCGGGGGGAATCCATCGCGGCGGAAGAGGACCGCGGTCTCGGTCCCGGGGTATCCGCCTCCGCCGACGGCAGGATCTCCCTCATACGGAGTCTTTGGGGCTGGCAGAAGGCAGCCGGAGTGGAGAATTTTGCCCAGGACCGGCTCGGCGCGAATGTCCGCTGGGTCCGTTCGGCTACACCGCGTCTGGAGGCTATTGCCGGGCAGCCGGATACAGTCAGCCCGTTCCACCTCGCGACCCTGGTGGTCGCGCGCGTCGGCCCCGATACGCCGCGACAGGCGGCGGGCGCCCTCACGACAGCGGAATTCCGCAACGGCGAACTCCGCGTAACCTTCGCCGACGGCGCCTGCGCGCTGATCAGGACTCCGGATGCCGCTTCTGTTCCAGCATCCTTCCTCGGCAGGAGGATACAGGCGGGAACCCTCGCGTTCCTCCTGGAAACCGACGGTCGCGAGAGCAGCCTGATCGAATCGGGGAAGAAATGAAGATGAAAGTTGCGCCGCGCGGACATGCCGCCCTGATCGGATTCGATTCGGATGGTTGCGTATTCGATTCGATGGGCCTGAAGCACCGCGAATGCTTCTGCCCGGCTTTTATAGGCCGCTTCGGGCTGCAGGCTGTTTCCAAAGCCGCACGGGAAACCTGGGAATTCGTCAACCTTGACTCGACGACGAGGGGCGTCAACCGGTTCAGGGCCGTACTGGCCGCGCTCCGTCTGCTCAAGTCGCATCCCGATATTGCGGCCCGCGGGTTCACGGTGCCCGATCTGCCCGGTCTTGAAGCCTGGGTGGCCGGATCCGACAGCCTATCCGAGCCCGCCTTGGAACGATTCATCGCCGGAACGCGTTCGGACGAACTCCCGCTCGTTCTGGCCTGGTCGCGTGACGTGAATGCCGCCGTCGCCGCGGTCGCGAAGTCCGTTCCCCCCTTTCCGCGGGTCGCCGGGACGCTGGAGCGCGCGAGCCGCGTTGCGGACCTGATGGTCGTCTCCCAGACGCCCGCGGAAGCGATCGAACGCGAATGGGAAGCCAACGGCTTGCTGGAGTTCATCTGGATCGCGGCAGGACAGGAATTCGGATCCAAAGCGGAACAGCTCAATTGGGGCCTCTCCGAAGTGCGGGGTCCTGCCCTCATGGTGGGGGACGCGCCGGGTGACCTGGATGCAGCACGGGAGGCGGGAGCGCGATTTTTCCCGATCGTCCCCGGTTCGGAGACGGAATCCTGGCGCCTGCTTGCCGATGAAGTCCTGGATGCCTGGCTTGCGGGAAGGTACGGGGAGCGGGAGGAGTCCGACTTGCTCGCTTCTTTCCGGGCCGCCTTGCCCCGAACGCCGGCTTGGATCAGGACGGCAGCCGAATCCTGACGGCCGTCCTCGACGATCGGAGGATCGGGCTTCTTCGACGTACCGCTTTATTCATCTCCACCGTCCGCCGTCCATCGTTTCTGCACGACGCGGGTTTCCCCGTCCCGCTTGACCCAGCCGTCGCGTTCAAGGCGGTTCAGGAAGGGGATGGCGTATTTCCGGGAAAGGCCGGCGCGCTGCTTGGCGTCGGCGATGGTGAGGCGCCCGCCGGGTTCCAGGCCCGAAAGCACGGAGGCCGCGGCGCGGTCGTAGGTTTCCGTATGCCAGAAGAGGTCGCGGTCCAGGGGCACGGCGAGCTTTGCGGAGCAGAGTTCCTCCAGGAGCTTGCGTTGGGGGGGCGGCGGCTTTCCCCGCTCCGGCGCGGCGTTCGGCTCGATGCCCGCGATCCCCGCGGCGCGCAGCGCGCGTTCGGCGTCCAGCGCAGCGGGAGAAGGTCCGGTCCGTTCCGGAACGCGGATTTTGGTGGCTGCCGCCGCTTTTTCGGCCAGGGCGAGCGCTACAGGCTGCGGGAGCCTGAAAGTCGCGTCTCCCTGCTTCCGGTTACCGTTCCCGTTCGTCTTCGGGTTCATGGTCCCGGGGCCGCCGGCGGGGCGGGTCGGTTTGGCTGCCCGCTTGTCCACCAGATGACCGACGATGACGATGAAGCCGCACTCCTCAAGCGCCTCGGGGTCGGGCAGATAGCCCAGCGCCTCCCGATCGAGGGGAGTCGCCCCGTCGATGGCGGTCGCCACCGCGAGGGCCGCGAAACGTCCGTCCGCGGCCACGCCGGTGGCTACGGCGGCGGCCGCGCCCGCATCGGCGGCCGCGACGGCGGTCGCGACGGCGGCCGCAGTTTCACGCGCCCGTTTGCGGCCCGCTTTTCCGCAGTCACCCGCATGGACGAAGGTAACGGCGCCGAGGAGCTCAGCCCCTCCAGAGCGGACGAGGGCGGCCCGGATCCCGCGCGGTACGGCCAGCTTTTCGTCGCAGATGAGCCTGAAGAAGCCGCCCTTGCCGAATGGTTCCAGCCGGACGGTCCGCCGCGCGCTGCCGGCGACGAGTTCGGCCTCTCCGCCCTTGGTCAGCGCGCGGTCGGCCTTTTCGCGGCGCTCGATAGATCGCCCGGTTTCCTCCACGCGCACGATGAACTCGGACGCCTGCAAGGTCGCGGCTCCCGGAGCGCAAAGCAGGTCGCCGCGGCGAATCTCCACTTTCGGCTTGGTCGTGTTGAAGGCTACCCGGCCTCCCGGCTCCGCCTGTCCGACGGCCGCGCCGAGGCTTTCGGCTCCCTTGACCCGGAGCGTCTCGCCCGCGGGGCGGAGGACAAGCTCGTCCTCGACTCGGACGGCGCCGCCGCGCAGGGTGCCGCAGACCACCAGGCCCGCGCCTTTCTTGGAGAAGACGCGGTCGACGAAGAGCCAGGCGCCCGCTCCCGCGCCGGCCCGTTCAGGAGCGGCCCGTTCCGCGGAGGCGCGTCCCGCGGAGGCGCGTCCCGCGGAGGCGCGGGCGGTCAGGATGGCGTCGCATTCACGCGCGGCCAGCTCCATGGTTTCGGCCAGGCCTTCGCCCGTCAGCGCGCTCGTCGCGATGAAGCCTTCCGCGATGGCCGCTTCCCCGAGGATGATGGCCGCCCGCCGGCGCGCATCGGCGCCGACTTCTTGTGCGCGTTTCCTTTCGACCAAGTCGATCTTGGTCACTATCACGATCGCGCGCGGAAGGCCGAAGGCCGAAAGGAGGCGGCAATGGTTTTCGGTCTGATCCATCCAGCCGTCATCCGCGGCCGTGCACAGGAAGCAGAGGTCGGCTCCCCAGGCTCCCGCGGCCATGTTGCGGATGTAGCGCTCGTGGCCGGGTACGTCTACGAGGCCTACCCTGCGGGCAGGCCGAGTGGAGCCGGAAGCTCCGTCGCCCGGCGGCAGATCCAGGGCGGCGAAGCCGAGGTCGGTCGTCATGCCCCGCGCCTTTTCCTCCGGCAGCCGGTCGGTGTCGATTCCCGTGAGCGCGCGGACGAGGGCCGTCTTCCCGTGGTCGACGTGGCCCGCGAGCGCGACGACTATCAAGAACCGCCCTCTTTTTCCAGGGCTTCAAGGATGAGGTTCGAGACGAGCTTGTCGTCCTCGTCGGCGAGGGTCAGCAGGTCGACGATCACGGAGCTGGATTCCACTCTCCCGATGAGCGGGACCCTTCCGAGGCGCAAGGCGGCCAGCAGGGATTCAGCACCCCGCGCGCCCTTCAGGACCAGGGCGAAGGAGGGGAGGGTCTCGTCGGGGGAACTCCCGCCGCCTATCGCCGCGCGCGATTCGACCAGGATCGCGGAGGCTTTCGGGAGCCGCCTGATGACGCGCCGGCCGAGCGCCTTGAGCTCATGGATGCCTTCGGTCGAAGTCCTGCGGAGCGCGCGCTCGACGGGAGATCCGGCGGGAGGCTCGTCGCCGTTGCCGGGATTTCCCCCCAAGCGGGCGACCAGGCAGCGCTCCAGGACCGCGAGGGTCACCTTGCCGGGACGGAAGGCGCGCATCAGGGGATGCCGGGAGAGCCGGGCGATGAGCGCGGCATCGCCCACGATCGCCCCTGCCTGGGGACCGCCGAGTATCTTGTCGCAGGAAAAGCAGACCAGACGGACCCCGTCGCGGAGGTAATTGCGCACGGGCGTTTCCGCGGGCACGCCCGCTTCGCAGCAGCCCGAGCCCTGGTCGGCGATCAGGATCACGTTCTTCGGAAGGGCGGCGGAAAGCAGGCTGAGATCGGGCTTGCGCGTGAAGCCGCGGATGGCGAAATTGGAAGCGTGGACGGAGAGCGCCACTGCCGTTTCGCCGTCTATCGCGTTCAGGTAGTCTTCTTCGGTCGTCACGTTCGTGGTCCCGACTTCCTTCAGGCGCGCGCCCGACATCGCCAGTATGTCCGGCACTCGGAAGCCTCCGCCGATTTGCACGGCCTCTCCGCGGGACACGAGCACGTCCTTGCCCGACGCGAAGCAGGCGAGGGCGAGCACCATCGCCGCGGCGTTGTTGTTGACGACCAGGGCGTCCTCGGCTCCCGTCAAGGCGCGCAGGAGTTCGGATGAGAGTCCCCCGCGCCTGCCCCGCTTTCCGGCTTCGACCTCGAACTCCAGGTTGGAATACCCTTCCACAGCCTCGGCGGCGTCTTTCCAGGCGGCCGGGGATAGAGGTGAGCGCCCCAGGTTGGTGTGCAGCACGATGCCCGTACCGTTGACGACCTTGCGTATCCGCCTTCGATCGAGTTCGTCCAGGGCGGCGATCACCGCGGCGAGCAGTTCGTCTTCCCCGATTCCGCTGTCCGGCTCTTCCGTCAGCCTCTGGCGTTCCGCCGCGAGGACGCGGGAAACCGCGCGGGCGGCGAGCGGTCGGGAAATGCGTTCGAAGTAGGCGGACACCTCCGGAAGACCGAGCAGGCGCTCGACTTGGGGCAGACGCGACCTGACGTCCTCTTGTTCCATGGGGCCTCCGGGGAAATACGGAAGGGGCAGGTGTCGATCCTGCCGCCGCGATGAATCGCGGCCAACGGTTTTGAAGACCGCGGGGGCCGCCGGACCCCATCCGCTTCCTCGCCAATACTAGGCGAGGGCGGGAGGACCGTCAAGCTTGGCCTCCGGCGCGTACCGGCAGGACCGGCAGGACCGGCAGGTCCGGCAGGATTCCGTTTATCCTTGCCCGTTTTCGGAGCCGGGCCTTATACTGCCGCTTATGAAGATTCCCGTCACCCTGATTTGCGGTTTCCTGGGCGCCGGCAAGAGCACCTTCATCAGCCGCATCGTCGCCGAGCATCCGGAGATCCGCTTCGGCCTCGTGCTGAACGAATTCGGCGACGTGAAGCTGGAAAGCAAGATCGTGGAGGCGGGGGACAACGAAATCGCGGAATTGCCGAACGGCTGCATGTGCTGCGTGGTGCGGGACGACCTGGTGAAAACGATAGAAGGCTTGCTGGCGGTGGGGAAAAATATCGGCCATATCCTGCTGGAAGCGTCGGGCCTCTCCGATCCGGTGCCCATCGCCGCGGCCTTCATTCTCAACGACCTCGACGGGCGGCTCCATTTCGATTCGATCGTCTGCGTGGTGGATACGCTGAATTACCTGGATTCGATCGAGGATTTTGCCATCGCTGTCCAGCAGCTCGAATTCGCGGATTTCATCCTGCTGAATAAATTGGAGCTCGCCGGACCCGAAGCGGCCGCGCGTGTGAGGAAATTCATCCTGAGCCGGAAAAGGGACGCGCGCATCCTGTCGCTTGACGCCGATTTTCCGACTTCACTCGTGACGGAGGGCGCCCGCTACGACCATGAGGACTTGGCTGCCCTGGAGAACGGGCAGCTCGGCGAAGGCGGGTACTGCAGCGGGCACGGCGGCAGGCACGCCCATGTGGAGAGCTATTTCCACAAGACGGAGAAGCCTCTGGACCTGGAGCGTTTCAGCGCCTTCCTGGACGTCCTGCCGCGTTCCGTCGTGCGGGCCAAGGGTTTCCTGCGCTTTTCCGACCCGCGGACCGAGGAAAGCAAGTACATCCTGCAGTACGTCGGCGGCCGCCCCCTGCTGGCGGCCAAGCCCTGGAAAAACGGAGAGGAACGGCTGAGCGCGATGATCTTCATCGGGAAGGACTTCGATGCCGAAGCGCTCAGGCTATCCCTGCAGGATTGCGAAGCGTAGAATCCTTCCTTGACCTCACGGCAGATCTCCCCCTACACTCGGCTCGAAGGAGATCCGATGACCAAGGACGACATCGTTCGGCTGACGTCGCTCTGCTCCGCGGCGGGGTGAGCGGCAAAAATGGGCCCTGAGGCCCTGGCGCAGGTCCTGCGTCCCCTGTCAGGCTTTGTTCCTCCCGAGCGCCGCGCCGACCTTTTGGTCGGGCTGGCCGAAGGCGACGACGCCGCCGTCTACCGCCTGAACGACGATACGGCCTTGATTTTCACGACGGACTTCTTCACCCCCGTGGTGGATGATCCCTACGATTTCGGCGCCATCGCCGCGGCAAACGCGCTCTCCGATGTCTACGCTACGGGCGGCGAGCCGATCATGGCCCTGAATATCGCCGCCTTTCCTTCCGACCTGGATCCCTCGGTCATCGCCGAGATCATCCGCGGAGGCGCCGAGAAGTCCGCCGAGGCCGGGTGCGCGGTCGCCGGCGGCCACACCATCATGGACGCCGAGCCGAAGTTCGGCCTGGCCGTGCTCGGCATCGGCAAGCCGGACAGGCTCCTGCTGAAGACCGGCGCGCGGGCCGGAGACGTCCTGGTGCTGACCAAAGCGCTGGGGACGGGGATCATCACTACGGCCGCAAAGTCGCGCGCCGCCCCCGCCGGGGTCCTCGCGGCGGCGGTGGCTTCCATGAAACTGCTCAACCGCGACGCCGCGCGCGCCTTCCTGGCGGCGGACTGCCTCAGCGCGACCGACGTCACCGGCTTCGGCTTCGCGGGCCACGCCCTTGAGCTCGCTGACAAGAGCGGGATCGATCTCCTCGTGCGCGCTTCGGCCGTTCCCATGATCGCGGGCGCGGCCGACTGCGTCCGCGGGGGCTTTGTGCCCGGCGGCGCCGCCCGTAACCGGCACGCGTATGCGGGAAAGGTCGCATTCGAAGGCGAAGGCGCTCCCTGCGCCGACGAAGCCTTCAGGACCCTCCTTTTCGCGCCGGAAACCTCCGGCGGCCTGTTGGCCGCGGTCCCGCCCGCCGGACTCGGAGCAGCCCTCGGCGCCCTTGCGGCCAGCGGCGTGGAATTCGCGGTGATCGGCGAATGCGTCCCGCGCGCGGGACGCGGCGCCGCCGACGGCGCCCGCATCCGCGTCGTCGGCTAGCCTTCCGTTTTTCTGAGGAGCCTATGATCCGGATTATTACCCTCATGGACAATTCCCCGGGACGCGCAGGCACGACGGCCGAACACGGCCTTTGCTTCCTGGTCGAGAGGGACGGAAGGTCCCTGCTCTTCGATACCGGCGGGAGCGGCGCTTTCCTGGACAATGCCCGCGGGCTCGGCGCGGAACCGGGCGCGGCGGAGGCGCTGGTCGTCAGCCACGGCCATTACGACCACGGCGGAGGAGTCCGCGCCCTTCTCGACCGGACCGCCTTCAACGGACCGCTGTATACGGGCGGCGGATTCTTCGACAAGAAATGGGCCGACGAAGAGCCTGCCCCCCGTTATCTGGGCGTGGACTTTGACGGAGATTTCCTTTTAAGCCGGCGGATCGAACACCGTACAGTCACCGCATCCGGCGGGGATACCGCTTTTATGGAGGCGTTGCCCGGCGTCTTTGTGGTCAACGGTTT
The DNA here is from genome assembly GCA_003527485.1 of Treponema sp. Classification (GTDB taxonomy): domain Bacteria; phylum Spirochaetota; class Spirochaetia; order Treponematales; family Breznakiellaceae; genus UBA12037. Next base: position 249,065 of record DPXI01000088.1, on the reverse strand, counting down.
TCCGCGCCTCCATACCCGGGAGCGGCCGAATCCGCGATTCGTGGTGGACCGGGACGGGCGCCGGACGATGGACGATTTCCGGGATGAGGTCTGCCTCGCGATCGAGGTTCCCGGCGGCATCGCCGCGGTGCTGGGCTGCGCCCATCCCGGAATAATGAACATGCTGGACGCGGTCCGCAAGGCTTTCGGGAAGACGGTGGTCGCGGTCTTCGGAGGCTCCCATCTGGTCGATGCGGACGCGGAACGGATTTCGTCGACGGTCGACTATCTCGGGGCAACTTCCTGCAGCCTCGCGGCGCTCGGGCACTGCACCGGGGACGCGGGGAAAGCTTCCCTGGCGGCACGGCTTCCCGCGTACCGGCCTCTGGCAGTCGGGGCTGAGTACAGGCTGTAGGGGGCGGGGCGGAGTTAAGGCAATCGGGGTCGGCTCTGAGCGGCAGTCGCCTTCCGGTAATAATATTTGCTTTTTACGTGTAATATATGTATGATAACCATATGAAGCCTGTTACTATCAATGTATCAGAACCGCTTTACCAGCTTTTCAAGGAGACGGCGCTTGGTTCCGATAGGACAGCATCGGAGCTCATCCGAGAAGCGATGGAAGACTACGCGAGGAATCGTATCCTGGGCGCAAGCACATTGGAGAATTGGAAACCGATCTCCCTGGGGGGGATAAAAAAGGATTGGGCCTTGGGGGATTTCCGGGACGAGATGCTCGATGACCGGTATTGATACCAGCTTCCTGGTGGATCTCGAGGTGATCGAGTCGCCCCGTCACGCCGGGGCGCTTCGCTATTTTGAGGACTGGCGTCGCGATTCGGATAATTTATTTGCCGTTTATGACCATGTCTTTCTGGAATTCATGCACATCGTTACGGATCCGAAGCGTTTCGATTCGCCGCTTTCCTTTCCCGAAGCCTTGGTCCGCTCCCATTTCTGGATGCGCCAAAGACGGGTACGGATCGTGCATCAATCCGCGGAGTCCTTCGAACAAGCCCGGATATGGACGGTCGCGTTCAAATTGGGAAGGAAACGGATCATCGATACTCATATGGCTGCGGCGTACCGGTCTGCGGGGGTCACCGCGCTACTTACGGCAAACCCCGACGACTTCCGGGCCTTCGACGCTTTCGAGCTTCCTGCGTATTTTTGATCCGATACCTTAGATAAAAAAACAGGCGGAGGATGGAACGCGAAGACGCATCCGCGTCGGGCGGCCATCCTCCGTACCCCCGCATCCTCCGCAGCCGCCGTTTCCGGCGGCCGCGGAGGCTTCATTTTTTGGCGGCGTCCTTCGTGTCCGACAGCCGCCGTTCCGGATAGCCTACTTCCAGACGTGGGTCACGTACTTGACCGAGGGATCCTTGGTCAGGTCCTGGGACGAGCCGTCGTAGCTTTTTACGTTTTTCCAACCCAGCTGCTCGTGGAGTATCCACCACCAGCCGGTGGCGAGCACGCCGGAATCGCAGTAGGTGATGGTGTCGACCGAGGGATCAAGGCCGAGGAGCACGGGCATCTTGGCGAGCTCCGTCTGGGACTTCACGAGGCCGTCGGCGCCGACGATCCATGAGGAGGGCAGGGCGATCGCGTTCGGGTAATGGCCGGCCTGGGCGACGAAACCCTGCTTGACGATGCCGAAGTAGGTGTCGTAGGTACGGTTGTCGATCACCTGCCCCTTGCTTTTCAGCACATCGCCGAGGAGCGCCAGGTATTCGTTGCGCGGTTTGACGGAGAACTTGGTGGCGGCTTTCGCGACCTTGTCGGCGTCCACAGGCTTTTTCGCGTCCGTCCAGGCTTTCTGGCCGCCGGAGAGCACGGCCACGTTGTCCAGGCCAGCCCAGGCGAGGGTCCATGCCACGCGGGTGGCCCAGGCGAAGCGCGCGGCGCTGTCGCTTTCCACCACCACCACTATCGAGGACGCGTCGATGCCCGCGTCGGCGAGGATGTCGGAGAGGTCGTCGGCGTTCGGCAGCTCGTTGCTGAGTCCTGCCGCGGGCACGTAAAGGCTGCTCCCGAGCACGTTCACCGCGCCCTTGATGTGGGCGGCCTTGTACTCTTCCACCTTGCGTACGTCGACGACCACGACCTTGGGGTTCGAGAGGTTGGCCTCCAGCCAATCGGCGGTCACGATCGCCTCGACGTCGCGGGCGAACAGGGGGGCGGCGAAGCACAGGGCAAGCGCCGCGATCAACATTCTCTTCATAAAATACTCCTTTCCGGCAGGTCTTAATGGCCCGCGGGAATCAACTTGAGGTTGGCGCTCGAACCGTCCTTCGGAAGCGATTCCTCCGTCAGGTAATTCTCCTGCTCGTAATGGCAAAGCGCGCAGTCCCGGGTCCTTTCGGTCCTCTTCTTCACATTGTGGGGAACCGTGTCCCATAGATTCGGCACGGAATCGAAATTCATCTGCTTGATGCCGGCCTTTTCGAAGGTGGACCGCACCGTGGGGATGAGGCGCAGCGTGGTGAGTTGGCCTTCCTTGCGCGGATTCAAGCCGAGGATGAGCGCAGGGCTCGCGGCGGCTCCTTCTCCGAGGTGGCAGGATGAGCACTGGCGGTAGCCGGTCGCCGTATGGCAGGCCGAACAGGACACCTTTTCGCCATGGTCGCCATGGGCCGACTTGGCTTCTTCGGTTTTTTCCGATCCCTGCGGATGGCAGGCAAGGCAGGAAGGCTTGTCTTCGACATCCCGGCGACCTTCGTACGACATTCCGTTCCCGTGCATCTGGGTGGACGTGTGGCAGTCGAGGCAGGTCATGCCGTTGCGGTAATGGACGTCCGGAGTGCCGCCGTAATCGCCGGTGAACTCCGGGTATACCCGCCCGCCGTGGCAGAGGGCGCAGGTCTTGGATTCGTCTTTTCTCACGAAGGCGTGACCGTCCATGAGGCCGGTATTGACCCCCGAAATCACCGGACTCTTCACGTGGCAATCGCCGCAGGATGCGTGGCAACTCCGGCAGGACTGTTCGAAGACGGCCGTGTCGTAAGTATGTTTCTCATCCTTTGAGAAGCGCGGGGAGATGCCGTTCTTCATGCCGGCGTTCGAGTAATGGAGGGACAGAGTATAGGTCTTGGCGATGCCCTCGTGGCAGGTCCCGCAGACCGACGGATCGTCGGACGGCCGTTTCACGAGCCCCGCGTGGGACTGGGCTTTGTCCTTTCCTGAAGCGTTTCCTTCATGGCAGGCGACGCAGCCCTGCTGGAAGTGGGGATCCGCCGCGGCCATTTTCGTATCCACCACGTATCCCATGTAATAATCCGCCCGGACCGGGGGAGGGGCACCCGCTCACCCTTCCCCCTCGGCGGAACTGGCTACGGGCATGCTCACCATCGACTTCATCGTCTCGATATTGCCGTGGCAATCAAGGCAGGACGAAGCCGCGGCGTACGCGGAACCGGTCCCGACAAGGGCGATGAGGATGAGCGAGGACCCGAAGGTCGCCTTTTTCATGGGGCACCTCCTGATTCATTCGCGGCGGCTTGGCGGGAAAAACCCCGTCGACCGAATTCCCGGGCGCAGGCGCGGAAAACGGCCGCGCTCCGCGTCGACGACGCGCAGCGCGAAAGCAACCTGAAAGCACTATACGGCCCCTCCTTGAATATGTAAAGTCATATAGATATATTATTATTTATATAAGGTATTCGATATGCCGATATCTTGACAGCGTTCTCGGACGGGTAATAGACTGCGCTGATAACCCGTCCGCGCGGACGGACCGCAGGAGCATCAGTGAATAGTTTCTGGCGTTTCCTCAAATCCGTCCGGCTTGCGATCGGCTTGATCATCGCCTTGGCCTCCTTTTCCACGCTTGCGACCCTGATTCCCCAGGGATTGGACGCGGAGCGATACTTTCAGTTGTATCCGCGGATCGTCGCCCTGCTGGTGACTGAGACCGGGCTTTCCCATTATTTCTCCTCGCTTCTTTTCCTGTTTCCCGCCTTCGCCTTTTTCTTCAATCTGTCGGCTTGCACGGTCTCAAGGCTCGCGCGCGAACTGAGGAAAAAGGGTCCGCGGCGGCATGGTCCGGATATCCTGCATGTCGGGCTGCTCGTGCTTGTCGTCGGATCGCTCGTGAGCTATTCCGAAAGGAAGGAAGGGGCGGTTTCCCTGAAAGTCGGGGACGGAGTGGAGCTTCCAGGAGGGGAAACCCTTACGCTCAAAAGCTTTACTGACGTTCGTTACGATGACGGCAGACCCAAGGACTGGATCAGCGTGGTGGATATCGCCAAAGAGGGAAAAATCCTGGTCGCGGATCGCGGAATCCGGGTCAACACTCCCCTGCGCCGCCCCGGATTGACGTTGTACCAAGCCACTTACGGCTCGGAACCTACGGTTCGGCTCATCGGGCCCGACGGCGTAACGCACCGGCTGGCGCGCGGCGAAACCTATGAAGAAGGCGGAGTTTCCGTCTTCTTCATGACGATCGAAGAATCGGGGTCGGTTTTGCTCCGGGTATCGAACAGCGACGAGGTGATCCGCCTGACGGCCGATGGCGCCGGCCTCGCCGCAGGCTCCGGCGCCGGCGTCGACGCAGGCCCCTGGCGCGCCACGCTGAGCGCCGAGGCCGTCACCGGTCTGCAGGCGGTGGTCGATCCCGGATACAAGTTCGTCCTCGCCGGCCTCATCCTGGTGGCCCTCGGCACCGCGGTGACCTTCGCCCGAAAAATCAAGGAGACCGTATGATACCGGCAATCCCCGCGATCGCTTTCATCCTCCTGCTCGCGGCCGCGGCTCTGCAGGCCATCCGGCTCTTCCGCCCCGGCGGGAAAGGCGACCCGGTCTCCGTCTGGCTGCTCGCCGCCGCCGCCCTGCTCCTTTTCGGTTTTTCCCTCCAGCGCAGCTTCGAGATCGGCTTCGCGGCGCTTACGAGCACCTTCGAATCTCTCGTCTTCTACGCCGCCGTCGTCGCCCTCGTCGTCGCCCTGTACCGCTTCCAGAGGCGCATTCCCTTCTCCCCCTTCGTCGCCTTCGCCTCCACCTTCTTCGCCGCGGCGCTTCTGGCCGTCGCGTCTTCTCCGTTGTTGCCCAAGGACGCCCTGCCGCCGATACCCGCGCTCAATTCGTCCTGGCTGGCCCTCCATGTCGCTTTTTCCTTTATCGGCGAAGCCTTCTTCGTCGTCTCCTTCGCCTCCTCCCTCGCCTTCCTTTTCTCCGGGGACGCGGACCGCCGGCTGGCCCTGGACAGGGTGACCTACGCGGCCATAGCCGTCGGCTATCCCATCTTCACCGCGGGCGCCCTGGTCTTCGGGGCGATCTGGGCGGAACGGGCCTGGGGACATTGGTGGAGCTGGGATCCCAAGGAGACCTGGGCCCTGGTGACCTGGCTCGTCTACACCGCCTACCTGCACGTCCGCCTCGTGATGAAACGGAAGGACGCGTTGGCTTCCGCCATCGCGGTGGTGGGATTCGTCTGCACCGTGTTCACGTTTTTCGGCGTCAATTACCTGCTTCCGGGGCTCCATAGTTATGGGTGATTCCCGGTGTCAGGATTATTGATTATAATGTTCCCCGCACACTATTCATGGAGGCCATTTGAGATGAAAAGAATAATCGTCGCAGTCGCACTCGTCGCGTTCGCCGCGACCGCGTTCGCCCAGACCCTGAAGGACGGGCTCTATTTCGCCCAGGAAGAAGCATTCTCCTCCAGCGGCTGGAAGGACCAGATCGTCCTTGAGGTCAAGGGCGGAAAGATCGCCGCCGCCGACTGGAACGGCGTAAGCAACATAGCGGGCGCCGCGGACAAGAAGGCCTACGACAAGGCCGGAAAGTACAACATGAAGAAATTCGGCAAGTCCCAGGGCGAATGGTGGGAGGAAGCCGCGAAGGTGGAAGCGTACCTCGTTTCCAGCCAGGATCTCGCCTTCTCCAAGATCAAGGCCGACGGCAAGACCGACGCCATCTCAGGCGCCTCGATCACCGTGAAGGGCTTCTTCGATCTGGCCAAGAAGGCCGTCGCCGCGGGCCCGGTGGCCAAGGGCAGTTATCAGAAGGACGGCTGGTTCTACGCCCAGCAGGCCGCCTTCGACGCCAAGTCCACCTGGAAGGATACCGTCCTCGTGACCGTGGTCAACGGCCGCGTCGTTTCCGCCGTCTGGAACGGCATTTCCAGCGACGCCAAGAAGAAGTCCAAGATAACGGAATCCGTGACCGGCAAATACGGAATGGTCAAATTCGGGAAAGCGCAGTCCGAGTGGGACGTCCAGACCGCCAAAGCGGAAGCCGCCCTCGTCAAGGCCCAGGACCCCGCCTCCATCGCCGTCAAGGCCGACGGCAAGACCGACGCGGTGACCGGCGTTTCCATCGCCGTTTCCCCCTTCCTCGCGCTCGCAGCAGAGGCACTCAAGGCCGCCCGCTAACATCTACCGCGTACGGAACAAGCCGCTCCGGGAAACCGGGGCGGCTTTTTTTTCGCTTTGGTATTGACTTATTGTAGTAGTACAATTATTATTGTACTAGATGAATAGTACAAACGTGGAACGGGACATCATGTACGCCCTCGACCCGGCGAGCGGGGTTCCCTTCTACCGGCAGATAATCCAGCGTATCGAGCACGCGATCCTGGCGAAAAAACTGCTGCCGGGCGATCGGCTGCCGACGATCAGGGCGCTGGCGATCGGGCTCAAAATCAACCCGAACACCATCGCCAAGGCCTACGGGGAACTGGAACTGAGGGGCATCGTAGTCACCCAGGTAGGGAGCGGCACCTACGTGTCGAACAAGCAACCCGAACCGGACGACGATGCGCGAACGCGGAAGCTGGAGGAGAAGGTCGCCCGCTTCGTGAGCGAAATGGCGGCGCTCGGCGCGTCCAGGGATGAGGCGGCTTTCCTCGTCGGAGCTTTCAAGGAGGACCTTGATGTGGTTTGAGAAGAAACCGGCTGTCGAGCCGTTGATAAAGAACGCGCGCAAGCGCGGGCCGCGGAGGGATTTTTCCCTGAACGCGGCAGGCGTCGCCCTCCTGGCCGTGCTTGCCGCGTTCGCCATCGCGGTCAGGTTGCTTTCGGGAAACGTCCCTTCGGTATGGTCCTTCGGCGGCCTGCTCGCGGCGCCGGTCGCGGGAGCGGCCGCCATGACCCTTTTTCCGCGCTGGAGCGCCGCCGTGAAGTCGCTCCTCCTCTTCGCCGTTGCGCTGGCCTCATGGAGCGCGGCGGTTTCCGGCCTTCCGGAGGCGGGCCTCATTCTCGCCTTCTCGGCGATCGGCGCTCTCCTGGCGCCGTCAGTGCAGAAGCTGGAGGAATGGGAACGCGCGATCGTGCTGCGCTTCGGCAAATTCCAGGCGGTACGGGGCCCCGGCCTTTTCTTGCTGTTCCCCTTCGCCGACCGCGTCGCCCGCGTCGTGGACCTGCGCATCCGGGTGACCGACTTTTCCGCCGAGACCACGTTGACGCGGGACTCGGTGACGGTCACCGTGGACGCCCTCTGCTTCTGGCTCGTGTGGGACGCCGAGAAGGCGATCCTGGAGGTGGAGGATTATGAAGAGGCTGTCGTCCTCTCCTCCAAGACGGCGCTCCGCGCGGCGGTGAGCAAGAACGACCTTTCCACCTTCCTGGAACGGGGCGAGACCATCGAGGAGCAGATCCGCGGGACTGTGGACAAAAAAACCACCGATTGGGGAATCACCGTCCAGCATATCGAGATTACCGACATACAGATCCCCGAGGAACTCCAGAATTCGATGAGCCGCGTAGCCCAGGCGGAACGGGAGAAGCGCGGAAGGGTGCTCCTGGCGGAGGCGGAGATAGAAGTGGCCCGCCGTTTCGAAGAGGCGGCGAAGATATACGGATCGAACGAGACCGCCATGAAGCTCAAGAACCTTTCGATCCTTACGGAAGGCCTGAAGGCAGGCAACTCGATGATGCTCGTGCCCAATTCCATAACCGAGGAACTGAAGTCCAAGGACTTGTTCGGCCTGCAATCCTTGATGGAAACAAGGCGCCATGAGGCGCGGACGGGCACCGTGCGCGACGCGACGAAGGAGGACGATGATGACGGTCGTTAAAACCAGCGATCTGGTCAAGGACTACGGCCTGAACGGCATGACGGTGAACGCCCTGCGTGGCGTGAGCCTGACTTTCGAAAGCGGAGAATTCGCGGCGGTGGCCGGCCCCTCGGGTAGCGGGAAATCGACTTTCCTCCATCTCGTGGGTTGCCTGGACGCGCCCACCGCGGGCAGCGTTTCGATCGCGGGGACCGATGCCGCCACGCTCGGCAGGAAGGACTTGGCCCTCCTTCGGCGCACGAGCATCGGCTTCATCTTCCAGGCTTATAACCTGATCCCCGTCCTGACGGCCCTTGAGAACATTTCCCTGCCGCTCACCCTGCTCGGAGCGGATTCCCGGGAAGCCCGCCGTCGCGCCGAACAGGCCTTGGAGGAGGTCGGCCTTTCCGATTACGGAAAACGGAAACCCAAGGAAATGTCCGGCGGCCAGCAGCAGCGCGTGGCCATCGCCCGGGCCCTGGTCAAGAAGCCGGCCCTCATACTTGCCGACGAGCCGACGGCGAACCTGGATTCAAAAACCGGCATGGAAATCCTTGAGCTCATGCTCGCGCTGAACCGGAACGAAGGCACCACCTTCATCTTCTCCACCCACGACAGGATGGTCATGGACTACGCCCGGCGCTTGGTTCTCCTCAGGGACGGGCTGGTCGAATCGGAGACCTCCAAATGAACGCGGCGGGATTCCGCGACATCGCGCTCATGTCGCTGCGCAACCTTTCGCGGCACAAGACGAAGACCGTGATCACGACGATCGCGGTGGCGGTCAGCGTCGCGCTGTACATATTCATGGATTCCTGGCTGCTGGGCATGAACCTGGATTCCCGGCGCAATATTGTTTCCTACGAGATCGGTGCCGCCAAGATCCAGAGCGCCGCGTATTTCGCAAAAAAAGACGAGCTTCCGATGTACGAGAGCTTCTCCGGTTGGGAGAAGATCGCCGACGCCCTCGCGGAAGAAGGGTACGATTCGGCTCCCCGCTTCGTGTTTTCGGGGACCCTGTATTCCCGTTCGGGGACCGCGCCGATGGAGTTCAACGCCGTGGACGTACCGCGGGAGGAACAGCTCCTCCGCTATGTTCCCTTCATGGAATCGGGCCGCTTCCCCCGGCCGGGCGCCCTTGAGCTGGCCGTCGGCACTCTGGCCGCGGAAAAGCTCCGCATCGGGATCCCGAACCGGCCCACTATCCAGGAGTTCGGGGAGCTTGTCGACGCCGCGGCGACCGAGGATGAAGCGGCATTCGTCCGGAGCCTTTACGGTCCGGCGCCCGTGCCGAAGAAGGGCAAAAAGGGATTGTTCGCGAACAATGATTCGGTCAAGCTCGCCCGTGACGCGTCCAGGCTCGCGCTCAGGAAGGACGCGACCAGGGAGGAGCTGGATAGATTCTGGTCGATCCTGGCCGTGTCCGGCCGCATGGACGTGCGGATTTCCACGACCATCGACCTTAAGGCGGCGCCGGAGACGATCAGCAAGAGCAAGTTCGAAAAGGAATTGCTGCCTTCCCTTTCCGACGCTGCACATTCCCGGATCGGGGCCGCCTACGCCCAGGATCCGGTGACCGGCGACTATTACCTCGCCGCCACGGACGAAGCGGCTTTGAAGGTCGTGCTTGCCGACTTGGTCGCCGCGGACTTCTCCGGCGCCGTGCGGCACGTCAACCAGCTTATCGACGCCGTGGTGGTCGGCGTCGTCAATTCGCCCAACCCGAAGACGAACGGCAACGTGGCCTTCGTACCGTTGGACGCGCTGCAGGACGAGGCCGGCCTCATGCTGGAAGGACGTGTCACGGAGCTCCTCGTGCGGAAGGCGGGGGCCGACGATTCATCCCTTCCGGGAAAAGACGAGTCGGCGGAAACGATCGCGGCGAGTCTCGGTCCCCGGCTCCCCGAAGGCATGGCAGCGCACGGCTGGCTGGATTACGTGGCCGACTACATCGCCGCTTCCAACGGCGATAACGTATCCACCCGCGTGATGATATTCTTCCTTTTCCTGCTCTCCTTCATCGGGATCGCCAACACGATGCTGATGGCGATCCTGGAGCGGACCAAGGAGACGGGGATGCTCCGCGCCCTCGGCATGACCGACGGGCAGATATTGCTGGCCTACGTGATCGAGGCGGGCCTCATCGGCGCGATAGGGTCCGTCGCGGGAGTGATCGTCGGCTGCCTGATCAACATTCCGATGGTCGAATACGGAGTCGACTATTCCGCGGTCGCGGCGGAGATGGGCGGGGATTTCGGATACCGGATCGCGACGCTGTTCAAGTCGGCATGGAATCCCGCTTCGATCGCGCTGACCGGCTTCGCCGCCATCCTGTTGTCGGCCGCGGCCGCCATTCTGCCGACGCTGCGGGCGCTCCGCATGCCCGTGACCGAAAGCCTGCGTTTCGAGTAAGGGGGGACCATGAATACCGGAAAGGTCAAGACCGGAGGAATCGGAGCCCTCGCGACGATCGCGTACCGGAACATCTGGCGGAACGGGCGGCGCACCGCACTCTGCATCGTAGCCGTCGCGATCGCCGTCTTCTTCAATATCTTCATGCAGTCCTGGATCGACGGGATGATGGACGGTATCGAAGTGGCCGTGCGCACCTTCGAGACGGGGCACGTGAACGTCGTATCTTCCCGCTTCGAAGCGGAAAAGGAATACTTCCCCGTCCAGTATCCCATCGCCGACGGCCGGAGCGCGGCTGACCTCGTCGCCGCGATCGAGGCCATTCCCGGCGTGAAGGTGGTCCTGCCGCGCATCACGGCCTACGCGACCCTCTTCGACAGCAACAAAAAGCACGCGCTGCTCTGGGGCGTGGATCCGGAGCGGGAGGCGGCGGCCAACCACCTGAATCTCACCGACCGCGACGATGGCCTCGTCGAAGGCCGCTTTCCTTCCCTCGGGGCGAACGAATGCGCGATCGGAACCGAGACAGCCGTCAAGACGGGACTGAGGATCGGGGACAAGCTGCCGTTCAAGACCGTTTCGGCTCAGTTTTCGGACAAGTACTGGAATCCGACCGTGGTGGGCATCTTCGAGTTCGATTACGCGAAGTACGACGACGGCGTAGTGATCGTGCCCATCGACCGGCTGCAACGCCTTCTCGTGCTCGGCGATTCGACCCAGCAGCTCTTCGTGTACGCGGATGACGCGGAGGAATCGGGCCGGATCAAGGCCGCCGTGTCCGGGGTCGTCGGAGAGGGCCACGTGGTGCGCGAGTGGACGGAGAACTATTGGGTCGCCGTGATGCGGCAGAGTTCCTTCGTCTACGTGATCGTGTTCGGCGTGTTCCAGATCGTCGCGAGCTTCCTCATCATCAACACCGTGCTCATGGTGATCCACGAGCGGATCAAGGAGATCGGCATGATGGGCGCGCTCGGCATGACGCGGCGCGAGATCGTGCTCGTGTTCTTCTTCGAGTCCGTCTTCCTGAGCGTCCTGGGCGCGGCCGCGGGTTGCCTTGTCGCCGGCGTCGCCACCGCGATAGGCTCCCGCTTCCCGATAGACATGGAACTCTTCACCGGGGGCGGCATGAAGGAGATGCCCATTTCGGGAACCCTCTTCCTCGTATTCTCCCCGGTCGTGATCGCCAGCGGCTTCTTCTTCGGCGTCGCGGTCTCGGCCTGCTGCACCCTGTTGCCTTCGCTCAAAAGCGCTTTCATCGAGCCCGTCGAGGCCCTGAGGCGCTGACCGGTTTTTGGGTCGGCCTCTGCGGTCTGCCTCTGGAGTCGGACCCTGATAGGAGTTTTTATGAACCGAAAGTTGATATCGGCTACGGCCGCGCGATCAGCCACGGCCGCGGCCGCACGGTCGCCCGCACGGTCTGCCTCCCGGACGGTCTCCCGGACGGCCATCCTCGGCGCGATCCTGCTCGCCGCCACCCCCGCCTTTGCCGCAGATCCGACGGCAGCCGAGCTTCTGGCGCGCATCGACGCGAACGAGGGCTACTCGTCCATCACCTACTCCGGGGAAATGGTCATCGAGTACCAGGGCAAGCGCTACGTGAAGAAGTTCGAGGCCGCGGCCCGCGGGGGAGCGGACAGTTTCATCGAGTTCACGAACAGCGAGGACAGGGGCACGAAGTACCTCAAGAAGGACGGCCGACTGTACGTGTATTCGCCGGACACCGAAGAGGTCATGTTGATCTCCGGCCATTTATTGAAGGAGTCGATGATGGGCTCGGACCTTTCATACGAGGACACCATCGAGAACGAGAAGCTTTCCGCCCGCTATACGCCGACGCTCGCCGGCAGAACGGAACTGGACGGGAAGGCGGCCTGGATACTCGAACTCGCCGCGAAGAAGAAAACGGAGAGCTACCCGAAACAGACGCTCTGGATCGATGCGCAGACGGGCGACCTGCTGCGCTCGGAGCAGTACGCGCTCTCCGGGGCCAAACTCAAGGAATACGTCCTCCTGAAAGCCGAAACGATCGGCTCGCGCCGTTTCCCGGTGGAGATGCAGATGCGCGACCTGTTGCGCAAGGGGAGCCGTACGACCTTCCATATGACGGACGTGGTCCTGGACGCTTCCGTGCCGGATTCGGTGTTCAGCCAAAGGAACCTGAAAAAATGAAGGGACGGTTCCCGGCTGGCGCGCAAGTCTTTTTCTTCGCCGCCTTCCTTGTCCTGTCCCTTCCGGCGGCAGCGGAGGATCAGGAACTCTCGGGCACGGTCGAATCGAACCTGCGCGCGGCGCGGCTGGCGGACGAGGACGGCGGCGACGGGGGCAATTCACTCAGCTTCGAACAATACGCGAATCTGCGGTTGGAAGCCCGCGCGGGCGTGAAGGGCACCTTCCATGCCGCTGCTAACCTTTTCGCCTCCACCGATAGCGATCCGGTGATCGAACTGGAGCGGCTGTACTATCGGATCGAAGAGGACGCCTTCGACGCGGAGGCTGGCCTGTTCCGCCTGGCGTTCGGTTTCGGCCAGGCCTGGAGCCCCTCGGACTTCATGGCGGCGCGGAATCCCCTGGTTCCGGACGCCCGGCCGCGGGGTATCCTCGGCGCGGCCGCGACCGCGTACCCGTCGGACGAGTGGCAGGCGACAGCCTTCGCGGCCGCCGGCAACGATCCGATGGCCGCGGACGGGGAGGGCGCTGTCGCGGGAGCCTCGGCCGAGTACCACGGAAGATCGGGAAGCCTGCAGGTCCTGTACGCCATCCAGGCCGACGATTCAGGCGCGGCGGATGCGGTGCACCGCGGGGGACTCTCGATAAAGGCGGACGCGGTCGTCGGCCTTGCCCTGGATGCGCTGTATAAGCTGGACGGAGTGACGGTTCGTTCGGGCGACTACCACGGGCTGGACTGGAACGCGGCGAGGGGGCTCATGGCGGCGCTGGGCGCCGATTATTCATTGCTGGACGGAGACCTGTACCTGCTGGCCCAGTACCTGTATTCGGGCGGAGGCGCGCTCGATCCGCGCGAGGGCTACGGGCCGAGGAATTACGTCTACGCGGCAGCGAACTGGCGCATCGACGATTACAGCTCGGCGGCGCTGGATTGCGGCGCGAGCCTGGACGACTTTTCCGCCGTCCCTTCGCTTACCCTGTCGCACGAACCCTTCCAGGGCATGGCGCTCAGCATCTCGGGGCGTCTTCCCCTGGACGAACGGACCTTCTCCTCCTCGGGCAATAGGGGTGAGTTCGGCCCCGTTGCCGCGGGCCGGAGTTTCTCGCTCTCGGCCAAGGCGAAACTCAGGTTCTAGCCGCGGCCTCGCCCAGGAAGCCCCCGACGCCCTTGCACCAGACTGCGCGGACCTGCAGGTCCTCGTCCAGTAGCACGAGATCGGCGTCGTATCCGACGGCAAGGCGCCCCTTCCTGCCGGCGACGCCGATCGCGGCGGCGGGGACGGCGGAGGCCGCGCGGAGGGCCTGGTGCAGGGTGAAGCCGGCTCGGCGGACGAGCCAGCGGACCATGCCGTCCAGGGCCGTCGCCGATGAAGCCAGGCTCGAACGGTCCTTCAGCATCGCCGCTCCGTCCACCACTACGACTTCCTGTCCGCAGACATAGATGGGACCTTCTCCCGTCATGCCTGCGGCCCGGCTCGCGTCGGAGCAGATGAGGAATCGGTCCTCGCCCTTGCACCTTAGAGCGATCCGGACGAGTTCGGCGGGGACGTGCTTGCCGTCCGCGATCAGCTCCGCGTAGATGCGGTCGTCGACGAGGGCCGCTTCCAGGACACCGGGAACCCGGAAGGGGCCTTCTTTCCGGACGGACGACATCGCGTTGTACAGATGGGTCGCCATCGTCATGCCGCGGTCGGCGGCCGCGCGGAAGGCGGCGGCGTCGGCGTCCGAATGTCCGCCCGAAACCACGAGGCCCAGTTCTCTCAGCAGGGGAATGGCCTCCATGACGCCTTCAAGCTCCGGAGCCACGGTGATGCGCGCGATCGCGTCCGCGTTCCTCTTGATCAAAGCCAGCGCTTCCGCGTCGAAGGGAAGGAGCCGCTCGGCAGCCTGGCAGCCCTTGAAGCGCGGGTTGATGTAGGGACTCTCGAAATGGGCGCCGAGGTTTTCCGTCTTTCCCGGCGCGTTCTCCCGTTTTGCCCGCCGCACCACATCAAAGGCCCTTTCCAGCACCGGCAAAGGATCCACGGAAAGACTCGGCGCGAAAGCGGTGACGCCCCTGCTCCTGTGGTACTCCGCCAGGCGCGCGTACGCCTCGTCCGTCGCGTCGTTGACGTCCGCCCCCGCGCCTCCGTGGCAGTGAAGATCGATGAAGCCGCTCGCCAGGACAAAGCCGCGCGCGTCCACGATGGTCGCCGGCACGCCGCCCGTCGTCCCCCCGACCATCGCCGGCCCGGCGTCTCCCGACAGTGGGAGCGGTTCCGAGCCTCTGGCCAGTTCGGCGATGCGCCCGTCGCGTACGCGTACGCTCCCCGGCTCTATGCCCTCGTCGAACGCTAGCCGGGCACCTTCGATCAAAATATCCATGATTCAAACCTACACGATAGGCTCCCGCCGCGCCAGCGCCGCGCCAGCGCCGCACCGGCCTCCGCTTGTCCACGGCCGTGGCTGTCGCTAGAATGGGCTCCATGCCCCTTGCGCTCCCCTTCTTCGCCGCCTTCACCATCTTCGGCGTAGCTTCGCCCTTCTTGCCCGTACTGGTGCGCAGCCTCGGTTATGAGCCGGCTCTCGTGGGCATCCTCCTCGGTATCTTCGAAGTAGCCGGCATCGCGGGTCCCTTCCTCCTGGGCCGCCTTTCCGACAGGTTGGGCCGTTACCGACCCAGCCTCGCGCTCGCCCTCGCGCTCGCCCTCGTTTCCCTCGGCCCGCTCGCACTGTTCCGCCACCCGGCGCTGACCGCGCTCGCGCTTGTAGTCTTCGCGATCGGCCTCCGCTCCATTCTCCCCCTCCTTGATGCGACGGCGACCCTAACGCTCGGCCCAGGCGGGGATTACGGACGTCCGCGCGCGGCCGGGTCGGTGAGTTTCGTGCTGATGGCCCTCTTCCTCCAGTATTCCTCCATCCTTCCTCCCCATTCCCCCGCGCGCATAGCGTTCTGGATAGCCGTCGCCATTCTCGGGACGCTTGCTTCACTGTCCGTGCTGCCCGACCGCGATCCCGCCGAATTGAAGGCGCGGCGTGCCGAGCACGGCGCCGAACACGGCCCCGCTTCCCGGGGCGAGCGCCGCGCTCCCTGGGACCCGGCCTTCCTCGTCGGCCTCGCCGCGATCGCCCTGGGCCGCCTGGCGATGGCGCCGATCTCCTCCTTTTTTTCCCTGTACGTCGTGGAGGAACTCAAGGTCGACGCGGTCGCCCTCATGTGGGCCCTTTCCGCAGGTTCGGAAATACCTTTCATGTACTTCTCCACCTGGCTCATCCGTCGTTTCGGCCCGCCCCGCCTCCTTGCCGCTTCGGTCGTGGCCGTCGCCGCACGGCTTGCCGTCTACGCGCTGTTTCCCACCTTCGCGGGCGCGGTCGCGGGGCAGCTCCTCCATTCGCTCTGCTTCGGCCTTTTCCATCCGGCCGCCGTCGCCTTCGTCGCAACCAAGGTCCCGAAGGAACGGCGCGGCGTCGGCATGGCGATGTACCTTTCCCTCGGCAACGGCCTGCCCACCTTCCTTGGCAGCACAGCGGGCGGCTTCATCGTCGAGGCCGCCGGATACCGCGTCCTCTTCGCGTCGTTCATCGTCTTCGCGTTGGCGAGCCTCGCCTTGTTCACGGCGACGATGAAGGCTCTGGAAGCCCCCGGTCGTTCCAACCAGATCTGAACCACCCAATAAAGGAGCATCGAAAAATGGCAGAGCGCATCGTCAAGAAACAGGAGAACTCCAAATACTGTTTCGTCTGCGGCTTGAAGAACGAAAAGGGCGTGAAGGCATCCTTCTTCCAGACCGAATCGAACGAGCTCCGCGCCCGTTTCGTCCCCTGCGAGCACCACCAGAGCTATCCGGGGCGGCTGCACGGCGGAATCGCGGCATCCGTACTGGACGAGACGATGGGCCGCGCGATCAACGCCCTCCATCCCGACGGCGTCTGGGGCGTCACCGTCGAGCTGAACGTGAAGTACCGGAAGCCCGTCCCCCTGGACGGAGTCATCGTCGCCACAGGCCGGATCACCAAGGACGGCGGGCGCGTCTTTGAGGGTTCCGGAGAGATACTCCTGGCCGACGGCAGCGTCGCGGTGGAAGCGACCGGCCGTTACATGAAACTGCCGCTGGAGAAGATCGCCGATTTCAACGCCGACGAGCAGGAATGGAAGGTCACGGCAGCGGAGGACGATCCGGCTTCGATCTGAAGATTCCTGCGCTTTATAGTTGCAATTTCAACTAATATTGCTTATCCTCCTTATGGTTGAACATTCAACCATAAGGAGTCCTTCGAGTGCGCGAACTTTCCCTGCCCATCCTGCGCGAAATAGGATCGATAGCCCGGACGATCGTCGCCCGCTCGGATGTCGCTTTCAAGGCGTACCGTCTCCAGAAAGGCCAATTCGTTTTCCTGACCCGCGTCTGCGAGAACCCGGGGACCAACCTGGCCCGGCTCTCGGACCTCGCGCGGGTCGACAAGACGACGACCACGAAGGCCGTCCAGAAGCTCGTCTCGCTCGGTTACCTGGATACGGAACGTGACGAGCTGGACGGCCGGTCCCAACGGCTTTCACCGACGGAGAAGGGCCTCGTCGTCTACGACGCGCTCATCAAGGAAGAGAACGGACTGATCGACTCCTGCCTCCGCGGATTCTCGCCGGAGGAAATCGACGCGGTCGGGCGGTACGCGGCGCGGCTGCGGGAGAACCTGGACGAACTGTGGTTCGGCTTGAAGAAACGCAAGGAGGGCGCGAATGGTGAGAAAAGCGAGTGAGGCCGACCTGCCTGCGATCATGCGAATCGTGGCGGAAACCGTCCGGATCATGGCCGCGGAGGGCAACGACCAGTGGAACGACGAGTATCCGCGCGCGGAGGACTTCCGTACGGATATTTCGAAGGAAGAGCTGTTCGTCGACGAGGAGGCCGGCGCCGTATGCGGTTTCGTCTGCGTGAACCGGGAAGAACCACCTGAATACGGCCCCGTGCCGTGGTCCCGATCGAGGAGCGCGACGGTCGTCCACCGGCTGGCCGTGGATCCCGATCTCCGCGGGCGGGGCATCGCCTCCATCCTCATGCGTTTCGCGGAGGAAACGGCCGCCGGGAACGGCACCGGCTACCTGCGCTCGGATACCTATTCCAAAAATCCGCGCATGAACGGCCTGTTCGAAAAACTCGGCTTCAGGCGCGCGGGAGACATCAACTTCAAGGGCCGGCGGGAACTCTTCCATTGTTATGAGAAGGTTCTCGATCATTCTTCCGGTCCGCGCGTTGACAGCGCCGTCGCGCGCCGATAGGCTCCTCCCCTATGTTCGCAACCATCATCAACTGTCTCGCGGTCATCTTCGGCTCCCTGATCGGGCTCCTCGTCTCCGGGCGGGTCAAGGAGAACTACCGCTCGGTCGTGTTCGACGGCGCGGGCGTCACCACCCTCATCATCGGCGTCTCGATGGCCCTGCAGAGCGGCCGGATCATCGCCCTGGCAGTCTCCCTCATCCTCGGCGGCCTGGCCGGTACCCTGATGAACATAGACGGCGCCATCCTCGGCTTCGGCGTCTTTCTGGAGCGGCTGACGATGGGAAGGCATCGCGCGGCCAAGGCCGTTCCCGCGGCCGCCGCGGCGGCGGCCTCCGCGGCGGCGGCCTCCGCGGCGGCCTCCGGCGACGATCGCGGCTGGAACTTCGGGCACGGTTTCCTCAACGCCTCCGTACTGTTTTGCGTCGGTGCCATGGCCCTGGTCGGTTCCTTCCGCGCAGGCACGGAGGGGGACTCTACCCTCATCCTGACCAAGTCGGTGCTGGACGGCTTCATGGCCATCCTGATGACCGCCGCCATGGGCCCCGGAGTCGCCTTTTCCGCCTTGCCCATCCTGGTTTACCAAGGCGCGCTGACGCTGGCCGCCGGTTTCCTAAAGCCCTTCGTCTCCGCCCTCATGCTCTCCGAGCTCACGGGAATCGGCGGCGCCCTCGTGATCATGATCAGCCTGAACCTGCTGGGCCTGAAGAAGATCAAGACCGCCGACTTCCTTCCTTCCCTCGTGTCCATGATCGTCTTCGTGCTCTTCGACCCCGCGATCGCGCGGCTCGCCGCGGTGGTCGGCCTGTAATCCGGGAGTAGTTTTTTCGTTCGCCGGCCTCGGTTGACAATTCGGGAATCCGATCTTAAACTGAACGACGATAAACTAACCCCTATAGGGAGGCTACATGGCTAAGGTAGAGTTGAAGGGCATCAGCAAGGTCTACGAGGGATCCGTCCGCGCCGTAGACAATGCCAACATCACGGTCAACGACAAGGAATTCGTCGTTTTCGTCGGTCCCTCCGGTTGCGGAAAATCCACGACCCTGCGCATGGTCGCCGGGCTGGAAGACATTTCCGAAGGCGAACTGTACATCGACGGCGAACTGATGAACGACGTGCCGCCGAAGGACCGGAACATCGCGATGGTGTTCCAGAATTACGCGCTGTACCCGCACATGTCCGTCTACGACAACATGGCGTTCGGGCTCCGCATCAAGAAAGTGGACAAGGCCGAGATCGACCGCCGCGTGCACGAGGCCGCCCGTGTCCTCGACATCGAGAAGCTCCTTGAGCGCAAGCCGAAGGCCCTTTCCGGCGGCCAGCGCCAGCGCGTCGCCGTCGGCCGCGCGATCGTCCGCAATCCGAAAGTCTTCCTCTTCGACGAACCGCTTTCCAACCTGGACGCCAAACTCCGCGTCCAGATGCGCGCAGAACTCTCCGACCTCCATATCCGCCTGAACGCGACCATGATCTACGTCACCCATGACCAGGTCGAGGCCATGACCATGGCGAGCAAGATCGTCGTCATGAAGGACGGAAAGGTCCAGCAGATCGGTTCCCCGCTGTACCTGTACAACCATCCGATCAACAAGTTCGTCGCCGGGTTCATCGGCTCCCCGCCCATGAACTTCCTCACCGTGAAGGTGCTGGAGAAGAACGGCGCGGTCATGCTGGACGAAGGTTCTTTCGAGGTGAAGCCGTCCGAGGAGCACGCGAAGTACCTGAAAAAGTACGTCGGCAAGGAGATCTACTTCGGCATCCGTCCGGAAGACCTCAACTATCAGGACAATCCCGCGGGCGAGAACAACATGAACCTGAAGGTGACCGTCGTCGAGCCCCTCGGCGCCGACATCCATCTCTGGCTCAGCACCAAGACCCAGCCCCTCGTGGCGCGGACCGAGCCCCAGCACACCTTCCGCATCGGCGACATGGCGAACTTCACGCCGAAGATGGCGAAGGCGCGCTACTTCGACAAGGATACCGAGCTTTCCATCCTCGCCGAAATCGACACCGCGGCGATGGCGTAATTTTCCTGTCGTCCTGAACTTACGAGGCCGCCCGGCATACCGCCGGACGGCTTTTTTATGCAGCGCATGAACCCTAATCCGATATCCGCCCGGGAATCCGTTCGGGAATCCGTTCGCTTGCTTCCTTGCCCGCTGACATCCTATACTGAACCGATGGAAGATCGCATCGCCTCCTCAGCGAACGAAATAAAGCAACGCGTCTCCTCCCTGATCGGGGATTCCGAAATTCTCTTCCGGAAGGTGGCGGATACTTATCCTTCCTTCGTCCGCGAACTCGAGCGCAGCCTCCGGGAATCCGCGAGCTCCCTCTCTTCCATGGGCGCCGGCGCTTCGATGGACGAAGCCATGCGCAACCTATTCGAATCCACGCGCGCGACCATCGGCCGTTCGACGAGGAGCCTCGATTCCATGGAGGAGCGGGACAAGACCCTTCTGGTTTCACTCAGCGCGGGGATCGATCGGCTTTCGGGCCTCGACGCGGTGATCGCGCGGATCAAGGATGATTCCATGGAGATGGAGCTCATCTCCCTGAACGCGATGACCGTCGCGCTCAAGTCCGGCGCCGCGGGAAAAGCCTTTTCCGTGATCACCGACGAACTCAAGCGCCTGTCCGCCCGCACCATCGACCTCACCGACATGCTCACCGAAAACGGCCGGACGCTGCTGGACCACTTCCTGAAATACCGCAAGGAAGTCGAAGGCCTGGAGGCGACCCGCGTGCAGCTGTTCGAGGGATTGGACGAGACCATCCACTCCCGATTCGTGACGCTGGAATCCGTGGTGCGCGAAATCGGAACCTCCCTCGCCCGGCTCGTCGAACTCTCCGCGGGCGTCGGGGGACCGATCCGGAGCATTATGGAGATGGTCCAGATCCAGGACCTGGTCAAGCAGTCGCTGGATCATGTGGTCATGGCCATGGACGAGATCGTATCCGTCTCCTCCGACGATCCTCTGGACGACTGCGTTTTCCATTCCCGGCTGGCGAGCATATCGATCTCCATCATAGCCGACGTCCGCTCCCGTCTGGAGGCCGCCCTCGCCGCGCTGCGAAGGGATTCAGCCGCCGTCCGGGGCATCGTTTCCGAGGGGGAGAGCCGAAGGCGCGCCGTGATCGAGTCCTATTTCGGCAAGGGGCGTGAAGGTTCTTCGGACCGCAGTTTCCAGGACGCTTCCCGGATTTTGGAAGAAATCGGCACCCAGTCCGGCGTCTACATGAGGACCAAGGGAAGCATCGCCAATTCCGGATCCCGTCTTTCCTCGTCCGTGGCGGAACTGGAAGGCGGGTTCAAAGCCTTCTCCAAGATCCTTAACCGTTTCAGGACCATCGACATCGCTTCCCGCATCGAGGTGTCCAAACAGTCCATCCTGCGCACCATGAACGATACCGTCGTGGAGATGTCTTTGCTCACGGACCGGATCGCGGAGGATGTCGACGAGGCGCTCCTCACGACGAGGAGTTTCATCGGCGAGACGAAATCCGCGGTCCGCGACTACGCCGAGAATTCGGAGAAGGACGCGGAATTCATCGAGCGCACCGCGGGTGACCTCAAGGACGCGCACGGACGCCTGTCCGCCCTCCAGGAATCCATCAAGCGGGGAGTTCTGGATTTCTCACTGTTCACCAAGGATTTCATCGACCTATTGGAGACGGCTTCCGGGGGCGAGGAAAGCTTTGAACGCTTGATAGGGGCGCTGGACGCGGTGTCGGTGATCCTAGCTGCGATGGAGGCGACCTCCGAGGCCACGCTGCGGGGCGCGGGCGGCGACACGGGAGGCGGCGCCGGAGGCGATACTCTCCGCGCAGACCCGCATTCGGCACGCCTGAAAGAAGTGATCGAACGCTTCACCATTTATGCCCACAAGCGCGTGGCCGCGGACCTCGGAGGATTCCAGGTGGAGGATTCCGTGGCCGTCGGAGACGTCACCTTTTTCTAGCGATGTACGCCCATTCGTTTTCCGCATTCGCCCAGCCGGTGACGATCATCCATCCCGGAGAATATCTGGCGACGGGAGACGACATCATCATCGCGACAGTCCTCGGCTCCTGCATCGCCGTCGCGCTCAAGGACGGACGGGCGGGCATCGGCGGCCTGAACCATTTCATGCTTCCCGGAGAAGAACAGGAACGTCCCGCCCGCGGCCGCGCGTCTCCCTTCGCGACGGAGGACGCGCGCTACGGCATGTACGCCATGGAGCTGCTGGTCAACGATCTTCTCGACCTGGGATGCCGGAAGGACCGGCTGACGGCCAAGGTTTTCGGCGGCGGTTCCGTCCTCGGCAGGGGAAAGTCGAGCCTGGGGAAAGTACCCAAGGGAAACATCGATTTCGCTTTCGAATACCTGAAGGCTGAATCCATCCCCGTCCTCTCCTCCGACGTGGGGGGCTACGAGGCGCGCAAGATCCTCTTCTTCGTGCGCGACGGGAAGGTCTTGCTCAAACGGATCACGGGCTCGCTCATCGCCGCGATCGAACGCGAGGAGGAATCCTACGGCGAACGGATCCGGGCGAAGGAGCGCGAAGCCGGAACGATTACCTTCTTCGACCGTTGACTCATGCCTTGACGGCGATGAAGCGCGCTTCCAGGTCCGGGATGGAAACCGCGGAAACCGCGACGCGGATGGCGTCGTTCGGCTTGGCGTCGGATCCCGCGTTCAACAGGGTCTCCAGGGCCAGGTCGGGGATGAGGACGACGGCCCGAGGGCCCTTCCGTTCTACGACGACGGCGTCCCATTCCGAACCTTTCATCCGCGAGAGCAGAACCATGGTCCAGTGCTGCCGGGAGGCCCGTTCCGCCTGGACGGTCGCCTGGGCGGCCGCTTCTCCTGCCGCTATGCGTTCCAGCACCTCTTCCGTGCCGAGAGGCCTCGTTCCGGAAAGGAAGGACCTGATCTGCTGGTGGGCGACGAGGTCGGAATACCGGCGCAGGGGACTCGTCACCTGGGTGTACTCGGACAGTCCCAAGCCGTCGTGCGAACCGGGCTGGGCGGATAGCCGGCGCGGCCTCATGCACCTGCGAAGCTGGTACGATCCGGCCAGGCCGCCCAGGGGCTCGGCGGGGAGGTCGCCCAGCTCCTGGGTTACGAAGGGGAAGGGGACGCGGTGGCGAATCGCCCAGCGGGCTGCGCCCATTCCGGCCAAGAGCATGAACTCCCGTACCATGGCCGACCCGCGGGTGTCCGCGATCTTCTCGATCCTGACTTCCCCGCCGGAAACGACCATGTGCGTTTCCGGCAGTTCTATGGTGACCGCGCCGGCCGCGAGCCGGCGGGCGAGCAGGGCTTCGGCAAGGGCGAACAGGCGCGCGAGCCCGCTCTCGCCGGCGCGTTCATCGGCCTGCTCGTAGCTGAGCCGCTCGACCCGGACGATCGAGCGGACGATTTCCGTATCGACGATGCCCGCGTCCGCGTCCAGCTCCATCCTGAAGGAAAGGGCGGGCGATGTCCCGGACAGGCCGAGGGCGAAATGTTCCAAGGACCCTTCCTCGAACATGCGGTAGGTGCCTTCGGGCAGATACAAGGTCGCCCCGCGCTCCCGCGCCTCCAGGTCACAGGGCGAATCGGTGGGCGCGGAGGCCGCGGGGTCCGCCACGTGGACCCAGACCGAGTTGCCGTCCACCGAAACCGCATCGTCGGGGTCCGAGCTCCAGGCGTTGTCGATCGCGAAGGAGCGCAGCCGGGTGAGATCGACCCGCTCCTCCTCGGGCGGCGGAGCCAGGGGCACCTTGGCCGAGGCGAGGACCTGGCCGAAGCGGGCGGGATGGGGATTGACCGCGTCCGTCCAGACTCCGGTCGCCAGGAGCAGCTTGTGCGCTTCTACCGGCGTTTCCTGCTTTCCCGCGTCCTTCAGGGTTCTGCTCTTGTCCGTCTTCCCGTAGGCCAGTGCTTCCACGTCCTGCATGCGCCTGGCGTCTTCTTCAAGGTTCAGCGTGCGGGAGGCGAGCCGGGACAGGAAGGCCTCGCGCTCGGCGGCGTCCTTCGCCTTGCCTCCGCGCTTCGCTTCCTCCGCCGCGACCTCCGCCGAGCTTCTGGCGCGGATGGCGTTGACGGTACCCGAAAAACGGAGGCCGTCCTTCAGCAGGAGCCAGGTTGCCCAGGCTGTCCGTGGCTCGAAAGAGCCGAACGCAAGCTCGGCGAGTTCCGAAAGCGGCACCTCTCCGCCTTCCACCAGTTCCCGGGCAAGCTCGGCGTCGCCTTCGACCTTCGCGTCCTCGATATCCTCGGGTTTGGAAGCGGGGCCCGGGTGCAGGACTTCGAAATCCTTTTCCCTGACGCGGATCTTTTCCCCGCCCGGTAGCAGGAGAGTTATTTTTTCGCCGACATCGGCCACGATCGCGGGCCGGTTCTTGTACAGCGCCAGACTCTTTTCGATTATCATAAGTGCCTTACAATAGCATGCGTCCGCGCGCGGCCTCAAGTTCGGTGCCGGGGCATGTGAAAGGCAATAATATGCCGAATATATGCAAAATTCGCCCTAGGAATGCATAAAAATGCATAAAAGGTGTTGCGCGTGCAATGTCTTCTTGCTATCATGCCCAACCGTTCAGGAGGCAGGCGATGATTGTCATGAAATTCGGGGGCAGTTCGGTCGCGGACGCCGAGCGTATCCGCCATGTCGCGCTCATCGTCAAGGAATTCCTTCCCCGAAAACCGGTGTTGGTCCTCTCGGCCATGGGAGACACCACCGACCATCTCCTTGAAGCCGCCGATGAGGCGCTCGGAGGGAAGGTATCCATAGAGAGGATCGAAGGACTCCACCTCGCCGCGATCGGGGCGCTCGGTCTCGGAGAGGACGTCGCGCGCACGGAAATCCTCCCCCTGCTGGAAGAACTGAAAAGCTTGCTCATCGGCATATCCCTCATCAGGGAACTGACCGGGCGAACCAAGGACTACCTCGTTTCCTTCGGCGAGCGTCTTTCCGTCCGGGTGGCCGCCGCTTACTTCCGTTCCATCGGCGTGAAGTCCAAAGCCCTGGATGCCTGGGACGCCGGCCTCCGTTCCGATTCGAACTACACGAGCGCGGAAGTGCTGGACGAAAGTTACGCCTCGATCGCCGCCGTCATCGGCCCGCTGGTCGAATCCGGTATCCTGCCGGTGGTAACGGGCTTCATCGCCAAAACCGCCGACGGTCATATCACCACCCTCGGCCGCGGCGGTTCGGACCTGACCGCGACGGTGATAGGCGCCGCGGCGGGAGCCGAGGAGGTCCAGGTCTGGAAGGACGTGGACGGCATCCTCACCGCCGATCCCCGCCTGGTCAAGGATGCGCGGCCGGTCAGCACGGTCACCTACGAAGAAGCTTCCGAACTCGCTTATTTCGGGGCCCAGGTCCTCCATCCCCGTTCCATGCAGCCCTGCAAGCGCACGAGTACGCCGGTACGCGTAAAGAATTCCTACAATCCCGCGGCCCCCGGCACCCGCATCGTCTCTTCCTTGGAAGCGGGCGCACTGCCGGTGCGCGCGATCACCTCCAAGAAGAACGTCACCCTCGTGGATATCGTGTCATCGCGCATGCTGGGGCAGCACGGTTTCCTCGCGCGCGTGTTCGCGTCCTTCGAGGAGCGGCGTCTCTCCGTGGATATGGTCGCCACGAGCGAGGTTTCCATTTCACTGACCCTGGACGCCGCTCACGATCTCGTCGCCCTGAAGCGGGAGCTGGAGAAGATCGCCAGCGTGGATATCAGGAAGGGCAAAGCCATCGTGACGCTCATCGGGGACGTGTCCCGATCGTCGGAAATCCTGGAAACGACCTTCGGCGTCTGCGCGCGCTCCGGCGTGCAGGTGCAGATGGTCTCCCAGGGAGCCAGCAAGGTGAATATCAGTTTCATAGTCGACGACGACCAGGCGGGCGAGGTGGTGAAGGCGCTGCACGCGGCCTTCTTCGCCTGATCCGCTCTTCGAGGAGGACGGTATGAGAATAGCGTTGGTCGGATACGGAAAAATGGGCCGCATGATAGAGGCGGTTGCCTTGGAAAGGGGACATTCCATCGTGAGCCGCATCGATCCATTCGCTCCCGAAGCGGACGCCAAGGATGTCGCATCGGCGGTCGCCTTGAAGGATGCCCAGGTGGCGATCGAATTCTCGCGGCCGGATACCGCGCTCGCTAATATCCAGGCGCTGGCCGCCCGCGGCGTGGGCGTCGTCGTCGGGACCACCGGCTGGCACGAAAAGCTGGGCGTCGCCAGCGCCGCGGCGGATGAGGCGGGGGTGGCCCTCCTGTGGTCCTCCAATTTCTCCCTCGGCGTCAACCTGTTCTACCGGATTGCCGCCTATGCGGCCGGCCTGGTGGATCCCTTCGCGGAGTACGACGTGGGAGGCTGGGAAGCCCACCATAACAAGAAGGCGGATAGTCCCTCGGGCACCGCGAAGACCCTGGTGGAGCGGGTTCTCGCCGAGATGACGCGGAAGACTACTGCCGTGTACGAGACGCTCGACCGACCTCCCGCGCCGGACGAACTGCATTTCCCGAGCCTCCGCGTCGGCGCGGTGCCGGGCACGCACTCGCTCTTCTTCGATTCGGCTGCCGATACCATCGAAATCACGCATACGGCCCGTAACCGCGAAGGTCTCGCCCGCGGCGCCGTCCGCGCCGCCGAATGGTTCACGGAGCGTCCGAGGACGGGAACCTTCACTATGGACGACGTATTGGCGGATATTCTCCCGTAGGCGCCGGCCTCTTGAATATCCTGCATAATTATGCAATATTTTACGTGTATCTTCTATAATCTTTCATTCGGAGCGTACCATGCAACAACTCCGGGGAGCCTTCACGGCTCTCGTCACCCCCATGACGGCAGCCGGCGACGTTGACTACGACGGTTTCCGTACTCTCGTCCGCTTCCAGATCGAGCAGGGAATAGACGGCCTCGTTCCGCTCGGGACCACCGGCGAAACGCCCACGCTCGAACGTGACGAGCAGGACAGGATCATCCGGATCGCCGTGGAAGAAGCCGGCGGGCGCCTTCCCGTGATCGTAGGCGCGGGATCCTATTCGACCCGGCATGCCGTGGAGAACGCCAAACGGGCCAAGGAGCTGGGGGCGGACGCCGCGCTGGTCGTGACCCCTTACTACAACAAACCGACCAACGAGGGCATCTACCGGCATTTCGCCGCGATCGCCGATGCGACGGATATTCCCGTGCTCATCTACAACATCGCCTCCCGAACCGGCAAGAACATCGACGTTCCGACCATGGCCCGGCTTTCCGGGATTCCGACCATAATCGGCGTCAAGGAGTCCTTCGGCGACATCGGCCAGATCGGCGATATCGTGAATGAGGTCGCCGCGGTCCGCAAAGCCGAGGGGAAGTTCTTCGCGGTGCTCTCGGGCGACGATTCATTCGCGCTGCCGCTCTGCGCCATGGGCGGAGACGGAGTGGTGTCGGTCGTTTCCAATCTCGTGCCCGCGCGCGTGGCCGCCCTCGCCAAGGCTTGCCTCGCCGGCGACTACAAGGAAGCCCGGCGGCTCCATTACGCCTTGCTGCCCATGTTCAAAGGCGCCTTCGTGGAAACCAATCCGATACCGATAAAGGCCGCGATGGGCTGGGCCGGACTTCCGGCGGGGCCGACGCGGCTTCCCCTTTGCGAGCTCATGCCCGAAAGCGTCCCGAAGCTCCGCGCGGCCCTGGCCGCCGCGGGCATCGTCCTACGCACATGAATTTCAAGGAGCCATCATGAACAGGATACCGGTCGGCGTGCTCGGAGCGACGGGCATGGTCGGACAGCAATATATCGCCCTCCTCAGGGATCATCCCTGGTTCGAAGTCCGTTTCGTCGCGGCCTCCCCCCGGAGCGCCGGCAAGAGCTACGCAGAGGCCGTGGCCGGCCGCTGGCAGCTCGCGCAGGACTACGATGCCAAGGTGGCGTCCCTCATCGTAGCCGACGCGAATGACGTGAAGGCCGCGGCTGCCGCCGCCGCGCGCGGGGATTGCGCCTTCGTCTTTTCCGCCCTGGAGATGGGCAAAGACGAGATCAAGGCGCTCGAGGAAGCCTACGCCGCCGCCGGCCTGCCGGTGGTGTCCAACGCCTCGGCCCATCGCTGGACCGGCGACGTGCCCATGCTCATCCCCGAGATCAACCACCACCATGCCGACATCATCCCCGTCCAGCGCAAATCCCGCGGCTGGGACAAGGGCTTCATAGTGGTGAAACCAAACTGCTCCATCCAGTGCTACATGACGCCGGTCCATTCCCTGATGGAAGCAGGATTCGAAGTCCGCCGCATGTTCGTGACGACCCTTCAGGCCGTTTCCGGCGCCGGCTATCCGGGCGTGCCCAGCTTGGACATGATCGACAATATCGTGCCCTTCATCGGCGGGGAAGAGGAAAAGTCCGAAAAGGAACCGCTCAAGATCCTGGGCCGGATCGACGGCGGCCTCATCGAGAACGCTTCCGGGCCTCTGATCGCCGCCCACTGCAACCGGGTTCCGGTCGTGAACGGGCACACGGCTTGCGTCTCCATGGAATTCGGCGACCGGAAGCCTTCGGTTGACGAGGTGAGGGCCGTCTGGAAAGCATTCCGGGCCTTGCCCCAGGAGCTCGGCCTGCCTTCAGCCCCCCTGCATCCCATCATAGTCCGCGAGGAGGCCGACCGGCCCCAGCCTCGCAAGGACCGCGACGCGGACAAGGGGATGGCGGTGACGGTGGGTCGCGTACGTCCCTGTCCCCTGTTCGACCTGCGCTTCGTGGGCCTCTCCCACAACACCGTGCGCGGCGCCGCCGGCGGCGGCATCCTCAACGCGGAGCTTCTGAAGGCGAAAGGGTATCTATGAGCACAAAGTCTTTCCCGCTTGATTCCCAAAAGCTCCGCGCGCTGGCCGACCGCTTCCCGACGCCGTTCTACCTGTACGACGAGGCGGCGATCCGGAAGAACGCCCGCGCCGTACTGAAGGCTTTTTCCGTTTTCCCCTCGTTCAAGGAGCATTTCGCCGTCAAGGCCCTCCCCAATCCCTTCGTCCTGAAGATCCTCGCGGACGAGGGCTTCGGCGCCGACTGCGCGAGCCTCCCCGAGCTGATGCTGGCCGATGCGGCGGGCATGAAGGGCGAGGCGGTGATGCTCACCTCCAACGAGACTCCCGCCCGCGAGTACGTCGCAGCCAAGGCCCAGGGCGCGGTGATCAACCTGGACGACATCACCCACATCGATTTTCTTGAAACCGCGGCGGGCATTCCCGGGCTGATCTCCTGCCGCTACAATCCGGGACCTCTGAAAGAGGGAAACGCCATCATCGGCAAGCCCGAAGAGGCCAAGTACGGCTTCACGCGCGAGCAACTCATCGAAGGTTTCGTCCGCCTGAAAGCAAAAGGCGTTACGCGCTTCGGCATCCACGCGATGGTCGCCTCCAACGAGCTCAACGCCGACTACCACATCGAGACGGCGAAGATCCTGTTCGAACTCGCGGTCGAGTTGAAGCGAAAGACCGGCATCAGGGCGGAATTCGTCAACATAGGCGGCGGGGCGGGCATTCCCTACCGGCCTGAGCAGGACGATCTGGACTACGGATACATGGCCAAGGGCATGCGCGCAGCCTACGACTCCATCGTGGTTCCCGCCGGACTCGATCCGCTGGGCCTGCGGATGGAATGGGCGCGCGTGATGACGGGGCCGTACGGCTGGCTGGTCACGAAGGCCATCCATACCAAGAGCATCTACCGGGAATACATCGGGGTGGACGCGTCGATGGCCGATCTCATGAGGCCGGGCATGTACGGCGCCTACCACCACCTCACGGTTTCCGGGAAGGAAGGCGCTCTTGCGACCGAGACCTACGACGTCGTCGGCAGCCTTTGCGAGAACAACGACAAATTCGCCGTCCAGCGCCGGCTTCCCAAGATCGCCGTCGGCGACCTGCTCGTGATCCACGACGCGGGTGCCCACGGCCGGGCCATGGGCTTCAACTACAACGGCAAGCTCCGCTGCGGCGAGCTCCTGCTGCGGACCGACGGTTCGGCGGTGAGCATCAGGAGGGCGGAGACGGTCGACGACTATTTCGCCACCCTGGATTTCGCCGCGCTGGAAAATTTCCCTTCTTCGATCCCCAACGACTAGCGGAGGCTCCGACATGGCGACGCGCAATTACGGCCTTTCGAACCTGACGGCCGGCTACCTGTTCCCCGAGATCGCCCGCAGACGCCGGGAGTTCTCCGCCGCCCATCCGGACGCGAAGATCATCAGCCTCGGCATCGGGAACACGACCGAACCCCTGACCGCGCACATAGACTCGGGTCTCACGGAAGGCGCGCGGAGGCTCGGTACGGCTTCGGGCTATTCGGGCTACGGCGACGAGCAGGGCCTCACGGCGCTGCGCGAACGCATAGCGGCCGCGTTCTACGGCGGGAAGATCGCAAGCGACGAGGTCTTCATTTCCGACGGGGCAAAGTGCGACATCGGTCGACTTCAGCTCCTGTTCGGCCCCGAGGTGGAAGTGGCGGTCCAGGATCCTTCCTATCCCGTCTACGTGGACGGGTCGGTGCTCATCGGAGCCGCGGGCGAATGGACCGGTTCCGGTTACGAGGGCATCACCTACCTGCCCTGCGTCGCCGCCAACGGCTATTTCCCTGACCTTTCCGCGCTGCCTGAGGACGGCATCGTCTATTTCTGCTCGCCCAACAATCCCACCGGCGCCGTCGCGACGCGTTCCCAGCTCTCCTCACTCGTGAAGGCGGCGACGGAGAAGGGCGCGATCATCATATATGACGCGGCCTACGCCGAATACATCCGGGATCCCGCGTTGCCCAAATCCATCTATGAAATCGAAGGCGCGCGTTCCTGCGCGATAGAGGTGAATTCCTTCTCCAAGCCGATCGGCTTCACCGGCGTACGGCTCGGTTGGACCGTGGTTCCGAAGGACCTGAAGTATTCCGGCGGGGAGAGCGTGATAGAGGACTGGAACAGGATCTGCACCACCGTCTTCAACGGCGCCTCCAACATCGCCCAATACGGCGGCCTCGCCGCGCTCGAGAGCGCCGGACTCAAGGAGATGCGGGAGCTCACCGATTTCTACCTGGGCAACGCCGCCATAATCCGGGCCGCCCTGGAAGGGCTCGGCATCGCCTGCGTGGGCGGGGACAACGCTCCCTACATCTGGGCCCGGTTCCCCGGCAGGAAGAGTTGGGACGTCTTCGCGGAGATACTCGAGAAGTGCCATGTGGTGACCACTCCCGGTTCCGGTTTCGGCCCCGCGGGGGAGAGCTTCATCCGCTTCTCGGCTTTCGGCCACCGCGCCGACGTCGAGGAAGCCTGCCGCCGCCTGCCCGCGCTGCGTCCTTGATCTACCGGAGCCCGCGCGCGTATAGTGGCTCATGGCCATTCGAATCATCATCACCGGCGGGACCTTCGACAAGCGCTACGACGAGCTGAAGGGAGTACTCAACTTCAAGGACAGCCACCTGCCGGACATCCTCCGCCAGGTGCGCATCACCGAACGGGTGGAGCTGGAAATCAACCAGCTCGTGGACAGCCTGGAGATGGGGGACGAAAGCCGGAACAGCATACTGGAAGCCTGCCGCCGCTCGGCGGAGGACCGGATCGTCATCACCCACGGAACCGACCGCATGGTCGAGACCGCGAAAGTCCTCGGCGCCGCGGGTTTGGACAAAACCATCGTCCTGACCGGCGCCATGGTGCCCTATTCGGTGGCCGGCAGCGATGCTCTGTTCAATCTCGGCAGCGCCTTCCAGGCCGTCCAGCTGCTCCCCCGGGGCGTCTGGGTATCCATGAACGGCCGGGCCTTCCCCTGGAACGGCGTCAAGAAGAATTACGAAAAGGGCGTTTTCGAAACCCTGGCGTGAACCTCGTCCATAAGTTGTTCATCGAAGCCGGAAATCAGGACGGCTTGACGGCTCTCCGTATTGGTAATACGATAATTCGACGCGATCGTCGAATCATTCCCACTACAAATGGAGACCCGGAGTTATGAGCACACGACTCGACCTCTTGAAAATCGCCCGGGAAGAGCAGAGCGGGGACCTATTCAAGCATCTGGACAGCCTCTTCAAGCGATCGAAGGTCCAGCCCAAGGGCGTATCGGACGCGATAATCTGGGAGGGCGGTAATGCTTCCGGCGGCGTGAAGCCGGTCGCCCATGCCTTCACCGACATGTTTGCCCTGAACGGAACGCTGATGGCCCTCGACGTCCTCGGCCTTCCCTTCCTCGGCGTGCCGATGATGGCCCAGTTCCGGCACGACACCAAGCTCGCTTCGCTGGAATGGTTCGGCAAGCTCGACTATACGGCGATCAAGTGGTCCACCGCCGGCGACTTCATGGTCAACGAGGGCGGCAAAAAGGTCGTCGTATTCGGCAAATCCGCCAACGCTCCGCTCCGCACCATGGCCGGCGTGTACTGCAATATCAGGCCGTACGGAACCATCACGAGCATACGTTTCATGCCCGGCCTTCCGTATTCCCAGGACAAGAAGAAATTCAGCGTGGATCCGGTCACCGGCAATATCCACTCCGAGATGAACACCCCCGGCGTCAGGATGGCCTACGCGGCCCGGCTCTTCCTCAAGATGGTCCATGAGACGGGCCATATCGGCCGCGTCGCGACCAAGCCCACCCAGGCCCAGGAGGACGCCGTCAACGCGGGCATCATGCGCTGGCTCATGCAGGGCACCAAGTTCGAACTCAAGCGCAAGTACGCGGTCGATGCCTATGAAGAGCACAGGGCGAATATCGACGCCATCATCGCCCTGCTCCCGAAGGACTTCAAAGCCGGCATGGAGAACTGGGCCGGGGAGATCCACGAGCACATCTCGGACACCAACTTCGGCCTGATGCTCCACGACATGATAAACAAGCGGAATTGCATCATCTACGCGACGGACCTCGACGGCGACCGCCTGACAGACCTCCTGGCCGATGCCCCCGACGCGCTCCGCGCCTGGGGCCAGATGATCCTGGACCACGTCAAACCGGGAACGGACATGCAGAAAGTCTGGTCCGAAATGGGCTTCACCATGAAGAACGGCAAAGACATGATGAGCGTCATGTACCGCATGGAAGGCGAGCCGATCCTGGAACAGACCCTGGGTTCCGCCGACATGATGCTCCTGAGGCTACTGTCCGGCGACGAGACGCTGGGAGGGACGAAAAAGCCCTACGATCCCCGCATCCACTTCGTCCTCATCAGCGAGGCGTACAAGGCCGCGAATCCGGGGAATACCGAACTCGCAAGCTGGCTCGACGCGCAACTGGCGATTTTCGACGGGATCTACGGCGACAAGACGCCCCTTTACCTGGAAGGCTACGAAAAGCTGAAGAAAGCGATCAAGCCCTGGGGATCCTGACCAAGCCCCCGGCCCTGAAGGGGGAAGCCTGGACGGGTAAGCCTGACGGGGGAAGCCCGGATGGGAAGACCTGAACGCGGTAGGTGATTTGAAGGATCGGGCTGTTTCCGGAACCCTGCCGGGACAGCCCGTTTTATTTGGAAGGAACCGCTATTCCTGTGCCGCGTTTTCCGCGGGCATCGCTTTGGCATCCTGAGCCGGGGACTCCATCGCTTGCGCCTCCGCCGACTCCCCCGCTGGCGCCTCCGCCGGCGCCTCCTCCGGAGGATTGAAGGAAATCGCGAAGCCGGCGTGGGCGCTGAAAAGCGCCATATCGGTCGGCGGGCTCGTGACCTTGCCGATGCCCCATGCGTACAATGACGCCTCGGCGCCCAATGTGAAACGAAGGTTGGCGGATACGGTCGCCGCCAGTTCCAGCCCGAGCACCGCCGCGCCTATTTCATCCAGGAAGGTCTCGGCCACGGTTTCGCCGACATAGGATCGCTTCACGTTCTCGTAACCCAGGTTCAGCCTGACCGTATACGGGATGTTTTTCTTGAATATATCGGCGATCATCTCGTAGCGTATGCGCTCGTCCACCGTCAGCAGCGACGCGGTCCGCTTGTAGGTGAAGGATTCGGAAGCGAGCCGGGCGGAAAGGACTACGTTCGGCACCCAGAAGCCGACGAGGACTTCGCTGCTTTCCTGGACGTAATCCCCGGGTGCCGCGATGCCGGCGCCGATGGTCGAATCGGAGCGGAAAGAACCGAAGGCGAGGCCGGGCCATTCCATCCTGAGCGTTGTGGAAAGGCCCGAGGTCAACACCGAACCGGCCGCGTTGAAAGGGCCGAAGAAGGGGCCGACCGCGAGTTTCGCGAAGCCGGCGTCGAAGCCCACCCGCGTGAACACGAGATTGCGAAGCGTGTCGCTCCGCTCGAAACCGGCGGAGAAATATACGTTGTCTCCGAGCTTTTCCGTCGCGCTCAAGGATCCGCCGTAGCCCCAGAAGCCTTCGAAAGCCTCGCCGGGATCGCCGTCCGGCACATCCGACAGCGCATTTTCCGAGTTTACGTCGAAGGAAAGGTTCCCGACGGTGACGGAACTCTCGATCTCCAGGGACCAGGCGAGGGTGCGGCTCAGGGCGATCAGGATCAGAATGGTTCTTTTCATCAGAAGGCCGTCCGTACGCCGATGAAGGTTTCGACGATTTCAAGTGGTTTGGCGTAACGGAGGGGGTGGACCCTGACCTTGAAATCCCAGCGCACGCCCTCCGTGACGAGGGAGAAGTAGGGGGCGAGAATCAGCGAGAATTGGTCGGTCACCGCGACGGCCGTCGCCGCCGTCCCTTTGAGGCCGATGGTGGTCTCGAAACCGCCTTCGATGTTCGTTTCTTGCAGGTCGCCGAGCAATAACCTGAAATTGACGTCCGTGGCGCCCTTCTCGCCGGTTTCGCTCTGCATATAGTAGAACGGATGGTAGAAGAGGGTCACGAAGATGGAAGCGAACCCGAAATCCACCCGGGGTTCGAATAGGAAGAACAGGTTGTCGATACTGAAGGCCGCGCCTGGATCCCAGCGGGGAATGCCGACCTGGGCCAGGAAGTTCGCCCCGGCGCCGGAGGAGAAATAGGCGAGTACGCCTCCCCGGTATAAACCGGTGGACCCGTAGGGCCAGGTTCCGCCCGCGAAAGCCTCGAATTTGACCATCTTGCCATTGGCGAGCAGGCGGAGGTCGGCCGAATAGCGGCCCCTGTCCAATTCCCCCGACGTCTGGTCGGCGATCGCCATGGAAGCGTCCTGATAGGCGTACAGAATGGGCACGAAATCTTTCGCGCCCGTCCAGGACAGCGAGAAGCCGGTTCCCGAAACCCCGTGTATGCCGTCGTACTGAAGCGCGGTGTTCCCCCCGATGCCTTCCGGGAAATAGGAAAAGCCGCGGAAGGCGGTACCGAAGGGCACGGTGCCGAAGCGCAACGGGAATTCGTCGCCCGAGCAGAAGACGTCGGATCGGCCGATGAAGTAGCCGAATTCCACCGGGAGCGAAAAGGGTTCGCGGATCGAGATGCGGGCGAGCCGGAAGGCCAGGGACGCGTCATTGGCTATCCGGTCGGCGAGTTCGTCCACGAGCGCATTGTAATCGGCCTGGGTCGCCGTCGTGAGGTTCGGATCCGAGATGGGATCCGTCGGGGCGATCATAGAGTAGCCGAGGGTCTTCTCCAGATCGTTCGAATCGAAGGCGAATTTCAGCGTACCGCCGAATTTGTAGCCGCCCGAGACAGAAAGTTCGGCGGCGGCGTGGGAAGCGAGGACGAAATCCTGGCCTTCAACCGAACCCGTGGTCGCGAGCTCCAGGTTGGAGACGGACAATTCGGCCGCGGCGAGCGGCAGAGACGCCGATGTAGCGATCAACGCGGCAGCGACGCGCCGGAAACCTTTTACCATCCCGTTCTCCCGGTTCTCATCATAGCATAAGGGCCTCGCTTATACAAAAGGTCCTCCTATATCCTATCGGTATCCGGCGCCTCCGCTAAAGCATCCGCCGTCCCCGCAACGACGAATCCGTGGCAATGCCCTCTATAAGGTAGCCCCTTTGGACGCGCGTCACTTGACGGAAGACGTTTTGTGTATAAACATTATCAACGAAATGAGCGACTATTTGGATCCCAACAACGAGGAACTCCTGAAGGATTTCTTCAGCGAAGCGCAGGCCCAGGTCGATACCCTGGAACAGAACGTCCTCGTGCTCGAAAACGAGACAGGAAACCGCGACGCGGTCGACGAGATATTCCGCGCGGCGCATACCCTCAAAGGCGGTGCGGCAACGGTCGAGATGACCGAGCTCGCGTCCTTCACCCATCTGGTGGAGGACGTGCTGGACGCCATCCGTTCCGACGCGGTCGGCGTGGACGGTACGGTGGTCGACACCCTTCTCGCCGCCATCGACATCGTGAAGGCCATGCTACACGAGCGGATGGAAGGGCGTGTCTATTCCGCCGACACCTCCGAAGTCGAGGTCTTGCTCGCCGCCATCCTCCCTGAGGGCAGCGGACGCAAGAAGGCCGGTCCGAAGCGGAAGGAAGTCCCGAAACCGCAGACTATCGCGCCAGCCGCCGCGGAAGGCGGCAAGATCTCCGAGTACGAGCTCCTGGAAATCAAGCAGGCGGCCGAGCCCGGAACCACCGTCTACCAGGTGTCCGTCACCTTCAACGAAGACAACATCATGAACACCGTCGGCGGCATCCAGGTGTTCGCGGCGCTCAAGGAAGCGGGGGCCGTACTCAGGACGATCCCGGAATTCGAACGACTTTACGAGGATAATTTCTATCCGGTGGTCGAATACTACGTCGCTACATCGCGGGACGAGGAAGCCCTGAAACGCCTCATCCGCATCCCCGACGTGACCCTCGGCGCGGAGGTTCGCGTGGCCGGTTCCGCCGCGGCGGCGAGCCCCGCCAAGGCGGCTCCTGCCGCCGCCGCCGCTCCCAAGCCGCGCATGGCCGCCGAGCGTTCCGCGCCCGAGCCGGAAGTCCGGACGGCCGCGGCCGCACCGGCGGCGTCGGAGCCCGTTGCCGCTCCCGAAGAGCCGGACAGGAGCCGTCAGGACGCCGACGCGAAGAAGGCAGGCCGGGAAGCGGGAGCCATTCTCCGTGTGGATTCCAAACGGATCGATAATCTCCTGAACCTCGTTTCCGAAACCGTCATCACCAAGGCGACCTTCAACCAGGTTTCCACCCAGTTCGGCGAGCTCTCGTCCCAGCTCCAGGCGACCGAATCCGTCTACCGCGAGAAGGTCAAGGACTTGTTCGATTCACTGCCCGATTACATGGAAGGAATCCGGCAGGGCAGGACGGTGAAGGAAGTCCGCAAGGAGATCGGGGAGCGCTACGGCGATCTCTTCACTCTCTTCGACCCCTTCGAAGCCGCCCTGAAGACGAACGTCGGCAAGTTCCGTTCCACCGCGCAGAACCTGGGCCGCATCACCGGCGAGCTCCAGGAAGGGGTCATGCGCATCCGCATGGTGCCGATCAGCCAAATCTTCAGCCGTTTCCCGCGCTTGGTGCGCGATCTTTCCAAGAGCCTGAGCAAGAAGATCAACCTCGTCATCGAAGGCGAGGATACCGAGCTGGATAAGTCGGTCATCGAGGACCTGCTCGATCCCATCATGCACTCGGTGCGGAATTCCATCGACCACGGCATAGAATCCCCGGCCGACCGCGTGGCTGCGGGGAAAAACGAGGAAGGGACCGTCGTCCTGAAGGCGAGCAATGAAGGCAACATGATCGTCATCGAAATCTCCGACGACGGGCATGGCATTGACGTGGAGGCCGTGAAGACCAAGGCCGTGGAACGCGGCCTCATCCATCCGAACAAGATCCTCACCGACATTGAGGCTTTCAACCTCATCTTCGAGGCCGGTTTCTCCACCGCCAGGCAGGTGACGAACATCTCAGGCCGCGGGGTCGGCTTGGACGTGGTCCGCAGGCAGATCGAGAAGCTCAACGGAACGGTCACCGTCTCCTCCGAGCGGGGCAAGGGATCCAAATTCACGATCAAGTTGCCTCTGACCCTGGCCATCATCCAGGGCCTTTTGGTACGCGTCGGGCGGGAGATCTACTCCATCCCGATCACTTCGGTCATTGAGAGCCATCGTATCAAGCCGACGGAAATCAAGATGATCGACAATTACGAGGTCTTCAACATCCGCAATGACGTCATTTCGCTGCTCAGGCTCAACCGGCTTTTCGGGATCAAGACGAGCGAGCAGCGCGAATACCACTTCGTGGTGGTCGTCGGGACGGCGGAGAAGAAGATGGGCCTCATGGTCGACAGCCTCATCGGGGAAGAGGACGTCGTAATAAAGCCCCTGCGCGACCAATTCACCAATTCTCCCGGCATCGCCGGCGCGTCCATCCTGGGAGACGGCTCCGTCTCGCTCATCATCGACGTGAGCCAGCTGCTCGACCTCGGTCTCAAGAAGGAACTCGAAGAGCGACGCCGCCGCGAGGCGACGATACGGTAGCGGGGGAAGCATGACAGGCAACGAAGGACCTTCCGTCGTCGGAACGGCGGAGAGGAAGGATCGCATCGACGCGATCAATTTCAAGATGGTGACCTTTTCCCTTTCGGGCAAGGACTACGGCATCGATATCATGAACGTCAAGGAGATCGCGAAGGCTGGAAAGTTCACCTTTGTCCCGAACGCCGCTCCTTTCCTCCGTGGCGTCTACAATCTCCGCGGCGATATCATCCCGGTCATCGACCTGCGCGTCTTTTTCCATCTGCCGGCGGAGAAGAAGGATGAGGACGCCCTTGAAAGCACCCTCATCCTCAGGATAGGCGATCATATTTTCGGGGTGGTAGTCGACAATATCGACAAGGTGGTCGGAATTTCGTCGGCCGCCATACAGCCGCCGCATCCCATCTTCGGCGACATCAATATCAAGTACATCAGCGGGGTGGTGGAGAATCAGGGCCGCCTGTACATCATCCTGGATGTCGTGCGCATCTTTTCTCCTAAAGAAGAGGAAAAACCCCGCGTGGTCGCGGAGACGGCCGCCCTTTCCGCGCCGATCGTCATCGCCGAGCCTTCAGAAGCCTACGACCGTGGCTCTTCCGCAACATCCGAGCTCGATTTCATCAAGGAAACGCTGTTCGCGCTCAAGCGATTCGGAGCGACCGAACTCAACGACGGCTGGCTGAATGCTCGTTTCGCTGAGTGGAAATCGATGAAGAAGGGATCGGACCTCCAGCTCCGCAACATCGATGATGCCGAACAATTCCTGGAGGGATTCTTCTCCCCCTATACCGCGACCTTCTGGAGCGACGAGTACGCGGCCTCCGTGCAGTCGATACTGCCCGATTTCTCCTCAAAGACGATTCAGGCTTGGAATCCCGGATGCGGCAAAGGCCATGAGACTTTCTCCTTCGCATGCGTACTCAAAAATCGTTATCCTGATGTCCGCATCAAGATCTGGGCGAACGACAACGATCTGCTGTCCATTTCCAGCGCACCGAATATGGTATTCGATCTGGAGGACGTGCCCGATTATTGCCGGGAGTACATGTCCAAGGGCAAGAACGGCTATGGCTTCAACGCTGCGATACGCGATGCGATCACATTCGAGTATCATGACGTCTTGAACGCGAATCCCTTCCCGGAATTGGATTTAGTCCTCGCGCGCGATCTTCTTTCATTCCTGTCGCCCTCGGACCAATCGCGCGTGTTCGGCGATTTTTCCGACAAGATGAAATCCCGGGGCTTGGTCATTCTCGGAAAGAACGAGAAGCTCACGGACGAAACGGATTGGAAATCGATCGGGAACGACGAAGTATCGGCCTTCATCCGGGCTTAGAACGGATCGTCACCTAGTTAAGCCGAAAGGAGCGCATAATGAGAGTAGAGTACATCAATCCATTCGTGGAAGCTGCATTCAACGTGTTGAAGGAGGTTTTGAACGCCGATGTCCGGCGCGGCGAGCTCTATCTGAAGTCGACGACCATGCCGGTCCTCGGTGTCGCGGCGCTCGTGGGCCTCGCGGGCGACGTGGAAGGCCGGGTATTGTTCGACATGTCCAAGGATACCGCTCTCGCCGTCGCATCCGCCATGAACGGCGAGCAGTTGCCTTCCTTGGACGAGCTCGGCAAGGCGACCATCACCGAATTGGCGAATATGATCACCGCCCAAGCGGTGACGAAACTCCATGATCTCGGTTTCAAATTCGACCTTACTCCGCCCGCCCTTTTTACCGGCGAGAATATGGAAATTTCCGACCACGAGGTCGAGGCGCTCATCGTTCCGATGGAAGTGCCGCAGGGAAAGATTGAGATAAACGTCGCCATCCGCGAGCGAGCATAGTCCGGGGGATCCCATGAAGACGAAACAGGATTTTCCCTCCATCAATGAGCGCGCTCCGGACGGCAAAAAAGAGGATGGGACTCCGTTCAGGGTGTTGATCGTCGATGATTCCATGTTCGTGGCCAAGCAGATCGGCCAGATACTGACCTCGGAGGGCTACGACGTGGTCGCCTCGGCCGCGGACGGCGAGCAGGGCGTTGAGAAGTACAAGGAGCTGTATCCCAATATTGATCTGGTGACGATGGACATCACGATGCCGAAAATGGACGGGATCACGGCACTCGAGCACATCATGAATTTCGACAAAAATGCCCGGGTTGTGATGATCAGCGCCCTTGGGAAGCAGGATCTGGTGAAAAAGTCCCTCTTGCTGGGCGCGCGCAACTACATCGTGAAGCCGCTGGACCGAAAGAAGGTCTTGGAACGGATAAGCCAGGTTCTTGAGAAATAGGGTCTGCCCGTGTTGACAATGCATGCCGATTCGGGTATATATACGTTCGTTCGGGCGGTTAGCTCAGTTGGTTAGAGCACCAGTATGACACGCTGGGGGTCACAAGTTCGACTCTTGTATCGCCCATGGTAAACGGAATGGCTTTGCGTCATTCCGTTTTTTTTTGTCTTCTGACGGTGATGATTCGACAATACAGGCGATATCGCCCTGTCAGGCGAAGAACTGCACTCGGCTGGTCAACCTGATCCACAAGTGGACAGTAAATCGACTTGGCTCGATATCTGCTAACCAGTTAAGAGTAATGAACACACGCAATGGAGTCCGATAATATGAGATCGGCTCATAATTTTTTCCAGTGGAAGTATCCTGTATGAACAAGCGTCCGTTTCGATCATGTCCGGCTTTTTTGCTCGTTGCGCTGCTGGCGGTGGCGTTCTCGCCGTTGCAGGCGGCCGGATTGAAGGAGACCGAACTCACCCCGGCGGAGGGGGACACGAATTGGAAACATTCGTTCGACATTTCGGGGAAGAAGCCGGGCGTATACAACATCCTCGTGCAGGGTAAGGATTCGGCCGGAAACATGACGCTGGCCGGACCGATAAACGTATTCGTGGATCCCAAATCCGATCTTCCGATCGCGGTCATCGCGAACCCGCTATCCGGCATGCGGGTCGGCGGCGATCTGAATATAGTAGGAACCTGCGTGGACGACGATGCCGTCGCGAAGGTGGAATTGCGCGTTGACGATGGCGAGTGGTTCCCGGCCGAGGGTGCCGACTTCTGGTCCTCCTATGTCCGGGCAGGTCAAATTCCTGACGGATCGAGGAAATTGACCGTCCGCGGTACCGATATAAACGGATTGGCAGGCCCCGAGCATTCCGTCCGCTTCGATATGGACAGGACAAAACCGTTGGCGAGTTTCGATTCCCATGCGGCCGGAAGCCTCGTGGCAGGACGCATCAACCTCAAGGGCAAGGTATTCGACGCCAACGGCGTCGATCAGGCGGAATATTCGCTTGACGGCGGGAAGACCTACGCCGAGGCCAAGGGAACCCGGGACAGGAAGGCGGGGACCCGTACGTTCTCCGCACCTATAGATACGTCGAAGTTGGCGGACGGCCCTACCGCGATTTTTATCCGTGCACGGGACGGAGTCGGATCGATAGGCGTGACGCCCTTCCTTCTGGTGGTCGATAATACGGAACCCAAGGTCGAACTCATCTCGCCCGCGAGCGGCGAGGTTGTCGACGGCGATTTTACCCTTTTCGGAGTTGCCCGGGACGATGTAGGCATCAGGACGCTGTCCTGGAAGATCGGCGACGCGGGCGGGGAGGTAGCCCTCACGCAGGGCGATCCCTTCTGGTCAGTGCCGATCTCGCTCGCCCAGCCGAAGGGAAAGGATATCGCGATCCTGCTGACCGCGATAGACACCATCGGAAACCGAACCGAATTGAGGCTTCGGCAACCGTTGGATATGGCAAGTGACGATCCGTCGGTGGTTCTTCTGGAACCGAAAGCCGGCGGTTCCGCAGCATCGTCTTTCCTTCTTGCCGGTTTCGCGCGCGACGACGATGCGGTCCAGGCAGTGGAATATTGGGTGGATAAGGGAGCGCCGGCGCGGATCACGACGACGGGCGGATTTTCCGCGATGGTCGATGGACTCGCGCCGGGGGCGCACACCATCCAGGCGCGCGCGATCGACGTCAAGGGCCGCCCCGGTCCCGTCTCGACCGTCAGCGTTGCGGCGCTCGGCGCGCCTCCGGCCGTACGGATCGCGGAAGTCGTCTCCGGCGCGCCGGGCAAGGATGCTCAAGCGGTACCCTTCGTTCCGGGGATGGAGCTCGCCCCCGATGCGAAGGCTTCCTTCAGGATCGTCGCCGACGCCGGAGCCAAACTCGCATCTTTCGAATGGACCATGTCCGGTGGCGTGAAAGGCTCGGCGGTCGCCAAGTCGGCGGGCGAACAGGTTTTCTTGATTCCCGTCCCCGCGACGGGGCCTTACGGCGCGCTGGACCTGGAAATCGCCGTCAAGGATATCCATGGGCGCAGCGCTTCCGCACGCTCCC
The DNA here is from genome assembly GCA_003527485.1 of Treponema sp. Classification (GTDB taxonomy): domain Bacteria; phylum Spirochaetota; class Spirochaetia; order Treponematales; family Breznakiellaceae; genus UBA12037. Next base: position 206,588 of record DPXI01000088.1, on the reverse strand, counting down.
ATTTCTATGTGACCAATTATTCGGCGGTCCGCGGCGAACCCGCTTTTGTTTACGCTGACGAACGCTTGGGAGCGGAGGGCAACCTGAGCCTGCCCCCGGCTTCCGACGGAGGCGCGGGGCTCTCCTCGACGCGCCCCTTCGTTTCGCGCTTTATAGGGGCCGCCTTGGCAAAAGCCGAATTGGATCCCCCGGATCCATCCTTGTCCCTGACCGTCGACGGGCAGCTGGTCCGGATCGCGGCGACGGCGGAGGTAGCGGATGTTCCGTTCAGGCTGGTCGCAACGACCGACCGGGGACATGTCTTCTCGACCGAGCCCTTTCTGTTGACGACGGACAGGACGGCACCGGCCATAGACCTGGAACCGCGACCGTCGCCGTTTGTCGGCAACACGCTCAGGATAGCGGGCCGCGCGCGCGATGCGACCGGCATGGCTGAATTTAAGTACGTCGTCTCCGATGCCTCCGGCGGAAAAGTCGCTTCCGGTGAAATACCTGCCGATCCAGAGTCGGGCGAATTCGCCGTGGAAGCCGACCTCCGGAACGCGGCGGATGGAGCGCTCCGGGGCATCATAAGCGCGACCGACGGCGCAGGAAACGAGGCGACGGCCTTCTTCGACGCATTCAAGGACACGGAAGGACCTCTGGTGGATTTTTTACTTCCGTCGGGCCCAGTCGGCGGCCCCCTTGTCGCCATGCACGCTCGCGATTCCGGCGGGCTCGCTTCGCTTTCGTGGTCCGCGGACGGAGATAATTTTATCAAGGTCGAGGGGAGGGAAGCCTTCGTTTTCGCGCTGGACCAATCGAAGGCCCCCAGGCCGCGGGTGAAGGCTGTAGACCGCGCCGGAAATGAGCGCGTCGTACCGATACCGGGTTTCACGGACGTGGCGGCTGCGGATGCGCCGGCTACGGATGCGCCGGCGGCTGAGGCGCCGGCGGCGCCGGCAACGGAGGCGGGCGTGGCGGAGGCGCCGGCGGCGGATGCGGGTGTGGCGGAGACGGTCGTGGCCGCTGAGGCGGATGTGGCGGAGGCGGATGTGACCGCTCCCCCAGAGTCCACGATCGCCGCGCCGCCCCAAGCTCCCGCGACGGTGGATCCGAAGGCGGTTCCGCTGGTGGAGCTGCTTTCTCCGACCGGGGCTATCGACGGCGACGCGATCCTCGCGTTCCGGCTGGTGTCCCCGCGTCCGGTCGCCTCCATCTCATGGACCTTCGGGAGTCAGAAAGGCATCATCGAGCCTTCGGTTCTCATTCCCCTCGATTCCGCATCCTCGGCGGGTGCCGGCGGTTCCTTCATGGGTGCCGTGATCGTCACCGCCTATCAGGCCAAAGCCGGCGCCGTCCAGTGCTCGGTCAGCGTGAAGGATGCCGCGGGGAAGACGGGAAGCGCAACGCCGAAGTCTCCCGTGACCTTCGATCCCACGGTTTCCCTGCCTTCCGTCTCCTTCGATTCACCCGAAGAGGGAGGCAAGACTGCCTCCATTGTAGACCTCTCCTTTTCCGCCTCCTCGCGTTCCGGCATCGCTTCCTACCGGATTGTACTTGACGGGGGAAGCGCCCAGAGCTTGGAATCCGTTTCGGGGGCGAAGCTGCGGACCGCGGCGCTCCCGAGCGGACTCCATACCGCGACTGTCGTGGCCGTGGATGCTCTCGGAAGGGAATCCGTCTCGGTGAAGCGCTCTTTCAGGGTGGTGGGCGGGGAGCCCGCCGCATCGATAGCCGCCGTGGTCCGCAAGGATTCGCGTCAGGAATTCATTGATGGCGGCACCCTGATCGTGGATGCGGGCATGTCGCTGGAAGGCGTCGTGAGCGCGCCGGAAGGCCTCGCATCCGTCGAGGTCCGAATCGGGCGAAAAGATCCGGTAAAGGCGACCGTGAAGAAGCTGTCTTCCGCCGAGTTCGCCTGGTCGGCACCGCTGCCGGCCGACCTCGGATATGAGCGGAACGAGATATCGGTCGAGTCGAAGGACGGTCTCGGACGGAACGGCCTCGTACGGTCCTTCTTTTATCGCGTCGCCCCGCCATTCGCCGGAGGGGAGGCTCTGGAGGCCGAAGGCTTGCGCGCCACCGATACGCGCCTTGAGACAGGCAAGGGCAGCGACGGATCCATGCTGATGCGTTTCTACGACGATGCTCCGCTCCGCCTGCGCTTCGCCGGCAGGCCCCTGGAATCGGTCTCGACGGAACCGGCGAGCGGCCTGGTTTCCCTTTCACTGGACGGCAGCTCCATCGTCATCACTCCCGCCGGGGAGGGCGTCGGGACCGCCGCCGTGGTGAAGGCGCGTACGATCGACGGCGATCTGTTCGAATGGGGACCCGTCTCCTTCACGGTCGACCGGGCGGAGCCGGCCTTCGAGTTGGCGGAACCTGTCGATGATGCGTGGTATCGGCGCTCCATACCTTTCTCGGGTGTCTTTTCGGACGTCAACGGAATCTCCTCCGCCTCTTATAGCCTCGACGGCGGGGATTGGAGGGAACTCTCCTTCGATGAGGTTGAAAAGGACGCGCGTCGCGGAATGATCGAGATGGACAAACCCGACGGCGGCATCGTCGCCCGATTCCGCGTCGTCGACGCGGCCGGGCGGGAAACTTCGATCGTCCGCGTATTCAACCTCGATGCGACGCCCCCCGCGGGCTTCATTCCCATCCCCCGGACAACGGATTCGGTGAACGGGCGGACCACCCTGGCTTCCCGCTGGACGGACGGAGGCGCGATCGCCTTGATCGAATTCTCGACCGACGGAGGAGCGACTTGGGAGAAGTCGGAGGCGCCGTCGGCGATGGTCAGGCAGGTTGATTTCGCCGTGGTCGCCACGGAGGGACTGCGTTTCCGCGCCACCGACGCGGCCGGGAATACCGGGGCGGTCGTTCCCGGTTTCATCGTGGATCCCGCGGCCGACAAGCCGCGCGCCGTCGTCCAGTTGCCCGAGGAGAATGAGGTACTGAGGAACGACTTCGAAATCTCCGGCGCCGTGTACGACGACGATGCGGTAGCTTCCATTTCCTGGCGCATCGACGGGGGCGATTGGATCAAGGCGGCGATCGCGGGCAACAGTTTTTCCATGCCCGTATCATTGGCGGACTCGGCCGACAATGAGCATCATTTCGAGGCTTTCGCCGAGGACATGTACGGCGTCTCCGGAGATACGGTGTTGCGGACCTACCGGATCTCGAAGGAGGAGCCGAAGGCCGCAGTCCTGGAACCGGGTCTCGACAAGACTGTCCGCGGCGCCATACTCGTCTCCGGTGATTCCTCGGACGCCAACGGCGTGCGGGATCTGACGCTCTCCTTTGACAACGCGGTCAGCTTCAACATGACCGAGGGCGCGGAAGCTTGGTCTTATCGCCTGGACACCCGCAACCTGAAGGACGGCCTGCATTCGGTCTATATACGACCGACCGATACGTACGATACCGAAGGCTTTTACGCGAGCCTCATCTCGGTCGACAATACGCCGCCGGAAGTCTCCCTTGATGTTCCGAAGGACGGCGCGATCGTCGACAAGGCGTTGGCGCTCAGCGGCCGCGCCTCCGATTCGCGCGCGCTGGCCTCCTGCGAGGCCGTGGTATTCTCCCGCGGCGACCGGCTTGCGGAAAAGCGGTTCGACCTCGGTCTGGATCCCGTGATTTCGCGAGTCCTGGACCTCGCGGGGCTTTCCGACGGAGAATACGGAATCAGCATCGTAGCCCGCGACAAGGCGGGCAACGAAACGACCTCCAGCCGGGATTTTTCGCTCAAGGCCGGTTGGCGGGACGAGGAGATAGCGATCGCGGCGCCCGTCCGCGGCGAACGCTTATCCGGCCGCTTGCGCGTCCAGGGCCGACTCCGGTCGCCTTCGATGCCGAGCGTCGTGACGATCTTCGTCGACGGCCGCGATTTCGCCTCAGGCCCCCCGGACAAGAACGGCTGGTTCTCCGTGGATCTGGATCCCGGACTCGTCGGAGACGGCAAGCACGTCGTGGAAGCCAGATTCCAGTCGGACGCGGGTTCGGTCGTCTTGAGCGAAAAGGTCGAAATAGAGTTCGCTGAAAAAGGCCCCTGGGTGCTCGCGGATTCCTTCGCGCCGGGTTCCTTCGTGCCCTCCCGTCCCTGGATTTCCGGCAGCGCCGGTTGGGAAAGCGCTGAAACCGCGAAAGTCAAGGCTCATGAAGTAGCCGGAGTGGAGGTGAGCCTGGACAACGGACGGACTTTCGCTCGGGCCAAGGGGGGCGCCAAATGGAAGTTCCGTCTGGAAACGCTCGAATACCGGGAAGGAAAACTGCCCCTGGTGTTCAGGACCCGATTCCGCGACGGGACTGCTGCGACATCCAAGCTCCAACTTAACTTGGACAAGACGTTGCCGGCGGTCCGTATCCTCTCTCCTGAGGAAGGCGGGCGGTTCAACGGCGCGATAGACTCGTTCGGGATCGCGTCGGACGAGGTGAAACTGGTCGCGGTGGATCTGGTCCTCCGGGACGGCGACAAAGCAGGCTACCAGCTTCCCACATTCATCCAAGGCCTTTACCTCGATACGAGTTTCCTGGGCGGGACCCAGTACAATGTCGGCGCGGGGCTCACGTTCTTCGACGACAACGTCAAGCTCCAGGCCATGTACGGCTACACGCCCGAAGCATACGGCGGGAGCCCGCAACGTTTCTTCGGGGACGTTTTCAGCGGAAAATTGCTGGCGAACCTCGCGACTTTTCCTTTTTCTTTCGTGTTGGGGCCTGATTGGGATTTCCTGCAGGCGGCCTTCGCGGTCGGCGCCGATTTCAGCTATTTCACCGAGACCTCGGGAGGCGATCCGCTCATGCTGAGCGCAGTAATTGCCCAGGTGGAGTTCCCCAAGGTAACGATCAGGAAGTGGCCGATTTTTTCCAGCTATTCCCTGTTCGCCGAATACCAGGCCTGGTTCATCTCGGCGGAGGTCGAGGGAGGCATACAGTCGAAGCTTTCCTTCGGACTGCGGACGAGCGTGTTCTAGTCGCCGCGGGCGAGACGCTCGACCACGAGTTCTGCGGCGTGCTTGAGTTCGGCGACCGAGGGCCGACCGAGCACCACCAGGCGGAAGATGGCCGATTCGATGAGACCGTACAGCAGGTCGTCGGCGACGCGTACGTTGACGGGAGGAAGCTCCCCGCTGCGGATTCCTTCGATCACGATGGTCGCCAGAATATGGCGGAGCCGGATGGTCCGCTTGCGGACGCGGTAATCGGGGTCCGAGCCGCTCTTGGAGAGGTGCAACAGATAATTGAGGACCACCGAGAGCAGCCTGCGGTTTTCTTCCAGGCGCTCGATGATCGTGCCGAGTACCCGGGAGAGTTTCTCCCTCGCCTCGAGCGACTCGTCCGCTTTGATGGACTGCAGGTCCTGCTCGACCATGGCGGTCAGCTGCTTGATGCTCCAGTTGAAGATTTCGCGCTTGTTCTTGAAGTAGATGTACAGAGTGGTGCGCGTGATGCCGCAGCGGTCGGCTATCTTCTGGAAGGTCGCATCCTCGAAGCCTTCATCCATGAAGACGTCGAGCGCTTTCTCGAGTATCTCCCTCCGGCGTTTTTCATGTTCGACGACGATCGACATCGTTCCCCCTCTTCGACGGCCCGAATGCGTAGAGGAAAGAGCGCAAGGCCCCATTCGTGATCTCGCGGACGGAGTCGGCGGTACGCCCGAAGTGCGATTCGAAGCCCGGATGGTTCGTCACCACGGCCAGGTTCCAGCCGGGGAAATTCTCGAGCAGCGCCGGCATCTCCCGGTAGATGCGTTCCGCTTCCACCGTATCGCCCAACCTTTCCCCATAAGGCGGATTGGCGAACAGGAAGCCCTCGTCCCAGCCGGCTTTCGCCTTCTTCATGTCCAGGACGCTGAATGTCGGGATGCCGCTCCTGTCCGGAGAAGGAGGAGCGGACCCGCCCGGCGGCAGCCGGATGCCCCGGCCGCCTTCCGCTCCGCGGGCGCCTTGCGCTCCGCGGGCGCCTTGCGCACCGCGCGCGCCTTGCGCTCCGCGCGCGATTTGCGCTCCGCGTGCGAGGTCGAAGGCGCGTTCGGCGTTAGATCTGGCAATGGAGACGGCGCGGGGATCGACGTCGCTGCCTTGTATGCGTATGGTCCGGCTGAAATCGACGCGGGCTGCCAGGTCGGCGCGCACTTCGGCTTCGACCTCCGCGTCCCCGACCAGAAGGTCGGAAAGCCGGAACGTGCGACCGAGACCGGGCGCGGCGTCCCAAGCGTACAGCGCCGCCTCGGTGGCGAAGGTGCCTGAACCGCAGAAGGGATCGTACAGGGGAAACTTGCGCTTCCACCCGAGAAGGAGCAGGATGGCGGCGGCGCTGGTCTCCCTCAGCGGCGCCGCGCCGCCTTCGGTCCGGTAGCCGCGGTGGAACAGGGGTTCTCCGGTCAGGTCGAGCAGGATGGAGGCGATGTCCTTTTCCAGGTAAACGCGGAGGCATGCTTCCTCGCCGTATTCGTCCAGCCGCCTGACGCCCCAAGCTTCGCAAAGGCGCTCGGCTGAAGCCTTGTGGACGACCGCCTGCACGCTCGTCTCCGCGTGGAGGCTGGACCGGTTCGTTCTGACCTTCTCCACCACGACCTTGAACCCGCGCGGGATGAGTTCCTCCCATCGCACGGAACGGACTCCTTCAAAGAGGGCGTCGAAGTCGGAGGCGGGGAAGCTCGCGGCCTCCAGGAGTATCCGGTCCGCTGTGCGCAGACCCATGAGGGCACGGTACAGGCCGCCGAGGTCGGCGACGAAACGCGCGCGGCCGAAACCCGCATCCAGCACTTGAAGATCCAGTTTTTTAAGTTCGTTGGAGAGCGCCTTCTCCGCGCCGAGGGCGCAGAGGGCGACTGCGGTCATCATCCGATCAATCTAACAGTTGCGCAGATTTTGTTCAATTGTCGAAATTGTTCGATTAACGAATTGAGCATGAGCTACTTCCCGATCCTGATCCAGGTAAGTTCGTGTTTGTTCGCGCAGAGATGCACGACGGTGCTCCCCTGGATCGCGGCGAAGCGGCGGATGGTCTCCCAGTCCGGCTCTCCCTGCATCTTGAGCGTACAGATGAAATTGCGGCAGAGGCCGGAAGACAGCCAACGTTCGATCCAGGCGTACAGTCGCTCGGGGTAGCAGATGACGTCGGAAAATAGCCAGTCGGTCGGCCCGAGCTCCTCGGGCGCGAGGGTGAACGCATCGTGCTTCAGGTATTCCACGCCGTCCATCGCCAGGACCCGTTCGTCCAGGCTCGCGCGGTCGATCGCCGTCACCCTGGCGCCGAGGCCTGCGAGCACCCAGGTCCAGCCGCCGGGCGTGGCTCCCGCGTCGATGCAGCGCTCGCCCGGCTTCGGGAAGGTGCGCGCGCGGACCAGGGCTTCCTGAACCTTCAGGTATGCCCGGCTCGGGGGACCTTCCTTGTCTTCCGTGAATTCCACGATGCCGCCGGGAAAAGGGCTGGCGCAGCGGGCCGAGCCGATGAGAGTATGTTCGTCCAGGAGGGTCCATGCCCCCATCGGAGCGTCGGGAACGAGCCAGGGGAAGGACCGCGGCTTATCCGTGATCGGCGGAAGTTTCGCCTTGATCAATTCTCCTCGGCGGAATTGCGTGAAAAGGGAAGGCGCCCAATTGCGCTGGACGGAACGGAGGGCCGCGGCCGCTTCCGAGATGGACCCGAATTCAAGGCGGAAAGGTTCCAGCCAGACGTTGCGCGTCCAGAATACCTGGCGCTCCTTCCCGCGGACGAAACGGAATTCGCCCCATGAATCGTCGACGACGCCGAGTTCCGTATCCAGATGGCCTGCGTATTCGCCGATCCCCTGGTAGACGATTCCCCCCAGGGGCGCGCCGATGATCGGACTCCCTCCGGTCATTGAGAGGTCGTCGGTACGGATAAAGCTCTCCATGCGAGATAGTCGACGTAGCGCTGGAACGATTTTCCTTTCGGGGAGAAGACGATGGCGAAGCCGATCTCGAATGAATCATAACCCGCCCGGGACCAGCGCGATTCGGCGTCCAATTCGAATTCGTCGACCTCCGCCGCTGATTCAGGGGTTACGGTGATCCGGTATCGCTTCCCTTCCGCCAAGGCGACGGCCGCGGTGAACTCCAGACGACAACCGGTGACGCTTAAATCCCGCAGGAGGGCTTCGCCCTCATGGATTCCGTTTACGCGGGCGCGCGCAAGGGCTGAGAAGCGGGCGTTGCGGCGTGATTCCGACATGATAATTTATTTGTACGCGAAGGAGGCCGATCCGTCAACACATCCGAAAGCGCTGGGAGCATGCGCGGCGGCCGAGCGGCGGCCGAGCGGCGTGCGGCGGCGTGCGGCCGCCGCTCCGCCGCCGCATTTTCTTGTCCGCGCCTTGCGCATACGGAGGAGGCGCGGATAAAGTGGAAACCTCGCCGGACGGCGGTGGAGGTTGGTATGGCTCAGAAGAGGACCCCGGGCGGCAGGATCGCCGGTTTGAGGGAGACGCATCGGATCGATCGCGCTGCCTTGGCCGAACGGAGCGGCGTTCCGCTGGAATTGCTGACCCGCATCGAGGAAGGGGAGCTCGTCCCCGATTTGGCGCCCCTGGTGAAATTGGCGCGCGCGCTCGGAGTACGGCTCGGCTCCTTTTTGGACGACCAGGAAGAGCTCGGCCCCGTCGTCACCCGGGCCGGGGAATCGAAACCGACCGTCCGTTTCGCTGGCTCGGCGAAAGCGGGGGAGCTGGATTTCAAGGCGCTCGCGGCGGGGAAGGGCGGTCGGCACATGGAGCCCTTCCTGATCGAGTTATCAGCCGGGACCGACGATGCCGCCCTGTCCTCGCATGAGGGCGAGGAGTTCATCTACGTGCTTTCGGGTTCGGTCGCTGTCTCCTACGGCAAGGAGCGTTACAACCTGGCCGAAGGGGATTCGATCTACTACGATTCGATCGTTCCGCATCGCGTCGCCGCGGCGGGCGGCTCGCCGGCGCGCATCCTGGCCGTCGTGTACGCGCCGTTCTGAGCGGGGGCGAGATGGACACCATAGAGACGACACTCGGCGCCCTTTTGCGGGAGAAGGCGCGGGCGAATCCGGACCGCGACTTCATCATCTATTCGGACCGGGGACTGCGCTTCTCCTACGGCGAGTTCGACCGCCGCGTGGACGAGCTGGCGAAAGGCCTGCTGGCCGTCGGGCTGAAGAAGGGCGACCATCTGGGACTGTGGGCGAACAACGTTCCCGACTGGAATACCTTCCTCTTCGCGACGGCGCGGGTCGGCATCGTGCTGGTCACGATCAACACCAACTACAAGACGCACGAGCTGGAGTACCTGATCCGGCAGGCGGACCTGACGGCGCTTTGCATCGTGGACGGCTTCAAGGATTCGGATTATATCGCGATGGTCTACGAGCTCATCCCCGAGCTCAGGGAAGCCGAGCGCGGGCATCTGGTTTCCGCGCGCTTCCCTCGCCTGAAAACCGTCGTCCACGTCGGTCCCCAGAAGCACCGGGGCATGTACAACCTGCCGGAGCTCCTGCTCCTGGGGCATCATACCCCCGACCCGCTGCTGCGCGCGGCCGAAGCGGCCTGCGGGTGCGGCGATACGGTGAACATGCAGTACACCTCCGGCACTACGGGTTTTCCCAAGGGCGTGATGCTCACCCATCGCAACATCCTGAACAACGGCTGGTCAATCGGAGAATGCCAGCGCTTCACGATGTCCGACGTGATCTGCCTCCCGGTCCCTCTCTTCCACTGTTTCGGCCTAGTGCTCGGCATGATGGCCGTGGTGACCCACGGCGCTGCCGCCGCCATCCTGGAAAACTTCGATCCGTTGCTCGTGCTCGCGACGGTGCAGAAGGAGAAGTGCACGGGCCTGTACGGCGTGCCGACCATGTTCATCGCCGAACTGAACCACCCGATGTTCAAGCTCTTCGACACCTCCAGCCTCCGCACCGGCATCATGGCGGGCGCGCCCTGTCCCATGGAGGTCATGAAGCGGGTTATAGAAGACATGCACGCCTCCGAGATCACCATCGCGTACGGGCTTACCGAGTCCTCCCCTGTCATGACCCAGACCCGCACCGACGATCCGATCGAAGTGAAGGTCGGCACCGTCGGCCGCGAGCTGCCCGGAGTGGAAGTGAGCGTCCGGGACCCCGACACGAACGCGGACTGCCCGGTCGGCGTACAGGGCGAGCTCTGTTGCCGGGGCTACAACGTGATGAGGGGCTACTACAACATGGCGGAAGCGACGGCCAAGGCCATCGACGCGGAGGGTTGGCTTCATTCCGGAGACCTCGGCGTCAAGGACGAGCGCGGGAATTTCATGGTCACCGGACGGATCAAAGACATGATCATCCGAGGGGGCGAAAACGTATATCCCAAAGAGATCGAGGAGTTCCTGTACGCAATGCCGGGTATCCGGGACGTGCAGGTGGTCGGCATCGGCAGCGCGAAATACGGCGAGGAAGTCGGCGCCTTCGTGATCAGGAAGGATGGCGCGGAACTTGCCGAGGAGGAAGTCAAGGACTTCTGCCGCGGGAAGATCAGCCGCTTCAAGATCCCGCGTTACGTGTTCTTCGTGGATTCGTTTCCGATGACCGCGAGCGGCAAGATCCAGAAGTACAAGCTGCGCGAGCTCGGTACGGCCCGGGTGAAGGAACTCGGCATCGCGACCTAGGAGGAGGGGACCATGAGCGGTTCCCTTTCCTCCGCCTTGCGTCGCGCGCCCTTGCCGTGCTACGATCGCCCATTAGGCGCGGGCCATAATCCCGCCCGCGCCCTTCCGCGTCCCGATGAGGGACGTTTTATATACGGGCGCCTTCACGGGCGCCCTTCGTATTTCTAGACTTCTACGGCGATACCGATGTCAGTCTGCAGCAACTTGTAGACCTTTGTCGGGCACTTCTGCACGCAGACGCCGCAGGAGGTGCATTTTTCGTAATCGGTGACGGGGATGCCGTTGACCATGGTTATGCAATTCTCCGGACAGTTCTTCACGCAGATCTCGCATTTGATGCAGCCGACCTTGCAGGTCTTCATGACCATCGCCTTCACCGTGTTGCGGTTGGAGCAGATGACCATGGATCCCTTCGTGTCCTTGGGGACGCGCTTCAGGATTACCTGGGGGCACTCGGCGATGCACATGCCGCAGCCGGTGCACTTGGCGTAGTCCACGTGCGGGAGCCCGTCTTCGCCCATATGCAGGGCGTCGAATTTGCAGACCAGGGTGCAGTCGCCGAAGCCGAGGCAGCCCCAGGCGCAGAGCTTGGTTCCGCCCGTGGAAAGCTTGGCCGCGCGGCAGGTCTTCACTCCTACGTAGTCGCCCTTGACGGGAGCGTGTTCCTTGGAACCCTGGCAGGCCAGCACCGCGACGATGTCCTCGGCGCTTGCGTTGACGCCGAGGAGCGCAGCCAGCGAGTCGGCGACGGCCTTGCCGCCCACGGAGCAACGGGTAACTTCGCAGGCGCGGGAGGCGACCGCTTCGGCGTAGCTGTCGCAACCCGGATAACTGCACGCGCCGCAGTTGGCGCCCGGCAGGATCGCGCGGACCTTGCCGATCATCGGATCCTTTTCGACCTTGAAGAACTCGCGGAAGAAGCCGAGCGCGACGCCCAGCGACATGGCGAGGATGACGGCGAATACCGCCGTGACCAGTACGATGCCCATGTTCGGCTCCTTATTTGATGAGGCCCGCGAAGCCCATGAAGGCCACCGCGAGGAGAGAGGTCGCCGCGAAGAGGATCGGCGTTCCCTGCAGGAACTTCGGAATCGGACTCGTCTTGATGCGCTCGCGGATGCCCGCGAGGAGCCAGAGCGAAATCAGGTAGCCGAGCGCGACGCCGAGCGAATACACGATGGATTCGATAAAATTGTACTTCTTGGTGATGTTGTCGAAGGTCACCGCGAGGATCGCGCAGTTGGTCGTGATCAGCGGGAGGTAGATGCCCATCGCCGCGTACAGCGCGGGCGCCGTCTTCTTCAGGTAGAATTCCACCAATTGGACGAGCGACGCGATGATGAGTATGAAGGCGAGGATCATCAGGAATTCGAGCTTCAGCGGCACAAGGATGAAATGGTACAGGGGCCAGGTGACGGCCGTGGCCAGCACCGTGACGAAGGTCACCGCGACGCCCATGCCCGTGGACTGGTCCACGTCGGAGGTCATGCCGACATAGGAGCAGAGCGCGAGGAAGCGCATGAGTACGACGTTCTCCACCAGCAGGGCGGTCAGGAAAATTGCGAGCAGGCCGTTCATTCGGCTCCCCCTTCGACGGTCGGCTTCATCCTGGATTTCAGCCAGAGATTGAGCGAGATGAAAAGGGCGAACACGAGGAAGCCGCCCGGGGGAAGCGTGAAGAATAAGATCGGTTGGAAGCTTTCGGGAAAGACCCGGAGGCCCAGCACCGCGCCGCTTCCAAGTATTTCGCGGAGGACGGCGATGCCGACGAGCACCCAGGTGTAGCCGATGCCCATGCCGATCGAATCGAATATGACGTCGATCAACGGCTTCTTGGAAGCGAACGCCTCGACGCGGCCCATGATGATGCAATTGACGACGATGAGGGGAATGAAAACGCCCATCGACTTGGAGAGATCGGGAAAGTAGGCCTTGAGCAGGTAATCGATGATCGTCGTGAACGCGGCGATGACGATGATGAAAATCGGCATGCGGATGGAGTCGGGGATGAGCTTGCGGAACAGGCTGATGACGACTTCCGACATGAGGAGGACGAAGGTAAGCGCGATGCCCATGCCGATGCCGTTCGCGGTGGACGTAGTCACCGCGAGTGCCGAACAGAGACCTATCATGAGCATGAGCAGCGGATTTTCCTTGACGATGCCGTCCAGGAGGATGCGCGTAAGGCGTTTCATCTCAGTTTCCTCCCTTTGCGGCGATCCAGGCGCCTGCAGCGTTGCCGGCCGCCTTCACGACGTTTGCGACGGCGACGCTGGTGATAGTGGAAGCCGTGATGGCGACGACGTCGCCTTTGACCTTGAACTGATCGTCGATGGATTTTCCCGAGAATTGGCCCATGAAGGTGGTCTTGGATTTCCGGTCGACGAAATAGGAGGGCGACGCGGCGTTGGCGCCGAGTCCGGGGGTGTCCTTGTTTTCCAGGATCTTCGCTCCCGCGACCTTGCGGTCAGCACCTACGCCGACGAGGGCGACGGTCTGCCCGCCGTAGCTCGGACCGGAGGCCTTCACCGCGACGCCGATGAGGGTTGCGCCCGCGGATATGGTGTACGCTTCCGTGAATACGACGGATTCCAAGGACGCCTTCAATTCGCTCGTCGCGATGGGTTGGAAGGAGTCGGCGGTCGGGAACAGCTCTTTCAGCGCCGCTTCCAAGTCGCTCTTCGCCCGCTGCTCGATCACCGTTTTGGTTCCCGCGTAGACGAACGCGAGGCCGACGCAGGCGACCAGGGTATAGGCCGTCAGGATGAAGCCCAGCTTCAGCATGTTCTTCATTTCGCGGCCTCCTTCTTGGGGGCTACCCATCCGTATTTCTTTTGGACGATCCGGTTGAGGAAGGGGGCGATCGCGTTCATCATCAGGATGCCGTAAGTGACGCCTTCGGGGTAGCCGCCCCATTTGCGGATGAGGGCCGTCACGAGGCCCGCGCCGGCGCCGAAGAGGAGCTTGCCGGTGGGGGTGACGGGCGCCGAAACGTAGTCGGTGGCCATGAAGACGGCGCCGAAGACCACGCCGCCTGAGAGGATGCCGAAGACGGGATCCATTCCGAAGCCCCAGGAGGCGAGGAAGGTCGTCGCGATCATCGCGAGGGGGGCGCGCCAGTCGATGGTGCGGGTGATCAGCAGGAAAGCGCCGCCGGCCAGTATCAGCAGGATGGAGGACTCGCCGATGCAACCCGCGCGGTTGCCCGTGAACAGGGTCCAAAGAGTGGATGCGTAATCGGAGCTGCCCACGCTCGCGGCTACGTCGCCCATGGTGCCGCCCAGCTTGATGATGTTGAGCGGGGTGGCGGTGGTGGTCGCGTCGGTAAGGGCTCCCGCGAATCCGACAGTCTTGTGCCAGGTCGTGATCGCCGCCGGGAAGCTCATGATGAGGAAGGCCCGTCCAATGAGGGCCGGGTTGAACACGTTCGCGCCGAGCCCGCCGAAGAACTCCTTGGCCACCACCACCGCGAAGACCGCGCCGAGCGCCGTCATCCAGAGGGGGGTGGAGGGGGGAAGCACCAAGGCAAGCAGCACGCCCGTGAGGGCTGCCGAAAGGTCCGCGACGCGGGGCTTCTGCCCTATCGCCAGGCGGAAGGCCGCGTCGGACGCGAGGGCCGCCGCGACGGAAACCGCGATGGTGAGCAGGGCCGGCAAGCCGAAGAGCGCGATGCCGTAAGCCGCGGCCGGGGCCAGCGCGATGAGCACGTTCGCCATGAGGCGCTTCGCGGTTTCGGGGGATGAAAAGTGCGGGCTCGACGAAAGGAGGACCCGCCGTTCGGTATTCGCCATTTGCGTTATGTTCTCCTATTATCCTACGCTTGGGCTTTCGCCGGCGCGGCCGGTTTCGGTTGGGCGGCCGCGCGCTTGGCGCGCAGGAGCTGCTTGCCGACGCGGAAGCGCTGGACCAGCTGTATGTTCGAGGGGCAGATGTACGAGCATCCGCCGCACTCGATGCAATCCAGGAGCCCGATATCCGCGGCCCTCTCCAGATCGCCAGATTCAAGGGCGTTGTTCATGAGCACCGGGGAGAGCCTGCAGGAGCAGCCGCGTAGGCAGCGGGCGCAGCGGATGCAGGGCCCCTCCTCCTTGGCGACCGTCTCGGCGGCGGTCATGAACGTGACTCCCGAAGTGTTCTTCTGGACCGGGATATTCAGGTGGGGAACCGCTACGCCCATCATGGGGCCGCCGAACACGATCTTGCGCAGCGTGTCCCGATCCAGGTCAAGGACCTCCGCGGGAAGGTCGCCGATGACCGTACCGATGGGCGCCAGGATGTTCTTGGGCGTCTTGCACGCGCCGCCGGTTACCGTCAGCCCGCGTTCGATCAGCGGCTTGCCCTCCGAGAACGCTTCGGCGATGGCCTTGAGCGTGCCTACGTTCTGCACCACGCAACCCGCGTCCATCGGCAATCCGCCGGAGGGGACTTCCTTCCCGGTGATCGCGGTGATGAGCATCTTCTCGCCGCCCTGCGGATACTTGGTCTTCAGCAGCTGCACCGTAATGTCGTAGCCGCGGCCGGAAGAGGCGATCGCCGCATTGAGGCCCGCGACCGCTCCTTTCTTGTTCTCCTCGATCGCGATGACGCCCTTTTTGACGCCGACTATGCGCATGACGATCGCCAAGCCTTCCACGACTGTCGGACCTTCCTCGTCCAGGGTCGCCTCGTCGATGGTGAGGTATGGCTCGCATTCGGCGCCGTTGGCGATGACCAGGTCGATGGGCTTGTTCGGGGGCGGGGCGAGCTTTACGTGGGCCGGGAATCCCGCGCCGCCCATGCCGACGATGCCCGCTTCCCGGATGCGCGCGAGCGCCTCATCCTTGGTGCAGGAAAAGCCGTCCAGGGGCTGCATGAAAGCGTCGGAGCTGGAATCCTCGGCCGCGGCCGGATCGGTTTCGATGATGACGCAGATCCCGTCGGTGTTGTTCGATTGGGCGCGGACCTCGATCTTCTTCACCGTTCCCGTGATGGATGCGTGGACCGGAACCGTCATCGGTCCGCCCGCCTTTCCCTCGGCTATCTTCTGGCCGCGCCTGACCGTATCGCCTACCGCCACGATGCTTTGGTTCGGGGCTCCGAAATGCTGGTTGATGGGAATTACAACTTGTTTCGGCGCCGGGATGCGTTCGATCGCCTTCCCTTCCGACGCTTCCTTCCGTACGGGAGGGTGAATTCCTCCCTTGAACGTCTTGATGGACATCTGTTCCGGCTCTCCTTTCGTATCCGAGGGCTATCGCTGGACTTCGGATTGTATCAAAGGCAATTGGGTAGAGTAATTGGGGATTGCTATGGACGGCGATATGGTATTCGCTATTCCGCGAACCGTCAAGTGGCGGTGTTTCTGTATTGAAGAACCGGGAAAAGTGTTCAGGCGGCGAGCGAGGCGAGGCGGAACCGCCCCGCTTCGCTCGGACCTATTCGCTCGGCTTGCTCTCTTTTTTTGTCTTCTTTTCTTCTCTCTTTTCCTTGAGTGACTTCTGGGGTTTCTTCTTCTCTTCGCGCTTGGGATGATCGCTCGATTTCATGATCGCCTCCTGACAACCGGAATTCTACTCTTCTTGCGCCGAACGCGCAAGCGACTTTCACTTCGGATGAACGGTCAAGGGGCAGGCCGGGATGGAGGCACTTCATCAATCTTCTCCAATATGGTAATTCTGTAATGTACATTTCCCGGAGGCGCGCAATGCGGATCAGATCGAAGCTGTTACTGGGCATATCCACCGTCGTCGTTCTCCTGCTGGCGACTATGGGGTTCGTGCTCGTGTCCTTTTCCAGGAGCCTGACCCTGCGGGCGGGCGAACGGCTGGCCATCTCGACGGTTACGGCGGCGTATCGCGTGGACGCGGCCTCCAAAAACCTGCTCCTGTCGAAATTCGGGACAGCCGTGGTCAGCAGGAACTGGATTGCCTCCATCGAGAATCTGGATTCCCTGATCAAGGAACTGGACCTTTCAGTCATCTCCATAGGGAACGGCGAGCTGAACCAGAAAACGGCGAACGTGCGGAATGCCTGGAAGCGAATCTCCGAGAGCTTCAGGGAAGGGGAAACCCTCCTCGCCGAGATCGCCGGCGGGCCGCTCGGCAGCCGGGTCCAAAGCGAAGGCGCGCTGATCGTGCATGCGGCCGCTTCGCGGGAAGCGCTTTCTCCTGAGGAAGCCGACGCCGCGTACAAGCTGGGCCGCCTCATCGATTACCAGCAGATCGTCGATCAGTACATGCCGCCCATCATAGGCGGCCTGGAAGACGTGAGTTTCGGGATCGGGGAGTTCTCTTCGGCCTACCAGCGGCGGGCTGAACTGGGGGCCGCGGTCGCCTCCGTAATCGCGATCCTGTTTTCGTCGATTTTCATCTTCCTCTTCAGTGCCTCCTTCGCGCGCCGCATAGGCGATATCGAAAGTTCGATGGCCCTGGTCGCGCGAAGGAACCTGTCGCGGCGGGTGGCCGTCGTATCCGACGACGAGATCGGATCGCTGGCGGGACATGTGAACGCCACACTCGACGTCATCCGGGAATTCCTTTCCGGCGTGCGCGACGCGGCCGGAGGCGTGGCTTCTCTGAAGGATGAACTGGCGTCGGGAGCTTCCGAATCCGCCGCATCCCTCGCGCAGATCGCCGCGCACGTCTCGTCCGTCAAGTCCGAGCTCGATCGCCTCAAGCGCGGCATCGCGGAAGCGACGGTCAAGATCCATGCGGTCGAAGGGGCCGCTGTTTCCGCATACCAACTGGCCGACGTCCAGACGAACGCGGCGGGAAGGGTCACCGTCTCGATGGAGAAAATGCGCGGAGCCCTGGATTCCGTCGCCGCTCTCGCGGAGGAACGGAGAGGCCGGGCGAATTCGCTCGCCGGCCTCGTCGCGGACGGCGCCGAGAAGGCGACGCGTTCCAACGATTCCATCCGATCCATCGCGGGCGATGTAGGCCGCATCGAAGAGGTCGTCGGGATGATCGCGAGCGTCGCGGACAGCACCAATCTCTTGGCGATGAACGCCGCGATCGAGGCGGCTCATGCGGGGGATGCGGGGCGCGGTTTCGCGGTCGTCGCGGACGAGATCCGCAAACTGTCGGATTCGACCGCCGAGAACGCCAAGGCGATAGGCGCCGTGCTTCGATCGATCGGCGACCTCGTCGGCGCGGCCCTCTCGGCGAGCGAGGCGAATTTCGAGTCTTTCCGCGGCATAGAAGCCGACGCGGCCCAGTTCGCGCAGGCGATGGACGGCATAGTCGGCTCCATGGCCGAGCTTTCCCTCGTTTCCTCGGCGGCGGTGCGTGACGCGGGCGAAATGACCGCGGGATCGGCGGAAATACGGAAGAACGCCGATACCGCGAAGGCTGACGCCTTGTCCGCCGCCGCCCTCATGCGCGCCCTTGACGCCGCCTCCGATCAGGTGGTCGCGGCGATCGCGGAGATCGCCGCCGGCTCCGACGAATTGGTGGCGTCCGCCGAATCCCTGAACGCGCAGGTCTCCGCCAGCCGGGACCGGGTGAAGGAGTTGGATGCGTCCATCGCTTGTTTCATCCTTGACGGCGACGCCTGCGAGGACCCTGATACCCATCCGGCAGCTTCTTTGCCGGGAAGATAGGCTCTATTGACACTTTCCCGTTTTAGAAGCATGGTACGCCTATGAGCTTCGCCCGCCCCGTACTCGACGAAGTGATTCCTGACGAATACCGCACGATAGCGGGCGAGCTATTCTCCGATCCCGGAGTCGCGGCGCGTACCTATCAGAAGGATGTCGAACGCTTCGCGGAGGTCCTCGGCATCATCGCGGAATTCCGCGCCTCCTGCGCTTCGTCCAACAGTCCGGCGAATGCAGCGGTCTCCGACCGCCGTCTGTTGGGCCATTTCCGCAACAATGTCGAGCTGCTCATCCAAAAGACTTGGGTCGAGAAGGCCGACGAAGCCCATAAGGAAAAACTGCTGGATCGGATCCCCGTATTCGTCCTGGACATGGAGCGCGCGGATTACGAGCGCGCCTTGCGCACCTTCATCCATATACTTGACGAGCTGGCCTATCTCCTGTTCGGAACGCAGAGCCGGAAAGGCGATTTTATCGAATACGCTTTCCGTATCGACGCCAACCTGGGACTCTTCTGGTGGTACGCGGGTAACCTCGCGTCCCTGCTCGGAGAGACGGACGAGAAGCGCATCCGCGCCGTACTCGTCATCGGCGTCTGCTACCTGTCCAGCATCTGACGTCCGCCGTTCAGCCCGGCCGGACGAATTCCCTCAATAGAACATATAATCCCTGAAGGTCGACTTCGCGTTCTTGTCTCCGTAGGGATGGCTTTCG
Organism: Treponema sp.; assembly: GCA_003527485.1. Classification (GTDB taxonomy): domain Bacteria; phylum Spirochaetota; class Spirochaetia; order Treponematales; family Breznakiellaceae; genus UBA12037. The sequence goes on along the minus strand of DPXI01000088.1, from coordinate 187,679 downwards.
TTCGCGCCGCCGTGGCAGTTGACGCAAAAGTCTCCCGTAAAAACGGTGTCCTTTCCCGAAGCCGCGTCGCGGACTATCCACAGCCAGCCGCCGCGGGCATCGTGCGACGCCCGGTTCTTCACCATCAGGGTGAATGCGACGGGGGCTTCATCGGACGCCGGTACGTCCAACCCGTCGAAGATCTCCTTGACCACGACGGTTCCGTCGGGATAGTCGAAGGGGGCGTCCCGGGAGCCGTGGGAGGCGCGGTAGGCCGAACCGACCGGGTTCATGAAGATCCGCCTGTAATGGCTTTCATGTCCCGGGATGGGGAAATTCAGGGGGGCGAGGGTGGTCCGGTCCCAGGTCCGGTAGCCGTCGATCGCGACGGCCGGAACGGCTGCCTTGCCCGCGCAACTGAAGAGGACCGCTGCGGAGAGCAGGGCGACGGCGGCGAAGGGTTCCCGGCTCGCGATCTTTCGCCGTTCCGTCCGCTCGGCATTATGCATCCTTTCCTCCCGCTTCCAGCACGAATACCGCCTGCCGATCCTTCTTGCCCTTCAGGCCCATCCCGTAAGGGCCTTTCAGCGTGAAACCGCCCTTGCCCTTCAGATTGTGCGCCGCGCTCGAATGGACCAGGGTCATTCCCCCCTTGGCCGCGGAGCAGAGGCGTGCGGCCGTATTGACCGCGTCCCCGATAACGGTGAAGTCGGCGCGGGTCTGGGATCCTATCATCCCGTGTATGACGTCTCCCGTAGCGATGCCGATCCCGATTTGCAGGGGCTCCGCGCTGGAAACGGAACGCAGGGCCCGGTGCATCAGTAGGGCGGCGGCGCAGGCGTTCTCTTCCGCCTTCTCTCCCGAAAAAACGGCCATCACCTCGTCGCCGACGAACTTGTCCACGTCCCCTCCCTGCTCTGCCACGATGCGGGACTGCGCGTCGAGGGCGGCGTTCAGGGCCTCGACCACGGTCTCGGCCGGATACTTCTCCGAAAAGGAAGTGAAGCCGCGTATGTCGCTGAAGAGCAGGGTCCGGCGATCCCGCAGGCTCGACTGGCTTCCCCTGATGGCCGATATGGTGGATCCGGAAACGTATTTTGAGAGTTCCGACCGTTCCCGGAGTCCGAGGGTCATCATATTGACCGTATCCGCAAGGTTTCCGATTTCGTCGGCGACCGGATGTTCGACGCGGCCGGAAAAGTCTCCGTCGGCGACCCGGGCGCAAAGCTCCCCGATCGCCTTCACCGGAGACACGACAGTCCTCCTCATGAAGCGGGCCAGTACCGCTCCGACGAGGCCGACGATGGCGACGAAGAGACCGCTGGAGATGCCTATCGCGGCGCGCTGGGCGTTCATGCTTTCCGTCACGTTGGCGGAAACGCGCACCACGCCCCTGATGGTATGATCGCCGCCATGGCAACCCACGCATTTCGGCAGGTTGATGAGCGGCCTATACACGCTGATCACGCGGGCTTTCCTGCCGTCGGCCATGGAAGAGTCCTTTTCGATCTGGACATTGGAAGGCGGCAAGCTTGTGGCCGGTCCCATTCCCGCACTGTCCGGAGGCGGGAAAACCGGGCGTTTCAAGTCGAGCGGGAAACGCGTTCCGCCTATCCGTTGATTGACCCCCGCGGCGGTCGTCCCGTCCGAGAAGGCTCCGCTCCCGTCCCGGCGGTACAGCGCGATCTCGAAGTCGGGGTTCCGCTGGGCTATTTCGTCGAAATAGGCGACCGCGATGGGCGCCTCTCCCGGGATCATGAAATTCTCGATGGAAGCCGCAAGTATGTCGGTTTCCTGTTCGAGGGTCGAGCGCGTGAGCTCTCCGCGCGTCGCGACGAGCGACCAGCCGAAATAGCTGATCACCGCGCCGAAACCGACGATCAGGGTCGCGAGGATGACCGCGTTCACCTTCGCGCCGATTCCGAAAGAGATCCGCTTTCTTTGAGAAATTTGGGCCATGTTCCATAGTAGGTCTGCTTCGCATCGGGCGCAAGCCTTGAATATATATATATAGGTAAATGCTTAATTGACAATAAATATTTATACATTTATCATACTCTGGCGATCCCGAGAGGATCGAGGAGGATCTTTTAATGAAACGAATATCAATCTTGGCATCGGCGGCTTTTGCGGCTCTCATGCTAGCCTCGTGCGCCGGAAAGGCCGCGCAGTCCAACGTAATCAAGATCGGCGTGTTCGAACCCCTGACCGGAGCCAACGGCGCCGGCGGCGCCGACGAAGCCGAGGGCGTGAAGCTCGCCAACGCGCTGTATCCGAAGGTGACCGTCGGCGGCAAGGAATATACCATCGAGCTCGTCGTCGCCGACAACAAGTCGGACAAGGTCGAAGCGGCCAACGCCGCCACCATGCTGGCCCAGCAGGCCAAGGTGAACGCGGTCATCGGCAGCTGGGGTTCGTCCCTTTCCATGTCCGGCGGCCCGATCTTCGCCGAGTCCAAGATCCCCGCGGTCGCCGCCTCCGCCACCAACCCCAACGTGACCAAGGGCAACGACTACTATTTCCGCGTCTGCTTCCTGGATCCCTTCCAGGGCGAAGTCATGGCCACCTACGCGTTCAAGAATTTGGGCGCCAAGAAGGCCGCGATCATCCGCGAAGTGTCCAACGATTACTCCGTCGGCCTCGCCAAGTTCTTCGAGGACAGCTTCGTAAAGCTCACCGGAGACGCGAACGCCATCGTCGCCCAGTCCGACTACAACACCGGCGACCAGGACTTCAACGCCCAGCTCACCAACATCATGAAGTTCAAGCCTGACGTCATCTTCGCTCCCGGTAACTTCACCGAAAGCGCCCTCATCATCAAGCAGGCCCGCCAGCTCGGGATCACGACCCAGTTCCTCGGCGGCGACACCTGGGACGAGAACGCCTTCCTTTCCGTCGGCGGAAAGGAAGTGGAAGGGGCGGTCCTGTCCACCTTCTTCGCGAACGACGTCCCGATCAACGGCACCAGCGCGGTCTTCCTCAAGGAATTCCGCGCCAAGTACAGCAAGGATCCGGCCGCCGTCGCCGCTCTCGGCTTCGACGCCTACCTCGTGATCCTCGACGCGATCAAGAAGGCCGACTCCGTCGATTCCGTGAAGATCCGCGACCAGATCGCCAAGACCACGAATTTCGAGGGTTCCGCCGGTTCGATCACCATCAACGAAGACCGGAACGCCGTCAAGGACGCGGTCATCAAGGTGGTCAAGGACGGAAAGTTCCAGTACCTGACGACCGTCAAGCCCTGATCCGAGGCTGAAGGCGTCCTTCGGGGCGTCCGCTTTCAAACCCATTCGGAGTTCCGTCCGGAGCGAACGCCCCGCGCGGAACTCCATTTTTGAATACGGGAAGGACCCATGGACCTGAGAACCTTCTTCCAGCATCTGGCGAACGCCTTATCCGTCGGAAGCCTGTACGCGCTCATCGCCATAGGCTATTCGATGGTGTACGGCATCCTGCGCTTGATAAATTTCGCCCACGGCGACGTATTCATGCTCGGAGCCTATATCGCTTTCTACCTCGTGTCCTCGGCGCTTATGCCCTGGTGGGTGGCCCTCCTGGTCGCCATCGGGCTGACCTGCCTGTTCGGCATCGGCCTTGAGCGCGTCGCATACCGGCCCCTGCGGAATTCCCCGCGCATCTCCATCATGATCAGCGCCATCGGCGCGTCCTTCCTCATCGAGAACCTTGCGGTGGTGCTCTTCGACGCGCGCCCGAAGGCCTTCGCCGTTCCGGACATCTTTTCCACCGTGGTGAAGATCCGCGGCGTTTCCATCGTGAGCGTCAGCTTCTTCATCCCGCTCATCACCTTCGTCCTGCTCGCGATCCTGCTCTTCATCGTCCACAAGACCAAGATCGGCATGGCGATGCGCGCCGTGTCCACCGACCAGGACGCCGCGCGCCTGATGGCCATAGACGTGGACAAGACCGTCTCCTTCACCTTCGGCATCGGTTCGATCCTCGCCGCCGTCGGCGGCATCATGTGGTCGTTCAAATATCCCCAGCTCCTGCCGCTGATGGGCATCATGCCGGGACTCAAATGCTTCATCGCCGCGGTCATCGGCGGCATAGGTTCCATCGGGGGCGCCGTGCTCGGCGGATTCCTGCTCGGCCTCATCGAGATCATGACGATCGCCTTCCTGCCGGATCTGACCGGCTACCGCGACGCCTTCGCCTTCATCCTGCTGATCGTGGTCCTGCTGGTTAAACCCACGGGCCTACTCGGGAAGAACCAGGGGGAGAAGGTATGAAAAGCCCGCTCGCCAAGATAGCCGACCGGCGCGTTCTGGACGCGTCGCTCGTGGCCGTCCTTCTGGCCGGTTTCTTCGTGGCCGACTCGTTCCTGGATCCCTTCGCGATGCAGATCTTCAAGCTCTGCGCGATCAACATCATCCTGGCCCTGTCGCTCAACCTCCTGAACGGCTTCACGGGGCTCTTCTCCCTCGGCCACGCGGGTTTCATGTCCATAGGCGCCTTCTCCTGCGCCTTGCTGACGATGACGGCCGCCCAGAAGCAGATGAATTTCTTCCTGAAGCCCATCGAACCCTGGCTCATGAACGTGACCATCCCCTTCCTGCCGGCCCTCATCATCTCGGGTCTCATCGCCGCCTTCGCGGGTTTCCTGATCGGCGCTCCGGCCCTCAGGCTGCGCGACGACTACCTTGCGATCGCGACCCTAGGCTTCTCCGAGATCATCCGGGTCGTGTTCACCAACCTCCAGACGGTCACCAACGGATCACTGGGCCTGAAGGGCCTGCCCCGTTTCACCACCATGTGGTGGGCTTGGGGCGTCGCCGCCGCAGTCACCGTGTTGATGGTGTCCCTGGTGCGCTCCAGCTACGGCCGCGCCTTCAAGGCGATCCGCGACAACGAGATCGCCGCGGAAGCGATGGGCATAAACGTCTTCAGGATGAAACTGCTGTCCTTCGTGATTTCGGCCTTCATCGCCGGCATCGGGGGAGCCCTGCTCGCCCATCACCTGACCACCATCGACCCGAAACAATTCCAGTTCCTCAAGACCTTCGACGTCCTGCTCATCGTGGTTCTCGGCGGCATCGGTTCGATCTCGGGATCGATCATCGCCGCCATCGTCGTGACCATCATGATGGAAGCCCTCCGCTTCCTGGACGGCCCCCTGAACCTCATCTTCATCCAGACCGAAGGGACTCCCGGCATCCGCATGGTCGTCTTTTCCGTGCTGCTGATGGCCGTCATCCTTTTCAGGCAGCAAGGCCTGATGGGGCAGAAGGAACTCAGCTGGGACCTGCTTTCCAAAGCGGGCCTGCTGCCGCGCTTCAAGGCGAAGGAGTAGGCCGTGGAGACGATGCTCAAGACCGGCAAGCTCACCAAGACCTTCGGCGGCCTGACCGCGGTGTCGGACCTTTCGATCGAAATAGGAAAGGGCGAAATCGTCGGCCTGATCGGACCGAACGGCGCCGGCAAGACGACGGCCTTCAACCTCATCACCGGCGTCTACAAGCCGACGAGCGGGTCCATAGAATATAAAGGCCGGAATATCGCCGGCATGAAGCCGCACCGCATCACCAAACTCGGGACGGCGCGTACCTTCCAGAACATCCGCCTCTTCAAGAATATGACGGTGCTGGAGAACGTGCTGGTGGCCCACCACTTCCGCATGGGCACCAACCTGGCGGAAGCGGTGCTCAGGCTCCCTTCCTACCTCAGCAAGGAGAAGGCGACCCGTGAGGAAGCCATGAAGCTCCTGGATAGCGTCGGGCTTGCGGCGGCCGCGGGCGAACCGTCGACGAGCCTGCCCTACGGCAAGCAGCGTCGCCTTGAGATCGCGCGCGCCCTGGCGACGGATCCGAAGCTCCTGCTCCTGGACGAACCGGCCGCCGGCATGAACCCCCAGGAATCCCATGACCTCATGGATTTCATCCTGAAGATACGCGACGATTTCGGCCTGACCATCCTCCTCATAGAACACCATATGCAGGTGGTCATGGGCGTCTGCTCGCGGATGTACGTGCTGGATTACGGAATCACCATCGCCCACGGGAACCCCGCCGATATCCGAAAGGACCCGAAGGTCATAGAAGCCTACCTGGGAGTCGACGTATGCTGAAGATAGAGAACCTGTCAGTCCACTACGGCGGCATCCATGCCCTCCAGGGCATCGACCTGGAGGTTCCCGAGGGCAAGATCGTCACCCTCATCGGCGCGAACGGCGCAGGAAAAAGCACGACCCTGAACGCGATAGTCGGCCTGGCGCGGAGCTCGGGCGGCCGCGTGCTGTACGGCGGACAGGAGATCACGGGCAAGCCGGTGAAGGAAATCGTCGCCGGGGGAGTAGTGCTCGTGCCCGAAGGCAGGCGCGTGTTCCCGAACCTCACCGTGCAGGAAAACCTGAGCCTCGGCGCCTATGCGCGGACGGTGAAGGCCGAGGTCGAAGCGGACCGCGAACGGGTGTTCGGGCTCTTCCCGCGCCTGCTGGAGCGGCGGACGCAGAAGGCCGGCACGCTTTCCGGCGGGGAACAGCAGATGCTGGCCGTGGGCCGCGCCTTGATGTCCAAGCCCAAAGTGCTGATGATGGACGAGCCTTCCCTGGGATTGGCGCCCTTGGTGGCCAAAATGATCTTCGACATCATCCGGGAGATCAACGCTTCCGGCGTCACGGTCCTCCTTGTGGAGCAGAACGCGAAAGCCGCGCTGGAAGAGGCCGATTACGGCTACGTGCTGGAGACCGGCCGCATCACCCTCTCGGGTACCGGCGCCGAGCTTCTGGCCGACGACCGGGTACGCGCCGCGTACCTGGGGGAAGCTCAGTAGGTAGAAGACAGAAGGAGAGGCAAACCGGCAGCCGGTTGCCAGCAGCCCGGCGTATTCCCGCTGGCTTTTGAAATACCCTCCACCGGCTTCCTTCTCTGCGTTTCTTCGTGGATAATTGACTTGGAAGGTACCCCCTATGACTTCGCTCGACGGAATCTTTGATTCGCTGAAACTCGCGCAAGCCAGGCTGGCGCTGGCGACGAGGAAAGAAAAGGACACGGCGCTCCGATCGGCGATGGCCGCCATAGACGCGGACCGTGCCGCGATACTCGCCGCCAACGCCCTGGACGTCAAAGCCGCGCGGGAAGCCGGTATGAAAGAAAGCCTCGTGGACCGGCTGGCGCTTGACGACGGACGCATCGACGGCATGATGGAAGGTATCCGCACGGTCGCCGCCCAGGAGGATCCGATCGGCCGCGTGCTTTCCGGCTGGACCCTGCCGAACGGGCTCGTCGTCGAGAAAACCACCGTGCCACTCGGCGTCGCGGCCATCATCTACGAATCGCGCCCGAACGTCACCGTGGATGCCTTCTGCCTGGCATACAAAGCGGGTTGCGCCATTCTGCTCCGGGGCTCCTCCGCAGCCCTTTCGTCCAACCGGGCCCTTGTCGCCTCCGTCAAGCGCGGCCTGGCGGCCGGCGGCGGGGAAAGCGACGCGATCGCGCTGGCCGATTCAGGAAGCCGGGACGACGTGGACCTCATCCTGGGAGCCCGGGGCAAAGTGGACGTGGTCATTCCGCGCGGGGGCCACGAGTTGATCCGGCGAGTGGTGGAGAACGCCCGCGTGCCGGTGATAGAGACGGGGGAAGGCAACTGCCATGTCTTCGTGGACGCGAGCGCGGACCTGAAGCGTGCCGTCGACATCGTGGAGAACGCCAAGACGCAAAAACCCGGGGCCTGCAACGCCGTGGAGACCGTCCTGGTCCATCGCGACGCCGTCGCCGCGTTCATGCCTCTCCTGGCCGAGCGCTTCGGACGCCGCGTGGAACTCCGCCTGGACGAACGCGCCAAGGCCGCGCTCGCCTCGTCCGGAAGCGCTTCCGTTTCCAGGATCACCGACGCGACCGACGCCGACTGGGAGACGGAGTTCCTGGATTTTATCCTTGCCGTGAAGACGGTGGATTCGGTGGACGAGGCCATAGAGCACGTAAACCGCTACGGAACCAAGCATTCGGAAGCCATACTTACGAACGACCTGGACGCCGCCCGGGCTTTCGGGCTGCGCGTCGACGCGGCCTGCGTCTATACGAACGCGTCCATACGCTTCACCGACGGCTCGGAGTTCGGCTTCGGCGCGGAGCTCGGCATCAGCACCCAGAAGTTCCACGCCCGCGGCCCCATGGGCCTTGAAGCCCTGACGACGATCAAGTATCGTGTTTCCGGCACTGGCCAAATACGGGAATGACGGAGTCCGTTTCAAAATGATCGCCAAGCTGTTCGCCCGGTCACGCAAAATAGTCATCAAGATAGGCTCGAACACGCTGGCGGACGCGGAAGGCAAGATCGACCGCGCCTTTCTGGCAAGCTTCGCGGAGCAGGCCGCGGTCCTCATGAAGTCGGGGAAACAGCTGGTGGTGGTATCCTCGGGCGCCCGGATCGCGGGCATTTCCGCCATCGACAAATGGGCGCGGAAAAAAGACATCCACTACAAGCAGGCACTCTGCGCCATCGGACAGGTCGAATTGATGGAAGCCTGGAAGAAGGCTTTCGAGCCTTCGGGCATCCATATCGCCCAATTGCTGCTGACCCGCGACGACTTTTCCGATGATATCCGGACGCTGAACATGCGGAACACCTTGTTCACCCTGGTGGACGAGGGAGTCGTGCCGGTCATCAACGAGAACGACTCGGTCTGCGTGGACGAGATCAAGATCGGCGACAACGATACCCTCGCCTCGCTTTCGGCCGTGCTCTGGAGCGCCGATCTCCTGGTGCTCTTCAGCGATATCGACGGGGTATACGACAAGAATCCCAAGGAGCACGGCGACGCCGTTCTCGTGGAAACGGTGAGCGACATAGCCGCGCTGAAGGCTTCCATTTCCATCGGGACGACGAACGGATTCGGCACCGGCGGCATATCGACCAAGATCGAGGCCGCCGAAAAGGCCGTATCCTACGGCATCCCGATGATACTGGCCCACGGCGGCCGCCCGCGCGCCTTGGAAGCCCTCGTCGCCGGCAGGCAGCCGGGAACGGTCTTCCTGGCCGATTGAAAGGACGTAATAAGATGAAGACTCTTCTTGCATGCGTGGGAACGGGAAACATGGGCGGAGCCCTGATGAAGGCCGCCGCCGCCGCGGTCGGCGGGGCCCGGATCGGCGTCACCGATGTAGATCCGGCGAAGGCGGCCGCTTTCGCCGCGGAAATCGGAGCCGTCGTGTACGGGTCGAACGCGGAGGCCGCCCGGGGAGGGCGCTTCCTCGTGCTCGCGGTGAAGCCGCAGGTGCTCGGCCAGGTTCTGGACGGGCTCGCCCCCATCCTGGCGGAGCTGGCAGCCGCAGGCGAGCGGCCTGTCCTCGTGTCGATAGTCGCGGGCGCCTCCATCGCCTCCATGCGCGCGCGGCTCGCCGCCGCCGTTCCCGGTTCTTCCTTCGATACTCAACCGATTATACGCCTGATGCCGAATACTCCCGCCCTCGTGGCCAAGGGCGTCATAGCCCTCTCGGCCGGCAGCGAAGTCGGACCTGAGGATGTCGCCGAACTGGAGCGCGCCCTCTCGGCCGCCGGCATCGTGGACCGGCTGGACGAGAAGCTCATGGACGCGGTGACCGCCCTTTCGGGTTCGGGCCCCGCCTTCGCCTATATCTTCATCGAAGCCCTGGCCGACGCCGGAGTGCGCGCCGGGCTTCCCCGCGACAAGGCGCTGCGCTACGCGGCGCGCACCGTGCTCGGCGCCGCGGCGATGGTGGAGGAAACCGGCCAGCATCCGGGCGTCCTGAAGGACGCCGTCTGTTCCCCCGCGGGCACCACCATCGCGGGGGTCGCCGCCCTCGAGGAGCGGGGGTTCCGCGCCGCCGCCATGGCCGCCGTGGACGCGGCCTTCAGAAGGGCGAAGGAACTGGGTTGAAACCGGGAAAATGAGTCCATGTGGACTCATTTTCCCTTCCCGTCCATCCTGTCGCGGCCATTGCGTTTGACGGCACGACCAGGTCGGCATAACATGCACTCCCGTTATATATAAGGAGCGCATAATGTCCGATCGGTCCCGTCTTCGCCAGGTATTTCTGAAAAGCCTCGTCGCTGCTTCGGTCGTCGCCAGCCTTGCCGCTTGCGGTATGCTCAACGCCTTCCTTCCAGGCGATGACGAGGATGAAATCCTCATAACGACCGGTCCGGCTATTTCCTTCTACTTGGGCGAAGCCGACGCCGCGCTGCGCGGGGATCCCTCGTTCTCAGCAGCCCAGGCGGAGCTCGTCCGGGTCGGCGCCCGCGCCTCGGTCGGCGAAGCCAACCTCGAATCCCGCGATCTTGAGACTTACGTGCCGAAAGCTGTGGAGGGTGCTGTAGCGTCGGTCGACGGCTTGGCGCTCCCGAGCGATGAAGAAAGGATAGCCAAGACGGAGGCGATAATCGCGGCCTACGTCGGCGCCTTGAACGGCGTGCTCGACTCGTTCGGCGGGACTGCGGCTTCCGGCCGCTCCGTGAACGGACGGGCGGCGGAGAGCCGGGTCGCCGCCGTCAGCGCCATCCTTTCGCGCATCTCCAAAGCCGCGGTCCAATCGCTCCAGAGGACCGGAGTATCGGCCGGGAACCTGCCGGCGGCCGCGGGCCGCGCGGTCGCCTCCATCGTCGGCAGTCTCGGCGACGGCGGGCTGACCCGGGAATATCTGAGCCCGGCGGTCGGTTCTATCGCGAAAGCTGCGGTCGATGCCCTCACGGATGCAGGTTCCGGACTCACAGTCGCGAAGGCTGCGGCCATCGGAATGATTTCCCGGGGAGCCGTCTCCGCGGCCGCTTCCTCCGGCGTTTCCGGAATGGATACTGCGGGCGTCGGTGAACTTGTACTGTCCATCTCCCGGGGCGTGTCTGAAAGCGCCGCCCTGCTCGGAGCGGAGGACGGCGATTCTGCGGCCTTCGTGAAGTCGGCCGCTTCGGGCGCGACGGAAGGCATAGCCGCGGCCCTCGGCGCGGAATCGATAGGCGAAGGCGACGTTCTCGGCCTGATCGGGAATGTAAGCATCGGCGTTTCCTCGGGCGCCGCGACCGCGATAGCCGGTTCCACGGCTGAGGCGGCAGCCGCGCTGGTCGGCGCAGCCTCCGACGGCGTGTCGCTCATCGCTACCGCTTTCGGCGATCAGGGTGCGGCAGACGCCGTGTTGGCGACGGTCGCCGGCGGCGCCGCCCAGGGCGCGCAAGCCTTCGCGGCCGGTATCCCGGCGGCGATGCTGGAATCGTACATGGTGCTTACCGACGCTTCCGGCGCGGAATCCGCGACCGTTGTCATCGGCGATCGCCAGGACCTCAAGGATTCCATCGGAGCCGGCTTCTCCGCGGGCAGCGATACGGCTCCCGTCGCGGACGGAGGGGACGACCGGACGGTCGAAACGGGGACGGAAGTCCAGCTGGACGCTTCGTCCAGTTCCGACCTTGAGGACGATGCCTCGTTGACGGACGCGAAGACGAAATCGTTCGAATGGCGCATCATCGCCGCGCCCCCGGGCAGCGGAACGGCCATCGCCGGAGCGACCTCCGAGACGGCGGCGTTCACCCCCTTCGTCGCGGGAACGTATTCGATCATGCTCCGCGTCACGGACTCCGGCGGGAAGAGCGCGGCGGCCTACCTTACGGTGACGGCGTCCGATCCGGCGGGCGCAACGCTTGTCGACGGCATGACTGCCATCGAGCGACTCAGCGCGGCGAACGCGCTTCTCGACGCCGACGACAAGGCGGCCGCGCGCGACCAGTACCTCGTCCTGCTTTCCAGGTATCGGCCGGACACCGCGGTTTTTGCGGAAGCCAGATACAAGCTGGGCCAGTGCTACCAGGACCTGGGTCAAAAAGATGCCGCCAAGTCACAATGGGAAAAGTGCGCCGAACTGTATCCCGCCGACCTCGTCTGGACTCCCCTGTCGAAATTCCAGGCGATCGGGCTGGGGATCGAGCCGGAAGGGACGCGGGCAGAGACCCGCGTCAAACTGGCCGCGCTCAAGGCCGAGTATCCGGGCTCCCAGGCGGAAGCCTGGTGCATCGCCGGCATCGCCTACTGCGATATCCTGGACGGAAAGGTCGCGGAAGCGCTCACCGGCTTCGACGCCGCGATCGCTTTGTCGGCCGACTCCGATTTCAAGAGCATGATCTACTACTCGGTCGCACAGATGATGGCCGGCGGCGACGAAGCCTTCGCCAAGGCGCGCTACGAAGAGATCGTGAATGGAAGCTTTTTCACCGGCCAAGGGATCGAGGCGCAGGGTCCCTGGATCTACAAAGCGTACCGGGAGCTCGCGAACCTGCAGCGGGACAGGGGGCCCGATCTTGATATCCTCGCGACGGCGGCAAGGGCGGAATCGGACGAGGCGCTCCTTCCTTGGCAGAAGCTCTGCGTCGCGCGGATCGCATCGGAAGGCCTCCTGTGGGACAAGAAAGATCCCGTTGCCGCCCGGGCGAACCTGGTGCGTATCCTCGACACGTACGGTCCGGCCGCGCCGGCGATCGCGACGGACAGGCGGACGGCGAACGAGGTCGCGTATGCCCTGCTCGCGCTGGCCCATACCTATCGCGACGAGGCGAAGAATACTGCAAGCGGCCCTGTCAGGAATGCTATGCTTACCCAAGCTGAAACGGCCTACAAAAAAGTTCCCGCCGACTATCCGGACGCCGACCGGTCCTGGCCGGCCGCCGTCGCACGCGCCGAGGTCGTCGCCCTGTGGCTCTGGACGGAACGGGATTACGTCAAGGCCGAAGCCGCCGCCCGCGCCGCGCTCAAGGTTTCCTACCCGGCCGACGCCAATCCTACCGCCTACTCTTATGCCGCGGTCCGGCTCGGCCAGGTACTCCAGAATCGCGCCTGGGATGTGCGCGGAAAGACCGGAGAGGACTACGTAGCCCTGTTCAGTGAAGCGAAGGATTGGTACCAGCGGGCGGTGGACCATCCGGGTTCCGATTCCGCTTCAGGTTGCGTCAGGGACGCGCGCATCGATATCGCCAATTGCCTGGTCGGCCTGAAGCAGTTCGCGCTCGCCCGCAATGTCGCGGACCAGGCCCTCTCCGATTCAGGACTCCCGCCGCATTACCGCGCCCGGGCGGGCGAGGAAATCGTCGGCGCGTACCGCGAGGAGATTTTCGAACATTCGCGCAACTCGCGCTTCGCCCAGGCCCGCTCCCTCTTCGCGCCGCTCGGCGCCTCGGTGGACGAGGTCCTTTCGATCAAGGGAAAGGACGGCTCGCTCGTGGACGACGGCGAGAAAGCCGCCTCCGCCCTACTTAGCTACGGGCAGGCGGTCGCCGAATTCGCAGGCCAGGCCCGTTGGCAGGATAGGGAGGGCCAGGCGAGCGCCATCGCAATCGCGATACCGGAAGCCCTCGGCCGGCTCGACGCGCTCTGCGATACCTCCAGCGGACCGGCGGCTCCCTTCGATAACCTGAACCCCTCATCCTGGTTCTTCTTTGACGCCTACATGGCGCGCGCCCAGCTCCTGCAGAACTGGGGCAGCTGGGACGCATCCAAGTTCCAGGAGGCCATCAGCGCCTATGAGGCCATTGACGCCCGCTTTGAGGCAGACGGCTTCACGCCGCCGAACCGCAGGATCTGGTTGTTGCGGGAACTCGCCGGCGTCTACCGCAGCCGCGCCGACTCAAACGGCACGGCCTATACCTCCGCGATAGCGGATCTTGAACAGGCAGCCCTCCGTTACGGGCAGGTCGCGGAACTGGTGGACGGGGGAGGCGCGATCCTCGATCTCAACGAATGCGGTTTCTCCCGGGGGGACGCGGCCGAGGCCATCGGCCGGATGATCTCCCTATCCGCGGACTATCGTTACGGCGGAGGCCAGGTAGAATGGACTGCAGCGACCGGTTATTACAACCGGGCCATTGCCGAGCTGGACAAGATCCTGGACGGGGCGGACCGGCAGGCTTATGCGGCCGCTTCGGGCGGGCGCGCGGTGGCCCACGCCTATCGGGTTCTCGGCGAGGTCAATTCGCAGATCTGCTGGGCTTCCTACAACTTCGAACAGGGAAGCCGGGACGGTAGCCGCGTCTGGATGACGGAGGCCGCGGCCGCCTTCCGGGAGGCGCAGGATACGGCGAAGTATCCGGGAGCCGACGTCTACGACGTCAGCCGTTCGCGCGAGGGACTCGTCTCCAGCCTCGTGGACGTGGCCGCGAACTGGGGCTACGGCAACGGCGATGACGCGCAGGAACCGAATGACGATGAAAGGTCCGCGGCGACGGCCGCCTACGACGAGGCGATCGACGTCTGGGCGGGCCTCGTCGCGGATGAGGAAATGTACGACTACCACCGTTCGCGGGCGACGATCGATCTCGGGAGGGGCGTGGATAGGCTGTGGCGCATTCTGACGATACCGCTGGCCGACGGGACGAATTTCGGAAATTACGAAACCCGCGGCGAATTCGGCCTGTTCCTGCTGAACCGCGTGATTGCCGATTACTCTTCCGTGAACGGCGGCCATGACGCCTGCGAGGCCCGCTTCCACCTTGGTGACCTCTATATGCGCATGGCGAGGGAAGCGGAGAAGCTGAGCGCCAACGAATCCAATGAGCTGATCATCACGCAGGCCGAAAAGGACAAGGCATTGGCCTGGTGGAACGGGGCTTTGCATTCCTTCCAAGCAATCCGGGACGACGGGGCCGCGCAGGACGGCGGTTGGTGGATGTACGGCGAGGCGGTGGGCTACGACGGCGGTTACCAGGGGCGGATCAAGGATGTCCAGGATCGGATCATCGGCCTGGAGGCGGTAGTCGCCGTGCCCTCGACCGGAGCCCGCAGGGCTTTCCGGTAGGGCTCCCGGCGATCCGCGCCCCTACTCCCCGAGGACGCGCACGAGGATCTTCCTGGTCCGCGGGCCGTCGAACTCGGTGAACCAGACTGCTTGCCAGGTTCCGAGCAGGAGGTCGCCGCCTGAGACTATGAGGGTAACCGAGGGGCCGACCAGGCTCGTCTTGACGTGCGCGTCGGAATTGCCTTCGGAATGGCGGAATTCGGGCCGGTCGGGCGAAATGGCGGAAAGCTGGAGGTTCACGTCCCGGCCCACGTCGGGATCCGCGTTTTCGTTCAGGGTGACGGCCGCCGTGGTGTGGGGGACGAAAACGACGCAGATCCCTTCCTTTATTCCCGAGTCGGCGACCGCGCGCCGGACATCTCCGGTCACGTCGATCCATTCGTTCCGCCCGCGGCTGCGCACGGAAAATTCATTCAACTCCGTCATCGTCATGACCTCCCCGAATACGCGATCCGGTAATCCCCGATCCTCTTGAAGCCGACCTGCCGGTAGGCTGCCCGGGCTGCCGCGTTGTCCTTCTTTACGAACAAGGACGCCGTACGGCCTTGCGCGGCGATGAGGGCCGCCAGCTCCGCGCTCAGGCGCGTCCCTATGCCGAGGCCCCTCAGGTCCGGGAGGACGTAGACGCCGCCGATCTGGTCGCGCAGAAAGGCGCTCGCGTTGACGTTGGCCTTGCCGACGAATTCGCCGCCCAGTTCCGCGACGAGCACGAGGCGGCGCGCGATCAACGAGTCCAGCGACAGCCGGCAAGCGGCCGGGTTGAATGATCCTCCCCGCGGAACGACCTCTTCCAGTTCGTAATCCCGTTGCAGGGGGAAGAGGCCGTCGGCATCGGAGGGGAACGCCCGTCGCACGAGCAGTCCGGCCGGACCGCCCGCCAGGCTCCCGGCCGAGGGCGGACCGCCGAGTTCCATGAGGTCGTAGTCCACCGCGTCAGGCGCCGGGCCCTGTTTCCGCCCGACGAGCAGGCGTTCGGCGATGGCGACGTCCTCGGCGAGTCCCTGCACGGCTCTGACGGTACGGAAGGCGAGGATGCGGCCCAGGGCTTCGCCTACGGCCGCCGTGAATTCGGCGCTTCCCGATCCGGCGTTGCCCGATCCGGCGTCCGCGGCCGTTCCTTCCCGGAACCGGCGGGCGATGACGGGAAACAGGAAACCGGCCTTGGTCAGGAACGCGAAGGCGCGCGGCGCGCCATCCTTTCCGGTCGCCAGCCAGGCCCTGTCGACAGCGGCGTCGCGTTCAAGAAAACGGCTCGCCGCCGAGACGCAATAGCGCTCCCGCGCGGCGAGGAACGCCCGTGCGGATGCTTCCTGTTCCGGGCGGACAAGGGTCCAGCGCACGGGCCTATCCGCGCGGCGCGGCGGCCCGCGACGGCGCCACGGGGCGCGGGGCATCCAGGGGGAAGGGAAGGATGCCCTCGGCCTTGAGGACGCCGGAGATCGCGGAGATGCCCGCAATGAAGGACTCGCGCGAATAGCTGTAGACCGCGACCGAGGAGGCCGCCCACGGTACTTCGTCGAGCAAAGCCGGCGAGAGGACCGAGAGGACGATTATCCGCTTCCCGAGGGGGCGGAGCGCCTGCAGGGCCGCCAGGCTCGAGGAATTGGCCAGGCAGAGGATGACGGAGTCGGCGGTCTTGGCCCTTCGTACGAGTTCCGCTTTTTCGGCGGCCGAAGTTTCGGCACCGGGAGCGTAGGACAGTTTGTACGTTTCCGCGGAGGGGAAGGCGGCGCGGCCGACGGTGAGGAAGTCGTCGAACTGACCAGCCAGGAGCATGCGTCCGGCGTCCGCGGCGCGCAGGGGCAAGACGCCCGACGAGTTCCGGATGACCGTCGCGCTGCGGGCGGCGAGATCCAGAAAAAAGGCTTTCCCTTCCGGGTCGGGCACGCGGGCGCGGACGGTGGCTGGGTCAGGGACGAGGGGTGGGGCGAGGGGCGAGCGAAGCCGGTCCAGCTTCATCAGGAGCACGCGCCGCGCGGCGTCGCGGACGCGCGAACGGAATTTCTTTTCATGGCGATAGGCGTCGAGGAGCGAAGTCCAGACCGGATCGTCGAGTTCGGGCGTTTTGGACAACATGACTATATCGTTGCCCGCTTCCAGCGCCCGCTTGGCAGCGCGGGAGAGGGATCCGGCGCTGGCGGCCGCCCCGTTCATGAGCAGGTCGTCGGTGATGATGACGCCCTGGAACCCTATCTTGTCGCGGAGGACGTCGACGAGGAACCAGCGCGAGAGCGAGGCGGGGTCGTAACGGGCGGGGGTGCGCGGAAAAGCCAGATGGCCGCTCATGATCGCGGGAATGCGTTCCCGCGCGAGCATGCGGTAGGGTACGAGTTCCCGTTCCCAGAGCGTTTTTTCGTCCGCGTCGATTTCGGGCAAGATTCCGTGGGAATCCAGCTCGGTGGCGCCGTGGCCGGGAAAATGCTTGGCCGTCGCTATGATACCGGCGCGTTCCAGACCCTTGGCGAAAGCGGCTCCCAGGGTGGCCACTTTCACCGGATCGTCACCGAAAGCGCGCGGCCCGATGAGTTCCGATCGCCGATCGGTGAACAGGTCCACGGTCGGAGCGAAATTCATGTTCACGCCGAGGGCCGCGATCTCCCTGCCTATGTAGTACCCGGAGAGGTAGGCGTCGCGCGGATAACCGGACGCTCCGATGGCCATGTTGCCGGGCGTTTCGCTCGTATCGCCTTTGACGTGCCTGATCCAGCCTCCCTCCTGGTCGGTGGCGACCAGGAGGGGCACGGCGAGCGCGCCGTTGACGGCGGACCCCTGAAGGTCCCCCACCGACTTCGCGAGGCGGACGGTATCCTCGGTGTTCCAGCCGAAAATCTTCACTCCGCCTATGCGGCGTTTTTCGATCCATTCGATGATCAGGGGGGAAGGATCCGCGCCTACCCAGCCGAGCATAAAGGTCTGCGCCAGGACCTCCTCGTCCGTCATCGCTTCGAGGAGGGCATCGGCGACTTCTTCGGCCTTTCCGTCGGATCGGAAACTTATCGCGTCGGCGCCCGCCCGCGCGATGGGCGCGAACGCGAGGGCCGCCGCGAGGGCCGCCGCGAGGGCGGGCCTCGTCAACGGTAGGCCTCGCCCTTCAGGTCGTCGATATGTTGGGCCGCGCTGTGCGCGGCCACCGCTCCTTCGCCCGCGGCGACGACGACCTGCCGGAACGGGGTAGCGCGGACGTCACCCGCCACGAAGAGTCCCTTGATGGAGCTTTCCATGCGCTGGTCCGTCACGATGGAACCGCCCTCGTCCTTGACCGCGTCGGGCACGAGGGCTGTCTGGGGGATCGAACCGACGAACACGAAGACCGCGTCCGCGCTTTCCTCGTACTTATCTCCCGTATCGGTCTTTTCGAAGACCACCGAAGTGACTTTCTTCTCGCCCTTGATCTCCACCGGCTTGGTGTTGAAGCGGATTTCGATGGCGGGATTGTGGAGAACACGGTCGGCGAGGGATTTCTGGGCGCGGAAGCGGTCGCGGCGGTGGACCATGACGATCTTGTCCGAGAGCTTGGACAGGAACTGGGCTTCGTCGCAGGCGGCGTCGCCGCCCCCGACCACGATCATTTTCTTGCCCTTGAAGAATGGGCCGTCGCAGGTGGCGCAATAGGATACGCCGCGGCCGGAGAATTCCGCTTCTCCGGGGATGCCGACCAGGCGATGCTTAGCTCCCGTCGCGAGTATGACCGCCTTGGCCCGCACGAGGCCGCCGCCGAGCAGTAGCTCGAAGACGTCGCCGGTCTTCTTCAGCGAGACCACTGTGTCGCTCACGAACTCCGCGCCGAATTTTTCCGCCTGGCTGTGCATGTCCTGCGCGAATTCGAAACCGCTCCTGACCGTGGCGTAGCCTGGATAATTTTCCAGATGGTCGATGAGCAGGGCCTGTCCCCCCGGAGCCATCTCCTCGATTACGAGGGTCTTGAGGTTCGCGCGCGCCCCGTACTGGGCCGCTGCCAGCCCCGCCGCCCCCGCCCCTATGATGACCAAATCCGTTTCCCTCTCCAGCATGAAGTCTCCTTTACGTCGGTTTTCGATATCCGTACATTGATAATATGAAAACCTCGACCGGGCAGTCAACGCGCGCAGCCCTCGCGGCATCCATGCTCGTAGTTTCCCATGCCCTTTTCGGCCAATCCGCGACCGTTCCCCGGATCGAACCGTCCGCGGCGGCCGTTGCCTACGGCGTCTCGGCCGATTCGCTCTCCTGGGAGCAAGCGCTGGATCTCGCGCTATGGGCTTCCTCCGTTCCCGGTCTCGGCGGTCCGAAGCCAGCGGAGGAAGCGCGGACGGCCGACGCCCGTCAAGCCGCTTCCCGTCTGGCCGCCTCACGAAAAGCCGTCACCGACGCGGCCGCCGACCTCGCGCGCGAGCTTCCTCCCTCGGCCACCGAGGCGGAAGCGGCCGATTTCGTCCTCCGCTTCATGCACCGGCGCTTCCTGAAATCCTACTCGGAGCGCCAAACGCGCCTGGACCTGCTCACGGAGAGCGGCCGCTACAACTGCGTGTCTTCGGCAGCTCTTTACGCGGTCCTTGCCCTGTCGATCGGCCTGGACGTTTCGGCCGTCGCGTCATCCGACCACGCCTTCTGCGTGGTCCGGGCGGACGGGATGGACTACGACGTGGAGACCACCAATCCCTGGGGCTTCGATCCCGGAAGCAAGAAAGAGTTCCATGACAGCTTCGGGACCACCACTGGCTTCGCCTACGTTTCTCCCAAGGACTACCGGAACCGTAAAACCATGGGCGTCAAGGAACTGTTCTCGCTCATCCTGTCCAACCGAATCGTCGAGCTCGAATCGTCCCGCCGCTACTCCGAGGCGGTCGGCCTTTCGGTGGACCGATGGACCCTGCTCGGCTCCCCGGCAGAAGGCGACGGCGCCTACGGGGAGCTTCTCGGGCGTCTGTTGAACTACGGTTCTTCCCTCGCGATGGCCGGGAAAGAAAGCGAGGCCCTTGCCTGGGCGGGCGCGGCGGTCGCCGCCTTCGGGCCGAATCCGCGCTGGACCGAGTTCCGGGGCACGGCCTTGAACAACTTGGTCGTCGGTCTCCTTCGCCGCTCCGATGTCGGCGCCGCCCGCGCGCGGCTGGACGCGGAAGGCGGAACCGTCCCTCCGCGGATGAAGGAGGAACTGGAGAGGGCGATCGCCGCGACCGAGCTCGCGGAGGCGATCAAGGCGGCGGAAAGGGTAGCGCGGACCGACGGCTGGCGCGCGGGCCTCGCCGCGCTGGATGCCGTGAACGCCTCGTCGGCGGACCCGAAGGCGCTGGCGGACGCCCGCCGCGTATTCCGCGGCAACCGTATCGCCGAGCTCCACAACCGTTTCGCCGCCCTGTACAATGCCCGTTCCTACGCGGAAGCTCGGGAGGCGGCGGCGGAGGCGGTCGCGGAATTCCCGGATGACACGCGGCTGAAGGCTGATCTTGAAACAGCCGAGCGGGCGCTTGTATCATCAGGCGCGGGGCGATAATGAATATCTCCAAAATATGCGCCGTATGCTATAATGTCGACGATTTTCCGGGATCGGCCGATCATGCTTTGATGGAGAGATGAATGAAAATACGGGCCAAGCTTTTCCTGCTGGTATTCGGAATGATAATCCTCCTCTCGGGAGCCTCATCCATCTATTTCATCATGCAAGCTCCTTTGGAGCGGATAGAAACCGAACGCGGGGTATTGGACGATCTGCTCGCGACGATGCGCGGAGTCCAGATCGAACTGAACCAGCTGGATTCGGAGAAACTCGGCATCCAGAAGCCGCTGTTCGACGAGGCGGTCCTGCTACTGGACACGGCCTTCAAGGGCCTTGAAGGAGTGCAATACCTCAGGCGCAGCAACGTCGCGCTCGCGGAAGCCCTGGAAATCATCGAACGGCTGAACGATCTGAACCAGGCGAACATCAGGTCGGTGACGACGGTTTTCGACAACCTCTACAAAAACGTCCTAGCGGAATTCCGTGATGTGGCAGGCAACATCACCTTCGCAGGCCTGTATTCGATCAACCAATCGCGTACATCGAGCGAACAGGGGCGCGCCGCCGTCTCCCTCGACCTCGTGCGTTTCGATTCTGCCTCGAACATCCTGAACGACAGCCTCGAATCGTCGGTGCAGATCATCATGGAACAGCGCGAGCTTATCGACGAGGGCATCGCCAAGATCAGCTCGCGGGCAGTCCTGGTCGCGGCGCTCGCGATCGGAATACTGGTCGTGCTCATCGTGGTGTTCGCCGTATTGGCGGCCAACATGATCGCGAAGGACGTCATCGCGATAGCGTCCGGCGTGCGGACCTTGTCCGCGGGCGATCTTTCGGTGAACTTCGCGTTGAAGACGAAGGACGAGATCGGAGTCCTCGCGCGGGGGATGAACGATTTCGTCCATTCCCTGGATGACGCCCTCCTCGGCATCAAGGATGCCGCCCTGCGGAACGCGGTCGTCCGCGATCGGCTGATGGAGGCGTCGAGCGCCACCGGCTCTTCCCTGGAGAACCTGCGCGGCGCGGTCCGGGACGTGGAGACGCAGGCCAAACGACTTGACGAGAGCATCGACGAGACCCGCGCCTCGGTGGGCTCGATCGCGGGCGGCGCGGTCCAGCTGGACGAACGGATCACCGACCAGATCGCTATGGTCGAAGAATCGACGGCCTCCATCACGCAGATGCTGGCTACGATAGGCAATATGGCGCGGCTGGCGGAGAAGGACCGTATCCTGGCGGATTCCTTGGTGCGGACCGCGGACTCCGGGAAGGAAGTCTTCCAGAACGCGTTCACGAAGATAGAGGCCATCAACGAACGGGTTGGCAAAATCGAGGAGATGATCCTGATCATCGACACCATCGCGGGCCAGACGAACCTGCTGGCGATGAACGCGGCGATCGAAGCCGCCCATGCGGGAGACGCCGGACGGGGCTTCGCCGTGGTCGCGGACGAGATCCGCAAGCTCGCGGAGGCCTCGGCGGAAGGTTCCCGTGAGATCGCGGACTCGGTGCGGTCGATCGTGGATTCCATAGAAAGCGCGCGCGCGGAAAGCGGCGAGACCACAAAGGCCTTCGCCGATATAGAGACGAGCATACGCGACGTCTCGCGGTCGGTGTCGGAAATCAGTTCGAGCCTGGCTGAAACGGATACGGGCGGCCGCCAGATACTGACGGCGATGACCTCCCTCCGCGAGCTGTCCGGCTCGATCAGCGGGGAATCGGGGTCGGTCTCGGAGAACGCGCGGACGATAGACGCTTCCATGGGAGAGCTGGACCGGATCGCCGAAAGCGTCCGCGCATCCATGGGCGCCATCGCCAGCCGTTCGGACGACATCTCCGGAACGGCGGACGAGACGGTTCAGCTCGCGGCGGAATTGAAATCCGTCGGGGGAGATCTTGAAGACCGGGTCGCGCGATTCAAGACGAGCCGTGAATCCGCTGCCCTGGAGACGGCGTCATGAAAATCAGATTCAAACTCTTCCTGCTTATCATCGGCATGCTCGTCCTCCTTTCGGGCGCGGCCTCCGTGTTCTTCATCCTGAATGCCCCCGTGCAGCGCATAGAACGGGAACGGGGAGTGCTGAATACCCTTTTGGACGCGATCCAGACCCTTCTGGTCGAAGCGAACCGGCTGGATTCCGCCACGTTCGTCTCCGAACGCCCGATTTTCGACGCGGCAATCGCCCGGCTCGGCGAAGCGTTCAAGCATGTCCAGGGGGTCCAGTATCTCAGGATAAGCGATCCGGCCTTGGCGGAATCCATCGACATCATCGAGCGCCTGAACGCCCTGAACGACGACAACCTCCGTTCGATCAAGGAGATCTACGATCAGCTGTACGCTGATGCCAAGACGATCTTCATGTTCCCCGACGGGATCACCTTCCGCCGCTTCCACCAGCGCGAATACGTGATCAACAAGGATCCGCGTCCTTTCGAGATCGCCCAATACAATCTCGCCCGTTTCGAATCGGCGTCGGTCAACCTCAACTACAGCCTGGAGTCGTCCGCCCAGATCATCACCGAGCAGGGGGCCGTCATCGATTCCCGCATCAAGGACATACAAACGCGGGCGATGCTCGTATCCGCGCTGTCCATCGGCGGCCTGTTCATCCTGATAGGCCTTATAGCGGCCCTAGCCGCGAACGCCATAGCCAAGGATGTGATCGTCATCGCGACGGGCGTAGGCGCCCTCGCTTCGGGGGATCTGTCGGTGAAGTTCCGGCTCAGGGCGAAGGACGAAATCGGCGTCCTGGCGCGGGGCATGAACGACTTCATCCATACCCTCGACGACTCCCTCCTGGGGATCAAGGACGCCGCGATCAGGAACGCGGCCGTCCGGGACCGCCTTCATGACGCGACGCGCACGACCGGTTCCTCCATTTCCGAGCTCCGGAACGCGGTGCGGGATGTCGAAGCCCAGGCGAAGCGGCTGGACGAGAAAATCGGCGAGACGCGCGCTTCCGTCACCTCGATAGCGGGAGGCGTGGGCCAGTTGGACGACCGGATCACCGACCAGATCGCGATGGTCGAAGAAGCGACCGCATCCATCACCCAGATGCTGGCCACTATCGGCAACATGGCCCGGCTGGCCGAAAACGACCGTATCCTGGCGGACTCCCTCGTACGGACCTCGGACTCGGGCAGGGAAGTCTTCCAGACCGCGTTCATGAAGATTGAGGCCATCACCGAGCGGGTGGGCAAGATAGAGGAAATGATCCAGATCATCGATACGATAGCCGGCCAGACCAACCTGCTGGCGATGAACGCTGCGATCGAAGCCGCCCATGCGGGGGAAGCCGGGCGGGGTTTCGCCGTGGTCGCGGACGAGATCCGCAAGCTGGCCGAAGCCTCCGCCGAAGGCTCGCGCGAGATCGCGGCTTCGGTCCGCTCGATCGTGGAATCGATCGCGAGCGCCCGGGAGGGGAGCGGCGAGACCACCAAGGCTTTCGCCGAAATAGAAGCGAGCATCCGGGCCGTGTCGCGCTCCGTATCGGAGATCAGTTCCAGCCTGGCTGAAACGGATACGGGCGGGCGGCAGATACTTACGGCGATGACCTCCCTCCGCGAGCTTTCCGGTTCGATCAGCGGCGAATCGCGCCTGGTGGCCGAGAACGCGCGGACGATCGACTCTTCCATGGGAGAACTGGACCGTATCGCCGAAAACGTCCGCGCCTCCATGGGCGCCATAGCCGGCCGTTCGGACGACATCGCCTCGACGGCCGACACGACGGCGGAACTCGCGAACGAGCTCGCTTCCCTGGGAGAAGACCTACAGCGGCGCGTTTCCCTCTTCAAGACCAGCTGCGAGGACGACGGCGGAACGATCGCGAAAGGCGGCGTCTGCGAGACCGCGTGAGGCCCTCCGGAGCCGCGCCCTCCGGGGCGGCATCCAGTATGCGGGATCGTTTCGGACAACATCCTCGATTGTCTCTTCAGCCTTCAGGGCGCGGGGACGAATTCAACCCGGGGGAGGTCCATGACACCCCGTTGGTCCAGTACGATATAGGCTACGCTGTACTCGTCCGTCGATATCGGTGCCTCGATGGTCTGCGAGAAGGTCGCCAACGCGGACGATCCGCCCTCTGTAAAGTGGAAGTCCGTATCAAATAGGTAATCATAATCCGAATATGTGCCGTTCGTTGCGTCCAAGGACTTAAACGTCATAGAGGCCATCTCAGTGCCGACGTGGTCCATCCATATAGATTGCATGAAGGAGCCTGATTGCGGGCCTGAGGCGAAATCGTAATAGTATATGCCTGATTGCGCGATAACCGCGACGGATGCGTTGGCTACGATTCCCGCGAAGGCGTTTAAGGCGTAGTTGTTCAGATTGGGGCCGTCGACAATCATTTCACCCCCGTCGCGTACCGGAAAACGATGTCAGCGTCGCCCTCGTCGATGTTCGTGCCGAAGTATGTCTCGATCGTATCCGCGTCGGTTGTGGGCGCCCGTATTCCTGCG
Organism: Treponema sp.; assembly: GCA_003527485.1. GTDB lineage: Bacteria > Spirochaetota > Spirochaetia > Treponematales > Breznakiellaceae > UBA12037. Next base: position 163,022 of record DPXI01000088.1, on the reverse strand, counting down.
ACGGGCAAATATGCGTAGGAAGGTCCGTACATGAAGGACAACACGCCTCTGAAGCGGCCTTCTGCGTCATAGGTTCCCGTTATCGTTGCGGAGACGCTCGCGCCGCCGCCTCCGATTCCGGACGTTGTCCCGTTTATTACCAGGTTCCCACCTGAGTCCAGGGTTCCCGTACCCGTCGTAGCGAACTCCTCGCTCAGCGCCGTGTTCCGGTTCACGCCGGAAAGGATCACCTCCTCGCCGTCGTCCGTCCAATTCAGGATCCAGTATGCATAATCCGCGTGGCCATCGGAATCGATATACCCGCCGCCCGGGATAAGCGCTTTGGTGACGTAGGACGCGTCAGCGATATTGTCCACGAAGATAGATTCGCCGGCGGTCGCCACGCTGTTCCCCGCCGAGTCGAGGTAGCGGACGAGCAGATCCTCGGATCCGTCCATCGCTGTTGTCGTATCTACGGTCACGCTCCACACGCCGACGGAGAATCCTGCCGCATGGTCCACGCCGTCAAACCCGAGCATGATAGTATCGGGCACGCGATCGGCCGCGTAAGTTCCCGAAACGACGATACTTCCGGAGACCGTAGAGCTGGCGACCGGGCTTCCAATCGCGATTTCGTATACGGCGTCGACGGGCGACCTGCGGTATGAAAGCGGGATGCCGGTTACGTCGGTACCGTCTACGACGAAAGGATCGGAATGTCCGCCCAACTCGTCTATATCCAGTTGCCCATCATTATCCTCATCCACCCTGCCTCGCACGACATAATCGCCGTTTGCGACGTTCTCGAACGTGAAAGCGAAAGGAAATGTCGGTGCGTTCATTTCAAAGGAGTCCACCAAGGAGTCATCTGAGGCATTTGCCAGCGTTACGTGGAGCATTCCACCCTCTGGCCCTTGGCTTGCCAAGCTGATGGTTCCTGAGACGACTGATCCTGTCATCTCTTCCGTCTGAGGTTCGAGCAACACGTTCACGGCGGCGATTGCCGACGACACAACGGTGAAGGGCGCGGATTTACCAGCGTATTCGCCCGTACCCGGACTGAGATCTCCGTCTTGATCGATGAGCGCGTTTACCGTGTAGCTGCCTGGAGGAACGTCGGGGATCGAATAATTGTACGGGAAGTTCGGGTAAGGTGTTATGGCCAGAAACTTCACGGCCGTACCTCCCTCGGAAGGGAATACCTCAAAGTACAACGAACCTGTGGAAGGTCGAAGACCGGTAAGAGACAGGACGCCGCTCAGGGTGAATCCCGACAAGTCTGCGATGTTGTCCACTTCCAGCAAGAGCGGGATAGAATCGATGACCGAACCGCCGGATCCTATCAGACGCACCTCGAAAGTTACGAAACCGTCGAGCGAGGCGGAAACATCCGCGCTTGCGGACCAGGTTCCGCTACCGAACGTTACCGGGAGAGTTACCCCGTCAAGCTCCGCCTGGATCGTGGTTACCGCGGTTACTCCTCCGTAAGCCCCGATGAAAACGAAATCACCAGCGATCTGGTCTCCTGTTGAGTGCGACTGTACGGTAATGAAGGGATCAGTGTTGCCGTTTGTATCATTGGTACCAAAATTGCTGGAACGTACGCAATGATGTATATGACAATAATGGTAATATATAATATACGGCTCAAGAATGATAGGAAAAAGGCTCCGCCTTAAGAATTTTGGCCGCCCGCCTTCGCTGCGGCCTCGTCCGAGGCAACCGGGCGCCCTGGAGAGCCTGATCCATTACAGCCGCGCAATCACTCCTCCACACCGACTGCTTCTCCTTCCGCAAACCCGTCCCCGGGACGAGGAAACCCCGTTGCGCCTGACCGGATGCTTCCTCTTGGGCGGGATGTGGAGGATGGCCTGGAAGATCGAATCGAGGCTGTTTGGGACGAGTTAGTACTGCGGGCGAGAGAATCCGCGGAATCTTGACAGTATGTACGTAAAAACGTACATTTGTTATGGAGGAAGCTGAAATGGTAGCCATCAATGTCACGCGGTTCAGGGAAACCCTGAAGGATGCGTTGGAATCCGTGGTAGCGAACAACGAGCCCTTGATCGTGACCCGTCCCAACGGGGAAAACGTCGTCGTCCTTTCCTACGCCGATTATTCGGCGGTGGAAGAGACTGCCTACCTTTTACGCAGCCCCGCGAACGCCAGGCGCCTGGCCGAAAGCCTTGAAAGCTACCGGAACCAAGGCGGAACCGAGCATACTCTGATCGAAGGTTGAGTCAGTGCGAATCGTATTCCACCCGCATGCCTGGGAAGATTACCAGTATTGGCAGGTCCAGGACCGTAAAATTCTAAAAAAGATCAACGAACTCATCCGCGATGTAGAACGCTCTCCCTATGGCGGACTCGGAAAACCCGAGGCCCTCCGCTTCGACCTGACGGGTTTCTGGTCCAGGCGCATCGACCAGGAACACCGCTTGGTATATCGCGTTGACGGGGAAGAGCTGCATATCCTGGAATGCAGATACCATTAATGAAGGTACTTCGCCCCTTCCTCCCTCACCGTCTCGTACATGGCCAGGATGTTGTCCACCGGGGTATTCGGCTGCAGGTTGTGGCAGGAAGCGACGATATACCCGCCGCCGGAGCCGAGCAGGCGCATGCAGTCGCGGGTTTCCTTCCGCACGTCGTCGGGCGTGCCGAAGGGGAGGACTTTCTGGTTTTCCACCGCGCCGTGGAAGACGACCTTCCCGCCGTACAGCTTGGCCAGCCGCTCGCGTTCCATGCCTGGGCAGACATGCTGGATAGGATTCAGGATGTCGATACCCAGGCCCACGAGGCGGTCAACGATTTCAGGCGCCGAGCCGTCCGTATGGTAGAAGGCCTTTTTACCGAAGCGGTGGATCGTATCGATGATGCGCTCCGCCCGCGGCCCGATGGCCTCGTCCCAGGTCCCGGTGGAAAAGAGCTGCCGGTCCTGCATGCCCATGTCGTCGGAAAAGTAGACGATGCCGATGTCGTCGCCGGTTGCCGCAAGGCTTTTTTCGATATAGCGGATCTGGATGGACGCGATGCGTTCCAGCGCGTACGAGGCGAAGTCCTTCTCCACGTACAGGTCGGCGAGCGCGTTCTCGAAGCCGCGCATGCCCGTATAGGTTTCGAAGAGGCTGATGAAAGACAGCATAGCCGGACGTCCGCGCACCGCCGCGGCCGAACGCGCCAGGGCGGCGTAGTCGAAGCGCTCCGGATCCGGCCAAGGGAAACGTTCCAGCTGCGCGATGGTTTCCAGGGAGGCGAGGGGGGACTTGGAAGTCTCCTGATAGGTTCCGCCGTCATAGGTCTGCGATCGCTTCTCCACGCCCCATTCGTCCCTGGACGGAGGGAGGTCCGGGTACGTGGCGGCGAGCCAGACGATCTTGTCTATTCCGAGTTCGTCGTAGACCGCCTCGTCCGTGGGGACCGCAAGCCGCGCGCGCAACTTTGCCAGGACCTCGGCGGTGGCCCACATGTCGCAGGCCAGGCGGTCCACCGGTTTCCGGTCAAGGGTATTCATGATTCGTTCGAATGCGTTCATCCGTGAGCCTCCGGATTCCTACTATGGCGCGGATCGCTGAGCGTATTCCACACGGATATCGTCAAATAGTTGTACCATATCGTCATGAGCCTCATAACTTCGGCTGAATACGCGCTCGGCGACCGGATGCCCGCACTGTCCATGGAAACCGGCGGGGAGACGGATTCATACGCGAGCCACGACCACGAATTCACGGAGATCGCCTTTGTCCTTTCCGGCCGCGGACGCCATGTCCTGGACGGCTTCCCCAGCGAGTTGCGTTCCGGCGACTGCTTCGTGATTCCGCCTTTAAGCGTGCATTCCTTCCAAGGGCTTGAAGATTTCCGGGTGCTCAACCTCCTGTTTCTGGAGAATATCTTGGTCGAACGCGTACCGTCCCTCGCCTGCGTCGCGGGTTACCGCAGCCTCCTGCACCTTGAGCCGCGACTTCGCGACAGGAAAGGCTTCGGGCGGCCGCTGCATCCGGGCGCGGAGCGGTTCGCCCGGATCATCGGTCTTGTCCGCCTCATCGGCGCGGAGGCCGCCGGCCGTTCCGGCGGCGGAGGCGGTGGCGGCGGCGCCGCCACCGCCTCCATCGCCGCTCTGACCCTCGTCCTCGTGGAGCTCAGCCGCGAGATGGGCGAGGCCGATTCCGAAGGCGCGCGGCGCCTCGCTTCGCTGGAGAAGGTCCTTTCCTTCGTCGATGCCCGCTACGCCCAGGAGCTGTCGCTGGCCGATCTCGCCTCCGCGGGCGCGATGTCCGAGGCGACCCTTGCCCGGCGCTTCAGGGAAGCGCTCGGCCTGACGCCCATGGCCTGGCTTGCCGGAGAACGCCTCCGCCGCGCGCGCCTGCTCGTGGATGAGGGACAGCTCACCGTGAGCGAGATCGCCGCCCGCACGGGCTTTTGCGACGGAAGCCGGCTGTCGCGCGCCTTCAAGGAAGCGACCGGCTTTTCGCCCCGGCAGTGGCGGCGGGAACGGGCGGCGGTGCGGGCCGCGGAGCGGTTTGCGGAGCGGGCGATGGGAAAATAATTCCCTGCAGGCGGAAATATTTTCCTGATGTCGGCCCGATTCTCCATTTTATTTCCCCTGGGATGCCGTTTTATCTCAAATTCCTTGATCAATTAGTTGGCACGATTCCTGCATTAAGATATGCAGACGGATATATACAGGAGTCGCAATGTTCCAAAATCGGAACTCGACGCCCGGATATGAGATTTCCGTTCAACACATTTTTCTGGAGGTTTTATGAACTTGGGTAAGGCATCGCTTTCCGTGCTGTTTTCGGTCTTCGTGTCCACCGCGGCCTTCGCCGTTCCGGCCGGCCTGGTGCCGTCGATGGTCGCGCTGGACAGGAAATACATTCCCGCGCTCGGGCTTTCCGGGCAGGCCGACCAACAGGCAAAAGCCCGGATCGCTTTCGCGGCCTTCGAGAGAGCGTGGAAGGATTTCGAACGCGACTTCTCGGCGGGTCCGGGATTGGACGCCGAATGGCAGGAGGATCTGGAGGCGGTGGATCTGGCCGTTCTGAAAGCCAGGACGGCGCTGATGGACGCATCCGACGGACCTGCCGCCCATGAAGCTCTGGAAGCCGTCCGGATGACCTTCCTGGAATCCCGGACCCGGCAGAAGATACCCTATTTCATCGATTCGCTCACTCTCTTCCATAATTCCATGGAAGATCTCCTGAACGCCAAGCCGGCGAAAGACCTTAAGGACTGGAGCGTCAATGAAAAAATGGGCTTCGCCGCCGACCTCGACGTTTCCGTAGCCCGCTGGAAGAAAGTGAAAGCCATGGAGGGTCTCCTTCCGGACGCTTCCCTCGGAGCGAAGGCCGGCGATGCGTACTCGGCCCAATGGCGAGCTATCGATACCGTGATGGCCGGGGCCAAGCAGGCTTTCGAAGCCGGCGACGGGAAGGCGCTTTCCGAAAAACTCGGACAGCTGAAGCCGAACTTCATAAAGACTTTTTTCCTGTTCGGAGATTTTCAATAATAGAAACGACAATTGAAACGACTCGCATGCTTCGAATTAATTCCGGAATCAGGTATTAAAGGAGACCATTATGGCTGCTAAACTTGCTCCGCTTCAACTTTTCAGGCGCATCACGCTCGGCGTGATCCTCGTCGGCTTGGCGATCTTCATGGTTCTGCATCAAAAGAGCGCCAGTTATCCTTCCATCGACGCCCTGGATCCTTTCGGCGGCTTGGAGACCCTGCTGAAATACCTGGCGGGCGGCGATTTGATCAAAAAGATCGAACCGGGCACCGTCGTGCTTTTCGGCGGCATCGTGGTCCTCGGCATCGTGCTGTCGCGCTTCTTCTGCGGCTGGTTCTGCGCCTTCGGCGCCCTGCAGGGCGTGTTCGGATGGCTCGGCAAGAAGATTTTCCGCCGCCGGTTCACTGTTCCCGCCAAACTGGACTCCGTCCTCCGCTGGGTGAAGTACCCCGTGCTCGTCGCGATCATCTATTTCACTTGGCGGACGGGCACCCTCATCGTCCGGCCCTACGATCCGCTCGCGGCCTTCGGCCACCTCTCCGCCGGCATCCCGGCCGTGTTGGCCGAGTTCTCGGTGGGTTTCGTGATTTTCGTCGTGGCTATGCTTCTTTCCATGCTCTACGAACGGGCCTTCTGCAAATACGTTTGCCCGCTCGGCGCCGTCAACGCCATCCTCGGCCGCGTCCCCCTGTTCAGGATCAAGCGCGTCGCTTCCACCTGCATCTCCTGCTCCAAATGCGACCGCGTCTGCCCGATGAACATAGACGTTTCCCGCCCGGAAGCGGTCGACTCCCCCGAGTGCATTTCCTGCATGGAATGCGTCACCGCCTGCCCCACCAAGAAGAATACCCTCGTCGCGACCCTCGGCGGAAAGGCAGTAAAGACGGGCTTGATCGTAGCCCTCGGTTTCGCCGTCTATTTCGGAGCGGCCGCCGTCGGCCAGGCGGCGGGCATGCTGCAATTCGTCGCTCCCTCACTGCAATCCAAGGCGGCGGAAGGAAAGCTCACGGTCGAAGAGATCAAGGGCTCCTCCACCTACGCCGCGGTGGCCGAATCGTTCGGCATCGAGCTGGAGCGTCTGTACCGCGAAGTGGGCGTGGACGCGAAGCTCGTTCCTCCCGAGTCCATGCTCAAGGATACCGGCAAGCTCGCCGGCATCGAGGGCTTCGAGGCGGACGCCGTACGCGTGGCCGTCGCGAAGATCATCGGCGTGCCGTACGCGGGCGAAAAAGGCGACCTGATCCCCGCGGTAGTGGAGCCGGCAAAGCCGGAAGCGCAGGCGCCCGCAGCCCCCGGGCCCGCAGCGCCTGCCGCGGCTGCCGCGGTCCCCGCGCCGATAGCACCCGCGCCCGCCGCGGCCCCCGCACCGATCGCGGCCGCCGCGGCCCCCGCGGCCCTCGCCAAGGCAGGCCTCCTCGTGCCCGCCGACTTCGAGCTGGAAGGAACCATGACGATCGCTGAAGTCGCCGCCGCGTTGAAGTCCACGACCGCGGCCGTCACGGTGAAGCTGGGCCTGCCTGCCGACATCGCGACGGACAAGCCGCTGCGCGACCTGAAGGACCAGTACGGCTACACGATGCCGGCTCTGAAGGCGAAGATCAAGGAATAGCATGCGGATCGGACTTCGGCGAAAGGCGTTGCATCCGACAGCCTCCTGAATATACTGAAATCATTGGAGGAAAAATGGCAACGAAAAAGACCCTGAGCTCCAGCGATACTACAGTCCCGCGTGCGGATATCGAAAAACGCGCCAAGGAAATCTATGAGAAGCGCGTTCAAAAAAATCTGTCCGGTAACGCGGAGTCGGATTGGCTAGCGGCTGAAAAAGAACTTTCCGGTAAAAAGAAATAGCCGTTCCGATTAATCGTCATGTTCGGCCCTCCGGTTCATCCGGAGGGCCGAATCGTTTATCGACTTTTTATCGGCATGCGAAAGAAGGACAGGATAAACATATTTATAGCTATCAACCTGGCCTGAATGCATGACGGTCACCGTCGGCGCGCATGCGCCGACGCGCATGCGCCGAAGCGGCTATTTTTATCAATCGAAGCTTAAAATCACCTTCCCGCTCTGCCCCGTGAGCATCGCGTCAAAGCCCTGCTGGAATTCGTCGAAGTCGAAGCGGTGGGTGATGACGGGAGAGACGTCCAGGCCCGACAGGAGCATGGCCTGCATCTTGTACCAGGTCTCGAAGATTTCGCGGCCGTAGATTCCCTTCAGCTGCAGGCCCTTGAAGATCACGTTGTCCCAGTCGATCCGGGTGGCCGGGGGCAGGATGCCGAGCAGGGCGATCCGGCCGCCGTTGTACATGCCTTCCAGCATGGATTCGAAGGCGTCCCCCGAGCCGGACATTTCAAGGCCTACGTCGAATCCGATCATGCCCTCGCGCTCAATGAAGCCGCGCACCGTGCCGTTCCGGGCGTTGATGACGTGGGTGGCGCCGAGTTTTTTCGCCAATTCCAGCCGGTAGGGATTGATGTCCGATACGACGACGCGGCGCGCGCCGACATGGCGGCAGATGGCCGCGGCCATGCAGCCGATGGGGCCCGCGCCGGTGATGAGCACGTCTTCGCCTATCATCTCGAAGGAAAGCGCCGTGTGCGTGGCGTTTCCGTAGGGATCGAAGATGGCGGCGACTTCGTCGCTGAGGGAGGGGTGCACGCGCCAGGCGTTGGAGGCCGGGATGGACAGGTACTCGGCGAAGCAGCCGTCGCGGTTGACGCCGATGCCCCGGGTGTTGGGGCAGAGGTGGCGGCGGCCAGCCAGGCAGGAGCGGCAGGTGCCGCAGACGATGTGGCCTTCGCCTGAGATCCGCTCCCCGATCTGCCAGCCGGTCACCGAGGCGCCGACGGCGGCTATCTCCCCGACGAACTCGTGGCCGATGGTCATCGGCGGCTTTATGGTCTTCTGGGACCAAGCGTCCCAGTTGTAGATGTGGACGTCGGTGCCGCAGATCGCGACCTTCCTTATCTTCACCAGCAGGTCGTTCGGTCCTATCTCCGGCTTGGGCACTTCCTGCATCCAGATGCCGACTCCGGCTTCTCGTTTTACAAGCGCTTTCATGATTTTCCTCCGTTGGAGAGCCTCGACGATACGCCGGGCGGGAAGGGGCGTCAAGCGCCGGAGGTCTGAGCGCGCCGCCGGTCAAGGTAAACCGATAGTCTGTTGACATTGACGAGGCAGTCTTTTGGAGGTACCATATAAGCACTGGAGAGTCCAATGTCCGTCAATCTGAAAGAAGACATCAAGCCTATTTCTTATATCAAGACAAATGCGGCAGATATGATGAAATATGTGAATGAACGAAAGAACCCGATAATCATCACCCAGAACGGTGAAGCCAAAGCCGTTCTTCTGGATATCGAATCCTATCAAACCATGCAGGATGCTTTCAACCTTCTGAAGATTATTCGATTATCCGAAAAAGACATCCGGGCTGGAGAATCCAGGGAGTCGGACCACGTATTATCGGATCTGAAAGAAAGATTCATAAAGAATGGCTAAGAAATACCGGACCATCTTTTCGCGACTCGCCGAAGAAGACCTGATCGAATTAATTGATTATCACTATTCGGTCAATCCTGAGTTCTCTCAAAAGCTGTTGCTCACGATGGAATCGAGGGTGGACGAGCTAAAGGACCTTCCTGAAAGAGGCTGGATCGTACCTGAACTGGAAAAACAAAACATTGTGGATTTTCGTGAATTGATCGAAGGGAATTATCGGATAGTCTACGCTATTCAAGAAAAAAACGTGGTGATTCATACAATCATCGATGCAAGAAGGAATTTTGCGGATTTGATCATCAGGAAATTGATGCGGCTACATTCCCGGTAAGGGAGCGGCGGTGACGGCGCAAGTCCGTCCGCCGGTGATCTCCAGGAGCTGCCCGTAGTTGGTGGGCACCCCGGTCGCGTCGTTCCCAGCGGCGGGGTATACCACGGGCCAATCGCGGAGGCTCTCGTCGATGTAGACGTCCACGCCCTCAACGCCGAAGGGGCAGACCCCGCCCGGCCGGAAGCCGGTGGCGTTCTCGGTCTCCTCCGCGTTCGCCATGGAAAGCTTTTCGCCCGCGAGGCGCTTGGCGGCTCCCGAGGACACCCTGCGGTCTCCCGCGCAGACTATCATCACGAGGCGGCCCGAGGCGCCGCGGAACAACAGGCTCTTGGCTATCTGGCCGACTTCCACTCCGATGCGGGCGGCGGCGGTCTCGGCGGTCGGCGTGGAACCGGATTCGAATTCGAGGGCGGACAAATCATGGGCGTCCAGGACGCGGCGTACCTTCTCGGGAATCATGGCGCGATGATAGGCAGCCGTGCGGGGACGGTCAAGCGGGAGGGCGCTACCGCGTATTTGAGACGAGGATGTTCGCATCGATGACGACCCGCGCCTGCATGGCGGCGAACGCCTGCGCGGCCTGGGCTCTGCGGACGGCTTTAGAATAGCGGCGGGAGCGGTCCGGAGATCCCACGGGATGCGCAGGACCAGGTTCGTTTGCCTTATCGTACCCAAGCGCCAGACATAGGTCCCGCAATTCGCTTACGAGCCTGAGGCGTGCGGTGACGGCATGGGGGGACATGTCCATGCTCATATGGGATCTTCCTCCAGCCGTTCAATATCGGCCAGGTCCTGGAGACGTCCGGCACGCCGTACTTCGATGTCCTGCGTCGCACGCGCATGGCCGTACGCGGTCATCGCCATCCCCCCGCAGACGGCGTAGGGGATGCCGGCTCTCTCCAGTTCGAAAACGATCAAGCGGAATTCTCCAAGTAGGTTCATCGCTATATATTATAGCAGGCCTGCCTCCAATTGCCTGCAGCGCCGAGGTTTCCACCCCCCCCCAGCTCCCCGTCCAGCCCGGACGTCGCACCACGAGGGCCTGACCCCTCACCCGGAAGGGCGTGCCGCCTTTCCCGTTTTCAGTATTTCGTAGCTCCAGTCCCTGATCATTACACTGAGTCCGAGGCGCGCCGAGTCGAGCTGCGCGGCCAGGCGGGCGGCGGCGGCCGAACCTTGAGGCAGGGCGGGGTGGATGATGAAATCGAAGTCCGCGGTCGAGCCGAAGGGGATGGCGGGTTCCGGAGGCCGGGCTGCGGCTTCGTGGCCTGTCAGTACGAGGACCTTGCTTCCCCGGCAATCATGGAGGATTCCCGACTTGATCGCCGCTTCGTCCGCGCGCTCCACGAAGCAGACGCCGCCGGAGAGGAAGGACGTTCCCTGGATGATCCAGTCGAAGGTTTTCCCCAGGTAGAAAGCCAGGTTCTCGCCGAGGATGAGGTTGGTGGCCGGATCGAAGCGGCCCTGGGGAACGGAGATCGACGCTTTCTCATAACCGGGTCCTGTTTTTCCGAGGCATTCGATGACGCCGAGGTTGTGCGTGCAGATGGCCCAGGTCCAGGGGACCTGGGCCAGGTTCAGTGCGATGATGTCTGCGACCCGCGTGACGGTGCTGCCCGCCTCCAGCAGGACGCGGACGGACCGCGCCGCGGGGTAGGAGGCTTGCGAGTTCCGGATGAGGTCGAATACTCCGTTCGCCGTCCGAATTTTCTGGGTGACGTACAGGTGGCGTTTCTGTTCGTAAGTGAAAATCTCGCGGCACAGTCCCAGCGCGGGGCCGGCGGGCGAGTCGGCTTTCCGGAACAGCCGCGTGCCGAGCTCCTCCTCGTACTTGTGGATCTGCGTCGTTATCCAGGCATCGCTGGAATAGCTCGTGCCCACGCGGCTCGCCAGGTATTTGCGGACCTCCGCCATGGGTATCTCTATATCGGTGATGGAATCCGCTTCGGTCCGGTCGTATTCTTCGGAAAACAGCACGAAGAGAAGGGCGACGAGATCCTTCTGCTTCACCCGGCGGCGTTGTCCTTCCTGTATTTCCATGGTTTCAACTCCCCGGAATGTAAATCAAGCAAAATAAGGTTGGCATGCAAATTCCTTGAATCAAGCAAATAGTTCATGATTAGCGTATCACCGTTTTCCTTTGCGCGGCAGGAAAACCGGATGTAACATCGTTTTCAGACGGCCCCAAGGCCGTTTCCCGGGGCGGCTGCCCCCATCAGTATTGAACCCAAGGAGGCCCGTCGTGGCAAAAAGGATCGCCCTCGTTCTTCTCGCGCTCGCCGTATCCGCAGGCAGCGCATTCGCCCAGAAGCAGGTCAAGCTGGTCATCGCCGGCCGGGACGGCGACTACGGCAACGCCATGCAGGCGGCCGTGGACGCGTACACGGCCAAGAATCCCAATGTTACCTTTGAAGTCCTCAAACTCTCGGGCGACGACGTCTACCAGAAATCCGTCATCGACCTCCGGACGGGGACCGGCACCTACGACCTCGTCCTCATCGACGATCCCAAGGCCATGCAGTTCCAGAAAGCAGGCTGGCTGGAGGATCTGGATGCCCTGTACAAGAAGGCCGGCAGGACAGTCGACTCCGACTTCATTTCGACCACCATCGATCTGTGCCGGTTCCCCAACGGCCCCAAGGGCAAGCTCTACGCCCTTCCCTTCGTCGGGAACGTCTCACTTTTCGCCTACCGCGCCGATCTATTCGCCAAGTACGGGCTTGCCGCTCCCAAGACCTGGAACGACGTGCTCGCGGCCGCGAAGAAAATTTCGGAAGCCGAGCCCGCAGTTTCGGGCGTGTCCTTCCGCGGCGTGAAGGGAAATCCCATCCTCACCGCCTTCCTGCCCGTCTTCTGGTCCTTCGGCGCCGACTTCTTCGACGCCTCCGGAAAGCCGGCCGTCAACTCTCCGGAAGCCGTGCGGGCCCTGAAGTTCTTCCTCGAACTGGCAAAGTACGCTCCCAAGAGCGTCCCCATGAACAACACCGCGCAGGTGCGCGACGGACTGCTCGCCGGCACCGTCGGCATCGCCCCCGAGGTCTGGCCCGCATGGCTCGGCAAGCTCGACGATCCCAATGAATCCAAGGTCGCCGGCAAGGTCACGGTGACCAAGCATCCGTCCGACGTGAAGAAGTCTTCGCCCATGAACGGCATCTGGCATATTTCCATCCCCGTTGCGTCCAGGAATAAGCAGGCCGCTTTCGACTTCCTGGAATTCCTGACCAGCAAGGAAATCCAGAAGCTCATGGTGCTGAAAGCCGGTCTGCCTCCGAGCCGTTCCTCCGTATACGCGGATGCCGAAATCCTCGCCAAGCACCCCTGGTATCCCGGAATCAAGGATGCCCTGGAGAACGCGGTGGCGCGTCCCCGCACCCTGTTCTGGGCGGAGATCGAGAACACCATGGGAGGCCTTGTCCAGGAAGCCCTCATCGGCCAGAAGACCGCCGAGCAGGCGCTCGACGAAGCCAACGCGAAGATCGCCCAGATCATCAAGTAAAGCCCGTCCGATAGAAAGCGCGCGGCCGGCCGCCAAAAAGCGCCGGCCGCGCCCGATTCCTATATCCCAGGTCATGTACGTTATCCCTGACGAACCCGGAGTCCCGACCATGAAACATGCTGGACGAACGCGAGGCAAGGCCCTCTTTTTCTGGTGCATATTCGCCCCGGCCCTGGCCGTGATGCTGTGGCTCACCATCTATCCGATGCTGACGGTCTTCGCCACCTCCTTCCAGAACTACAACTACATCTCGGGCTCCCGCAGCTGGACGGGCCTGGGCAACTATTCCGACATACTCGGCGACAAGCTCTTCCAGGCTTCCTTCTCCAACACCCTGATCTACTGCCTGGCCGCGACGGCGGTCGAAGTCCTGCTCGGCATCGTCCTCGCCCTGGTTTTTTACGGGCATTTCAGGGGCAAGGGCCTGTTCATGATCCTGGCCATCCTCCCGATGATGCTGTCCACCATGGTCGTCTCCTCGGTCTGGAAGACCCTTTACCATTACGATATCGGACTGCTGAACAACATCCTGGCCGCGCTGGGCTTCGCCCGCGCCGGCTGGCTCATCGATCCGGAGGTGGCGCTCTGGTCCTTGGTGCTCGTGGACGTCTGGCAGTGGACTCCCTTCGCCTTCATCGTCGTGCAGGCTGGACTCGCGTCGGTGCCGCAGGAAATCTTCGAGGCGTCGGTCGTCGACGGGGCGAACTACCGGCAGACCCTGTTCAGGATCACCCTGCCCATCCTGCGTGACCAGATACTCCTGCTCTGCCTCCTGCGGACGATAGATACCTTCAAGGTTTTCGCAAAGGTTTTCGCCCTGACCAAGGGAGGGCCCGGCAACGCGACAGAGACGACCTCCTACTTCATCTACCGCGAGGCTTTCCAGTACTTCAAGCTAGGGCGTTCCTCGGCCGCTTCCATGATAACCCTCGTCGCCGTCGCCTTCGCCTCGGCCATCTACCTCAGGAAAATCCTGAGTTCGAAGGAGGCCTGAAGATGGCGTCGTTCGTCGATACCAAGCGGTCGATCCTTTTTCCCGTCCTCCTCGCGGGGATACTCATCCTCACCCTCTTTCCGATCTACTGGATCGTCGTCACTTCGTTCAAGCTGCCGGTGGAGAACATACTCCCCGTTCCGACCCTCTTTCCGCAGCGATTCACCCTGGAGAATTACGCGAAGATCCTCACGGGCGGAGGGCTCGGCAAGCTCTGGAATTCGGTGTTCGTCACCGCGCTTTCCACCCTGCTGTCCCTGGCACTGGGCTTCCTCGCTTCCTACGCGCTGGTGCGTTTCAGGTTTCCCGCCAGGCTCAACGTGATTTTCCTGATCTGGATCATCCTGGCCAAAATGCTGCCTCCCGTGGTGCTCGCCGTGCCACTGTACGACATGTTCGCCCGGCTCAGGCTCATGAACAATCTCTGGGGCCTCATCGTGGTGTTCCAGGTCTACACCCTCCCGTACTGCATCTGGATGCTCTTCGGCTACGTCAAGGCCATGCCCCTTGAGTTCGAAGAGGCGGCCGAGATAGACGGGGCCTCGCGCCTGCAGGTCCTCCGCCTCATCGCCCTGCCGCTCGTGCGGACGGGGCTGGCGGCGACGGCTATCTTCTGCATCATCGTGGCCTGGGACGAATTCCTGTTCACGATGCTTTTCATCCGCAGTCCGGAACTCCTGACCCTGCCCCTGCAGATCGCCAATTACATAGGCGAATACGAGACGCTCTGGGGCCAGCTCATGGGCATCGGCATGCTGGCGACCCTCCCCATCGTACTTTTCGCCAAGGTGGTCTACCGGCAGATGACGAGCGCGTATTCGCTCGGACTGAAATGACGGCCTGCAGGTGCCTCGTCACCGCGCACGCCGGCTGCCTGGGCACGGTTCCCAATTCCATGGCGAATATCCAGGCGGCCCTGGCCTCGGAGGCGGATCTGGTCGAAGTGGACCTGCGGGCGACCAGGGACGGCGTCGTCGTCCTTGCACACGACGATTCCCTGGAGACGGGCGGCGGGCGGGCGCGGATCGGCGACCTGGATTGGGAGGAGCTCCGGAAGCTGCCGCATCCGGGCGGCGAATGGCTCCGCCTTGAAACGGTATTGGACTTGGCGGCCGGACGCGACCGGGTCCTGAACCTGGACGCCAAGGAGCTGGCCGCCATGATCCTCGCCTCGCGTCTCCTGCGCTCCCGCGGCATGGCGACCGACGCGGTGTTTTCCGGCCTGGACTCGGTAGGCATCCGTGTGGCTCGCGAGAACCTGCCGGGTTTCCGCTATCTTTTCAACGCCGACGCCGAGGTGGGCGAGGGGGGGGAGGGCGAAGGAGGGGAGGGGACGGCCGGGATAGCCGCCGTCTGCGCCCTGGCCTCCGCGTCGGGAGCCTGCGGCGTCAACCTTCCGTGGACGAGGATCTCGGCTTCCCTCGTGGACTACGCCCGCCGCCGCTGCCTGCCCGTGCTCGCCTGGACCGTCGACGATGGCGCCGACATGGCGAAGGCGCTCGGCACGGGAGTCTATTCGATCACCACGCATCGGCCGGACATCCTGGCCGCTTTGATCCGCTCGGGCTCTCAGGGGGAATGAATGTACTACGACATCATCATGCTCGGGCACGTTTCCAAGGACGTGCTCGTGGACCATAACGGCGCGGAATCCAGACTCCTCGGGGGCGCGATCGTCCATTCGGCCATATCGGCCGCCAAGGCGGGAGCCCGGGTGCTGGCCATCACCAAAACCGCCGACGAGGACGCGGCCTCGGTGGATTTTATACGCTCGGGCGGCGCCGACCTCATCGTCGGCTCCAGCCCCGCGACGACCTCCATCCTGAACGTCTTCAGGACCGCCGACCACGAGCGCCGCGATACCACCCTCCTGTCCCGCGCCGCGCCGTTCACCGCCTCCGACATACCCTCCGATGCCCGGGCCGCCGTCATCGACCTGGCGGGGCTCTTTGTCGGTGAGCTTCCGGATTCGCTGATCAAGGAACTGGCCGGCCGCGCGAAGATCGCGGTCGACGCCCAGGGCCTGCTGCGGACCGCGATGCCGGACGGGACGATGAAGTTCCTGGACTGGAAGGGCAAGCGCGAACTGCTGCCTTTCGTGACCTGGCTGAAGACCGACGCGGCCGAGGCCGAGTTCCTCACCGGGCTCCAGGATCGCGAGGCGGCGGCCCGCACGCTCGCCTCCTGGGGCGCCAAGGAGGTCATGGTCACCCACAACAGCGAGGTAATCGTGCTGAGCGAGGGGAAAATATACCGCGCCCCCTTCACGCCTTCCAACCTGTCCGGGCGGACGGGCCGCGGCGACACTACTTTCTCGTCCTACCTCGCGCGACGGCTGACCCACGGCTGCGGCGACGCGGTGGCCTTCGCGGCGGCCCTCTGCTCCATCAAGATGGAGAAGCCGGGGCCCTTCTCGGGTACGCTGGAGGAGGTGCGGGCGCGGATGGAACGGGATTCGGGTCCGGACAGGGACTAGCGCCTTTCACGGAAGCGCGGAGGGGCGCCTCCGTGGACGCGATGGCCGCCGGGCCGCTATAATCGGTCCAGTTCGAATCATCATCGTTCCCGGAGCGTCAAACATGGAAGTCCGCGTCCGCTACGCCCCGTCCCCGACGGGCCTGCAGCATATCGGCGGGGTCCGCACGGCCCTGTTCAATTACCTCTTCGCCCGGTCCCTGGGCGGCAAGTTCATCCTGCGTCTTGAGGATACCGACCGGACGCGCACGACCGACGAGGCCGTCAAGAACCTGTACGATACCTTCGAATGGCTCGGCGTCAAGTGGGACGAGGGTCCGGACGTTGGTGGTCCCTACGCCTCCTACATCCAGTCCGAGCGCTCCGGGCTGTACGGGAAGTACGCGCTCGAGCTGGTCGCGATGGACAAGGCCTATTACTGTTTCTGCGATTCCGCCCGCTTGGACCGGATCCGCAAGGAGCGGGAGGATTCCAAGTCCAGCGAAACCGGCTACGATCGCCATTGCCGCGCCGTCCCTGCCGCCGAGGCCGCGTCCCGGGCGGCCGCTGGCGAGCCCCACGTGATCCGCCTGAAGATACCTCTCGGCGAGAAGACGCTGTTCCGCGACCACCTGCTGGGCGACATCGAATGGAAGAACGACGACGTGAATCCAGATCCCGTGCTCCTGAAGTCCGACGGGTTCCCGACCTACCACCTGGCGAACGTCGTGGACGACCATCTGATGAAGATCACCCATGTGCTGCGCGCCCAGGAATGGCTTCCTTCCACGCCCCTGCACGTGATCATGTACCGCGCGTTCGGGTGGGAGCATCCGGAATTCTGCCACCTCCCCATGGTCATGGGACAGGACGGCAAGAAGCTTTCCAAGCGGCACGGGTCCACGAGCGTGGACGAATTCCGCAACCAGGGCTACCTGCCCGAGGCCCTGCTGAACTACGTCGCCCTGCTCGGCGCCTCCTACGAGGAGGGCCGCGACATCTTTTCGCTTGAGGAACTCGCCCGGCTGTTCAGGCTGGAGAAGCTGAACAAGGCGCCGGCGGTCTTCGACTACAAGAAGCTGGAGTGGTTCAACGGCCAGTACATACGCCTACGGAGCGACGCCGAACTTGCCGAGCTCGCGCTTCCCTACGCGGTCTCGGGCGGGCTGTTCGGCCCGGCGGGCACGACACCTTCCGCTGCGCAGAAGGCGGCCTTCATCGCCGCCCTGCCCCTGGTGAAGGAGCGGCTTTCCTTCCTGCACGAGATTCCCGGCAAGCTCGGCTACCTTTTTTCCGAGCCCGCCATTCCCGCCGCGGAGGAGTTCATCCCCAAGAAGCTCGACCTCGCCCGGGCGATCGAGCTGCTGGAGCTCGGCCGCGCCCTGGTTTCCGCGATGGCCGGCGAGAGCGACGCGGCGGCCGAGGAACGCGTCAAGGCGGCGGCGGAGACCGCGGGCGCCAAGCTGGGCGATTTCATGATGCCGCTGCGCGTGGCCGTCACCGGTTCGCGCGTCAGTCCGCCCCTTTTCGGCTCCCTGCGCATCCTCGGCGCGGAAAAGGTCATAGCGCGGGTGGACCGGGCCCTGGGCTCACTGAAGAACGCGTAACTTGCGGGGAAGGGCCGTCGCCGCTTGCGTGCTCATCGCCTTAGGTGTCGTGGCTTCCGCGCAGGAACTGGATCCCGCGCTCCAGGCTCGCCTCGCCGCCGAGTCCTCCCTGATCGAATTCGTGACCAAACCGAAACGCTTGGTCCTGCTCCCTTCCTTTCCCGGAGAAGCTGCGTTGCGCGCCGACCATGCCGGAATCCGGGCGCACGAACTCCTGGAAGGCCTTTTCCGGCTCCCTCCCGGCGCCCCTTCCCCCGACGGGGAGGCCGTGCTCCGCATAATGCGCGACGCCGAATCCCTGTCGGGCCTCTCGTACCGTGAACGGGGCAAGGGCTCCGTCCCCCTGTTCCGGAAGGTCGTCTTCACGGTCCCGCCCGCCGCCGATTCCTTATCGTACGAGGTCAGGATCGACGACGCGGATTTCGGTTCCGTCCGGTTCAGGATCGTCCTCTCCTCCGGGGACGGGTGCTACCGCCTGCGGATGGTCAACCTGGACCCCCTGCGTTTTCTCTTCCTCCCCGCCGTCTCCCCCGGCAAGGCGCTCATCGACCTCGCATATTTCCCCTCCTCCCGCCTGCTGTACACCGCCTGGAGCGTGCGCGCCGTCATCTTCGTTCCCGGCGTCGTTGACATCGAGCTTCCCCTCCGCCGCCGCGCCGTCGCTCTGCGGGACTGGTTCACCGAGAGGAAATGACTAGTCTTCGCACTTGAACTCTCCGACTATCGTGTGGAGTTTGTCGCCCGCGGTGATGTTCCTTCCGGAAATATCTTCCGTCGCCCGGGCGATGCGGACGATGTTTCCCGCCTTGCGGACAAGCTGTTCGATGTTCGTGAATGCGCTTCCGGCGTTTCCGGAAGAATCGACCACGTGATCGATGGTATTTTTGATCCGCCGCCCATATTAATACATATTGCACACATATGCGTGTAAGTGTTAACATTATGTCCTAATGGTAAACAAGAAGGCAGAAGAGCTGTTTCGTCTGCATGGCGGGCAGCTCAGGATGAGCCAGGCTCTCGAAGGAGGGACCTCCCGATCCGTCCTCTATTCGCTGCGGGACCAGGGAATCATCGTCCAGGTGACACGAGGGGTCTATCGGCTGGCAGAGTTACCTGAGTACAGCGATCCCGATCTCAGTGTGGTAAGTCTTCGGTATCCTCGTGCTGTCATCTGTCTGGTTTCGGCTCTCGCCTTTCATGACCTTACGACCCAGATTCCCCATGAAATCAACATAGCCCTTCCCCGCGGCTCCCGCGCTCCGACCCTCACGCAACCGCCCATTCGCCACTTTTTCTTCTCCGGGCAAACCTATGGAGCGGGTATCCAAGTACACGATCTGGACGGGGTTCTTGTGAGGGTTTACGATCCGGAAAAGACTCTTGCCGATTGTTTCCGCTTCCGGAATAAGCTGGGCATCGATATCTTTCTGGAAGCGCTCAAGAGCTACAAGGAGGTCGGGCATACGAGGCCCGGTCTAATCATGGAGTATGCCCGCATTTGCGATGTCGAAAAGGGAATAGCTCCCTACCTGGAAGCCGGACTATGAGCCGAGAGGCAACGCGGAATATTCCGGCATCGATTCGTCAACGCCTCTAGGACAAATCGCGAAGTGATGGCCGCCCTTTCAACGAGATACTCCAGTACTTCGCTATGGAGCGTTTTCTGTTTCGTCTTTCACGATCGCTCTATGCCGATCGATTCATCCTTAAAGGGGCAATAATGCTCGGCGTTTGGCATGTCGCCGATGCCCGCTCGACTATGGATATCGACCTGCTGGGGAAGATCGAAAATGTCGAGGGGACGATTCGGGATGCAGTGCGCGAGATCTTCGCCATTTCGGCACCCGAAAACGGGATCGGTTTTGATCCCACGACGATCGGAACCTCGCTCATCAGCGAAGACGCGGACTATCACGGAATTCGCGTCGCCTTCCAAGCAGGACTCGATTCAGCACGGATCAAGATTAAATTGGATATCGGGTTCGGTGATGTCGTATACCCCCGACCCGAGCGGATGCCTTTCCCGACGATTCTGGCGCTGCCATCAGCAGAGCTGCTTTGCTACAGTCGAGAGAGCGTCATCGCTGAGAAGTATCAGACCATGGCCAAATTGGGAAGCATGAATAGTCGGATGAAGGATTTCTTCGATATCTGGCTGCTCTCCCGCCGTTTCGACTTCAAGGCCAGGACGCTTCGGGAAGCGCTCCGCCTGACCTTCGAGAAGCGAGGTACGGATCTTGTCGTATTGACTATTTTCACCTCTGCATTCGCGCTCAGTAAGCAAGTCCAGTGGAAGGCTTTCCGGTCGCGCATGAAACTCGACTATGCTCCCGAGCAATTTTCGGATGTATTGAAACAGCTTTCCTGTTTCCTTGATCCACTCGGGGATTCCGAACATGAAAAAAATATGGCTGATGTGAAGTGGATCGCGCCCGGACCGTGGCGCTGCAAGGGAGAAATTTAATACCGGCACGCATTTACGAGGCATTGGACCACCATTTCTCCAAGCACCGAATCCATTTCTGGAATGACCCCGACTCGATGATGCGCGAAACGTACGAGGGCTATGCCCGAGCAGATATACGCAATATCGAGGCCGATGGCTTGCTCCAGTTCCGCCTTGATTTCTTCAACCCGCAGTGGACTATTCCAGCTTCACGGGATATTCCGTTGTAAGTAATGGGAAGAAATGGATCGAAGCGTCATGTTTCATCTGGCGAAAATGGCCGCAAGGTTCGATCCTCGCGCCCCGGGCGCTTACCGACCTCCCACTGTTTTCAATACTGCTTTCCGTTTTTATAGCAATCGCTGAATTGGCGCAGGTAAAAACACAATTTCCTATCTTTTCTGAAAGGCTGTCCTGCTGGCGCCTTGGTGGAGGAACGAAGGATGAAACAGCTTTTCGGAATCTTGGCGGGAATAATGCTGACATTAGGGGCCGTATCCAGACTCGTCGCCCAGGAAAAGCCTCATGGGCTGGGGCTCGGTCTTGAGATGGCTGCGACTTTCAAGGATGAGGGTGATTTTGTATCTTGGGGAGAAATCGCACTGCCTTTCCTCAGGAATGATCTGGATGCCAATGGGTGGGCTCTCCGGCCCAGCGTTTCCTACCGCTATGAGATCGTCCAGGGTTTTACTGTTGGGGCCAGATTGGCGGTCGGTCTTTTCTTAATGCCTTTTCCGCTCCCGGACCTGAATCCCTACCTTACCGCATCCTGGCGCTTTTCAGAGGGGTTTCGCCTTGGTCTGGAGGTGGGGCCCACCCAGTTGGGACTGGGCCTGGAATTGGCGGATACCTGGTATGTCTCCCTGCATCCGGGGTGGGGATTAAGCCTATTGGAACCGGGGATAGCCGTGCATTACCTTTTCCGGTTCTGAATCCGCGAAATTCCTCCTGGGGGATGAGCGAGGGGGCGCGGGGGGGGTGGCATCCGTGCCGCTGCCGAATCGCTTTGCGATTCGGCGACAACGCTGTACGGCGGCGTCCCTGCCGCCGCTCCTCCGGGATCTCTCTTCTCTTCCCCCCGCAGGACTTCTTCCTCAGCCCGCCACGCCGTCGGCTTGAGGTTTTGACGAGGCCGGGCGCGGGCGGGGCGGTATCCGTGCCGCTGTCCCTCCCATTGCCCCCCGCGCCCGGCTCGGGTATCATCGGCCACCATGAACGTGCGCGTGATAGAGCTTCCGCTTGATTTCGGGGCGAGCCGCCGAGGGAGCGACATGGGACCTTCGGCGATCCGCCTGGCGGGGCTCAAACGTACCCTCATGGAGCTCGGCCACGAGGTCGCCGAATGCCTGCCGGGCATCAACGTGCCTCCCCAGGAATTCGTGGAGGAGGGCGACCCGTCCGCGAAATTCCTCGCGCCCATCGCCGAAGCCTGCTCGGAGCTGGCGCGCAGGGTCCAGCGCGCGATGGACGACGGGACCTTTCCGCTCGTGCTGGGCGGCGACCATTCCATCGCGGTGGGCAGCCTCGCGGGGCTCGGCCTGTCGTACCGGAAGCGGAACCTCCGCTGGGGAACGCTCTGGGTGGACGCGCACGGGGACTTCAACACGCCCGAAACCTCGCCCTCCGGAAACATCCACGGGATGTGCCTGGCCACCGCCTGCGGCTACGGCCGCGAGGAGCTGACAGGGCTCGGCGGCGCCTTCCGCAAGCTGGATCCCGCCAACGTCGTCCACATCGGCGTTCGCGACCTGGATCCGGAGGAACGCCTTCTCATGAAGCGCTCGGGCGTCACCGTCTTCACCATGACGGACGTGGACCGGCTCGGCATGGCGGAGACGGCAAGGCGCATCATCGCCTTCTTCTCGGAGAGGGTGGACGCCCTGCACGTCAGCGTCGACATGGACGTCATGGACCCCATGTTCGCCCCCGGCGTCGGCATACCGCTGGCGGGAGGCTTCTCCTACCGCGAGGTCCTGCTCCTGGCCGAGGAACTCGCCTCTTCGGGCCTGCTCCGCTCCGCCGAAATCGTCGAAGTCAACCCCGTGCTCGACGTCCGCAACCAGACAGCCCATATGGCGGTCGAGATCGCCGCGCGCCTGCTGGGCGCCACCTTGTACTAGGAGCGCACATGACCGAGAAAAAGAAGGTACCCCTATGAGACCGGACGCGTACCCCGTTAACGCCTTCATCCGCTTCCTGATCCGGACCGCCTGCCGCCTGGACGCGCGCGCGTTCCACCGCGTCCCCCTCAGGGGACCGGGCATCATCGCGATGAACCACATCAACTTCCTGGAAGCGCCCCTGATGGCTTGCTTCCTCTTCCCGCGCTCCCTCGCCGCCATGTCCAAGAAGGAAAATTCGACGAATCCCGGCTACGCGTATTTCGCGAAACTCTGGAATGCGATCCCCATCGACCGCGGAGCGGTGGATACCGAATCCTTCAGGGTTTGCCTTTCATGGGTGGAGGAGGGCGGCTTCCTCGGCCTGGCGCCCGAGGGAACCCGCTCGCGGACGGGCGTGCTTGGCCAAGGCAAGGCCGGCGTCGCCGTGCTCGCCCACCGGGCGGGCGCCCTCATCTGGCCCGTGGCCCACTGGGGCCAGGAGAACTTCTGGTCGAATCTGAAGAAGTTCAAACGGACGCCTTTGACGGTGCGGGTCGGCAAGCCATTCATGATCCAACCCGACCCTTCCATGACGCGGACCGTGCGCCAGGAAGTGGCGGACGAGATTATGTGCCAGATCGCCCGCCTCATGCCCGAGAAATACCGGGGACCCTACGCGGAGACCTGTTTCCTGCCGCCCAAGCATCTCAAATATATCGAATGACGTCACTATGACAGATTGTCCAATAATGTCTGGCATTATTGGACTTTCGGTGTTATCCTTGCGACGCGCGCGCGGCCGTTTCCGCGCGACCGCGAGGAGCCGCCCGTGAAAGCACTCGAACGCCGTACCCTGCCCAGCCTCTTGGCCGCCGCCGGGACCGCTTTCGGCGCCCGCCCCTGCCTCTCTCGCGTCTCGGACGGAGAGGTCGTAACCGTCAGCGACTACGCCGCCTTCGCCCGCTCCTCCCGGCGTTTCGCCTCCCTGCTCTCCTCCCTCGGCGTGGCGCCGGGGGACCGGGTGATGATACTCTGCGAGAACCGCGCCGAATGGGCCGTCGCGTATTTCGGCGTCGCCGAGGCGGGCGCTGTCGCCGTGCCGGTACTGGTGGATTTCATTCCCGAGCAGGTCGCCAACGTGGCCGCCCATGCCGAGGTCCGCGTCATCTGCGCGAGCGGGAAGACCCTCGCCAAGTTGTCACCGGTTTCCCCTACGATCCCCCGCGTCCTCCTGGATACCCTGGACGAAAGGGGTGCCGAGGTTCTGCGCGGCACGGAGCGGAGCAGGATGACAGCGGCCGCGTCGGGCGGCGCCCTGCCCAGCGGCGCCCTGCCCAGCGCGAGCCTGACAGGCGACGACCTGGCCTGCATCATCTACACTTCCGGAACCACCGGCCATTCCAAGGGCGTCATGCTCACGCACGGAAACCTCGTCTCCAACGCGATCGCCACGCGCGCGGTCTTCCCCCTGCGCGAGGATGACCGGGTGCTTTCCGTGATGCCGCTGGCGCACACGCTGGAAAGCACGATGGGCCTCATCACGCCCCTGCTGCAGGGCTGTAATATTTTCTACTTGGACAGGCCGCCGACCGCGCCCGTCCTGGCCGGCGCCCTCGCGGCGGTGAAGCCGACCGTGATGGTGATCGTTCCCCTCATCATAGAGAAACTGTTCCGGAACCGGGTGGAAACGCGCCTGCGCGCACATCCCCTGTACCGTTTCGCGCCGACGCGTCCTCTGGCGATCCGCGCCGCCGGCCGGAAGCTGGAAGCGGCCTTCGGCGGCCAGCTGCGTTTCCTCGGCATCGGGGGCGCCGGCCTCGCGCGCGACGTGGAGGAATTCCTGCTGGCGGCCCGCTTCCCCTACGCTATCGGCTACGGCCTCACGGAGACCTCTCCCCTCGTCGCCGCCGCCGTCCCCGGCAAGACGCGCCTCGGCTCCACGGGCGTCATCCTGGAGGGGTTGGAAGTCCGCATCGCGCCGCAGCCGGAAGGCGGGGACGGGGAAATCCAGGTGCGCGGCCCCTCGGTGATGCGGGGCTACTACCTGGACGCCCAGCGTAGCGCGGCGGCCTTCACGGACGACCTCTGGTTCCGCACCGGCGACCTCGGCGCCTTCGACGCCGACGGGCTCCTGTACGTGAAAGGCCGGCTGAAGGCCATGATCCTCGGGCCCTCCGGCGAAAACATCTATCCGGAAGAGATCGAATCCGCCCTCGCTTCGACGGGTCTCGTGGAGGAATCCCTGGTCTACGCGGCCAAGGACGGGGCGCTCGTGGCCCTTGTGGTCCTGAACGAGAAAGCCAAGGCGCTCGCGGCGGAGGTCACCGAGGAAGCGGAAAAGCTGCTCGCCCGACTGCGCGGCGCCGCGAACGCCCGGTTGGCATCCTTCTCCCGGCTCGCGCGCGTGGTGGTCCAGTCCGAACCTTTCGAGAAGACGGCGACCCTGAAGATCAAGCGCTACCTGTATCCGCGCGCCGGGACGGAGGCGTAAGGGGATCGATGATCCGCATCCCCCGGTACGTCCGCTCCCGCTTCTCCCGCTTGACTTCCGGGAATTTAACACCTCCTTAACGACCTTGGGCCCTTCTTTAACGCTCCGGGCATCGACCCGCGATCCGTTCGTTCCGTACACTTTACTTGTCACCGGCGACGCCGTCCGAATGAAAGCGGACTATGCCGGCCGACAGGGAGCTGATCGTGTACGTAATCATCGTAGGAAGCGGAAGATTGGGTTCGGGCTTGGCTCGCGTTCTTTCATCGGAAGGAAACGATGTAGCGGTCGTCGACCTGCCTCTGGATAATCGGAGGCTCGGTCCCTCCTTCGACGGGCTTGTCATCGAAGGGAACCCGATCGATGCCGACGCGCTGGAGAACGCAGGCATCCGCAAAGCCGATTTCTTCATCGCCGCCACGGCCGACGACAACGTGAACGCCGCCGCCATCCAGATGGCGAAGGGCGTCTACAATGTGCCGATAGCCATCGCGCGCATCTCGGATCCGGAGAAAGAAGATTTCTATCGAAAGCTCGGTTTCGACACGGTCTGTCCGACCACCTCCGGAATGAACCAGATTCTCGACTATGTCCGCGACCGGACTTTTTCCTCCCTGCAAGCCACCATCGATCCATCCACGATCTGCGTGCTTCCCCGTCAGGAATGGATCGGAAATCGTCTGCGGACGATCCGGATGCCGCACGGCCGGAAAATCGTCGCCCTCGTCCGCCAGGGGAAGATCCATGGTTACGAGGAAGGCATTTCCGTACGGTCCGACGATTCGATTGTCCTGGCCCGAGTCGGAAAGGAGTAGGCGATGCCGTACGCTCTCATCATCGGGGCCGGAAAGGTGGGCTACCATCTAGCCAAGATGCTTTCCGAATCAGGAACCCGCGTGGGCATCATCGATCGCGATAAGGCCGCCTGCAAAAGGGTCGCCGAAGAACTGGATATCCTGGCGGTATTGGGCGACGGAACCGAAATCGGCGTCCTCGGCGAGGCCGATGGGGAAGACGCGGACTATATCGTGGCGGCGACCGGCCGGGACGAGGACAACATCGCCGTATGCCGCATAGCCAAGACCCGTTACGGCTGCGGTCGGGTCATCACCCGGGTGATAGATCCGCGGAATATGGCGCTCCATCGGCTCGCCGGAGCGGACGCGACCATCGACGCGACGACGGCGGCGGCTCGCATGATCAGCGATGCGTTGCCCGCGGAAGGCATGCGTCTTCTCTCGATCTTCGAGAGCGGGGATTTTTCCCTGGCCGAGTTGGAACTGGGCGAATCGTCCCCCGCCTCGGGGCTCCTCGTTTCCGATCTCAAACTCCCCCAGGATTGCGTACTCATCGCATTGATCCGCTCCGGAACCGTAATGCTCACGCGCGGCGCCACCGCGCTCGCCGCAGGCGATCGCGTCTTTGCCCTGGCCCGGCGGCCCTCGATGGAAAAGCTCCGTGAAGCCTTGATAGGAAGGACCTAATGAAAACGTCTTTCGGAAAACGCTTCGACGGTGGTCTCGGCGCCCTCCTCGGCATCGCGTCGGAACTTGCCTATGTCATGGTCATCCCGCTTGCGGGAGCCCTTCTCTGTTTCCTCTTCGGAAAGGCGTAGCCGTGGTTTTCAAGCCCCGTGCCGGCGATGTCCTGTTGATCCTTTCCTACTCGGGAAAGACCATCATCGGAGTCGGCATCCTTCACCTCCTGCCCCTCGCCACCTCCCTCGTCGCCGGTGAAGGCGCGGTCGCCGTAGACTTCCTGCTCGGCTTCGCGTTCACGATGACGGTCGGCCTCGCGCTCACTCTCGGAGGAAGGACCGACCGGAGACCGGCGTGGATCCATGGGATGGTCGCCTCCGCATTGTCCTGGCTATTCGTCATGGCCCTCGCCGCGTTTCCGTATTGGTTATCGGGACACTTCGCCTCTTATCTGGATGCGATGTTCGACGCGATGAGCGGATTCACGACGACGGGCCTGGTCCTCATGCTCGATCTGGACCACGTGTCGATAGGTCTGAATATGTGGCGCCATCTTCTGACTTTCGTCGGAGGACAGGGAGTCGTGGTGCTGGCCCTCGCCTTCTTCGTCCGCGAATCCGGCGGCGGTTATTCCCTTTACGTTGGCGAAGGGAAGGACGAGCGCCTTTTCCCCAGCATATCGCACACGGCGAAAGCCATCTGGAAGATCAGCCTGGGCTACCTCGTGGTAGGAACGGCCGTGTTCACGCTGGCGGGTTTCGCGATCGGCTTATCTCCCGCCGGCGCGTTTCTCCACGGACTCTGGATGTTCATGTCGTCGTGGAGCACCGGCGGTTTCGCTCCGATGTCGCAGAATATGCTCTATTACCACAGCGGGCTTTACGAACTGGTGACCCTCGCGTTTTTCGTCCTCGGCTCCTTCAACTTCGCGCTTCACAACGCCGTCTGGAGCGGGAACAGGCGGGAAATGCGGCGTAACCTGGAGACCGTCACTTTTACCGTCACGCTCTCCGGACTTGCCGTGTTGGCGTGCGTTTCCCTCATGAGGCTCGGCATCTATCCGAACGCGGCAGCCCTATTCCGGAAGGGTTTCTACCTACTCGTCTCGGGACATACCACGACGGGACTGATGAATATCTACGCGCGGCAATTCGCCCTGGAATGGGGCGATACGGCCCTTCTCGCGATGCTGGTGGCCATGCTGTTCGGAGGATCCGCCTGTTCGACTGCCGGAGGATTCAAGGCCCTCCGCGTCGGACTCATCTGGAAAGGCCTCGTCCGGGAGACGCGCCGGATGCTCGCGCCTGCATCAGCGGTTATCGAGCAGCGGTACTGGTATCACGGCCGGCGCATCCTGGAGGACGGCCCGCTCCGCAATGCAGCGCTCATCGTCGTCCTGTACTGCGCGACCTTCGCGGCGGCGAGCCTGGCGGGCACGCTCAGCGGCTACCCCTTCCTCGATTCGGCCTTCGAGGCAGCCTCGGTGACGGGAAACGTGGGCCTAAGCATCGGCATCACATCGCCCACGATGCCGGATGCGCTCAAGGTCGTCTATATCCTCGTGATATGGGCGGGCCGGCTTGAGTTCATGGCCGTTCTCGCCGCAATCGGTTTCGCGGCATCTTTCGCAAGGAAAGGAAAATGAGCATACGCGTTTCCCCGGCAACGGCTTCGATCCTTATTTTTGCTCTGTCCATCCTGCCGGTCCGGGCTTTTTCGGAGCCTCTCCCCATTTCCAGCGCGGAAGCGGTGGAAAAGGCGAAGGAGCTTGACGGGAGGGTCGTCGAGTTCGTAGGGGAGGCGATAGGCGAAGCCCTGCGCCGAGGCGATCACGCTTGGCTGAACCTGGGCGACGGAAACGCGGCTCTGGGCGTCTGGATGCTTGCTGCCGATATTCCCGCCGGTCTTTCGTTCGGTTCGTACGAGCGGACGGGCGACCGCGTCCGGGTCCGCGGCGATTTCCGGCGCGCCTGCCCCGAACATGGCGGTGACATGGATATCCATGCCCATGAAGCGGTCATTATCGAAAAGGGGAACGTTACGGACCATCCCGTCGATCCGTCCCGCCTCATCGCGGCCTTGTTCTTCCTCGCGCTATCGGCCGGACTCCTGTACATTTGGATTAGGATCGAACGCTCAGCCAAGGACCGCCGTTCTTCCTCCGCGCATGATAGAATAGATAGGGGGAAGGAGGCGGGGCGATGATGAACGGCGAGGGTCACGGGCGCACCGAAAGGATTCTGGTCGCCGTGGGCGCCTCGCCGAGTTCCGCCAACCTCGTTCATTGGGCCGCTCGCTTCGCCCGCATGCGGGACGCGGAATGCCTGGCCCTGTACGTGGACTCAGGCGCGGCGCTCGGACCGGAAGGGAGGCGGCGCCTCGACGACAATCTTTGTCTGGCCAGGACTCTCGGCGCGCGCGTGGAAGTCCTTCCGGGCGGCGATTTGGCAAAGTCCATACTGGACGCCGCCCGGGAGAAGGGCGTCTTCCTCATCGTCGTGGGGCGTTCGGGCCTCTCCCGCCCGCGCCTTTTTCCCAAGACGATCACCGTTTCGGATCGGATCGTCCGGGAAGCCGGCGCGATAGCCGTGGCTGTCGTCCAGGACCGGGATGCGCCCCCGGTCCCGCCGTCGACCGTTCCGGCGAACGGGCCGCGGGGGACCTTGCGTGAGCTCTGGATCGCGCGGTTCGCGCGGATCGCCGCCGCGGCTGCCCTCTTCGCCGGCCTGATTATCATCGGCTATTCGATTGCCCCGATCATCACTTACCGCGGGGTCGCGCTGGTTTATCTCGCCGCGATCCTCGGCCTTTCCTTCTTCGCGAATCCGGGCACGGTCGCGCTTTGCGCCCTGGTATCGGCCCTCGCCCTGAATTTCTTCTTCATTCCTCCGCGCTACACCTTCTCCATCGGCGAACCGGCAGATTGGCTCCTGTTCGGCGTCTATTTCCTGGTCGCCTTCGTGACGGGAGGGCTGGTGGCTCGCCTCCGCTCGCGCGAGAAGTTGCTCGCCCAACGACAGCGGGCGGCTTCCTTCCTCCTTGAAGCGGCCGAAAAACTCGCGCCCTGCTCCTCCGCGGCAGAAGCCGCCGCGACGGCCGCCTCCCTCGCCATCGGCTACTTCGGCTTGCCCGTTTTCGTTTTTGCGGACGAATCCGGCGGTGCCGACGCAGTCGGTGAAGCCGACGGAGTCCTTGTCCGGGGTGGGGCGTCGACGGACGAGATGTTCACGGCCGCCGCGCGCAGGGCCTTTACCGGCGGAATCGACGAGTCCGCGGGTCCGGACGGCGCGCGTCTCCGCGCGATCCCGTCATCGGGCGGAGACCGGGCAGGAGTCGTCATCGGTATAGAACTCCCCGAAGGCCGCGTCTGGACCGTATCCGACGACGAACTCATTTCCTCGCTCGGCAAGACCCTGGCGCTCATCATCGAGAGGGAGCGGTCCGAGGAAGCCTCCCGGCGCAGCTCCCTCGAACTCGGCTCCCAGCGTCTCGCCAAGGTCCTGCTCGATTCCGTTTCCCACGAGATGCGCACGCCCCTGACTACGATAACGGGTTCGCTCAGCGCGCTTCGCGACGACGCCCTTGCGGAGCGGCCGGATGCCCGCAAGGCCATCCTCGAAGGCGCTTTGGATGCTTCGGCATCCCTCAACAGGATCGTGGAGGATATTCTTTCCGCCGGCCGGATAGAATCGGGTATGCTGAAGTTGAAACGCGAAGCGACCGATCCCGCCGATATCGTTGAATCCGCCGTCGAGGAGTCGCGCTCTTCCCTCGGAGACCGCGACCTTTCGATCCGGTTGCCTGCCGTTCCGCGTCCGGCCGTCCTAGACGGCGCCCTCGTTTCCCGCATGGTGGCGAACCTCCTCCGGAATGCGGGTAAATATTCCTGGCCCGGCGCGCCGGTCGAACTGGCGCTTGCGGAGGAAGGCGCGGAACTCATCATCCGCGTGGTCGACGCCGGTCCCGGAGTCGACCGGGAACGCGAGGCGACCCTATTCGAAAAATTCAAGAAAAGCGAAGGCAGATCGAAGGGAGGCCTCGGTCTCGGATTGGCGATCTGCAAGGGGATCGCGGAAGCCCACGGCGGATCGATTTCGGCGTACTCGGGGACAGGGACTTTCACGGTCGAGGCCCGTTTTCCCGGTTGCGTCGAAGAGGAGGCCTGATGAGAATCCTCGTCATCGACGACGAAGCGCAGATACGACGCCTGCTCGAGATCGCGCTCGCAAGCAAGGGATGGGAAGTATTCTCGGCCTCCTGCGCCGAGGAGGGGCTTGACTCCGCCCGGGCGGACAAACCCGACGTCATCCT
Source organism: Treponema sp. (assembly GCA_003527485.1). GTDB lineage: Bacteria > Spirochaetota > Spirochaetia > Treponematales > Breznakiellaceae > UBA12037. The sequence goes on along the minus strand of DPXI01000088.1, from coordinate 132,317 downwards.
CCTGGATCTCAACCTGCCGGACCTTTCCGGGGTGGCGGCCCTCGCCCGACTCCGGGAATGGAGCACCGTGCCCGTCATCGTTGTCTCCGTGAGGGACGCCGAGGAAGACATCGTCGCGCTTCTGGATGCGGGCGCGGACGATTACGTGACGAAACCCTTCTACACCAACGTTCTCGTCTCCCGGATACAGGCGGTGCACCGCCGGCGGGCCTCCGGCGTTTCAACCACCTACCGCTCCGGACGCCTGCGTTTCGAGACGGGCACCCGCGAAGCCTTCGTCGACGGCGAGAGGTTGAGGCTCACCCCGACGGAAAATGCGGTCCTGTCCGCACTGGCCCGTGAGGCCGGCAAGATCGTGACGCGGGACATGCTACTGAAAGAAGTGTGGGGACCCTCCGGGCCAGCCGAGGGAGGCAATCTCCGTGTTTACGTAAACGCCCTGCGCAAAAAGATAGAGGCGGATCCTTCCCGGCCGACGCTTCTGACGACCGAATCCGGAGTCGGCTACCGCTTGAAGGCTCCCGATCCGGAGGAGGGGGGGGAGGAGGATACTGAAAGCGGTAGCCAGTAGGAAGAGAAGACATCGCGGGCACGGAACTGCCGGCTACCGGCTTCCCTTCTTTCTCCTTCCGTATTTTCCGCCTCTCCTTGACCCTGCCTTCCCCCGCGCGGCATAGTGGGAACGCCGCGCCTCTGAAGCGCGGAAGGAGAACCACCATGAGCGATGCATCCGCCGCCCCCGCCCCCGCCCCCGCCCCCGCCCCAGCCGCCGAAACCAATCCGTCCGACTTCATCCGCGACTTCGTCGCCGAGGACCTGCAATCCGGCCGCTTCTCGTACGTGCACACGCGTTTTCCGCCCGAGCCCAACGGCTGGCTCCATATCGGACACGCCAAGGCCATCAGCGTCGTCTTCGGCGTCGCCTCCCAATTCAAAGGAAAGTGCAACCTCCGTTTCGACGACACGAATCCCGAAAAGGAAGACCTTTCCTATGTGGAGGCGATCAAGCGGGACGTGAAATGGCTCGGCTACGACTGGGAAGACCGGGAGTATTATGCCTCCGACTACTACGAGTACCTGTACGAGTTGGCGCTCAAGCTCATCCGGAAGGGCGTTGCCTACGTCGACGACCTGAGCGATGAGGAAATGCGCGTGTACCGCGGCACCGCGGTCGCCGACAAGCACAACATCACCGACACCCCGCCCGGAAAGAACAGCCCTTGGAGGGACAGGTCGGTCGAAGAAAACCTGGACCTCTTCGCGCGGATGCGCGCGGGCGAGTTTCCCGACGGGGCCAGGACCCTTCGGGCCAAGATCGACATGGCCCACCCGAACCTCGTGATGCGGGACCCCGTAATGTACCGCCTGCGGCGCATGCCCCACTACCGCGTGGGCGACGCCTGGTGCATCTATCCCATGTACGACTTCCAACATCCCCTGTCCGACGCGAAGGAGGGCATCACCCATTCGCTCTGCTCCCTGGAATACGAGATCCACCGTCCCCTGTACGACTGGTTCATACAACAGGCGGAGGTGTTTCCGAGCCGCCAGATCGAATTCGCCCGCCTGAACGTTTCGCGGACCGTGCTTTCCAAGCGCTGGCTGTTGCAGCTCGTGAACGAGAAGCGCGTGTCCGGCTGGGACGATCCGCGCATGCCGACCATCTCCGGTCTCCGCCGCCGCGGCTACACCCCCGAATCCATCCGCGACTTCATGTCGCGCATCGGCGTGGCCAAGACCGACAGCATGGTGGACGTCGCCCTGCTGGAGCACTGCCTCCGGGAGGACCTGAACAAGAAGGCCGATCGCGTAATGGCTGTCCTGAAGCCGCTGAAGCTCATCGTGGAGAACTGGCCGGAGGGCAGGGTCGAAGAGCTGGACGCGGTCAACAATCCCGAGGATCCCTCCGCGGGCACCCGCAAGGTCGCCTTCACCCGCGAGCTCTGGATTGAGCGGGACGATTTCCAGGAGATTCCGCCGCCCAAATATTTCCGTCTCTTTCCCGGCAACTCCGTCCGCCTGCGTTACGCCTACATCGTGACCTGTACCGGCTTCGACAAGGATCCCGCCACGGGCGAAATCACGGCGGTGCGCTGCACCTGCGATCCGGAGACCAAGGGCGGCAACGCTCCCGACAACAAGAAGGTGAAGGGCACCATCCACTGGGTATCCGCGGAGAGCTTCGTCCCCTTGCAGGCCCGCCTGTACGATTACCTCTTTTCTGTGGAACGTCCCATGGACGTGGAGAGCGGCCATTCATTCATGGAAAACCTCAACCCCGATTCCCTGCAGATCGTGGACGGCGCCGTAGGCGAAAGCAGCCTCGCTTCCGCCGCGCCGGGCGCGCGGTTCCAGTTCGAGCGGGTCGGCTACTTCGTGCGGGACTCCGACGATGCCGGCGGCAAGCCGGTCTTTAATCGCGCCGTGTCCCTCCGGGATACCTGGGCCAAGATCGAGAAAAAGGGCGGGGCGTAAACTCCCGCGTTCCGTATCGCCGCAGCGACGAGGCTATATTCTCAACCGGTTGCGGCGATAGCGATCTTGGTCGAATATTTTCGATTGACAGCCCGGGCTTCCGGTATTAATCTGCTTTTTTGCGGAATGAGGGAAGGATCAATTGGTTTATTCGACTTCGATCATTTGCCGAACACCTTCGCGCCTCCCCCGTCGATCAAATTTCAATCCGAAATCCCCGGTATGGGAAGGCCATGAAGAATAGCATTCTCGAGATGAGGGAAATAACGAAACAAACGAATGATATCAGAGTATTGAACGCTTTCTCCCTGCAGGTGAAACAAGGCGATATCCACGCGGTCGTTTCCGATAATCACGAGAGCATTTCGGCGATGATCAAAGTCCTGTGCGGTATATATCCGCACGAATCATACAGCGGCGACATTCTCATCAACGGAAACAGGAAGATCTTCAATTCCATCAAAGACAGCGAAGAAGCGGGAATCGGTGTTATCTACCAGAAACCTTTTTTCTGTAAATCCATGAGCATCACCCAAAACCTTTTCCTCGGCAATGAGTACAACCGTTTCGGTTTCATTGATCAAAAACGGTGCCAGAAAGAAGCCGAAAGAATCATCGCTGATCTGAATCTGGATTTCAAAAAGCGTGGAAGGATTTTCGAACTCAGCCTATTCGAAAAACAAAAGCTCGCGATCGGGCGGAACCTTATTAAAAACAGCGGTATTTGGGTATTGGAAGATATTATTTCCGTTCTTACCGAAGAAGAAATCGATGATTTATTGGACTTGCTGCAGGCGTATGGAAACAAGGGGATCACGATCGTATATGTCGGGCACAGGTTGAAGGATATCTTGAGGATAGCCGACACCGTTACGGTGATGCAGAACGGAAAGGATAAATTGAGCGAAGCCGCGAAGAATTACATGGAAGATGACTTGCGGATTTCCATGATCATCAAGAACGAATTGCCGAAGTACGGTTCGCTCGATTCATTCTGCGCCAACTATGATATTTCCCGCAGGGAGAACGAAGTGTTGTTGCTGCTCATCGACGGGAAAAGCTACAAAGAAATCTGCGATCAACTATTCCTGTCGTTAAATACGGTCAAGAAACATGTCAGCAATATTTATCAAAAAATAAAAGTGAACAGCAAAAGGGAACTGCTGAACGCGATCCTGAAATACATCAAGAACTAAGCGGATCATCCGCTGTCGCTATACCGGATTCCGTGTTTGTTCCAAGGTCGCTGTTTCCCTTTTCATGCCGGTGGCGTACTGGAGGATCTGCTCTTCGGTCGCTCGCTTCGAATCGAGTTCGGCCATCATATTGCCCTGCCACATTACGATTATCCGATCGCTGAATCCGAGGACTTCGGGCAATTCGGAGGATACCATGATGATGGCTGCCCCCTCTTTGATCAAATCGCCGAGGAGACTATAGATTTCGAATTTGGCTCCGACGTCGACTCCCCTCGTCGGTTCATCAACGAGCAATATTTTGCATTTTGCGTTCAGCCATTTGGCCAGAATGACTTTCTGCTGATTCCCGCCGCTCAGGTCCCTCACTGTTTTATCGGGACTATCCGTTTTTATTCTGATATCGCGAATCAGCGAAGCCGCCTTTTCCCTTTCTCGTTTCAAGTCGATGAACCCGATCTTAAGGATATCTTTGAACATCGTTATGGAAATATTGAATAAGATAGATTGCCTCATGAATAAGCCTGCGATTTTCCTGTCCTCGGGAATGATGCCCAAACCGCGCTTGATCGAATCCTTCGGCGCCTTGGGCGTAAATGTTTTCCCGAATGCCTCGATCTCTCCGGAATCGATAGGATCGGCGCCTATGATGGCCCTGAGTATTTCGGTCCTTCCGGATCCCGCCAGCCCGGAGATCGCCAATATCTCTCCTTCATGGAGACTGAAATTGATATCCTTGAAGCTGCCTTTCCTGGTAATACCCTTGACGTTCAGGACCACCTTCCCTATACGGCTGTCCCGCTTCGGATAAATATTCGACATCTCCCTGCCGACCATGTACTTGATCATTTTTCCCATGTCGAATTCTTTTATGTTGCCGGTTATCACGATTCTGCCGTCTTTCATGATAGTAACCGTATCGACGAGCTCGAATACTTCCTTCAATCGATGAGATATGTAGATGAAGGTCACGCCTTCTTTGGCGAGCTTCCGTACCACTCCGAACATGATTTTGAGTTCGCTCTCGCCGAGTACGGCCGTCGGTTCGTCAAGAACGATTATTTTCGCGTCGCGTGACAGGGCTTTCGCGATCTCCACCATCTGGCGTTTCGCGACGCTGAGATCCTTGACTACGGCTTCCGGAGCCAGGTCAAGGCCGAGTTGCCCGCAAACCCGTATCGTCTCTTTTTTCATGAGCTCGTAATCGATCAGACCTATCGTCGTCAACGGGAAAGCTCCAAGGAAAATATTTTCCGCGACGGTCATATGAGGGGAGAGCATCAATTCCTGGTAAATGACCGCCACGCCTTTCTTTATCATATGATGCGGGGAGATGTCTTTTATCAATTCTCCTTCGATTTTTATCGACCCGGTATCGGAAAGACAGGCGCCTGCCAATATTTTCATGAGCGTCGACTTTCCGGCGCCGTTCTCGCCGACGAGGCCGTGGATCTCGCCCCTTTTTGCGATGAAAGCCACATCGTCCAAGGCTTTGACGCCCGGGAATGTTTTAGAGATGCATTTCATTTCTAGCATGGTTTCCATTCTGTCGCTCCATGTAGGGCATAATCCGAAATTGAATGATGACGGCCGATGAAACTTCCGGACTCGAATCGCTGTGTTTTGATTTTGCCTAAATACCAGCCGGGAGCCTTCCCGGAATCGAACCCGGGAAGGCTGCGCTGAATGACCCTCTAGAATCCCTTGCCCAGCCATTGATCCACGTTACTCATGTCAATGGGTTTGTTTTCAAGTACGATAACGGAAGCCACCTTTTCGCCTTTCAGGATCTTGTAAGCGGTTTGAATTCCTTCCGGGGCGCAGTAGGGATAGGTAACGGTCATGGCCTGCTTTCCCGCCTTGATGGCCTGGATGGAAAGTTCCTCGCCGTCGACGCCGCAAACGAGGACTTCCTTGAGCCGATCGGCGGCTTCCAGGGCCTTGATGGCGCCGAGCGCCTCTTCGTCGTTATGGGCGTAAACGGCCTGGATCTGGCCGGGCCCGAATCGCTGAAGCATGTCCTCCATGTATTTCATCGCATTCTCCCTCATGTAGTCGCAGTACTGGGTTCCTGCCACCTTCAATCCGGGGTACTTGCTCACTTCGCTGGTGAAGCTGTCATGGCGATCGATAGTCGCCGAAGCGCCTGCCGTTCCCTGGATTTCTATGATGTTGCCTTTCCCGTCGAGTTTCTCGTTTATGAATTTCGCGATGAAAGTGCCGATCGGCTTATTCTCCGCTCCCACGTGGCAGGTGACGGGAGTATTGACGCGCCTGTCGAGCGTGACCACTTTTACCCCGGTATCCATCGCCCGCTTGACGACGCTGGTCAGCGCCTCTTCCGTGATCGGGGAAATAATCAGCAGATCGATTTTTCTCGCCAATAAGTCTTCCACGTCGGATACCTGTTTGGTGGCGTTGTTCTGTCCGTCGGTGATGATCAATTCGACGTCGGGGCAATTCGCTTCAGCCCATTTTCTGTTGACTTCCACCATAGCGACCCGATGGGGGTGGTTCATCGTGGCTTGGGAAAACCCGACCACGAATTTCTTCTCCGCGGAACCCGCGGCGAAAGCGGAACCCGCCGAGACCGCCGCCATTACGAAAAGAATCATGAGAACCTTGATTGCCTTCATCCCTTATCTCCTTCAAGTTCCTGTGATATTTCAGCGCTTACGCTGACCCCGCAATTCCCGCCTGCTTTCAGCATGTTCCGCTCATTCCCGCTTGGAACCTCCTTTCAAATCCGTCATTTCCCTCAATCGCGTTCAGTGTTTTCTCTGCCGCTCGATAAGTACCGCGCTGATGATTATCACCCCTTTCACTATCTGCTGGATAAAGGGAGATACTCCCAGCAGGTTCAGCAAGTTGGCGAGCACCATGATGATCGCGGCGCCGATCAAAGTGCCTTTCACGCCTCCTTCTCCGCCGAAGGTGCTCGTGCCTCCGATGATCACTATCGCGATCGCATCGAGTTCGACGCCCGTTCCGTGGGTCGGCTCGCCGACGTCCAGCCGGGATACGTACACGAGGGCGGCAAGCGCCGATAACACGCCATTGATGACGTAAGTGATGAGCTCGACTTTTCTTACGTTGATCCCGCTGAGGAAGGCGGCTTCCCGGCTGTCGCCGATCGCATAAACGTATCTGCCGAAGGTCGTGTATTTCAGGACCAATGCGGCGATGATGAATATCAGGGCGAACACCCAGACGGGCGAGGGCAAATGGAGAAAGCTACCTGATCCGAGCCAGGAAAAGTCGGTCCCGGTATTGCTCCATCCGATCGGCGATCCGTTGGCCAGGATCATCGCTATGCCCCGCGCCGCGACCATGGTCCCGAGGGTCATGATGAACGGGGGAATTTTGCCGATGGTGATACCCAGCCCGTTCACCGCGCCTAACGCTGCGCCGATGAGGAGCGCCGTCGGCACTATCACGCCGACCGATCCGCCGGATTTCAGGATAAGCGCGCTGACGACCGATACGCTTCCGACGATCGATCCGACCGAAAGGTCGATACCCGAAGTCAGTATGACGAACGTCATGCCGATGCTTATTATACCCGTGATGGAAATCTGCCTTAATACGTTCACCAGATTCGTGAACTGCAGAAAATGCGGCGAAATCAGCGACGCAAGAATAAGCAGCGCCACGAGCGCCCAAAATACTCCCGCTTGCTTGACCATGGTATTTAACGGATTGATCTTCGTCATCGTGATCTCCTGTCGGCTTCGGCGAAATCGCACTTTTTCATAGTGAGGTCGAAAACCGCAATTGGCAATTACCATTTTCTCCGAAATAAATTACCCGGCGGCATTATTTTTATTACACCAAAGTGTGATTTTACGGCATTCCCGGGGCTCCGCGGGCCTTCCGGCGCACCGGTTTTGTACCTGGGTTTTTTCCCTGGGTTTAGTGCCTGATCGAAACTTCTTGACAACCCGGCCATTAAGTCCAAAGGTGTATAAGAAGGAGAAAAGCATGAAACGTTCCATTATTGCGCTCGTTTTATTGATTTCGGCGGTTTCCCTGTTCGCGGAAGGAAAGCAGGAAGAGGCGGGCGCCGAGCCCGTGGCGACCGACAAGCTTGTCGTCTATTCCCCGAACAGCGACGGCCTGCTCAAGTCGACCATCCCCGCCTTCGAGAAGCTGTACAACGTGAAGGTCGAGGTGATTTCCGCGGGAACCGGAGAGCTGTTCAAGAGGATCCAGGGCGAAGCGGGGTCCCCGTACGCCGACGTCGTCTTCGGCGGGGCCTACGCCACGTTCCAGACCAACAAGGACCTGTTCCAGCCCTACACCTCGGTCAACAACGACAAGCTTATCGACATCTATCGGAACGATACGGGGTACATCACCTCAAACGTGTTGGACGGCAGCCTGTTGCTGGTCAACAAGAGGCTCATCGGGGATATCCAGATCAGGGGTTACAAGGACCTGCTGAATCCCGCCTTGAAGGGAAAGATCGTCTCGGCCAACCCGACGGCTTCCTCCAGCGCCTACGCCCACCTGACCAACATGCTCGCCGCGATCGGAAAGGGCGACTACGAGAGCCAGGAGGCCTGGGATTTCGTGAAGGCCCTCTTCGCCAACACGGTGGTCATCGACAGTTCCAGCGCGGTGTGGAAGGGCGTACGCGACGGCGAATACACCGTCGGGCTTTCCTACGAGGATCCCGCCGTGCAGCTGGTGCGCGACGGAGCCGACGTGAAGGTGGTCTATATGGAAGAAGGCGTCGTCTACCTTCCGGCCGGTTCGGCCATCGTGAAGGGAGCCCCGAACCTGGTCAACGCCAGGCGCTTCATCGACCACATCACGTCCCCCGAGATCCAGAACGTGTACGGAACGGCGGTCACAAACCGGCCGGTGATGGCCAACGTCGCCACCCCGTCGTACATGGTCAACATCAAGGACATCAAGCTGATCAAGGAAGACATGGATTACGTCCAGAAGAACAAGGTCGCGATCCAGAACCGGTTCAAGGATATCTTCACGGACATCAAGAAGTAGGAAGGCGGGTCCGGAATATGAGTGTCAACATTTCCATCAGGAATGCGGTAAAGAAGTACGGAGCGAACACGATTATTTCGGACCTGTCCATCGACATCCGGGACAAGGAGTTCTTCACCCTGCTCGGGCCTTCGGGCTGCGGGAAGACGACCTTGTTGCGGATGATCGCCGGGTTCAATACCATCGAAGGCGGAGATTTCCTCTTCGACGACAAGCGCATCAACGATATGGACGTCAGCAAGCGGAACATCGGGATGGTGTTCCAGAACTACGCCATTTTTCCCCACTACACCGTCAGGCAGAACGTGGAATTCGGTCTCCGCAACAGGAAATTGCCCAAGGAAGAGATCGAAGCCCTGACCGACGAATTCCTGGGACTAATGAAGATCCGCGAGTTCAAGGACCGGATGCCCGAGCGCCTTTCGGGCGGCCAGCAGCAGCGGGTGGCCCTGGCCCGCGCCTTGGTCATCAAGCCCGACCTTCTCCTCATGGACGAGCCGCTGTCCAACTTGGACGCCAAACTGCGCCTGGAGATGCGGCAGGTGATCCGCGATCTGCAGAGGAAGGTGGGCATCACGACCATCTACGTGACCCATGACCAGGAAGAGGCCATGGCCATTTCCGACCGGATCGCGGTGATGAAGGACGGCGTCATCCAGCACGTGGGGACTCCCCCGGAAATCTACCACCGGCCGGCCAATATCTTCGTGGCGACCTTCATCGGCCGCACGAACCTGATCGATGCCGAATACAGCGCAGCCACCGGAAAGATCCGTATGGATTCGTTCGAATTCGGACTGGACCGGCTGAATTGCTCGACGGATACGCCGGTGGTTCTTTCCGTACGGCCGGAAGACTTCCAGATGTCGCGGGAAGAGTCGAGTTCCCCGTCGGGGGGATCGTCGGGAATAAGGGGCACCATCGCGGACTCCATTTTCCTGGGTCTGAACACCCACTACCTGGTATCCCTGCCGAACAAGCAGCTGATCGAGATCATCCACGAGTCTTCCATGGACAGCATGTACAAGGCGGGCGATTCCGTTCGCCTTCAGATCAGGACCGACAAGCTCAACGTGTTCTCGAAAGACGGAAAGCGGAATCTGGCCTATGCGAACTGAACGGAAGTCCAAAGCCGCGCTCGACATTTGGAGCCTCGTCACCCTCTTCGTCCTGGGCTTTTACGGGCTCTTCCTGGTCTATCCCTTGCTGAACCTGCTCGTCCAGGCGGTGATGGACAAGGAAACCGGCAGGTTCACCCTGGCGTACTTCGTCCGGTTTTTCAGCAAGCCCTATTATTACAATACCCTGCTGAACAGCTTCAGGGTGACCATCTGCGTGACCCTGCTGACGGTGATGCTGGGCACGCCCCTGGCGTATTTCTTCGCCCGCTTCAGGATCCGGGGCAAGGGCTTCATACGGATACTGATCATTATTTCTTCCATGTCGGCTCCCTTCATCGGCGCCTATTCATGGATACTCCTGATGGGTCGAAGCGGAGTCATTACCCTCTTTTTCCATAATTCGCTGGGGATCAAGATACCCAGCATCTACGGTTTCGGGGGCATCCTCGTCGTCCTTACCCTGCAGCTCTATCCGCTCATTTTCCTGTACATCTCGGGCGCCCTCAAGAATGTCGACAATTCCCTGCTGGAAGCGAGCGAAAACCTTGGCTGTTCCGGCATCAGGCGCTTTTTCCTCATCATCGTTCCCCTGATCCTTCCCACCCTGTTCGCGGGCGGCCTGCTGATCTTCATGAATTCCCTTGCGGACTTCGGGACGCCCATGCTGATTGGCGAAGGCTTCCGGACCTTCCCCGTGACCATCTTCAACGAGTTCATCAGCGAAATGGGCGGAGACGACGGCTTCGCCGCCGCCATATCCATCATCGCGATAATCATCACGACCTTCATTTTCATCTTCCAGCGTTACCTCTCCACCCGGAAGTCCTTCACCATGAACTCCATGAACAAGATCCGTCCGGTGGAGGCCAAAGGCGCCACCCGGTTCTTCATCCACTTGTACACCTATGTATTGGTCGGGCTTTCCATCATGCCCCAGGCGTATATCATCTATACCTCCTTCAAGAACGTGAACGGCACCACCTTCGCCCCGGGATATTCCTTCAACAGTTATGCCGATGCCTTCGGCAAGGTGGGAAGGGCGATTTCCAATACCCTGGTGATTCCCGGCCTGTCGCTGATCGTGATCGTCTTCCTGGCCGCGCTTATCGCCTACATAACGGTGCGCAGGCGCAACATCTTCACCAGCATAGCCGACTCGGTGTCCATGGTGCCGTACATCGTCCCCGGATCGGTGGTCGGCATCACGCTGCTGATCGCGTTCAACAAGCGTCCCCTGCTCCTGAGCGGCACCATGCTGATCATGATCATCGGTCTGGTCCTGCGGCGTCTGCCCTACACGATCCGCTCCAGCGTGGCGGTCCTGCAGCAGATCCCGCTCAGCATGGAGGAAGCCGCCCTGAGCCTCGGAAGCTCCAAGCTGAACGCTTTCTACAAGATCACCATGCCGATGATGGCCGCCGGCATAATCTCCGGCGCTATCCTGAGCTGGGTGACGATGATAAGCGAATTGTCCACGGCCATCCTGCTTTACGTGGGTAGGACGAAGACGCTGACCGTCGAGATCTATACGCAGATCATCCGGGGCAACTACGGTATCGCCGCGGCACTGTCCACGATATTGACGGTTTTGACGGTGGTTTCCCTGCTCATCTTCAACAAGGTCACCGGGGACAGGGAAATCAGCATCTAGCCTTCTGTTCCGTTCAATGCGCGGCGGTCTCCGACCAGTCCGCCAGCAGCTTCTTCAGCCCTTCGTCCAGGAGCTTCAGGCGCTCCCCGCAGGTCGGGCAGAGGAAACGTCCTTCCTTGACGGAAGCCTTCGCGCAGCCGATGCACCAGGTCTTCAGGCACACGGGACAGGTGCCCGCCGGAAGTTCGTCGGGAGGTTCGGCGACGAGCCTGAGCGCTCCGATGGGCGGGGCGTCCTTGGGCACGCGCCAGGATCTTTCGCAGGTCGCGCAGGAAACCAGGCGGGTGGTGGCTTCCGTGAGGTGCTTGCGCAGCTCGGCCGCGCTCGCCGCGACGGGCCCGCCTTCCCTGGAGGCGCGTTCCAGGCGGGCGACGGCGTCTTCCGCCCCGTTCCAGCGTCCCATGGCCAAATATACCCATGCGAGCGACGCCAGCAGTCCCGGGTCGTCGGCCCTCAGTTCCAGGCCCACCCTGCAGGCGGCCTCGGCCCGCGGCAGCTCCCCCTTCTTGACGGCGACGTAGGCGGTCAGCTCCAGGGTGCGGCAGGAGGAGGGATCACGGTCGAAAGCCATGGAGAGCAGCTCGTCGGCCTCCCCGTAGCGCGAAAGCTCGATGAGGCAGGAGGCGCGGTTGCGCAGGTATTCGGCCTCGTCACCGGCGGCCTTCACCGCGGTCTTGTAGGCTTCGTCGGCTTCTTCGTAGCGGCCGAGCCTGACGAGGATATTGCCGCGCTCATTGGCGACGGCGGCGCCGGCACCGGCGGCGGCAGCGACAGCGGCGGAATCCGCGCTTACGAGCGCCAGGGCGGCTTCCGCGTCTCCGCGCAGGAAGGCGAGTTCGGCGCGGTTCACGAGGACCGCCGCTTGATTGCCGAGCGCCGCGTCAGCCTTGGCAAGGTGCCGGGAAGCCTCGTCCAGGTCTCCGCGGGCGAGCGCCACCTGGGCGGCGAAATTGAGGATCCAGCCGTCGGCGGGAGCCGCGGCGAGCGCCGCTCGGAGGTCGGCGACCATGCGCGGATCCAGGGGATCGGCATTGGAGAGGAAGCGGGTCTCGGCCAGCCTGAATCGGAAGGGAGCGTAGCTTTCTTCCAGCGCGGCGGCGCGCTCCAGGAAGGGGAGGGCTTGCGCCCGCTTGCCGGTCTTGGCGAGCGCCAGGCCGCGGAGGAAAGGCACCGCCGCGTCGGGCTTGCCTTCGGCGTTAAGCGCGCGGAGGGCGTCGGCTTCCGCGAGTTCTTCCGACGCGCGCGCGAAATCCCCCAGGGCGAAATAACGCTTGCCGGCGAGGGCGCGGGCGGCGGCGTCCTTCGGCCGTAGTTGGGCAAGACGGGGGATCACGAGAGCCAGATCGTCATAGGACTCGGAGGCGAGGAAGGCGCGGCCGGCGGTGAGGTAACGCCTGAAGGCGGCGTCGGGATTCCCGACCTTCTCCCAGGCCATACCGGCGTTCTGGGCTATCAATCCGTTGGATGGTTCCAGTTCGAGGGCGGCGTCGTACTCCCGCGCGGCCGCGGCGTACGAGCCGAGATTCCAGAGCGCATGACCCAGCAGGGTGCGGAGCGTCGAGTCCGCGGGAAAGAGGACGACGGCTTCCAGCGCATGGTCTCGCAGTTCGGCGAAACGGTTGCCCATGTACAGGATTTTAGCCTTCTCGGCCGTCGCCCGGCGGGCATCCTCGGCATCGGGATCGATCTCCACGCAGCGGTCCAAGTAGTCTTCCGCCTCCTCCAGCAGGCCGAGCCTGATCGCGCACGAAGCGGCGAGCAGGAGTTCGGCGGACGACCGGCGCGCCCCGCTTTCTTCGTCCAGGATGCCCGGGGGTTTTTTCCAGGCGCGTTTGAGCTGGACCAGGGCGGAGAGGGGCTGGCCCATGGCGGAGAAGGTCCGCGCGAGCGCGAATCGGGCGGCGGGGTCGACGCGGATCAGCGCGTTCCAGCGCAGGTGGGCGGCCTCCGTCTCCAAAGGCCGCGAGTCTATCCTGAACGAATCCAGCCGGGCGGAGACGTCGCGCGTCCCTTCGTAGGAAGCGGCGGCGAAGGCGATGCGCCCTGCCCCTATCGTCGAATCCATCACCTCGGCGGCCCAGGCGTCGTCTATGACGATCGTAAAGCGGTCGGAGCGGGCGATGACGCGGAGTCTGACCGCCTCCCCGTTCCGCGTCGCCTCCGCGGGATGGACGGTCGCGGGGAGGCGGTCCGAACCTTCCGGCAACTCGGTCCACCCGATGAGCGGCATCGGATTGCCGTTGAATACGGCGTCCAAGCGGAAGAAGCCGCGGTTGGATACGAGGATCGAATAGTAGTCGCCCGGGTCGGAGTAACGGAACAGCAGGCCAGCGGCGCAGTATCCTCCTGTCCGGTCGATGCGCAATCCGGCTTCGACGGAGAAATCTGCGTAGCGGTACAACGGATCGAGCGTCCAGGCCAGGCAATCGGGCTTGCGGAGCCGGAGGACCAGCCTGTTCTCCTCGAAGGAGGATTCGTAGGACGGCTCGTTCTCCGGAGCGAAGCGGCGCGCCTTCTCCCGCGAGAAATTCGCGACCCAACGTTCTTCCCTCAGGGAATCCGGATCGATTTCCTGAGGCGGGCTGAGCCTGAAACGGGCGAAAAGCTGCGGGATGCCAAACATGACACTATTCTTGTAGCGCAAAAGCGCCGTTCCGTCCATCGCGCCCGGCCTGCGCTTGCTGTTCCGACGGCTCGCGGCTAGGATGTTCGCATGCCCCGGGGATTCATCGTCCACGCATACGCCGACTACAAGCGGAACCGGATACTGCTCGCCGGCCGGCTTGAGGACGGACGCTCCTTCGCCGCGGCGGCGCGCGGGAGCGTCGCTTCCCTCCTGGTGCCGGAATCGACCTTGGCGGAACTCGGATCCCGATCCGGCCTTCCGCGCTTCGCGATCGAGGAAAGCGGCCTTTCTTCGTTCGAACCCGGACAGCGTCTCCTCCGGCTCCGTTTCGCCGGTCTCGGCGAGAGGCGGGACGCGGCCGCCGCCCTGCGCGCCGCGGACATCCCGAGCCCCGACGCGGATACGAGGGAGGCGGATGCCTTCCTCCTCGAGGCGGGCATCCGGGGGCCGGTCCTGATCGAAGGTTCCTGCCGACCGGGTCGCAACGTAGACCTCGTCTTCGACGATCCCGTCCTCGGTCCGGCCGATCCCGCCTTCCGCGCCCCGCTCGTACTCGCTTCCATCGATATCGAGACGGACACGAAGTCCGGCGCGATCCGCGCCGTCTCCCTCGCCGTGGATGGCGGCGTCGCGGAATCGCGCGTTCCATTCCGGAACGTCCGCGTCCTGGCGCCGGGGCGGCCCCTGGTCGAGGATGCCGGGAGTCCCGTCGTCTACCACGACGACGAGGCGTCCCTGCTGGCCGCCTTCGCCTCCGACCTCCGTACCGCCGATCCGGATGCGATCACGGGCTGGAACGTGCTTGACTTCGACATTCCTCATCTTGCGGAGCGCTTCGCCGCCCTGCGCGTTCCCTTCGCGATCGGCCGATCGCTGGAGAACGCCCGCTTCCTTCCCGGCGAAGGACGCCGGTCGGCCGCGGCCATCGTACCCGGCCGGCAGGTAATCGATGCCCTGCGGGCAGTCCGGGCCGGTCCGGTCCGCTACGAGGACTTTACCCTGCAGACGGTCGCGAACGCGGTGCTGGGGGAGGGCAAGATCGTGAAGGAAACGGGCGAAGAAAAGATCGCCGCCCTGGACCGCCTGTACGCGGAGGATCCCGCCTCCTTCGGCGCCTACTGCCTTGCCGACAGCGAGCTCGTGCTGCGCATCCTGGACAGGACGGGCCTGTTCCGTCTGGCGGTGGAGCGCGCCGCCCTGACCGGGGTGTCCCTGGACAAGGCCTGGACCAGCGTCGCGAGCTTCGAGCGGGCCTACGCCGCTGAACTCCGCGCCCTCGGCGTCGCCCCGCCGCCCCGCCCGACCGCAGCCGAGGCGCGCGCGGTGTCGGGCGCAGCGGGCGGCACCGTCCTGGACGCGGTCACGGGCCTGTTTGCCAACGTGGCGGTTTTCGACTTCCGCAGCCTGTATCCGAGCATCATCCGTACCTTCAATGTTGATCCCTGGACCCGCGCGCGCGCGGCGGCGGGGGAGGGGCCCGTGCTGGCCGCTCCCAACGGCGCACTCTTCGTCCGGGATCGGGGGCCTCTGCCCCGCCTCATCGATTCGTACTTCGCCGAACGGACCCGCGCGCTGGAATCCGGGGACGAAGTCGCCGCATTCGTCTTCAAGATCCTGATGAACTCCTTCTACGGTTGCCTCGGCACGCCGACCTGCCGCTACGGGAAGACGGAACTCGCGGGAGCGATCACTTCCTTCGCCCGCAAGTGGCTGCTGTTTTCCCGCGACTGGTTCGTCTCCCGCGGCTACCGCGTACTGTACGGCGATACCGATTCCCTCTTCGTGGAGCTTGGGCGCGTGCCGTCGCGTGCGGAGGACCCCGTGGACGGAACCGACCTGCGGGGCTTCGACCTGTCCTGCGGCAGCCTCGCCTCCGCGCTCAACGAAGACCTCTCGGCTGCGATCCGCGCGGAATACGACCTGCCTTCCTTCCTGAGCCTCCGCTTCGAGAAGGCCTACCGTCGCTTCCTGATCCCGCCGATCCGCGCCCTCGCCGCCGACGGTTCCTCCAGGGGCCGCGCAAAAGGGTACGCGGGGCTCCTGCTGGATGCGGACGGGGGAAGCGCCGTGGAGGTGAAGGGGATGGAGGCCGTCCGCAGCGATTCCACGCCCTTCGCGCGCCGCCTGCAACTGGAACTCCTGGCCCTGGTCTTCGGCGGAGCGGGGGAGGCCGAAACCCTCGAATTCCTGCGCGGCCGCGCGCGCGAACTGCATTCCGGCAGCCTGGACGCAGAACTCGTCTACCGCCGGCGCCTCGTCCGCCCTCCCGAAGCCTACCTCTCCTCCGTGCCTCCCCAGGTCAAGGTCGCCCGCGCCCTCGGCTGGAAGGGGCGCCGCGGCGTCGTCGAGTACGTCTGGACCAGCTCGGGCGCCGAGAGCGCCGCTTCTCCGTCTTCGCCCCTGGACCGGAACCACTACCTGACCTCCCAGCTCCTGCCGTTCGCCGAATCCCTCTTCCTCGCCGCCCGCTGGGACGCCGCGCGCCTGCGGACGGCCGTGCTGGGTTCCGAAGAGCGGCAGATGGAGCTGGGGTTGTAGGGGAACGGCAGGTTTACCGTTTCGGAGCCTTCCCCCGGGCTGCGGGGCAAAGACTTATTTCTTCTCGACTTTCACCGAATGGAAGGTATTGACGTAGAACGAATCCACCAGCGGAAGCATGGATTCAAGCGCCGCCTGTACCGCTTCTTGCGCGTAGGGCTGCAGGTCCACGGTCCTGAAGTATTTGGCGAATGCTGCCGCGTCGCCCTTGTTGACCGGCAGCTTGATGTTCCGGACCAGCACGGGTTTCATGCTCCACTCGCTCTTCGATTTTTCGGTGACGTAGACCTGGCCGGTCTTGGCGTCCGCAAGGGTGAACAGGAGACTGCCGAAGATGGACAGGAAATAGTCGTCGGCCTTCGCGGGCATGCCGCTTGAGCCAACAGTCATGGTGCTCGTATTGCTGATGACCTGGACGATCTCGTTGGAGAGTGATATTTCCGTCTTGAGGATGAGATCGGAGCCCTCGGGCGCTTGGCCGGGCGCAAGGAGCACCGCCGACGAATAGACGGTCGCCGGACCCGTGGTCGCCCCGTAAGCGTCTTCGGGAGGATTCACGGACCGATCCTGGGAGTAGGGTCGGTTGGAGAGTTGGCCCATATTGGACTCTCCCAGGCCTTTGAAAAAGGGCAGGTGGTAGTCGTGTTTTCCTTCCATCGCATTCACGAGTAAATCCCCGCCGAATTCGCTCAGCTTGGCTGCGTCCACCTTCGTCTTCGCAAAAATATTGACGTCCAGGAGACCGACATGGCCGAGTGTCATGTCATCGAACTCGTCTATGAACCTGGTTTGAAGCTGGACTTCCTGGCCGTTGACAGTCAGTTTGAGGTCCCGCAGGTCGATCGCGAAACGGCTGGAGCCGAATGAGATCTCAACGGGTTGGACCGCGACGCTTTTCCCTTGGAGCTTCGCAACTTCGGCGGGAACTACGGGAAGGCTGTCGGTTCGGATCTGGTAGCTGGCGCACGCAAAGGCCAACGCGGACGCGGCGATCAAGCCCGACGCGACGCCGCTGAAGCTGGGGCTGCCGGGGAAGGCCGGTTTCCCTTTCCTGCCCCGGCGATGATCGGATTTGACTCTGACTATCCGTGAGCACCGGACTATAATGGATACCGGAGGAACCATGGAACAAAAAAGACTGCCGGTTTTCGCTCTCTTTTCGATTTATGGAACCTTTGACCTGACGGCGGCATACGATTCAGTTACCTGGGGAGCGAGGCGGGAACATGAATAAAGGAACGAAAAAAACCATCCTGCTCTGTACCATCGGAAGCGCGGGAGACGTCAATCCGTTTATCGGCATTGGACGAAGGTTGCTCGAACGGGGGTATCGCGTCGCATTGATCACAAGCCGGTATTTTGAATCCCAGGCGCGAGGCGCGGGTTTGGAATTTTATGGGCTCGGCAGTACCGAGGACTACCGGGCCATCATCGACAATCCAGATTTATGGGACCCCTCCAAGGGGTTCAGCGTCTTCGTAGAACAGGTGGTTTTCCCGATCATGGAGCCGGCATATCGGATAATTTCCGGCTTTGATCCGTCCGAAACGATTCTGGCCGCCCAAGGACAGTTCTTCGCCGCGCATATGGCCCATGAAAAGTTGGGATTTCCTTTTATCACCATCCATTTGCAGCCCGCGGTATTTCGTAGTATTCATGAATTTCCGTTATTGCCCGCATGGGTACCCCCTTTCGCGAAAAAAGCCCTATTCGGCCTCATCGACATCCTGGTGCTGGATAAACTGTTCGCGCCGGAGATCAATCGCTTCCGCCGAAGTCTTGGCCTGCCGCCCGTCAAGAAAATTTTCGACCGCTGGATGCACTCCCCGCAAAGCAACCTATGCCTGTTTCCCGATTGGTTCGCCCCATCCCAAAGCGATTGGCCTCCGCGGACAAAACTCACCGGTTTCATTTCGTACGATAGGAAAGACGAGAATGAATCCATTCCCGAAGGTCTGGAGGATTTCCTTGGCGCGGGCGCGCCCCCCGTGATATTCACGCCGGGTACCGCCATGAAACACGCCGACAAATTCTTCGAGGATTGTATCGCCGCGTGCCGTTTATCGGGACGACGCGGCATCCTGCTTACGCAGCATCCCGAACAATTGCCGAAAAACCTTCCGGATAATATTCGCCATTTCAATTATTTGCCCTTCAGCAAAATACTTCCGCGGGCCGTTGCCCTGGTTCACCACGGAGGCATCGGCACCACCGCGCAGGCGATCGCCGCGGGTATCCCGCAAGTCATTCGACCCATGGCTCATGATCAGCCCGATAACGCCGCCCGCGTGGAAAAGCTCGGAATTGGCGCATCCCTGCTTCCGAAGAAATTCAACGCCGTTTCGCTCGCGAAGGAACTGAACGCCTTGATCGCGTCGCCGGAAGTCCTGGATCGTTGCCGATCCTATTCCGAAAGGATGCGTCAGGATGATGCCCTCGAAAGGACCTGCGCGCTTATTGAAGATTTCATGAGTTCCTGAAAGCCCGTTTACCGAACGCCGGGGGAAAGCCTCCTGGTCGGATCCGCGGGGGGAAATCTATAGTTCCCGGCTCAGAGCTTCTTTGCGTACTCCCGCGAACTCGGGAAACGGCTCTATCGCGCGCGGCAGAAGGCCGTTCGCCCAAGCCATGAACAGGCCGTAGTTGGTCACCGGCACGCCCGCCGCGCGAAATTTCTCCATGCGGGCCTTCAGCGAATTTCCGGTCATCATGCACGCCGCGCAATGGATTACCAGATCCGACGCGCATAAATCGTCGGGGATTTTGCGTACGGTCTCCAGCCGCGCGGTCGGCGTCACCATCCGGGAAAAAAGCCGGGGGATTTTGACCGAGGCGATGTCGTCGGCCCCGCGGTGATGGGAGCATGCTTCCATCACGAAGACCCGGCCGTCGACGGGAAAACGGGATAAGGCGTCCAGACCGGAGAGGAACGCGTCCAGCTCCCCCTTTTTCCGCGCGAAGAGGATGGAAAAACTGGTCAGCGGCTGATCCTCCGGGATATCGGCGGCGACCTTCGAAAAGGCCTGGCTGTCGGTGATGACCAGGCGCGGCCTTGCCTTGAACGAACGGTAGGCGTCGTACAATTCGCGCTCCTTCACCACGGTGACCATACAGTCGCGGTCCAGCGCGTCGCGGATCGTCTCCGTTTGGGGCTGGATGAGGCGGCCCTTGGGCGCGGCCAGATCGATGGGCGCCACCAAAAGGAAATGGTCGCCTTCCCGCGCGACCCCCTCCAAGGGGCCGGGTTCGACGACGCCTCCATCCGCAAGCGCGGCGATGGCCGTCCGAAGTTCGGCGGCGCCCGCCCCCGAGCGGCCGTCGACACGCTTTACCGGTACGGCGAAAGGCGGAACGGAACCCTTGGCGCCCGATTCCGGGAGGCCGAAGGCACGGGCCTTTTCAGGGTCGAGCGGCAGGTCCGCGTGGGTAAGCGCGACCAGGAAGGGCTTTCCGCAGGTTCGCAGCCTTTCCAATAGCGTGGTCTCGGCGGGAATCGGGGACCGATGGCCGGGCGTAGCGAATACTGCCGCGGAGCAGGAGGCCAGGCGTTCCTCTGTTTTCGCGACCCGCTTCAGGCCGAGTTCGCCATCGTCGTCGATGCCGGCGGTGTCCACGAACGCGACGGGGCCCCAGCCCGGCAGTTCCATTTTGCGGGTCACGGGGTCGGTGGTGGTTCCCGGCTCCGCGGAGACGATGGCGACATCCTTGCCGAACAGGGCGTTGATCAGGCTCGATTTTCCGGCGTTGCGCACGCCGACGACTACGATGGCCGCCGATTCGGAAAGCGGACTTTCAAGGTTCACGATAGCTCCTCTGGGCTCTCCGTCCGGGGAAAGCCCAAACGGAGGCGGATGATGTCCGGTCCGAGTCCCGTCGTCCCGGAGAGGGTCCGTACGATGGAGGCGCGGATTCCGTCGGCGAGCGACGGTACGGACCCGGCGCCGGTTTGCCGAGGTTCCCCTGAAGCGGCGAGCGTTTTCAGCGTCGCGTACGGCATATCCGCGCGCAGGGCGTTCAAGGGCGCGGCCGAGCGGGACAGGTTTTCCAGCGCCCGATGTTCGTCCGCTTCCAGGCGGGGCATGAGCCGGACGGACAGCGCCCCGAGCGCGGCTTCCAGGTCCGCCGCGCAGCGGAGGAACGAGTCCAAAATGAAAGGCGTATAGGAATTGAGCTGCAGACGGCCTTCCTGCGCGTAGCGGACGATGAGCGACGCCGACGCCTCGGCGCGGGAAGCCGATCCGTCGGCGAATTCGATCAGGACGGGATTGTTCTTGGCCGGCATCGCCGTCGATCCCCACTGCAAGGCCGGCAGTTTTAGTTCGCCGATGGCCGATGAGGTATAGATGAAAAGATCGCCGCAGAGTTTGCGGACGTTCGCGGCGAGGAGGCCGAAACCGCTCGCGACTTCGGCGAACTCGTCCCGCTGGGAGACGGCTTCGGTCATGTTTTGGCTGCGCTGCAAGGGCAGGCCCGTAATTTCCCGCAAGAGTCGCTCGGCGGTGAAGAGATAAGCTCCGGCCCCGTAGCCCGCCATGCCGAGCCCGGCTACGCCGCCGCCAGTTCCGGCCCCGACGGCGCCGCCGCCCAGGGCTATCGTTCGCGATCGCTCCTTGAGTTTTCCCAGCCTCCAGCGGTCGCGCTCGGCCGTTCCCGCCCACGCGGAAGCGACCTGCGACAGGTCCATCGGCACGGCGTCCTGCCACTCTGTCCGGGCGGCGATCCTCACCCCGCGCCAGGCCCGCTCCCTGTCGACCAGGGCTTCCTGCAGCCCGATCACGGCGGTTTCGATCCGGCGGATCAGGCGCTGGACCACGACTACGGCCGCGGTGGTAACCACGTCGTTGGTCGATTGGGAGCGCGCCGCATCGTCCAGGAAGTGGAAGGCGTCCGGGCGTCCGATCTTGTCCTCTATCGAAATGGAGAGCAGCTCGCAGATGTTCATGTGGAGGCTCGTCCCCGCGCCGCCCTGGGCAAGATCGAGGGGGAAGAAGCCATCCTTTTCGCCGCGGCGAATTTCCGCGAGCGTCTCAAGCGCCGCCGAGAACACGTCCTCAGGCCATGGCCGTCCGCTTTCCTGGATGGCGCGCAATGAGGCTTCCTTCACTTCCGCCAGCGCGGCGATCACTTCGGGAGGGGTCTGCCCCCGGCCGAAATTGTCGACCGCCGCCGCGGTCTGCGGCATCCGCGCGAGAACCGTCTCGACTTCGATCCTGACTTCATCCATCATCCGGGCGCTCCTGCGGCGATGACCCCGACCGTACCGCGCTTCCGGAGCCCGACCGCGTCGCCGCGGTTCCAGCTGAGGGTCAGACCCCGTCCCAGCGCGCGGACGGAAAGGCAGCCGACGCACTGGAACCCCGACTCGTCCAGGCAAATCTTCCCCGGATAGAGGAGATAGTTTTTTTTCGCCCCGACCGGCGTGATGTTCGGCATGAGGACGTTGGCTCCCGCTTCCAGCATCCTCTCGCGTCCCTCGGGGTGGAGGGTGCCCGCCGCGGTAGTCGCCGGGATGTGGCAGGCCGGGAGCGCGAGGCGGAGAAGGGCGGTCGCCCGGATGGCGAGTTCGATCGTACCTCCCGACGCATCCGCCAGCGGCGTCTTGGGGTGCGGGATGAAAGGCCCCACCCCGCCCATATCCAGGTCGAGTTCCGCCGCCAGGACGATATTGGCGATGAGCGTTTCCCCGGTTTCGCCGGGAAGTCCCGTCATGAAGCCGGACCCGAGCTGGAAACCCGCCGCGCGTAGGTCCTCCAACGCTTCCAGGCGCCTCCTGAGGGTCATGCCGTTGCGCAGGTACCGGTGCAGCTCGGGATCGGCCGTCTCGAAGCGCATGAGGTAGCGGTCGGCGCCCGCGGCGCGGAGCTCTTCGTACTCTCGGCGGCTCC
The DNA here is from genome assembly GCA_003527485.1 of Treponema sp. Taxonomy (GTDB): domain Bacteria; phylum Spirochaetota; class Spirochaetia; order Treponematales; family Breznakiellaceae; genus UBA12037. The sequence goes on along the minus strand of DPXI01000088.1, from coordinate 109,815 downwards.
TGATACCGAAACTGAGGGTGATCGCGCTATCGGCTCCGGCGGCCTTTCTCGCGGCTTCGGTCAGCTTGAGAAGACCGTCGCCGCGGAGGTTTTCCGACTCGCCGCCCTGGAGAACGAAGGTCCGGAAACCTGCCGCCAACCCCGCCTCGACCGTCGCGGCGACAGCTTCATCGGAGAGCCGGTAACGTTCGACCTCGCCATTGCTCCGGCGGATGCCGCAATACAGGCAATCCATCCCGCATTCGTTGGTCACCTCGATCAGGCCGCGGAGAAGCACCTCCTTACCGTGGACCGAATCGGCGACCGAGCGGGCGAGGGCGATGAGCCGGGCGTCGGGAAGCGATGCCCATTCGCGGATTTCCGCCTCATTCGCGGGCCGGTGGCTGTCCCCCCGGAGAGCCGCGCTCACAGATAGATGTCCCGCTTGCCGGCCGCCGTGTCGGCCAGAGCTTTTTCCAGGTACGGCCTGGACTTGTCCGTCGCGTCGGCTTTCATCGACCGGATGAGGGACAGGCCCTTTTCCCGGGTTTCCGCCGACGCGTAATCGTGCAGGTATTCGGAAAAGGAGACCAATCCGTTGGGAAGGCAGAACTCCTTGATGAGGCCGGGCTTCGCCAGGTCCATGAAATCGGCCCCGGTCCGCCCGCGGCGGTAACAGCCGGTGCAGAAGCTGGGGACGTACCCGTCATCGACCAGATCCGAAACCGTCCGTTCAAGGTTCCGCGTATCGCCCAGGGCGAATTGGCCCGAATCCCCTGCGCCGGGAGCGTCCTTTTCGGCCGAATCGTCCCGGCCTTCTTCGTCGTAGCCGCCCGGATCGGTCCGGCTGCCCGCCGATATCTGGCTCACGCCGTACGCCATCAGTTCCCTGCGGAAAGCCGTGCGCTCCCGGGTGGAAAGAATGAGGCCGACGTACGGCAGGGTCACGCGCAGAATCGCCACTATCTTCTTGAAATCGTCGTCGGACACCGGGGCCGGCACCGTCTCCGCCGCCGGGGCGCCGGAGGCGTACTCGATGCGGGGGACGCTCACCGTGTGGGGGCCGCAGCCGAAGCTTTCCTCCAGGTGCCTGGCGTGTTCCAGCATGCCGGCCAATTCGTAGCGCCAGTTCCCCAGGCCGAAGAGGGCGCCCAGTCCCACGTCGTCGCAACCGCCCTCCATGGCCCGGTCCATCACGTACAATCGGTTCCGGTAATCCGCCTTCGGACCCGAAGGATGGGCCGCTGCGTATAGTTCCGGATCGTACGTTTCCTGGAAACAGACGTAGGTCCCGATATCGGCTTTTTTCAGCGCGCGGAACGCCTCGACATCCATCGGCGCGAGCTCCACGTTGATCCGCCTGATCCTGGCGCCGTTCACGGAGACGCCGTAGCAGTCGGCGATCGAATCGAGCGTGAACGGGAGGTCGGTCGCGGGCGATTCGCCGCAAATCAGGAGGATGCGTTTGTGGCCTTGCGCCAGCAGCAGCTCGGCCTGCTTCCCGATCTGTTGCCGGGTCAGCGCCACTCGGCGGAGCCCGCGGTTGGAAGCGCGGAAACCGCAATACACGCAGTCGTTCACGCAGTGGTTGCCCGTGTACACCGGCGCGAAGAGCACCATGCGTTTGCCGTAGATCTCGCGCTTGACGAAACCCGCGGTTTCAAGGAGAAGGGTCAGCGATTCCCCGCCCCCGATCGCGGCGAGGTCGGCCGCTTCCTCGCTGGAAAGCCCGCGCAGTAGCCGCGCTTTCGCCAAGATAATGCGGACCCGTTCCGCGCTCGGTTCGCCCCGGGCGGCCAGGTCCTTCAGCTTCCCGTAATCAAGGAAGGTCGCCGCTTTCGAGTTCGTTGTGGTCGCCGTCATGAATGTCCTCCCGGTAGCCGGTCAGGATCGACTTGACCTGCACGCCTTCAAGCCGCCCGAGGGGGCCGGAAAGCGCGCCGATTTGGTCGGTCGTTCCTTCGACGATGAGCGAGATGACCTGCACGCCTTTGTCCCGGAAGGGCATGCCGAGTCGTCCCTGGATTATGTCGCCATGGGCTGAGAGGATTTGATTCACGCGGGGTATCGAGGCGCGCCCTTCTATCAGAATTGCTACGACTCCGAGTCTCTTCTCCATCGGAAGCTCCTTTGGATCGGAAATGATTCGCGGGACCTCAAGGTCGGGACTACCTTCCTCTCAGTCGGGGATGATCATATAATTATATTTTTATCGAGTCAAGGTTCGCGCAAAGGAACGCGCCGGATCCGCGATCGTTTTTTCCGCGGTTTCGTATGGCCCTTCGGCAGATCATGCGGATTTCGCCGCGCCGCGATATACGCGATCGCACAGCAGGAGAAGACTTCCGGCAACACAGGAAGAAGATAAAATCGATTGGTTCATTCGATAGATTCATTTTGGCGTTTATTCTTGACATATGCATTCGTGTGCATATATACTCATGGAAATGAGTGACAGGGAAGCGCTTTCGGCCTTATGGCTCTGAGCTTTTCCAGGTGATTGGCGAGCCGATACGTATCGCTTTTCTGAGGCAGTTGGCTGTCTGCTGGCTTGGCGATATCGGGGCGGTGGCGAGGCCTTTCTCACAGGACCCTCGTTGATATTCCGGCATTTGCAGTTGATGGAGCGCGAAGGCCTGGTCCACAGCAAAAAGGTAGCCTGCCAAGCAATATTGCGGTCGATGGCAGCGCCTCGATTTCCCGGATCGAGAAAAACTTGAACGCCTTGAGTAAATTGGTGCCGTAGTGTTGAGGAACTGGGCAAAAATAATCATGTTTCTATATCTAATATGTGCATGTGTGCACATATATGCTCAAGGAGGGGATCAATGGATGCGACCGACACTATGACCTGCCCCCGTCCGACGGGGAAGGCCCAATTCTCCAGTGAACGAATCGCGAAGCGTTATCAGGCTCATCGCGCAGCCCACCGATGGGTCTCCACCGACCGGGCAGAATTGTTCACGGAAGCCTGGCGGGCCAATCCGGACGATGGCCTGGCGCTACGGCGGGCAAAGGCCTTCGCGCATACGCTCGAGCGCCTGCCCATCGCCATTCATGCCGGGGAGCTCCTGGTCGGCGGGCTGACCGACCGGCCCAACGGAGCCATCCTGTTTCCTGAGACCAATACCGGCGGCATGCGCCCGACTGGCCCCTTCGACAAGGCGCTCAAAGGCCTGGCCATGTCCGGCGCCAAGGTCCTGATCAAGGTCGGCGGCTGGGTCGCGCCTCACGCGAGGAGCCGGCTTTCCCTCCTCGAATTTCTGGTCAAGCGCAGCTTCGAGTCTTTCGAGACCCGGCCTGTCCAGGCTTTCAGGATCGAGCCACTGAAACGGCAAAAATTGCGCGCTCTTATCCGTTATTGGCGACCGCGCTCCGCCCGTGCCCGTTTCCGCGAACTCCTTTCCCCAAGCCAACGCCGGCGCCAGGGGCAGTTCGCCTTCACGGCGGAAAACCAATTCGTCGGCGGTCTCTTCCTGTTCAACGCGGATTTAGGCGCAGTGGTCGAACGGGGCCTCGCAGCCCTGATGGAGCAGGCCAGGCAAGGCCTGGCGAAGGCCGACAGCCCGGAGAAGGCCGAGTTTCACGAGTCCGTCATCGTAGCCCTGCAGGCCGTCATCCGTTTTGCCGAGCGCTATGCCGACCTGGCGGAGAGCCTGGCCCGCGGCGCTCCGGAGGCGGAGCGGGCCGAATTGGCGGAGATCGCCCGCATCTGCCGCACCGTACCCCGGAACCCGGCGCGCGGCTTCCGCGAGGCCTTCCAGTCGGCCTGGTTCGCCTTCCTGGCCCTGGTCCTCGACGATGGCGGCATGGAGGTACCATTCGGCCGGCTGGACCAGATCCTCGGCCCGGCCTATCTGGTCGACAAGGCCGGGAAGGGGCCGAATCCTGGCGCCGCCACCGAACTCATCGAGGCCTTCTTCGTCAAGGCCAGCGAGATCGAATTCCTGTTGGAAAACGGCGTCAGCAAGGTCGAAGACGGCAACACGGGAAGGATGACCCTTACGATCGGGGGTATCGACGATAAGGGACGGGACGCCACCAACGAGCTCTCAGACCTTTTCCTGGACGTAGCCGGGAGGGCCAATACCCTGCAGCCCAACGTCGCCATCCGCATCCATGCCGGGACCCCCGCGGACTTCCTCGAGCGGACCATGCGGGTGATCGCGGGCGGCTCCAACTCGGTCCAGATGTTCAACGACGGCGTGGTGATGGCGGGACTCGCCCGGATCGGCATCCCCGAGACCGACGCCCGCGACTATATCATCTCGGGCTGCGTGCAGCCGGTCCCGCGGGGCGGCTACGGCTCGGTATGCGCCTCCCACATTGTGCTTCCGCGCACCCTGGAACTCTTCCTGGCCGAGGACTCCCGCGAGCATGCCACCTACGAGGACTTCCTCGCGGCATACAAGGCCTTCCTCTCCGGCATCGTCGCGGAGGTCGACGGGTCGCTCAAGGCCGCCGACGAAGCCCACCTCCTCCTGCCCAATGCCTTCGTCTCGGCCCTGGTTCCGGGAGCCCTGGAGGGTGACAAGGACGTCAAGCGCGGAGGTGCGCGACACAACCTGACCGGCGTCAGCCAGACCGGCCTCGGAACCGTCGTGGATTCCCTGCACAGCATCGAGACCCTGGTGTATGTGACAGGGCGATTCAGCTTGCGGCGCCTCAAGCGGATGACGAGCCATGACTTCCACGGCTATGAGGCGGAGAGGCGGGCCATCCTCGACGAGGTGCCGAAATTCGGCAATGACCAGCGCGAGGTGGACGACAAGGCCGGCGATCTCGTGCGCTTCCTCAGCGCGGAGTTGGACTCCCACGCCACTTTCCGTGGCGGCCGCTACGTGCTGGGCCTGCATTCCGAGGCCGGCCATGTCGTGTTCGGCATGCTGACCGGCGCCACGACCGACGGCAGGCGGCAGCTGGAGGCCCTGTCCGTCGGGGCAGGAGTAGCAGGCGGCCGGGACAAGGCAGGCTACACCGCCTTCCTCAACTCCACCCTGGCAATCGACTTCGCCCTCGCCGCCGGAGGGTCATCCGTCAATATCCGGGTGAATCCGGGCCTACTCTCGAGCGAGGGTCTTATCCAGCGCTTCATCAGCCTGGTCCGCAGCTACTTCCGCCAGGGCGGTCCCCATCTCCAGTTGAATGTGGTGAGCACGGAAACGCTGCGGTCGGCCCAGGCCCGTCCGGCGGAATACGCCGATCTGATCGTCCGGATCTCGGGCTACAGCGCCCGCTTCGTGGAATTGAATCGCGAAAGCCAGGACGAGCTTATCAGTCGGAGCGAACACGCATGAACGTGGCAGTACTGAACATCCAGCGCTTTTCCGTCCATGATGGTCCCGGCATCAGGACCACGGTCTTCCTCCGGGGCTGCAACATGCGCTGCCGTTGGTGCGCGAATCCTGAATCCATCGCGCCTGCCTCGATTGGCGGCTTCGGCGCCTGGCGCGACGTCGAGGACCTGGTGGTCGAACTGAAGCGCGATCTTGCCTACTTCGAGGATTCCGGCGGCGGCATCACCCTGTCCGGCGGCGAGGCCTCACTGCAGTTCCAGGCTTTGGTCCAGCTCCTGGAGGCGCTAGGACGCGAAGGTCTCCACACTGTTCTCCAGACCAACGGACTCATGTCCCGAGAAAAGCTCGGGACCCTGGCCGAACTCGTGTCCCATTTCCACTTCGATCTCAAGGGCATGGACGCCCAGCGGCATCGGTCGAATACGGGGGCGGACAATAGCCTGATCCTGGAGAACGCCGCATGGCTCTCTGCCTCGGGCCACCCGGTGGATTTCCGTATACCGCTGATCCCGGGATTCAACGATAGTCCCGAGGCCTTGGTCGCATTGGCCGATTTTCTCGATACTATCGACGCCAAAGTCGTGGAGATCCTTCCTTATCACCCATTGGGCGAGGGCAAGATCGACCGCCTTGGCATTGATTTTCCCCGCTTGCGTTTGTCGGCCATGCCCGAACCGGTCGCCATATTAAAAGCGGGGACTTTGAGAGGGAAAGGTCGAAGGATGAGTGTCGCCTGCAGGGAAATCTGAGCGGGGGTAAGGGGGACCAGTGGACTTACGGGCGGAATGGGATCCTTCAATCCCGGACATGCGGTGGACGTCGAGGTGTTGTCGATTTCTATTCTTATCGAGTCAAGGATCGCGCAAAGGAACGCGCCGAATCCGCGCCTGAAAGGGAAGCTTCCATGCTCATCGGCATTTCGCCTGTAATCAGTCCCGAACCCTGGATGCCCTGTTCCGCATGGGACACGGCGACGAGATCGTCCTCGCGGGCTTCTTCCCCGGCGATTCCTTTCACATACCGACCAATACGAGGGCATCGACCCCTTCGAACAAAACCGGATTACGCGACAAGCACGGCCGCGCGATGTACGAATGGTCGAAAAGCCGAGGCAATCCGCGCTGTTCTCAAAGCGAGGGTATACTCAGCAATACCGGTCGCCGTTCTTTTGGAAGGAGTCGGACATGCACCGAAGCATTAACAAGGCAGTAGCCTCGCGGAATGGTCGCCATTCGGCCGTACTCGCCTTGGCATTGGTCGTGGCGACGCGAGGCGCGGCCGCGCAAGTCTTGCCCGTCGCTCCAGCGGTAGATCCCGATGATTTCCTGGCGGGCCGAGCCGGGAACGGTCTTGTCTGGTACTATGCGCCTCGCGCCAGGCGGGAAAATAGCCACCTAAGCCTGGTCGCAGCCTCCGGAACGATGGACGAGATGCCCGGCGAAGCGGGATGGGCGGGCCTATTGACCCGGATCGCCGCCGTGAAACTCGAGGAAACCTTGTCTCTGGATGCTTCGGGTTGGAGGATTGAACTGTGCGAGGCCGGTCTTGACCGCTCGACCTTCACCATCGGACATCACTTCGATTTCGCCGATCCCGCCGTGGGGCTGCGCCTCCTCTCCGCAACCATCCTGGACGCACACTTGGATTCCGAGTCGATAGCCGCTGCCGCGGAAGGCTATCCCACGTTGGATCCAGCCACCCCTATCGCTCTCGACGCTTTCCGGAACCGCTGCTTTGCCGCGGATCGCCTAGCCATAGCCCTGAATTCCAGAACGATAGACTGGATCAAGTTCAGCGAGAGCGTAGAGAAGGCGCTGGGAAGCCTGAGCGCGGCCAAAGTCTCAGCCCCATTACGTAAAGTCCCCGACATCCTCGGTCCCAGGCTCACCCTTGCAGGATCGAAATACTACGGCCTATCAAGTTTCGTCGTACCGCTTGCCCGTCCGACGCTCGCCTCCGCTGCCGGAGCGGCGACAGGGCCTTCCCCCGAGACAAACGGCCGCGCATTGCTCTTTGCCAAGCTCATCGAGCAGCGCATGCACCTTCGCGCTTTCGCGGAACTGTTGAACGATACCCATCCCCCCGGCCGCCCAGCCCTGGGCTTATTGGATTTCGAGTGCCTCGTTTCCGCTCCGGAGGATGGCGGCCTGGCCCTGTCCTTCAAGATCGGGTTCATAAGCGGTATGGAACGCGAGACCTTCGCGCTCATTCTGGCCATCCTGTCCAGCCTCAAGAACCGCCCGCCTTCCGCGCAGGAACTCGAGCGCGCCCAAATGGCGGTCCTATACGGTTGGGGCGGTCTCAAGAACGGAGACCGCCGCTTTGAGCATCCCGAGTTCGACCTCGCCGCGATGACGAGCAACTTCCTCTACGGCAGTCCGCTTATCAACCTCTCCGAGGAGTATCGGCGTGCCCGTGCCGCCATCCTGGACATGAAGCCCGGTGATGGCGAGGATTCCCCTTTTGACGCTACCCGCATGGTCGCGGAGCTCGGTGAGTGCGCGGAGATGGAGGAAGCTCTGCTTGCGGACTTCGCCTCGATGCTTTCCGCCGCCCCGGCGAACCGCGAAATCCTCTCGGAAGCGGAGCATTTCGTAGTCACCGTCATCGACAATCGCTAGGAGCGTGCCTACGACATGCAAATCCGCGCCGACTGCTTTGTCGCTTTGGCGATCAGTACACCCAGCCCATCGCCGCCGCGATCGAGTCGAGGAGGATCGCCGTTCCGTAGGGAGCGGCTATGACGAGGATCTTCGCGCGCGTCGTCTTCCGGAAAATCGCAAGGATCGCCCAGGCGAAGAACCATAGATAGCCGAAGAGGAATATCGGAATTACGCCGAGGATGCTCGCCCTCCAGAAGGGATATTCCCAGACGAGAAGACCGCCCGAATTGAGCGCGATCTCGACCGCGACGCAGACTGCCGAATAGAGTATGGCCCAAAACCATGGCTCGGGAAGACCGGCGATTCTCGAATCTCGCTTGTCCGATAGACTATGGTAAAAGACGAAACCGAGGAGGGCGAACATGAACATGATCTCGATGTTCCACCCGATCATCGTCCGGAGTGCCGTCGGACCGGGAGCCGTCCAGAGCGCCGAACGACCGGATATTACCATGAACCAACCGTTGAGGCTTTCATTGAGGAAATCGGCGCCGAAGATCGCAAGGGCTGCGACGAGGGGATTCCAATCGCCTTGATCGCGCGCCTTGCGAATCTCGATCGTGTAGATGTAGAAAACGATCGCGAGCAGGGGAATCGCGTACCATTGCATGGTGGATAGGTCCCGCAAACCCTCCAGAGCTTTTGTCGTCGCAGCTGTCATCGCGTGCCCTCCTTTTCTGCCCTAACCGTTTCTTGCTTATCTCGAATGCGCGCTTTTGCCGCATTTTCAGCAGGCTCTTTATTTTAAGCCGGGCTAATCCGCGTTTCAATACGAAAGCATTTGCTCCGTACCTGGAATTCCAGCCATCGATACCTAGTTTATCGCCCCTATATCGCGGATTCGCTTCGAAGCGGATAACTTATCCCCTCTCCGGAGTTCGGACTGACGAATCCTGCGGATTCGCCGGGAAATGCCACATTTCTCGAATCCGTTTTGATCTGCCGGAGGTCTATCCGGATCGTTCCCTCGTCTCTCGAATCATGAAGCTGCGGAGTTCGCCTATCGGTTGGCGGAACAAGAAGCAGGTTCGCTTGCTGACTAGTCTGTCTGTAATCGATCTGTAATCGATTACATAAATATCTTGACAAGTTGGGCCTCCCCGTCGATGATGGGGGTGCGGTCCGCAGCGTCGGGCCCGACGCGCGGCCTGAAAGCGGTCCGCGCCTGAAAGGGAGGCTTCCATGCTCATTGGCATTTCGCCCGTAATCAGTCCTGAACTCCTGGACGCCCTGTTCCGCATGGGACACGGCGACGAGATCGTACTCGCGGACGCTTTCTTTCCCGGCGATTCCTTCAACTCCCGCGTGATCCGGGCTGACGGAATCCGCATTCCGGCCCTCCTTGACGGCATCCTGGCGCTCATGAACCTGGATTCCTACGTTCCCGCCCCCGTCGCGATGATGGCTCCCGTCCCCGGCGATGCCCTGGATATGGATGTTGAGCGGGCCTACCGCAAGCCCATCGACGCCCGTTGGCCGGGAACCCCCGCGATCGAGCGGGTTGAGCGCTTCGCGTTCTACGAACGGGCCAAGAAAGCCTTTGCGGTGGTCATGACCGGCGAAACGGTCAAATACGGCAACATCATCCTTAAAAAGGGCGTCATTCCTGTCCCGAAATAAGTTGTAAACGATTACAACGCCGCTTCAGCCAAGGGAGCCGACATGCCGTCATTCGTCGCCGAGCTAGTTCCCGTTTTCTTCCTGATCGTCCTCGGCGCCGCCCTCGGCAAAGCGGGATTCCTGAGCGCCGAAGGCGCCGGGACACTGAAGAAGCTCGTCGCTTCCGTAGCGCTCCCCGCCGTTCTCTTCGGCGCCTTTTCCCGCGTGCGTCCCGACGGCGCCCTGCTGGCGATCTCGCTCGCCGTTTTCGCCGCCTGCGCCCTGCTCGGTCTCGCCGGAGCGCTGGCAGCGCGCGCCTTTCGCCTGCCCCGTCCATCCACCGTCTTTCTCTTCCAAGGCTTCGAGGCGGGCATGCTCGGCTATACCCTGTTCGCCGCCTTCTTCGGCCGCTCCGTGGTGAGCGCCTTCGCGACGGCGGATCTCGGCCAGGTGGTCTACGTCTTCACCGTCCTCATGGCCCAGCTCCTGGCATCCGAAGCCGGCGGCGGGAAAGTCGGAGGCCCCGTCGCCGGCCGCGTGCGGCCGGGTAGGCTGCTGGCGCGCCTCGCCTCATCCCCGGCGATCTTAGCCATAGCGGCCGGACTCCTCGCCTCAAGCCTTCTGCCCGATGCTCGGGGTGCGCCCTGGGGCGAGGGGGGCTTCCTCCTGCCGCTCCTGGACGTGGTCGGATCCCTGACGACCCCTCTAGTGTGCCTGGTGGTCGGCTACGGGCTGAAGGATTTCCGCCCGCGCGGAGCCGGCAACGCCATCGTAATGGTCGTCCTCCGCCTGGCCGCGGCATCCGCCGTCGGCGCCTTCCTCGCCTTCGTCCTGGTCCCCGCCCTCGGTTATGCCCGGATCAATTCGATAGCGCTCCTCGCGCTCTTCGTGCTTCCGCCTCCCTTCATCATTCCCGTCTTCAGGTCGAAAGGAGACGACGCCGCCTACCTGAGCGCCGTCCTTTCCATCCATACCCTCATTTCCATCGCCGCCTTCGTCATCCTGGCGGCGGTCGCGGGCGCCGCCGGCGCTGCCCGGGCGCCATGAAGAACCGGCCCGCCACGGTGAGCGACGTCGCCGCCCTGGCGCGCGTTTCCACGGCCACCGTCTCGCGCGCCCTGAATCCGGCGAGCGCGGAGCTGGTTTCCATTGAAGCCCGCGAACGTGTGTTCGCCGCCGCGGCCGAACTGGACTATACGGCCAACCATGCGGCGCGGAGCCTGAAAACCCGGTCCACGCGCACCGTCGCCGTCCTCGCCCCCGAATTCGCCAACGACTTCTTCATGGAACTCGCCGAGGGCGTGGAGCGGGAGCTGGAAATCTCTGGCTACATGCTCCTTGTCGCTTCTTCCGTCAATTCCCAGGCGGAAGAAGCCAAGCGGCTCGCCCTGCTGTCCCGACGCCTCGTGGACGGCATCATCGTGATTCCGGCGGGCCCGCGGGGCGAGCACCTCCAGGCCATTTCCGACCGCGGTACGCCCGTGGTCCTCGTGGACCGGCTCGTGGAAGGCGCCCACCTGGACGCGGCGCTTTCGGACAACGAGGCCGGCGCCGCCGAACTCACCCGCGCCCTGCTGTCCGACGGCTTTTCCCGCATCGCCTTCGTCGGCGGGGACGTGACCATCTCCACCGCCCGCGAGCGCCTCTCCGGCTTTGCCCGCGCGCTGGCGGAGGCGGGTCTTCCTGCGGATGCCGGCTCCACCCGATTAGGCGGCATGGGCATCGAAGACGGCCACCGACGCATGGACGAAATCCTCCGCTCGGACGATCCGCCTCAGGCCCTCTTCGCCGTGAACCTCCTGGTCCATCTGGGCATGCAGCGGCGGCTCCTTGAAGCGGGCAAGGACGCGGACGGCAGGCCCGTGTCGGACCGTTTTGTGCTCGCGAGCTTCGACGAGACTCCCTATTCGCCCTTCCTGCCTTCCTGCCGGTATACCGCCTCCCAGGACGCGGCCGGCCTCGGTGCCGCGGCGGCCCGCCTCGTGCTGGAGCGCATCCGCGCCCGCGGCCACGCCACGGGCTTTGCCGCAGCCCCGGGCACGGCTCCGGCTCCGGCCGAAGCGCGGATAGTCCGCCTCGGCACCACCCTGATCCGTCACCCGCGCGGCTAGTCCGCGATAATTTCACGAGTATGGAGGAAACGACATGGCAGATATTTCGACCCTGAAGATGAATCCCCCGGTGAACCGCTTCCGCGGCGCCCTCCCCAGAATCGGCATCCGGCCGACCATCGACGGCCGGCTCGGCGGAGTCCGCGAGTCCCTGGAAGCGGTGACCATGGGCATGGCGAAAGCCGCGGCCAAGCTCATCTCCGAGAACCTCAGGCACCCCAACGGCATGGCCATCGAGTGCGTGATCGCCGACTCCACGATCGGAGGCGTGGCCGAGGCCGCAGCCTGCGCCGACAAATTCTCCCGCGAGAACGTGGCCGTGACAGTGACCGTCACCCCCTGCTGGTGCTATGGCTCGGAGACCATGGACATGGATCCGCTGACCATCAAGGCTGTCTGGGGCTTCAACGGCACCGACCGTCCCGGAGCCGTGTACCTGGCAGCCGTTCTCGCCGCCCACAGCCAGAAGGGCCTTCCCGCTTTCGGTATCTACGGCCGCGACGTCATGGACCTCTCCGACACCGACAAGATCCCCGCCGACGTCGCCGAAAAAGTACTGCGCTTCGCCCGCGCGGGACTCGCCGCCGCCTGGATGAAGGGCAAGAGCTACCTTTCGATCGGCTCCGTCTCCATGGGTATCGCCGGCTCCATCGTGGACGCCGACTTCTTCCAGTCCTACCTGGGCATGCGCAACGAGCAGGTGGACATGAGCGAACTCGTCCGCCGCTTCGAGGAAAAAATCTATTCCGACGCCGAATTCAAACGCGCCCTGGACTGGGTCAAGAACAACTGCAAGGAAGGGCCGGACATCAACGAAAGCGACAAGCAGCACAGCCGCAAGCGCAAGGACGACGCCTGGGCCACCAGCGTGAAGATGGCCATGATCGTGCGCGACCTGATGATCGGGAACCCCGACCTCAGGCGCAAGGGCCTGAACGAGGAAGCCCTCGGCCACAACGCCATCGCCGCGGGTTTCCAGGGCCAGCGCGCCTGGACCGACCACTTCCCCAACGGCGACTTCATGGAGACCATCCTCACCTCCAGCTTCGACTGGAACGGCATCCGGCAGCCCTTCGTGGTCGCCACCGAGAACGACGCGCTGAACGGCGTGGCCATGCTCTTCGGCCACCTGCTGACCGGCACCGCCCAGATCTTCTCCGACGTCCGCACCTACTGGTCCCCCGAAGCCGTCAAGCGCGTCACCGGCTGGAAACCCGATGGCGCGGCCGCCGGCGGCTTCATCCACCTGATCAACTCCGGCGCCACCACCATGGACGGCACCGGCAAGCAGCGCAAGGACGGCAAGCCCGCGATGAAGCCCTTCTGGGACATCACGGCAAAGGAAGCCGGCGACTGCCTTGACGCCACCAGCTGGCGCCCCGCCGACCTCGGCTACTTCCGCGGTGGCGGCTACTCCTCCGACTTCCTCACCGAGGGCGGCATGCCCGTCACCATGACCCGCATCAACCTGGTGAAGGGCATCGGCCCCGTCCTGCAAATCGCCGAAGGCGTCACCGCGACCCTTCCCGATGCGGTGCACGACAAGCTGGACAAGCGCACCAGCGAAACCTGGCCCACCACCTGGTTCGTTCCCCGCCTCACCGGAAGCGGCCCCTTCAAGGACGTGTACTCCGTCATGGCCGCCTGGGGCGCCAACCACGGCGCCGTCTGCTACGGCCACGTCGGCGCCGACTACATCACCCTGGCTTCCATGCTCCGCATCCCGGTGTGCATGCACAACGTGGACGCCGACAGGATCCAGCGCCCCAGCTACTGGAACGCCTTCGGGATGGAAGAGGAGGGTGCGGACTACAGGGCCTGCCAGGCGCTCGGGCCGCTTTATGGGAAAAGGTAGACACTAACGAGAAGCTGTGGACCGAGCGGCGCGTATGAAGGCGCGCTCGAATGACGGCAATGGAGAAGCGCGGTTATTCGCCGCGCTTCTCCGACAGCATGGATGCCGCGTTGTATGGCAGGAAGTAAGCCCTAACGAGGAAGACTTGCGGGGGGAAGAGAAGGGGGATCCCTTCTCTCCCCGCCCGCGCCCTCTCACTCATCCCCGGCGAGTTCATGCAATCAGAAACCATCCTGGGCACGCATATAGAGTTATGGGAACCTACATCCCGCACAGGGTTGGAGGCATTCGGGATTGTAGTCCGAGGTGCAATCTGTGCCGAAATAGTCCAGACCCTGATTCGGATCCAGTAGCCTGGACCGCATCCCCCAAGGAGCTGACGAGCCTATGACATTTCCCTGCGCTTCGTGATAGAATACCGCGGTGGATATGGATTTTAGCACGGTGGAAAGTCTGCGCAGGAACCATCCGGCATGGAGGCTCCTTAATGCCGAATACGCGCCGCTCGTGCTCGTCTTTCTGCATCGGATCTTCGTCCAGCCGAATGTGCGGGGAATCGAGCAATCGCAGCTCGGGTCTTTGCTGGAGGACGAACTCTTCCGCCTAAGGGAGACGCGGGGGGCAGAGGCCTTTCCCCGCGTCGCCTCGGATTACCTTGATGACTGGACCCAGGACACGCGGGGTTGGCTTCGCAAATATTATCCCCAGGGCTCGGACGAGGCTCATTTCGATCTGACTCCGGCGGCTGAGAAGGCGATCGCCTGGGTGGAGGGGCTGAGCGCGCGCAGTTTCGTCGGTACGGAGTCGCGGTTGCGAACGGTGTTCGAGCTTCTGCGCCAACTCGTGGAGGGGAGCGGAAAGGACCCGGCCGAGCGGATCCGGGAACTCAAGCGGCAAAAAAAAGAGATCGAACGGCAGATCCTCCGCATTCAAAACGGCGAGCTGGACATACTCGACGAAACGGCATCTCGCGAGCGATTCCAGCACATGGAAGCGACTGCCCGCGAGATCCTGTCCGATTTCCGCGAAGTGGAGCAAAACTTCCGGAATCTGGATCGCAGCACCCGAGAGCGGATCGCGGGCTGGGAGGGCGCCAAGGGCGAGCTTCTCAAGGACATCCTTGGTCAACGAGACGTCATAGCCGATTCGGACCAGGGCCGGAGTTTCAAATCCTTCTGGGATTTCCTCATGTCGGTCGAGCGCCAGGATAACCTGAGTTCCATGCTGGATGCGGTATGCGCCCTCCCTGCCATCCAGGCTCTGAAGCCGGACGGGAAGCTCAGGCGCGTCCACTACGATTGGATGCAGGCGGGCGAGCAAACCCAGCGCACCGTCGCCCTGCTTTCGAAGCAATTGCGACGATTCCTGGACGACCAAGTCTGGCTCGAAAACCGCCGCATCATGGATATCATCCGCTCGATCGAGGCCAAGGCTCTAGTGCTCCGCGATTCTATCCCCGAGGGACCGATCACGGAACTGGCTCCCGCCTCCGCGGATATCGAGTTGCCTATGGAACGGCCGCTGTTTTCGCCTCCGCTTCGGTCGCACATCGCGGATCGCGATATCGCTGCCACCGACGAGGCGATCGATACCGGAGCGCTTTACCAGCAGTGGGCGGTGGACAAGGCGGTCTTGAAGGCGCACATCAGGCAGGCACTGGTCGAGCGTGACCAGATCCGTCTGACCGAACTCGTCGCGGCCTACCCCCTCGATCGCGGCCTCGCCGAATTAGTCACCTACTTGAGCATTGCCGCGGAGGACCCGAACGCGCTTTTCAGCGATGCCGAGCTGGACCGGCTCACCTGGACCGATCTCGAAGGCAGTCCTCGAGGCGCCGAACTCCCCCGAGTCGTTTTCGCCAAGGAGCGCGAGCCGAATGCCAAACGCCGATAAGCCCGAATTGTCGGCACCGGTCATCGCCCTGCTACGGGGCGTGATCTATCGCGACAACGATGCGAACCTCTGGCCGCAGACCCTCGCTCTTCAATCGACCATACGCGACTATGTGGCCGTGCTCGGTTTAGAATTGATCCTGGACGAGGCCGAGGGTTTCGCGTGGCTGCGCGCGCGCGAAACGGGTGAAGGCGAACCCTCGCTTCCACGCCTGATGACCCGCCGTCAATTGCCCTACCTCGTGAGCCTCCTTCTGGCGTTGCTGCGCAAAAAGTTAGCCGAGACAGACGGTTCCGGCGAAGGGCAGCGGCTAATCCTTTCTCGCGAGGAGCTCGTGGATCTGGTGCGGGTCTTTCTGCCGTCCGGCGCCAACGAGGCAAAGTTGAGCGATCAAGTCATGGCCGCCGCGAACCGCGCGGAGGAGCTGGGTTTTATGCGCAGACTCAAGAACCAGGAGCAGCTATTCGAAGTCCGCCGCATCCTGAAGGCCTTCGTCGACGCGCAATGGCTGGCCGATTTCGACGCGCGGCTGGATGGCTATCGCGACCACGCTCGCGCGGGCGAGGGCGAAGCGTGAGCGACGCGCTCCTGGATTTCGCGGACCGGGACGAGAAGACGGGCTTCCGCCTCGAATCTTTCGAGCTGTTGAACTGGGGGACCTTCGATCGGCGCGTATGGCGCCTGACGGCTCGGGGCGAAAACACCCTGCTCACCGGCGACATAGGTTCGGGCAAGTCCACCTTGGTCGACGCGATCGCCACGCTGTTGGTGCCGCCCCAGCGTTTGGCCTACAACAAGGCCGCGGGCGCGAACGCCCGCGAGCGAAACCTGCGCTCCTATATTTTGGGGCATTTCAAATCCGAACGAAGCGAGGCGGGGCTGTCGGCCAAGGCGGTGGCCCTGCGCGACCATAACAGCTATTCAGTCATACTCGGCACATTCAAGAACGAGGGCTTCGGCCAGCATCACACGCTCGCCCAGGTTTTCTGGGTCAAGGACCAGCAGGGGCAGCCATCGCGTTTCTACCTGATTGCCAACCGCCCCTTGGATATCGCTCATGATTTCGCTGGCTTCGGTTCGGACATAGGCGATCTGCGAAAGCGCCTTAAGCAAAGCCCCGGGGTCGAGCTCTTCGATACCTTCAACGCCTATGCCGCGACCTTCCGCCGCCTCTTCGGCATCGACAACGAACAGGCCATGGAATTGTTCAACCAGACGGTTTCGCTCAAATCCGTGGGCAATCTGACGGATTTCGTTCGCGAGCACATGCTCGAGGCCTTCGACGGCGACGAGCGCATCCAAGCGCTGATCCATCATTTCGACGATTTGAATCGGGCCCACCTTGCCGTGCTCAAGGCCAAGGCCCAGGTGGCGGCCCTGGTCCCCATCGTGGAGGATTGCGCTCGCTTCGATGAACTCAGCGCGGAGCGAGAGGCGCTGCGCGTCGCCCGCGAGGCGCTCAAGGCCTGGTTCGCGCGGCACAAGCTCGAGCTTCTCGACAAGCGGCTCGCCAAGCTTGTGTCCGAGGGCGAGCGGCTCGCGGCGCGAATCCGAACGGTCGAGGAACGACGGAGCCAGCTCCAAGCCGACCGAGACGGATTGAAACAAGCTATCTCGGCCAACGGCGGCGACCGGATCGAGCGTCTTGCCTTGGATATCCGAGCCGCGGGCGAAGAGCGCGATAGGCGCCGAGTACGGCTTGAACGCTATGGCAATCCCGCCCGTGAGCTCGGTCTGCCCGTACCGAAGGACGCGGACGACTTCGCCCGGAATCGAGGCGAACTGGCAAGCCTGGGCGAGGCTCTGGCCTCGCGCGAGGCCGAGCTGCAAAACGAGCGGACCGAGCAGGAGCTGAGCTTCCGCGACTGCCGCAAGGAGCACGAGGAGATAAGCCGGGAGCTCGATTCGCTCAGGCGGAGGCGGAGCAATATCACCGAAGCCCAGGTGGCAATCCGCGAACGGCTCTGCGCCAGCCTAGGGCTCCCCGCGGATCGCCTCCCCTTTGCTGGAGAATTGCTTCGAGTCCGGAGCTCCGATGGCGCATGGGAGGGCGCAGCCGAACGCCTCCTGCGCGGATTCGCCCTTTCCCTCCTGGTCCCCGAGGAGTTCTACCCGCAGGTCGCCGGCTGGGTGGACGACAATCAACTCAAGGGCAGGTTGGTATATTTCCGCGTCCGCCCCTTGACCGATGCGCCAAACCTGGAGCTCCACCCCAACTCGCTCGTCCACAAGATCGAGATCAAGCAGGGCGGGCCTTCGGGAAGCTGGATTGAGCGCGAGCTGGCCCGACGCTTCGATTACGCCTGTTGCCAATCCATGGAGCAGTTCCACCGCGAACGCCAAGCGCTTACCCGCAACGGCCAGACCAAGGGTTCGGGTGAGCGGCATGAAAAGGACGATCGCAATCGTCTGGACGATCGCAGCCGCTATGTCCTGGGCTGGTCCAACGAAGCGAAGATCAAGGCCTTCGAAGCCCAGGCCGCCAGTCTCGAGGCCAGGATGCGAGGAAGCGCCTCAGCAATCGCCGACCTGCAGAGCGAGCAGGTTGCATTGCGCGACAAAAGCGCATGTGTCAGTCAGCTCGAGGGCTTTGGCGATTGGATCGAGATCGATTGGCAGCCGCTGAGCCTGCGGGTCGCGGGCCTGGAGGCCGAAAAGCAGGCGCTCGAATCGGCGGGCGACCAGTTGCGATCCTTGGCGGCCAGCCTGGGCAGGGTGGAGTCCGAGCTCAAGACTAACGAAGCCGCCCTCGTCGATGACCGGAGCGAGGCGGCCAGGACCGACGAGCGACGCGAGCAGGCGGGCGCCCTTCGGCAGTCAAGCGCGGAGCTCGTGGAACAAGGGCTGACCGAATGGGCCGCCGCGGCCTATCCGCGCCTGGATGCTCTAGCCGCCGAGTTTGGCTCGCTCGAAAACTTGAGCATCGAAAGCTGCGATAACCGAGAGCGTGATTTGCGGGACGCGCTCCAAGACCGCCTGGACGCCGAGGAGAAAAAGCTAGGCCGCCTTCGCGAGAAGATCAGTACCGCGATGCAGTCCTATCGAAACGATTGGCCCTTGGACACGCGCGAAGTCGACGCGAGCCTCGAGGCGGCGGGCTCCTATCGCGATATGCTCTCGCAGCTACGGGCCGACGATTTGCCGCGCTTCGAACGAGCATTCAAGGAACTCTTGAACGAAAACACGATCCGCGAAGTCGCCAACTACCAGTCCCAGCTCAATCGAGAACGCCAGAGCATCAAAGAGCGGATCGAAAGAATAAACCAGTCGCTGACCCAGATCGATTACAATCCTGGTCGGTACATCGTCCTCGAAAACCAGTCCAGCCCCGACGGCGAGATCCAGGACTTCCTCGCTGATCTTCGGGCTTGTACGGAGGGCAGTTTGACCGGTTCGGGCGAGGAGCAGTACTCGGAGGCCAAGTTCCTCCAAGTGAAGCGGATCATCGAGCGCCTTCAGGGCCGCGAGGGCTACAGCGAGATCGACCGTCGATGGACACAAAAAGTGAGCGACGTCAGGCAGTATTTCGTGTTCTCTGCCTCCGAGCGTTGGCGAGAGGACGACGTCGAATACGAGCATTACACCGACTCGGGCGGAAAGTCGGGAGGCCAGAAGGAAAAGCTCGCCTATACGGTGCTGGCCGCGAGTCTGGCCTATCAATTCGGGTTGGAATGGGGGGCGGTGAAGTCTCGGAGCTTCCGCTTCGTCATGATCGACGAAGCCTTCGGCCGCGGATCGGACGAGTCCGCGCGCTACGGTCTGGAGCTCTTCAAGCGCTTGAATTTGCAGCTCCTCGTGATCACTCCGTTGCAAAAAATCCATATCATCGAACCCTTCGTGGCTGCCGTCGGTTTCGTCTATAACGAGGACGGAAGCGATTCCAAACTGCGAAATTTGAGCATCCAGGAATATCGCGCCGAACGGCTCGAGCGTGAGCAGGGAGCGCGATGAGCGCCTGGACCGGCGCCGCCGATCTCCGTTCCCGACTTCTGCGCGATTGGAAAAACGGGCGCCTGCCCGCCGCCCTCCTGGGCGGACCGGAGCTCTTCCCCCTGAGATTGAGCATAAAGGGACCGAGCTCGGGCGCATTGGGCGAAAGCTTCCACGAGGCGCGCGCCTGGATCGCGGAACTTTCCGCAGGGGCCGCCGAACCCGGCTATCGTCTCGAGTGGGAGGATATCAATCACCGCCAGCTCGGCCGCAACAGGCTGCCCGTCGCCGCCATTTTCGATCTGGCCGAGGACGCCCTAGCCTTCGTCGGCAAGCAGCGCGAAGCGAGCAAGCTACTTCGACTCGCCTCCGATATTCGCGGATCCTTTCCCCAGATTCAGCCCTGGCTGCTCCGCAACCCTTTGACCGTCCTGGAAAAAGCCGCCGACTGGCCTGCCATCCTCGCTGCGATCGCTTGGTTTGTATCCCACCCGCATTCAGGTCGTTATACCCGACAGATCGACGCCCCCGGCGTTCATAGCAAGTTCGTGGAAAGCCATCGCAGTCTCCTCGGCGAACTCCTGGACCTTGTACTCCCGCCGTCGAGCATCGATCAAAGCGCGGGCGGCGTCGCCGGTTTTGCCCGTCGCTATGGGCTTCGCGACAAGCCCCGCCAGGTGCGTTTCCGGCTTCTCGATTCCGACATTGACCTGTCCCTGGGCTTCGCGGCTAAGGGCTCGAAACTGCGAATCGCCCAGCTCAGCCTGCTGGCCGAGGATTTCGCGCGGCTCGTCCCCGGCGACGGCGGCTCCGCGATACGCCAAGTCTTCATAACTGAAAACGAAATCAACTTCCTGGCCTTCCCCGATCGGGCGGCAAGCATCATCGTCTTCGGCGGAGGCTACGGCTTCGATTCCCTGGCCCGAGCCGACTGGCTTCATCGATGCCGCATCCGCTATTGGGGCGACCTTGACAGCCACGGCTTCGCAATCTTGGACCAGCTCCGCGCTGATTTTCCCGAGGCTGAATCGATTCTCATGGATCGCGCGACCCTTCTCGCCCATCGCGATCAATGGACCATCGAGAGCAGTCATGCAAAAGGCGAACTATCCCGCCTTAGCGCCGACGAGCGGGCCCTCTATGACGATCTGCGTTTCGACCGTCTGGCTCCCGCGCTTCGCTTGGAGCAGGAGCGAATCGGCTTCGCCTGGGTGGAGGCGGCGATCGAAGCGAAGCCCTAGAATTGACTTCATGTCAAAAGCCGCGGCCAAGCTCCTCTCCGAGAACCTCAGGCACCCCAACGGCATGGCTATCGAGTGCATGATCGCCGACTCCACCATCGGAGGCGTGGCCGAGGCCGCCGCCTGCGCCGACAAGTTCTCCCGCGAGAACGTGGCCGTGACGGTGACCGTCACCCCCTGCTGATGCTACGGCTCGGAGACCATGGACATGGATCCGCTGACCATTAAGGCTGTCTGGGGGTTCAACGGCACCGACCGCCCCGGCGCCGAAATGGCCGCCGTGCTCATCGCCCACAGCCAGAAGAGCCTTCCCGACTTCGGCATCGACGGCCGCGACGTCATGGACCTCACCGACACCGACAAGATACCCGCCGATGTCGCCGATAAAGTCCTCCGCTTCGCCCGCGACGGCCTTGCCGCAGCCTGGATGAAGGGCAAGAGCTACCTTTCGATAGGAGCGGTCTCCATAGGCATCGCCGGCTCCATCGTGGACGCCGACTTCAAGCGCGCCTTGGACTGGGTCAAAAACAACTGCAAGGAAGGGCCCGACATCAACGCCCCTGACAAGCAGCACAGCCGCAAGCGCAAGGACGACGCCTGGGCCACCAGCGTCAAGATGGCCATGATCGTGCGCGATCTGATGATCGGGAACCCCGCCTTCAGGCGCATGGGCCTGAACGAAGAAGCCCTCGGCCACAACGCCATCGCCGCCGGTTTCCAGGGCCAGCGCGCCTGGACCGACCACTTCCCCAACGGCGACTTCATGGAGACCATTCTCAACTCCAGCTTCGACTGGAACGGCATACGCCAGTCCTTCGTGGTCGCCACCGAGAACGACGCGCTGAAAGGCGCGGCCATGCTCTTCGGCCACCTTCTTCTCTCGCGCATGGATGCGTGAGCACGGGCAATGCGCAGTTCGCTTGCGAACTGCGGTGGCATGGATGCAGCCGGCACCGCGCAGATATTCTCCGACGTCCGCACTTATTGGTCCCCGAAGCCGCGCGCATGGACGCGCGCGCAGTTCGAAGGTGCGGAATCGTTCCGCGATTTCGCATCGGCATGGATGCCGCCGTCACCGGCTGGAAATCCGATGGCGCGGCCGCAGGCGGTTTCATCCACCTGATCAACTCAGGCGCCACCACCATGGACGGCACCGGCAAACAGAAGATCAACGGCAAGCCCGCGATGAAGCCCTTCCGAGATATCATGGGAACGGTGGAGGCAGGCGAATGCCTTGACGCCGTCAGTTGGCGCCCCGCCGACCTCGGCTACTTCCGCGCCGGCGGCTATTCCGCCGCGCGGCCGGAGGGCCGCGCAGTCCAACCCATTCCTATCGGAACACGACGCGGAGCGGCGTATTCTTCCGACTTCCTCACCGAACGCGGAATGCCGGTGACCATGACCCGCATCAACCTGGTGAAAGGCATCGGCCCCGTCCTGCAAATCGCCGAAGGCGTCACCGCGACCCTCCCTGACGCCGTCCACGACAAGATGGACAAGTGCACCAGCGAAACCGCGCGCAAGTATGCACGCGCATAATCAAGGCGCGGAATCGATAGATTCCGCATCGGCACGGATGCCGCGGCCACGTCGGCGCCGACTACATCACCCTTGCCTCCATGCGCGCTTCTAGAAGCGGCGAATCTTGAAGCGCCGCATCCCCGTCTGCATGCACAACGTGGACGCCGACAAAATCCAGCGCCCCAGCTACTGGAACGCCTTTGGGATGGAAGGGGAGGGTGCGGACTACAGGGCTTGCCAGGCGCTCGGGCCGTTGTACGGGAGGAAATAACTAAAGAACGGGAAGCCCGGTCCCGGCGGAGCCGGGACCGGGCTTCCGGGAGCTGCACGGCGACATGGATGTCGCCGCAGAGTGTTTGCGCCGAATCGCAGAGCGATTCGGCAGCGGCATGGATGCCGCCCCGCCCGCGCCCCCTCACTCATCCCCGCGGGTAAGGAAGTGTCCGAAACATTGTATGACTTTTGCTTACCCGATACCAGGCCTACGCCAATCCGCCGCATCGTCGACCTTATGGAGCAATTTACCGGTAGCGCCGACCGGTCGAAGGGTATCGCCCGGATACACCGCCCTGATTGCGGTCATTCGTACTTCCGCCCTTTCTTATGCAAGTTATTCTACTTTTACCCCTTCTGCGACTAAAAGCGAACGCTCTTGAACGCAGAGTACCTGGCCGAGGATCTTCCGCTGGACCTTCCGCACCGGCAATGTATCTTTACAATCCTAAAAATCCTCAAACCATACTAAAAAACTTACAAACGCTTGTTTGGCGAAGTATCCCGGTTGATCTTCTCCTTGCTATCCAACTTTTTTCACTTGTAGCTGGACAAGAACTGCTATGCGCCATGGTCGGGAGCTGCCTGGCCCCTGAAGCATGGAGACAGGCCCATCCGGTCAAAGCGAACGCAACCCCAGAAACGCGGCAGAATGCAACGGGGCTTTGCGGGGTTACCGATGCATGATCGCGGTTACGCAGTCAAAGTTGGGCCAGGCTGTTTTGGTAGGAGCCGTCGGTTTAGCAACGAAAGTCGTTGGATTGAGGGAAAAAGCCCATTTATAATTAAGAAACCGCCAAAAAACCAGAAATAACAGTGCCTATCGGTTTATTGTCATGGTATAGATAAGTAAAGCGATATCATTAATGTCACAGAAACCTCAGCATCGAATAAGGAGTGAAAATGCGAAGATCCTCAAGAATCCGCAGCGCATTGTTTATTGCCGCGGCTTTCCTGGTTCCGGCCTGTCAGATGGGTATAGGCGGAAATCCGAAAATGCAAATGGGTCAGACGGGCTCCTTGACGGTGAACGTTTCCGCGATAGCGCCATGGCTAAAGGCAGGCGCTGATCGAGCTTCGCGCGCGTACTTGTACGCGACCTCCGTGAAGGTCAGTGTAAGGAATTCCAACGGCACCAACATAATCAGTCCTGTAACGCTGTCCACGAACCTCATTCCTTCTTCGGGAACCGGTTCCTCGACGCTTCAAGCCATCGATAATATTCCGATCGGATCGGACTATCAGGTCACCGTCGAGATATTCAATAGCAATTTTTCATCGAGCGCGTCGTCAATAGGCTCAAAGTCGCAAGTTTCGATCGCGGACGGTCAGACCACTACCGTCGACGTCGTTTGCGTTCCGAATCTCGATAATTTGATAACCGTCAATGTGGCGAATAATCCAATACTCGATGCCTTCGACGAAGTTTGGTATAGCTTCTATGCTATTGGCGGGCAGGCATATACAGTCCATGCCCCGCTTCCAGCCGCCCATTTGATCCTGTTCGATGCAGCCGGCAATTTCGTTCAAGACGTATCGAGCGCGGATGCCGAATTCACCCCGGAATCGGATGTTTGGTTCTACCTCGGGGTCGCGTCCGACGCGGTCGCCGTGACGCCCTCCATTCTCGTGTCCGCGATCTTCCCGATCGCCAGCGAGGGGAGCCTTCTTGAACCTGTATCCCTGGTTCCCGGAACTGACCATGCATTCAAAGCGGGTATTACCGCCAACGGGGATTCAGTCAGTTATTACTCGTTCTCCACCGCCGAAGCCGGGGCTCATTTCCTGGTATTCGACGGCTACCATTATCTGGATTGGTCCCTCTACTCCGACCCGGCATTCCAGACGGTCGTCGGAGGAGCAACGTATACACAAGGCGATTGCGAATTGGGGTCTCTTCAGGCGGGCTCAAGCTACTACCTGAAGATTACAAATAGAAGCAGCAGCAACATGGACGCTCCGGGCCGCGTCGTTTCTCCTTCCGCCGCCGCCGCATCGATGTACGGGGAGGGTTCCGCAGCCATACCCGCTAGCATCGTCATCGGAACGGCGGAGAACGCGACCCTCGGATCGCGACCCTGGAACGAAAATAGTTACTACTCCTTCACTACAGGCGAAAGCGCTCTTCTGCATTCGATCAGCGTGGGTTCATTCTCCTCGGAGTTGGAACAAATAGAGTGTTACCTGGGGATTGATTCAACGTTTTACAGCTATACGACCAGTAAGTCTTCCATGGGTTCTTCAAGTATTTCCTTCGGAGTCCTTTCCCCGAACACAACGTACTACCTGATGATCAAGGATGCATCGACATCTTCCGACTTCCACCATTCGTTCAGTTTCACGATCACGTCGTCGGCGCCGGATTATATTTCCTTGCCGCTCGGAACTTCAGAAGCCGCAACATCCTATACCAATGGAACCCTTACGTCCTCGGTCCAGGAACTTTGGTACGAGGTGATTCTTCCGAATACGGACGGGGGTACGTTCCATATCTACTGGGATGATGTGTTGGACGGCAGCGGAACATATTCTTTAGATATTGCGGTATCTGCGCTTAGCGGAGGGCTGGTTCACTATTTCAACAGAAGGGATAGCGGCTATGTCACGGCGAGCACGATTCTCGTACCTGCAGGCGATGACAGGGTTTATCTTCGCGTGCAGCCATGGTTTTCGGCAGGTACTGGAACTTTCGGGGTGAAGATCGTAAACCCTAGCTACGGCAGCTTGGTCGTAAACGCCTTCTAATATCCAAGCTGCCTTACGTCGAGTAGTATGGGACAGGTCCCAGGACCTGTCCCTTTTTTTGTGCGTCCGGCAGGGCGCACCCAATAGCGGGTGAGGCTGCAAAATGCCAAGTCCCGTGCAGACCCGTAAGGGGAACTGTTAGCCGAACGGCAAGGGTGTCGGGGGCGATCCTGAATCTGTAGGAAGGCGAAGGCAAAGCGCTGACCTGACGAATCGGACTTCCTAATGGAAGTCCGCGGAACCGCATGAGGCAGGGAGAGAGGATAAGAAGGCCCATATCTTCAAAGTCCAATACCTACACGGAATCTCTTCCTGTAGACGCGGCGGGCATAAGCGTGAAGGTGGGTGCGCGACAGTAGTCGCGTTGCATTACCCGGGGAGATCTGAACGTCTGCCGCAACGGCTATCCACGTCGAGAGGCGGGGAGACGGCCATTCAGAAGTCAGCAGACGCCATAATAGCGCGAACGACCGGACGTGAAGGGCCGAATCCAGAAGAACGGCGAGCCAGCCGATCCTTCATGAGTACCAACGAACACAGACACGGTGGAGCTATCCGTCGAAGGCCGAAAGACCGCGTAGCGGTACAACCGGGAAATAAGTATGGCAGGGCAGAGCGAGCGAAGGTCGGCAGGCACGCGGAAAGGAGGATCCTCGAAACTCCTATGCGACAGGTTTTTCGGAACCGGACCCGCGCTCTTAGTCAGGGGTTGCTCCCGACGGATTGATGACCATGTTGGCGGTTTCATCGCCCGATCCACGTATATCAGATTGACCAACCGTCGTCGAAAGCCTGATCGACCTTCGCTCGAACTGCCTTGCGGGAGGAAGATGGAATAAGAACAGATTCTTGTTGACAGGTCACTTCATATCAGGAGTTTTGTTGGGCGAAGGTGCGCAGCAAGCAGCGGCCGCGAGTGGAAAAAGGGTGAGGATTGAGGGCCATACTCCCTGTATAGCCCGATTGACGAACCATTTTTACGCCGCGGTTCGCCGAGTCCAACAAAAAAGCGCAATAAAGGTCAAAATATACTATTCACATCACTATCGCGATCATAAGTCCGACAGTCTCCTAGCACCGGAGGGATCATAAATCCTTGCCTTTCAGCGCTCTGGCCCAATCCCTTCGCCCATACAGAAATCTGATGATCGAAATCGCTTTTTCCGATTCTTTGACGACGTAAAAGACCAGGTAATTTTTCACCGATAACAAGCGGATTCCCTGCATCGCCAGAACTTCATCTTGGACCAAGGGACAGGAACGGGGCAGGCTTTCCAATACCTTCAATTGCTGCTCCGTCTCGGAGAGCAATTTGCTGGCAGCTCCGGGAGCTTTCAGCACATCAGATATATAGCGCAATGCCGCCAGCAGATCCTCTTCCGCCGGTTCGGTAAAATCGACCCGATACATCAGAGATTCAGTTTTGAACGGGCGTCAGTAAAAACGGCTTGCATCGGACGGGTCTTGCCGGCTTTGTCGGCATCCAAACCTTCAACCAACATGCGGTAGAGGTCCAGTTTGCCGGCCAGCAACTCGTAGGTTTCCATGCTCATGACAGCCAGGTCACCCTGCCCGTTCTTGGTAATGAAAACCGGCTCGGCATACCTGTGGCATAATTCAGATATCTCGTTATAGCTGTTGCGTAAATCGGCGCTAGGACGGATCGTAGGCATATCCACCTCCATATAGTCATATTATATCGTTATCTCGATATGGACACAAGGTTCACACCCACATATTCCCGTATCCGGCTTTCCATGGACACAGGCAAGGATTGATGAACGAGCGCTGACCTGCATAAAGCGCCTTCCGGCGTTCACGTCCGGTACCGGCAGGTAGGTGCCACTCGCGGTTCGCGGCAGAGCGCCGCTACGGTAAACCACCGCAGCGGCCTTCTGCCGCTGGAAGCAGGTTGGTTCCGCGGATGCTTAAGCGCATTCCGCGGGGCTCAGGGGCGGACAAGGCGGACCCCGATATAGTTGTTCTGGTTGTCGTTGTTACGGTTGGCGACGACCGCGTTGGATGCAATGTTGTTCCAGCTGCCGCCGCGTTTCACGCGGCTCGTGCCCGAAGCCGCTCCCGCTCCATAGTCTAGCACGAAAAGTCCTGCAATGAGTAAGCGATACTGCGGCATTGACGCTGATAGCTCGCTGGGAAGTCTGGTCTTCGTCGATAAGCCCATCAGAAAGGTCCGAGGAAATGGACAGGGTTGTCCATCATCTTTTTCTTTGCTCTTTTCTGCAAGTATAAACCTGCGGGCTTGATCAGGAACTCAAGAAAAGGCAATCCTCCGCTCGTTCGTCGCAGCACGGGGGCTTCAGTTCAAGCTTCAGGATTTCCTGCGAAAAGGAGTCCACCGCTGACAGCATCGTTCGCAAGCCGTTTTTGTCATTCGACCATAGGACCATATCATCCACTCGCCCAGATTGGTAATATCTTAGTACTGCACGGCGAGTACCTTATTCCAATCACGCCAGTGATGGCTGAACCTATAATTTACCCTATCAGTTATTCCCTATCAGTGGAACGCTATGTAGACCGCAGGGGTATATCGACACAAGACAGTCCCTGGACAAGTGACAGGAAGGCAAATTGGGGATATACTAACCCAAAATATGAAACAAATGGTGTTTATCATTTCGATGTTTTTCCTTTCGTGCGGGTTGGCCCTAACTTTGGAAGAGCAGATGGTTCTCGATACCGTAACAGGCAACGTGGTCGTTTTCTTTCCGGAAGGCGGAACGGCCGTATTGATCGGTGCTGACGCCCGATTCGAGCTTCAGAACGGACGCTCTTGCGTATGCCCCGCGGGTGAATATCGGCTAAATATGAATCACCTCGATTATGAGTATACTTCCAAGATCATACTTGTTCCTGCGGGCGGCGAGTTGATCTTCTTGCCCGAACTCTCTCTCTCGGACAAGTATCGGCAGAATCAAATCCGCAATTTGGACGCTGTCAGGACATCGATCGTAAAAAAGAAGAAGGGGTTTTCCACCAGTGCCGTTATCGGCTGGTCGCTGGGCTTGACGTGCCTCGCAGCCGTCGGCGGGATTGAATACCTGTTGGCTAATGAAAAACCTATCTTGCAGTCCACCTTCGATCGGTACCGCAGCGCTTCGGCCGAAGATGCGCCTTCCATCTGGTCCGAAATAACGGATATTCAAGGCAGGATAGACGCATACAGGCTTTATGAAGTAATCGCTTTGGGGGCCGCTAGCGCGTTCGCAGCTTCAGGAACCGTCGTCAAAGCGGCGTCTCCTTCGAGTGCCCAGATAGATCGGCAACTCCAATTGCTGCGCGAGTCGACGTTAAAATGAAAAAGTTAAAATCGATTGCTCCGATTTTTTCGGCGATCCTTTTTCTGCTTTTCTCTTCGTGCGATTTATTCGGAACCTTGATCGGCCAAGATCCCGTAAAAGAGGTAGTACGTAACAATCCGCTTGATCCGTATTCCCTCAATCCGATCGGAATCGATCCGCCTCTGACGAACGGTACTACGGTTCCCACCATTCGCCCTTACTTCCATTTTACATTTCCCACAGGAAATAAGAGCTATTTCCTGCAAATAAGCGAGACTGAGTCCTTTACCGGGAATCTGGCATACAATATATCCGATATTAACGATGAGATGTATCGGATCGCCAACCCGCTCGCGAACAGATCGACGTATTACTGGCGGGTCCGCCCACATTACGATGACGGTTTGGACGGAGCGTGGACTGATCCCTGCTCCTTCACGACTCAAATCGGCGTGCCCGCGATCGTAAGCCCTACCTCGTCAGATGTAGCCGTAGGCACTCCACTGCCGCTTTTTTCCTGGTCCGCCGTTTCGGGCATAGACACGTACGAAGTCTGCGTTTCAAGCTCCGCTGATTTCTCAAACGGGACAGCAATCAAGTCTGGTTCCGGCTTTAGCCTGAAATGGAATGAAGGTCTTGCGGAGGGAAACCAGTATTGGAGAATCCGCTCGATCGATTCGGGCGTTCCCGGTGATTGGAGCGATACATGCGGGTTTGCAATTGATTTATCGGACAATGGATCATATTATCCATCGGACGGAATGCATGTCGCCGAGCTTCGGCCTAAACTGAAATGGTACTCATATAATGCAGGCTCAGATGGAGGAGAGATTACTGGCTATCAAATTCAAATAGATACTTCAAGTTCATTTGAGAATCAAACGATTTACGAAATCGATGCCAAGGATTCTGCATGGTATTCTACCGCTTCATTTCAGATTCCCGCCGATTTGGATTTGAATCAAGAATACCATTGGAGGATGCGCAACCGCTATGGAGAAAACTGTTATGGTCCCTGGAGTTCTACTTCAGAATTTTACAAGAACGGGATAACTAGAATAATCAGCAGGGCATTTGAGGATCTGCCTTCGACTTTGACTATCGGGGGCGATGATTCACTTTTCTGTCACTCGAATTCCGTGTTTTCTTTCAACCCTGAAGGCGTTTTCAAGTGGACAGCATCCGACAACAACTTTTATTGCCTTTCTATCGATTCGGCTGGCGAACTTATCACCACACGCGGTGGTAACGAGTATGCGTCAAAATATTCAAAAGACGGAACAAAGTTGTGGAGCTTTGAAGACAATGAAACCGGTTCCTCGTGGGTCAGCATGCCTGCGGTTGGTCCTGACGGGTCGATATTTTTCCTTTTCGCGGATAGTACGTTTCAATCGCTTGCTTCGGACGGAATCGCAAACTGGGAATGGCCGATCAGTGGGCATGCTTCTCCAAGCATCACTTCCGATGGTTCGATTACTCTATACGGCGACGGGAAGTTGTTCTCTTTTTACCCATCAGGGGGAAAACAATGGGAATTGACAATTCCAGGAACGGTCAGCGACTCATCGCCTTGTTCAATCGCGTCTGATGGCACGATTTATTTTTCATACATTTCCGATTCTCACGGCAAGCTTCTTGCTGTCTCTCCTACCGGCACAATATCCTGGGAAAAAGATTTCACTGAGAATGCTACGAATGAACCCCTGATTGGTGGAGATGGAACGGTCTATCTTGGTTTCGATACCACATTTTATGCTCTTAACTCGAATGGGATTGTAAAGTGGACCTTTGATATAGGCCTATATAATTCGCAATGTGAACCAGGAATAATTGGCAATAACGGAACCATTTATCTTACAGCCTCCGACGCCGTAATCGCGATTGATAGTACTGATGGATCTGAAAAATGGCGCCTTAAAATTGAGAATTTTTCATTTTGTCAACCTGCGGTCATGGCTTCCGACGGGACTTTGTATCTTGGCGCAAACGGGAAAATCTATGTCATTCCGACCGAGAGTACGGGGCTGGCGAATTCCGCGTGGCCGACGGCGAGGCACGATTCCGCGCGGACCGGGTGTGCAAGCACGCCGATTCCTTGATAGGAGGCGCCGCTAAAAACTGGCGCCCGCATAGAGGTTGATGCTGACGTCCGATAGGTTTCGCGCGAAATCGACGACGGGAACTGCCACCGTAAAATAAGCGCTGCTTTCCTGATTCGGCCGGGCATAATATGAACGCTTAAAGCTTGCCGCGACGGAGAGAGGCCAGCCGATATTGAGGGAGCCGTCGAAATAGCGGGCGAAGCCGCCATCGACTTCCAGAACGAGGCTCATCCGCTGCAGATCATCCATCCTGCTCTTTTTATCCACGAAGGGGTTAAACGCGACTTCCAGCTTCGCGGCGGCGAGATCGTTGATCAAGGCGTAGTTTTCCGGGTAGCCCTTGAAAGAACCGTTGCCGCCGATAGTGGGAAGCATGTTCGGCACGTACCTGCCGCTGGAAGCCGCTCCGAAGAGCGAAAATCCCTCCAGTCCGCCGCCGAACCCAATTCTACCTTCGTCCGAAAGCGCATGGAAAGAAATTCCTCCCAGGGCTTTGGCGATCGGTCTGGAATTCGTGGTGTCCGCCAAGCCGGAATAGTAGCCGCTTGCCGGAAACATCGGGAATACGATATCCGCCCCAAGGTACGCCTGATATTCATCGCCCCCCAATCGGGCGGGATCGAACACGGAACGAGGACTATCGGCAAGCTGCCACCGGAGGCCCCCACCGATGAGCCTGAAAAATTCGTTCACCGACGAGGAAGTCGTATCCAGATGGGAAGCTAAAGAGGCCTGAATACCTATCGCTTGGTTCGATGCGACCTGGAGCTGTGAGGACGCCGAGAAGGCGTTGCTCGCATTCGTGATTATGCCGTATTCTGTGATTTCTTTGGAAATCGTCCGGAAAACGTACGCGAGATCATTGCGGGTCGGTCCGACGGCGATTGCGCTTTTCGCCGCTGCGGTTATCCAAGGATATGTGAATTGATCCGTTGTTAACGGGACCTGCATATCCAACGATAGATCGACGCCGATATCTCCAGGGGCGTCGTAGAAGGAACCGCCAAGACCTACAGCCGCAACCGCCATGAGTCCTGAGGATTCGTCGTAAATGTTTTGAGCTCTTTCAGTCGAATATATCCCGAGGGAAAGGGGCCGCTGCTCGAAGACTGGATTGAATGAAGTGCGATCAAGATTACCGCGCGCTGATTCCGAGTTTTTCAAGGGCTTTTCCGCGACGGCAAGGTCCTCTAGCGTTCTTGGATGGGCCTTGGTAAAAGGATCGCCCAATCGATACAATCGATATCCACCGTTCTCGTACTTGGAGTAGTACAAGGTATCCCTTGTCTGGTATTTTGTTATTGTCGGGAATCGGGCTCCGGCGGACGCGCCGGTGATCTGATACCATATCCACGCGTTATCGCCGAGATCGCACCAGTAAATTTGCGGACTTCCGTCAATCGCGCTACTGAAGACGATCCGGTTTTCTCCCGCATAACACGCGTCGGACGCATCCGCACCATTCCAGAGAAAGCGTATTTCGCCTCCCGCCAAGATCGCAGCTTGCCGCTTCGCGCCTGCTGTCCCCAGAGTCAGGACCGCCGTATCTTTGGAAACGGCCGAAATGGAATACACCGCGGCATTCGTTTCCGCCAAGGTTCGTTCGGTCCCGTCGTTGCTCCTTGAGATTATCTTCGTAAATCCTGCTGAGTATTTGGCGTATACTAAATTTCCCCCTACGGCGTCGAACGCGAGACTCCTGGCGCCGCTTGTCAGGCGCAGCGGATTTTGTTTTTTTTCGGCTCGGTAAAGATCATAGATCTCTACGCCGCTCATGTAATCGTAGGTCCGCTTGGAGAACCACAGCTCCCCGGTCTCCCGGTCAGCTTTGGCAGCCATTCCGGTATCGCCGGCGACTCGGGTGAAATGGCCGTCGCTCTTTTTTTTGAATATGCTAAATCGCCCGTAATCGTTGCCCCACGTGGCCGCAATGAAATCATCATCCCCAGCGCAGGCGGTCTCAAAGACAAAGGGGCTTTCTTTATCAAAAAGACGTTCTCCCGCGGGCCAGTCCTCCACCGCGGAGCTCCGTGAGAGCAAGTTCGTTTTCCATTTTCCGTACAGCGCTTCTATCGATTCCCCATACCGTTCTCTGAACGCGGATGTGAAACCCGTTTCTTTTATGGTAGCGCAGAGTCCTTTTAGCGGGATGTCGCGCCGTTTATCAAGAATGAATCGCAGCAATGAGTAGCCTTGGTTGTAGACAAGTTCCATATCCAGCGCGGTACCCTCAAAACGCGCCATCTCTTGAAGACTGAGAAGCTTCCCGCTCCGGGCGGCGTCAAGCAAAACCATTTCCCTGGTAGCGTCCCTGTAATCGGCCTCTACCCGTTCGGAACCGAGTTGAGCGAGCCCTTCAAGGAACCACATAGGGAGACTCATATCCCCCCATTGAACAGCGGCGGATAAATTTCCGTAACCGCCCCATGTCGATATCCGAAGTGGCGAGCGAAGCACCGCCAAGGTATAGGCATGCGAGAGCTCATGCGTGAGCGCGGTTCGCAGCCAGTCGGATTCGCCCCGCAACAGGTTCTGTGATTTCCTGCAATCTACGTGAACCAAATACGTAAATACTGATGAATAACCGTTGGGATCATCGCTCGTGTCGGAGAGAACTATGGAAATCTTTTGGTCCTGTGGAAAATCTCCGAAATAGGATAAAAGCGTTTCTCTTGTTTCCTCCGCGATCCTCAAAGCTTCCGACGCGAAAACCTCGGAATGTTGATCGTATGAAATAATGAAATTGGCGCTTCGCGCATGTTCCCAGCTTGATGATTGAAAAGGAAACGTATTGGCCGAGATGAGGAAGAGAAGCGACGATAAAAAACATTTAGGAAAAAAAGAATTAATGCAATGATCATGATTTGTGAACTTTCTATTCTTCATGTTTTTTTCTCACATGTCTAATTGGACTAGAATTGAAACACCATAACACTCAAACCTCGATATGGCAAGTTACTTCTGGTGGAACTGCGATCCCGGCATGAGCCAGGGTGTTCGGCTGTCGAGAGCAGAATTTGCCCTTGACGACGGTGAATTTGTAGCACGCTGGTCCTCAAC
Source organism: Treponema sp. (assembly GCA_003527485.1). Classification (GTDB taxonomy): domain Bacteria; phylum Spirochaetota; class Spirochaetia; order Treponematales; family Breznakiellaceae; genus UBA12037. Next base: position 76,244 of record DPXI01000088.1, on the reverse strand, counting down.
CAGTTTCCGCAACCACAGCAACGCCGAGCTGGATCGATTTTGGGGGCAAAGTGCGGCACATGTCCTTCCGAGCATTGAGTTTGCACTGGAAGGTCCACGATGCTCGAGCAGACTCGACTGATAGTTGGGGCGCTCACGTGTCGATAATGGTCAGGTGAAGTTGTGGTGACGGGGCCTCTTGAATCGGCGGTCCCCGAACTTACGGTGCTCCAGATTGGGTTTGGCACGCCCATTTGATCATCGCCTCGAGCTTGACCGGGTTTTCGATCACCCCGACCACGACCAACGTTCCCCTACACATGGGGCAGAAAAAAGGATCGACATTGTAGACCTTCTTGAGCAAGCGCGTTCAATTCTTATTGCGCAAGCGGACCAAGAATCGGGGACCTCCGGGATTTCGGAGCCCTTGAAGGTCTCGACCTTGCCCCCCAAAGAGCCATTTGCCTGGGCCTACCAGGTGACCAAGTCAGCGGCGAAATCGTAGCTGATACGTTGTCCACTGACTGCACCACGTACGGCGTATTGTCCGAGCACCTCGCGCGTTGACTTGTCCAGTATGCGCGTCCCCGCTCTTGTCGCTGAATCCTGTATGGACCAGGAGCGGATCATGGTGGCCCGATCCTGCTCGAGGTGTTTGTATTTTAAAAATAGGGTCAGAATGGACTCCTGCCAAAACTTAAGCAGCTCGGCATCACAACCCAAGGGAAGGTAGCCGAACCTTCCCCATTCGTCGACGCTGCCTTCAATGAACAAAACATGCCGTGGGGGGTGAACCCGGGCAAACTCCCCGAACGACAGATATCACGCGTCGCCCCCGCATAAAAGCACCCGCTAAGCAGCCAAGTTGAAAAAGCCCGGTAGCAGTTTGAAAATATGTTACGCCTCGTCTTTCAAGTTTTCGAACGCGAGCGAACGGGTTCGCCGCACCTGGTCGCGGATATGAACGCGGATCCGATCGATCACCGGATGGTTTCCGAAGGATACGCTGAATTCCCTCGTAAGCGAGTGCAGGTTGTTCGACAGCTTGGCCGTCATTTCCTCAAGCAGCGAAAACACGACGCGTGGCCGTATGCCGGCATTTTCCGCAAGCGTTTCCCAATCCCGTTTCCGTACCTGTCCGGGATCATGCTCCTTTCCGACCGCCATCGCGAGATCGCGCGAAATGCCCTCGTAAATGCCCGTGCAGACGAGGTCGTAAAACGGCGCGAGTCTGCATTGCCTTCCCTCGTACAGCAAGGACAAATTCTTCGCGTGGCCGTCGGCGTTTCCAAAGACCACATTCGCGATGTGCCATCGAATAAGATTCATCGAGTCGATTGCCGGCAGGCTGCCGGCGCGCCGAACCAGATCGAGGCACTGGTTGAAGCTCGGGCCTCCTTCGCTCTCGTACTTGCTGTTCGCAGGTAAACCGAGGGCTTGGCAGAAATCCTCTTGATGGAGGCGTTCTACTATACGTTCCTGTGTCCTTTTGCGGTCATAGCGTTCTATGAGCGAATAGCCTTGGAACGGACGAACCTCCACGGCGGGGAGACCCAGCTTCCTCGCGAGAAAAGAGACGTACGCTTCATTCCAGCCGGTCCCCTTGAAACGAAGGCTATCGAACTTGAGAATGTGCGAACTGGCCGCGGCCCCTTCCGGAAGGTAGAGTTTTCCGTTTTCGAAGAGAATCGGCCACTTATCCTGGCCGCCCGCGAGCGAAAAACGTACTCGGCGGTCGGGTATGAGACGTTTCGAAGCTGTTTTTGTCGCCACCGCCGTTGAAAGTTCCTCCTCCGTGACTTGTCGGTACGAGCCTTCTGAAACGGGCGCGGTTCCTTCCTCGAAAAGGCTCAAAGCTCCGGCGCACTCGCCTCCGATCTTCCGAAGGAGTCCGAAATCGTTCGAAAGCGAAATGCCGTAGAAGCGGCATAGAGTTTCGCGTACATCGGCTTCCGGTAAGAGGTTCGCGAAAAAGGCATGATCCTTGACACCCCGCTTGTACGATCCATCAAGAGGAATGCTCCGGGAGATGGGGAAGGCGGAGGGAGTGTCAATCCAACCGGGCGAATAGTCGAAGATCATCCGCCCCGTCTCGTCGAGTCGAAGGGTACCGATGAGAACTTCTTTATAAAATACCGCCAACGCGTTTTCATTGTTCATGAGCAGTCAGCTCCTCATGACGCGCGGCAAGTCTCATATCCAAGCCGAGAGCCGCGAGAATCGCCAGAACCTTTCCGAACTCGACTGATGCTTTCCCATTTTCCAGATCGGAGAGAAAGCGGCAGCTGACGCCCGCGAGATCGGCAAGATCCTGCTGCCTGATGCCCTGCCGCTTGCGGACGGCTTTGATGATTCTCCCCGCATCGGAAACAGTCCGTACCTCTTCCATAGCAGTCCCCTCATATGATTGATCGCGCATATCGTAGCACAAAGTCATCCTTGTGTCTATTATATGCGCGATCGCACGTATTATGAAAGATCGGTATAAACAACAACTGAATATGATCGATCGCGCATAATAGAGGCAAAAATTCGCCGACAACAACCCATCTTTTGCCGTGAATACGTGGGGGAGCGAGTTGCCTCCCTTCGTGGTCGCCACCGAGAACGACGCGCTGAACGGAGTGGCCATGCTCTTTGGTCACCGCGCGGACTCAATCAAGCGGAACGAGATCGCCCTTGATCGACTCAAGGAATGAAGAATCGGTCGACGACGCTTCGATCAGGTCAACCCGGAATGGAAGATCCGATTCGCACGCGGGGTTCGTACCCCGCAACTTGCTACGAGCCGGAACAGAAAGGATCCAAGAAGTTGCGGTATCCGATGAATGCCGGGGTACGAATCCCGCATACAATCTATACCTTACAGAACCAACATACCTCGCAGCTTGCTGCGAGGTATGTTGATTCGCTGAAATCATCCTTCAACATTCCGAGAATCGTTGGATCGAGCGGTAGATGCGATTCGAGCAGCAGATCGAGATCGCTGAATCGCTTCGCTTTTCCGACGGCCCTCGAACCGAACACCGATCGGGGCACGCCGGGGACGCGCTTGTCGAGGATTGTCGTTATCGTCTTGCGCTCAAGCGGGCTCAACGCTATCAACGCAACCGCGCCTCCAAGCGCACGAACAGGGCGCGGGCTTCCGATGCGAAATCGAGCGCCGCCCGATAAACTTCCGCCGCCTTGGACTCGTCGTAGGTATGAGAACTGATGTTTCGCTCTTCGCGGAATCCGAGCCAAGCAGAAGGATCGTCGAGAAACCCTTTCTCGGCGCCTAAGCGAATCAAATCCCGGAAAGAGAGGAAATCAATTTCATCGGGAGAGGCTGAGATAGTCTCCAAGACGCGCTTGAGGCTTTTCCAAGCCAATTCGTAGGTATCCTCGAAAAGTTGAATGGCGCCGTCGCGCAGTTCTTCATCGTCTGGAGCGGCTTCAGCGCGAGCAAGGCCTCGATCAAGGCTATCTATCGCTTTACGGAAGCTCGTGAGGTCGACCAACATGGTTCGAGTGCAGGGGGACGGAAACATGACGTTAAGAGAAGCAACTTTCGCATCACCGCCCTACATCTCCGATGGGATTGTTACCGAAATGCCGGGAAAACCCGAAAAATCATCCGGGCTATTGGTAACAATGCGGCATATGCCGAAGTGCCGCATCATCCGGGCTATCTGCCTTTGAAGAAGGTGTATTCCACTACCTCATCCATTCTTATTTCCCAAAATGTCGCCTGTATCGCTTTTTGTTCTTTTCTTTCTGTAATACCTTCTTGATACCAATCCAAATCAAATATCCGTTCCCAATTATTCGCGCTATCCGGGCTTTCTTCTTCCCCAAGATGACCGGGAATATTCCATTGATTTAGCACATAATGCCATAGGTTGAAATCAGACAATACAACCCGATCGATGGGGAGTTCCAATTTCAACCGGACCGCTCTCATTCCCTTTTCGACATATCCCGCTTGACGTAGGTCTGGCTTTTTCTTCTTTTCGTTTTCAAATTGATACCACCCCCACAAAGGGACTCTGCAATCCGAGGGAGCCGGTACTCGTTGTCGCAGTTGTTCACTCATCCATTGATAAGCGGCAAGAAAATGTTCATAAGAGAATTTGATTTCCGCACGGAGTATTTGATTGGCTCGCAAATGCGCGAACGCCTCTTCCGATTGAATTGACCAGATGGTTACCGTGTCCTTCACTTTTATTGTCGAAGGAACCCGACAGTCACCCCGAGTGAAAAATGGTCTCGAGCGTCTTTTCATATTCACCTACAATTTTAGTCAAGCTGGACAAGCGCACCAGCGAAACCGCCCCGGCTACCGGAACGCCTTCGGGATGGAAGGGGCGGGTGCGGACTACCGGGGCTGCGAGGTGCTCGGACTACTTTATGGTAGAAAGTAGGCGATAACAAGAAAGACTTGCGGGGGGAAGAGAAGGGGGATCCCTTCTCTCCCCGCCCGCGCCCCCTCACTCATCCCCGCGGGGAGTTCATGCAATCGGAAACGCGCCTGAGCGGGGCCATAGGGGCATGGGAACCTTCATTCCGCACAAGAAAGGCACGGTCCAATTCAATGTCCGCGGATCGCGTACCCGGTACCAAGGCCATGCGAATTCTCCCCAGGTCATAATCGATTGTCTGGAACAGTTGCCCGCTTGCGCCGACCGGGCAAGAGGGGGGCGGTCCAGGTTACCGTAAGCTTATACGGCTCATTGTCAGAGCTTTGTCGTTATGGTATACCGAATTATCAATAAACCATGTGTTGACTAATCAAGCAGACTGGATTTAGGCTAGTTGCATACCGGCGTTGCCGGAAAGTTGGGTAGGAGTAGTCGATTGGTGGGCTGAATCTGCTGAAGTTCGGGGCAAAACCAGAATTTCGGCGAAAACTCCCCAAAATCCCGAAATGATCGTTCCTGCCAATTCTCGCCGCGTAGGTCGGCGTCGACCAAAAATCGAGGCGCTGGTTCCGAAGGATTAAAAGCGGGTGTTTTGGAAGCTTTTCGAGAACCGCAAGGAGCGGTGGATAACCGATTTTTTCCGGAAGGAAGACTTCGACATCGAACCGGACGCGGTCTCGTCGATTCTCGATCTCGCGGAAAACAATACCGACGCCCCAGGGACCGCCTGCTCGCGCTATTCCCTGTTTTACACCGCCGGACACCGGATGACGGAAAAGGACACCTTCGGCATGCTCGCGCATAACCGCGAGGAAAGCCCGTTTACTCTGTTTGACAGCCTCGCGCGCGCGGAATATGACTGACGCGCGCGATGCCGGGAGCCGCGCATGACCCACGCGTTCCTCGCGCTCAACTTCGCCGCGTTCGCCTCGAGCGCGGGGGCCTTATCGATCCTGCTCGTGGTTTTCCGTCAGAGACCGGGGCGCGTCGTCACGCTCGTGACCCGCGTCTTGACGTGCCTCACGTTCATCGCCGCGTGCAACGGAATCGACTTTTACCTTCGCGCGTTCGTCGGCCTCGACGACCACCGCCTCACGTTCATCACGATGAATCTTCTTTCGATCGCCACGCTTGCCGCGCTCGCCATCATGTTCGAGATCGTCGGCGAAGTCACGGGGCTTTCGTATCCGCGATTCCTTCGGTTGCTGTTTGGCGCCCAGTCGCTAGTCGTGTACGTCGCTTGCATGACGGTCGCCCTTTTCGGCGGCCCGCCGGACATCGACGCCGGCGCGGGATATCGGCTTTCCGCGCTCGACGGGGTGCTGTGCATGTTCGTCGCCGGGTCGATAGCGCTTGCGCGGCGTGCGCGTCTTCCCGCCAAGGATCGGCGATACGCCACGGCGTGCGTCGTCGTCACCTTTGCGTGGCTCATCGTCGACACGGGAAACGAGCTGTTCCTGTGGACGGCCCTTTTCGGCGTACCCCAACTGGCCATGTCCCCGTTCTTCCTTATCATTCTCAGCGGGTTCGTCATCGCCCGATCAGCTACGCTTCTCGCCGCTTCGCCGGACGGGAACGTCGTCCTCCCATCCCCGGGTCCCGCGCTGTCGCCGTCGTCCGATACGCGCCGCTGGGAACTCTCCGAACGCGAACGCGAAGTACTCGAGTTTCTCGCGGCCGGACTCGAGAACGCCGCTATTTCCGAGCGGCTGTTCATCTCGACCCATACCGTGAAAAACCATGTCTCGAACATATACCGCAAGTCCGGCGCGCGGAACCGGCTCGAGCTCATACGGATGCTATCCGATACTCCTTCGGCGCCGCTTGATCGGGACCGGGACTGACGGCCTAGCCCGCGGGTCCCGTCGCGATTCCGCGCAGAACGGTATCGCCGGTCGATGGATTCCCAGCCCGTGCCGTGAGATCATGCGAACCGCCGCGCGCCACCACGGCGCGGTACGGAGGTTAGCTAATGGAAACCATGGAGAACGCCAACGAGCGCGCGAAAGCCCGCGCAAAAAACGCGGGGAGTCGCCAGCCCCATATCGATGACGTACGATCCCTCGTCATTTTCCTCGTCGTACTGATACACGCGAGCGTGACGTACAGCGGGCTTGGCGGCTGGTATATCGTCGAGAACAAACCGGATTCCATCGATATGGCGACGAAGGCCCTGTGCGGTTTTTTCAATTCCTTTAACCAGGCCTGGTTTATGGGAATCATGTTTTTCTTCGGCGGGTACTTCGCGTTCGAGGCGCTCAGCCGCAAAGGCCCCGGCTCGTTCCTGCGCGATCGGCTGCTCAGGCTCGGGATTCCGCTCGCGGCGTATATGCTCGCCTTTCAGCCGCTCATCGTATATTACGTCGCCTATCCCCAAGAGCTGCGGCCGATGGGGAGCTTATTCTCCCTGTATTTCGGGCGCTATCTCGCGACGGGCATGTTCCTCGACGGATCGGGGCCGCTGTGGTTCGCCGAAGCCCTGCTCGCGTTTTGCGCGATTCTCGCCCTTGCAGCTCGGCAGATTCCCCGATTGGGCAAACCCGCGAGCGGCGGCGCGAAGGTCCCGTCTACGGCGAAGCTGTTGTCGGTCGCGCTTTTCACGGCCGCGTTCGCATTTGCGCTACGCCTGTTTTGGCCGATCGGCACGGATTGGATGAACCTTCAATTCTGCTTTTTCGCGTCGTACATCGTCTTGTTCGTCCTCGGCGTCCTCGGCGCGCGCGGCGGCTGGTTCCTGGAGCTGACGAGCGGCGCGCGGAGCCGCTGGCTTATCGCGGTGTTCGCGATCGGCGTTCCGGCCTGGGCGTGCATCATGCTGTTCGGCGGTATCCTGACGGTGTCTCTCGACAGCATGAACGGCGGGCTTACCTGGCAAAGCGCGGCGTACGCGCTCTGGGAATCCTTCACGGCGATCGGCATGTGCGTCGGCCTTACCGCGGCGTTCGCCAACCGCGCTGGCGCGAAAAGGCGCGCGACGCTTGCCGAAATCGATATTCCAAGCCCCGGCGCCCTTTCCCGATTCCTTTCAAGGAATTCATTCAGCGTATACGTGTTTCACCCAGCGGTCCTGATCGCGATCACGAAGCTCGCGCGCGGATGGGCGCTTCCCACGCTCGCGAAAGCGCTCATAGTCGGTCTTGCCGCGTACGCGATCACGATAGCGCTCGCCGAGCTCGTCGTCAGGCGCGTTCCCGGCGTGCGGAAGTATTTTTAGAAGACTGCGCGATTTTTGTTTTTCCCCGAAGCGGTCGGTCGGAAACTCACCGGCCGATTTGACGGTTGAGGGAAATCCCTTCGACGGCGGCCCGTCCGCGGAAATAGGATTCCGCCTCGACGCGGCGGCCGGTGCGTTTACCTCTCGCCCGATGATGAGCGCTTGGCCGACGTCCCCGCGCTACGCGACAGGCAGGAAAGTCGATCGGTGAACTGAATCTGCTGAAGTTCAGGGCAAAACCGGAATTTCGGCGAAAACTATCCAAAATCCTGAAAGGATCGTTCTTGCCAACACGTACCAGATCGTCAACGAGAAATTGCTGAAACTCAAGAACGTCGACGCTTGGGAAATACGGCATTAACGCCATAGCGGTTATGGAATCGCTTACCCGGACTTAGCTGCCGGCTAAGCGCATCCATGCCCGCGCTCTATGCGCGCACTATGCGCGCTCTGTCGCCGAATGATACAGCATGATCAGCGCCGCGGACAGGATCAGCCCTCCTATCATGTCAGTTAACCAGTGCACGCCCGATACCAGCCGGCCTATGACGGTGACGGCGATGATGATGACCGAGAACAGATCCATCGCCCTAATCAGATGCTTGCTCCGCAGCCGGTGATGGGACTGCATGATCGCGGTCGCCATGACGCAGACGACGATCATGACGTGGCTGGAAGGGTACGACGCCTCCAGGCTTCCGTCCAGAAGGACGGGCCTATAATTGACGACGAGCTTCTCGAACAGCGCGTAACTGCCGATGACCGCCAGGTAGAACGCCCCCAGCAGCAGGATGTCCAGATCGACGCGCCCTATACTACCGCGCTGTATAAGCTGGCATAGTCCCAGCGCCGCGAAGCTGCCTGCGAACAGGATTGCGACAAGCCCGAGCCAGTCGGTAATTGCGTACCAGGTCAGGTCGACGCCGAGGCGCTCGGATACCATCCGGTTTATCGTAGCGAATCCCACGCTCGATCCTTCGGGACCGACAGGCCGTACGTCCACGTTCCGTACCGATAGGGTAAATACGATGAATACCAGGAATAGGCATGCCGTACAAAAAAAATTAAGCCGGATACTCTTGCGCATCTCGCTCTCCTTCCCGCGCCTAAAACCTGATGGAGACGAGCACGCCCGTCGGTGCGGCCTGAACGGACAGTCCGTTTCCATCTTCGGAGCCGAGCGTATGGAGCCACGGGACCAGGAAACCGACAGCGCTTCCTATCGCCGCGCCGGCTAGCACGTCGGTCAGGAAATGGCTTCCGCCGGCGATACGGCAGGCCGCCGTACCCACGGCGAGGGCGTAGGACGACGCGATCACCGGCAGCTTCATGGCGGAGTCGGGGAAATACCCGCAGAAGACGTAGCTCGCGAACGTGGCCCCCGCGAAGGCGAGGGTCGTGTGGCCCGACGGGAACGAGTCGTTCCAGTCGCCTACGTCGACGTCGTCCTGGGGATAGCCGTCGAAGTATACGTAGGGCCGCGGCCTGTTCACGCAGAGCTTCCCGAGCTCCTTGAGGCCGTAGGCCATGAGCACGGTCTCGGCGTACATGGCGCCGATGGTCATCCGCTCCTCGCCGGGCGCCATGATCAGGACCGCCGGAATAAGGATAGAGGCGACGGACAGGCCCGTACCGGCGCGCTCGAGTACCCCGGAATATGGATTCATCAGCAGCCGGTCGAACCCGTTGACGCCCGACGCGTCGAGAACGGTCCCGCCGAAATCGTCCCGATCCAGCTCCGCCGCCTCGTCCAGATAAAAGACTGCCCCGTTAAGGCAGACCGCCGACCCGAGCAGCACGCCGTCCAGGACCGGGTCGAGGCGGAAGGCCGTATTCTGGGCGAACGCGGGAGCCGCGGCGAGCGCGACGGACATGGCGAGTACCGGGATTCGTTTGATCATGTTTGATCCTCCTGTTTGACGCCGGCAGTAAGCCACGAACAGGAGGGTGCGGCCAGAAACTTGTGTTTACGTCAACGATACTTTTCGTATCATCGGCGCTTTATGAGCAGGATTCCCTTGCATAGCAGCAGGCACAGAGCGAACGAGCTGACATAGGGTTGCCGGGTCATGATGAAGAACAGCACCGCGAACACCGACAGGCTGCAAGAGACGGGAAGCTCGAGGCGGAGCCAAACCGGATTCCTTGAATTCTGCAGCGCGAGTTGCAGTACCCCGAGCATCGCGGCAGCGATCACCACCGCATAGGACATCGAAACGATATACGGCTGGGCCATGGACAGGCCCGGCAGGGCGACGAACGCGACGCGATCGCCTAGATCGTTGCCGAAGAGCGGCAGCACCAGGAGCAGCGTCATCATGACGTCAAGGACGCCGAAAACCACTGAGCGGATGCCGCGCGTAGATTCCTTTACCTGACGCTCAGCTATGGTGATGAGCTCTTCGCCCGATAACAGGTCGTCGATCGACACGGACAGGACCCCGGCCATCAGCTTCAGCGATTCGATATTGGGGTATCCGCGCCCCGATTCCCACTTCGACACCGTTACCCTGGAGACGAACAGCTTCTCCGCCATTTGTTCCTGGGTCATCCCCGTCTCCGCCCTCAACCTCTGCAGCTTCTCGTTGAATTCCATGCTGGCTATCCTATCACCGGCACCGATCGAAAACGGCGCCGTTCATCCCGGATTTCTTAGCGGTATACATCCTCAGATCGGCGAGGTCTAGTATCTTCTCAAGGAAGCCGGCGACTGCGCGGGACGCCACCAGCTGGCGTCCCGCGCAGTCCAACCGATTCCAATCGGAACAAGACGCGGAGCGTCGTATTCCGCAACTTCGCGGACCGCGTCAGCCCGGATTCGTTGCGCTGACTGTGGCCACCCATATTTCCGGCCGCTTTCCTGCAAGGTCTTGTCCTTTGGAAGGTCGCCACCGAAAATCGCCATCATGAATCCAGCGCGGACACAGAGCGAAACCCTGTTGGTCTATTCCAATTCCGGTTTTTCCAGCCAGTCCGCCGCCCTTCGCAGCTTGATGGAGCCGGATTCATCTTCCGCCCTCATATCGGCGACCAACTGGACGCCAGGGCAAGCGTAGCGCTCATGGAAGTACCGAAGCTGTTCTGAAACCCGACGTTCGGCGTATTTGACTTCTATCATCAGTGTGGGCCGCTCATCCTTGACCGCGACAAAATCCACCTCCCGACCTTCCTTGGTCCTCAGGTACCGCAGGGAGCGCCCGATTCCATCCTGGTCTTCCAGAAAGCAGAGCTCGCGGTATACGCTGAGGGCGACCAGATTTTCCAGCACCGCCCCGCGATCACCTTTGACGAGGGGAACGTCGAAGAAATAGACTTTCGGTTGCTGCACCAGGGCGCGGGCGATGGAACGATGGTGGGGATAGACCCGGAATACGATGTACAGGGCTTCGAGTATCTCTATGTATCGACGGACCGTGTTGGGGGCGACCCCCAAATCCTCCGAGAGTCCCTGATAGCTTACAGGCGACGCCATGCGTTCCCGCAATAGTTCCACCAACAGGTTCATGGCCTTGAGTTGGGTGATATTCTCGAAGGAAAGAATATCTTCCCGTATCAGGCCATCCAGATATTGCCTGCGCCAGCGCTGGGCGTCCGCATCCTTCGCCGCAAGAAAGGGTTCGGGGAAACCGCCGCGCGCCATATACCGTTCCAAATCTGTCTTGACGCCGAATCGTGCGGTTTCAGCGGGGCAAAGGGGAAGAAGGCGATGGTGGAAATAACGACCCGCCAGACTGTCCCCTGATTGCCTGAAAGTCTCGAGTCGGGCACTCCCGGTCACAAGCAGCTTCAATCCTCCCGGTCTTGTATCCCAGACTCCCTTCAGATACCCCTTCCACTGGGGCATTTTATAGATTTCGTCCAGCACCAGTAGATCGGTAGCGACACTCCACCCCTGATTCAGAATGACATCCCTATCGATGGAATTATCCCAATTCAAGTAGCGCGACTTGGGGTATTTTGCCAGTATTTTCTTGGCAAGCCAAGTTTTACCGGCTTGTCGTGGCCCTGAAATGAATACCATTTTGAGTTTGAGATCATCCTCTATCGCGCGTTGGATCTGTCGTTCCATGTTGAAAGGATAAAACCCCATTGCATGATGGTCAAGACTAAACCGCAATAGCTTGCGGAATAGTCCGGTTGATTTCCGCGGTGGGGTGATGAAGCCGCGGTTGACGGCCCCTGGGAGCGGCTTGCGTTCCTCAACCGCAAGTAGGTGGGGGATGCGGTGATGCCCGGAGCGCGCCTGGACCGACCGCTTTCCGAACGGCGACTGCATGGAGACCATTTTCGCTTCGGGCTTCGACTGATTGACAATGATGCCTTCCTGAGGGGCTTATCCTGGAAACGGGCTTTGATTTGCTGATGTTTGCCCTTGACCAATCATACGGACAGGTATAGGTTAGTAATCGATAACTAACTAGCTGATGGAGAAGGAATGATGGGCAATACAGACAGGCAGAAGGAAATCGTCGACGCGGCCCTGTCCCTGATATCCGGAAAAGGTATCCAGGAGCTCACCATGAAACGTCTGGCCGAGGCGGTGGGTGTCAGCGAGCCGGCGATCTACCGGCATTTCGCGTCGAAGTCGGAAATCCTGGCAGCTGTTGTGGACGATGTAGCCGCATCGAGATCGGCTTCGCTCGGGGAAGCCCACTCCTCCGGACTGGGGCCGGAGGAAACGCTGGTTTCGTTTTTCAGGAGCCATGCGCTGCTTTTCATGCGGCGTCCGGCGCTGACGGCCGTCCTCTTTTCGGAAGACGTATTCAGGAGCGATCCCGCTTTGATGTCGCGGGTTGGCGCAATCATGGAAGATACCCTGGCGACCATCCGGGCCGAGATCGCGAAGGGAAAAAGGCTGGGGCGCTTTCGTGGTGAACTGGATGAGGTGAACGGAGCTTTCATGTTGGCGGGCGGGTTTCGTCTGCTCGTGTCCACCTGGCAACTGGGCAACGAGACTTTCAACCTTCCGGAGCGTACCGATGCCTATGTACGTTCCGCGCTCATGCTAATAGAAAAGTAGGAATCTGTGTTATGGACCAGTGGGTGTTAATGTGGTCAAAAGTTAGTTATCAATAACTAACTTACTTCTGGAGGGTATATGAAAAATTTCTTCAAATGGATCTTGCGCCAACCGGCGCTGGTCGTCTCGGTGGCCGTATTCCTCACGGTATTGTCCGCGCTCGTCGTCACGACGCGGATGAGGATGGAGACGAATCTGGACGAGTATATGCCGAAGGACCATCCGGCCTTCGTATTCAGCGATGAGGCCGACGAGCGTTTCATGATACGGGACGCGATATTGATCGCCGTGGAGCACCCCGACTCAATCTACAATACGGAAACCTTGGCCAAGATCATGCGTCTGGAAGAGGATCTGATCGCCTTCGACGAGATAGAGGAAGCGGATATCCGTTCCCTGCACACGGCGGAGAACATCCTGGGCACCGAGGACGGGCTGGACGTCACACCCTTCTATACCGATGCCCCCGGGGATGCCGCTTCCGTCGGCCTGATTCGGCAGGCGGTTCGATCCAACGAAATGGTGCGCGGAAGGTTGGTTTCATCTGACGAGAAAACGATGCTCGTCATCGTCGATCTTGCCGACGGCACTTTTTCCCGGGATCTGTACGACCGTGTGCTCGCGCTGACGGCGTCCTACGAGGGACCGGAAATCCTGCACGTGGCAGGCCGCCCTATAGTGGAAGGCACCATGGCCATCCTGGGCCCCCGCGATATGGCTCGCCTTGGCCCCCTGGTCATCCTGGTAATAGCGCTGGCGCTGATGTTCATGCTCAAGAGCATCAAACGCGCCGCCATAGCCCTGTCGGTGGTCTTGTTCAGCACCCTGTGGACCTTCGCGCTGATGGTCGGACTGGGGGTGCCGGTCTACACGGTGACGATCATGATTCCGGTCATGCTGATAGCGCTGGGAGTGGCCTACGGCATCCACCTGTACAACCAGATCGACTTCTACGTCCGCGACCACCCCGACGCGGGGAGGGAAGATGTTGCCCGCAACGTGATCGACGTGATCTGGAACCCGGTATTCTTCGCGGGACTCACCACGATGGCCGGTTTCGTCTCGCTGACGACTTCCCAGGTGTATCCGGTCAAGTTTTTCGGGCTTTTCGCCGCCTTCGGCGTGCTCGCGGCCCTTTTGTTGACGATGCTGCTCATCCCCGCCGGCATCATGCTGTTCGGAACCGGAGCGCCCAAGAAGAAAGCCGCAGCCTTTGCCAAATACCCGAATACGGCCATCGCCGGAGACTCTGTTGAGGCTTCATCCAGCGGCGGAGTCGTACCCAATCACGGCTTCGGGGCAAAATTCGCCGATTCCATCATCGCGCATCCAGTACCGGTGATCATGCTTTCCATTCTGGTGGTTGCGCTCTCGCTTTTCGGCGTCACCAAAGTATGGATCAATTCAAGTTTCTTGGACAACTTCGAGAAGACCAGCGATATCGCCCGGACCGACGCCTTCATGAACGCCCGCTTCGGCGGCACTTCCACCCTGAACGTGATACTGGACGCGGATGAAACCGACGCTTTCAAGGATCCCGCTCTCCTGAACCTGCTGGCGGAAGTCCAGAAGGGAGCCCTCGCGGTGGATCAGGTGGGCGACGCGGTTTCCATCGCCGATTACCTGAAGCGAATGAACAAGGTGATGCACGAGGACCGTGCCGAGTTCGATACCATCCCTGAAAGTTCCGATATGGTCGCCCAGTTCCTTCTCCTGTACGAGATGTCGGGTGACCCGGACAACCTGTGGAAGGTGGTGGACTCCGAATACCGCGGCGCCAACCTGATGGTTCAGATGAAGAGCGATGATTCGCAAACCATCGGCAGGGTGGTTGCCTATTTCGATTCCTTCGAGGACCGCTTCGCCGAGCGGGGCGTCCGTATCCGCTACGCCGGGTCGGGCTACAAGAGCCTGGTGTTCTCCGGCCTCATCATGAACGGCCAGATCTCGAGCCTGGGGCTCTCGTTGCTGATCGTGTTCCTGCTGGTGGCCTTCATGTTCCGTAGCTTCAAGTTCGGTCTGATAGGTACCATCCCGGTGGCCATCGCCATCGCGGTCAACTTCGGCCTCATGGGCCTCCTCAACCTGCCCCTGACCACGTCCACCGCCCTTATCTCCAGTATCGCCGTGGGTATGGGCGTGGACTACGCGATCCACTTCATCGACCGTTACCGGGAACGCCTGAAAGAACTCGGCGCCAGCGCTGTTGCTACCGGAGCCGCCGCCGACGCCGTTTCCTCGGAAAGCGCCGCGACCGACGCCGCGCGCTTCGCGATGAGCCACACCGGCCGGGCCGTCTTTCTGAATACCGCCATAGTCATCGCCGGCTTCCTGGTCCTCCTGTTCTCCGTGTTCCCGCCGAACCGTCAGGTGGGCATCCTCGTATCGCTCAATATGCTGGTGGCTTTCATCGCCACCGTCACGATCATGTTCCTCGTATTGAGGAAATCCTATGTCTCCGTTGCCAAGGAACTGTGACCGAATCCACCATGACCGAAGTCTCTAAAAAGGAGCCAAGCAAATGAAACGTAAAACCAGGCACATCGTTTCTCTGATCGCTGCGGTCGTCTTCGCGTCACTCGCCGTCGGAGCCACCGCAGCCGAACCCACCGGAACCGAAATCATGCAAGCCGTCTACGACCGCCCGCAGGGAAAAGATATGAGCGGCGTCTTGACCATGACCCTGGTTGACGCCAAGGGAAAGGAGCGGGTCCGTTCCATAAAGCAGATCTCGGGATCCTTCACCGGTATGGACAAGAAGCTCATGGTATTCCAGAGCCCCGCAGACGTACGGGGAACCTCCTTCATGAACTGGAGCTATGCGGGGCAGGGCAAAGGCGACGACCAGTGGATCTATCTGCCCGCGCTCAAGCGGGTGAAGCGGATTTCCTCAGAAGGGAGGGGCGACAACTTCATGGGTTCCGACTTCACTTACGACGATCTGGGTGACAGACAACCAATGGAGGATACCCACACTCTCACTAGCACCGAGACGGTGGACGGCGAGGCCTGTTGGGTGGTGGAAAGCGTTCCCAAGGACCCCAAGGACCTGTATTCCAGAACGATCACCTGGATATCCAAGGGGAAGACCGTGGGGCTCAAGCGCGATTACTACGACAAGCGCGGAACCCTGCTCAAGACCCTGCGCATCTCCTCCATCGAATCCGTCTCCGGCATCTGGGTAATCAAGAAAACCGAGATGCGCAACGAACAGAAGAAAACCTCCACCCGGATGGAATTCTCCGAAGTCAAGATTGACTCGGGCCTGGTGGACGGCGACTTCACCGAACGCGCAATGACGAAGGGGTTGTGATGAAACATGCAGTGATTGATGGGTACGGACCCGGCGGAGCCGCATCCAGCAGAGCTATATATGAATCCGGACTGAGCCTGTCGAAGTCGGTTGCCATCACCGCCAGCGTGGTATTGATGCTGCTGGGCGCGGTGCAGGCACGGGCGCAGGAGCAGGAGGGTGCGATTCTGAATGGTTACGCCCGGTCCAAGGTGGGAGCTTTGGTGGAGGACGGTTCCTATTTCATCGCGGAAAATACGCTGGACCTGCGGCTGTCCTATTCTTCCGGGGACGCTGCTTGCTTCGCCAACACGGTGCTGTACGAGCGGGAAGGGGAACCGGCGCTCCCTGAACTGCGGGAAGCCTATATCGACCTAAGCGGCGGAGCTTTCGACCTTCGGATGGGGAAACAGCAAATTATCTGGGGCAAGGGCGACGGGGTATTCATCACCGATATCGTTTCGCCCAAGGACCTGTCCCGATTCCTGGTCCCCGACTTCGAAGAACTCCGGCTCGCGGTGACCGGCGCCCGGCTTGACCTGTATGCGGGCGCCCACAGCCTGGAGCTGGTCTGGCTTCCCTGGTTCACCCCAACCATCTCGCCAGCGGCTGGATCCCTCTGGGCACCCGCCCTGCCTTTCCCTATCACCCCGACTGTACAGGCGGCCGAGCTGCCGGAAATGGAACTGGAAAGCGGCGAGTATTTCGCCAGGTACTCGTACATGGGATCATCCTTCGACCTGTCCCTCATGGGTGGCTGGTTCTGGAACGACACGCCGGCGTTCGCTGTCGTTTCGAAGGCGTTCACCCCGGGCGTCGGGCTGACGGCCCTAACCGTGGAACCGGAGTATTACCGGACTTTGGCTGCGGGGTATGCGGTTTCCGGCACTCTGGGACCATTGGTGCTGCGTTCCGAAGGGGCTTGGTACGGTGGCAGGCGTTTCCAGGGTAATCCCCTGGCATTTGCGGTTGGATACGCCGAGAGGGACACGGTCCAGTACCTTGTGGGCACCGACTTTTCCGTGGCAGGCTACAATTTCGGCCTTCAATTCATCCAGGATATCATCGTTGACCACGACGACGATCTGACTGACGAAGCTACCAAGAATACAGCCACCTTCGTTGTCGCCAAAACCTTCCTGGGCGAGACGCTCACGGCGGAAATCTTTTCCTACCTGGGACTCGATGACGGCGACGCGTTGGTGAAGCCCAAAATCACCTGGGATGCGTCAGACGCCCTGGAACTGTTCGCCGGGGCATACATCTTCCTGGGGGACGAGGGCGACTTCGGGCAGTACGACGCCAGGGACGGCGCTTATGTGGGGGCGAAGCTGAGTTTCTGAACGAGGACGGGAGCGGCTTCCTACCGCTCCCGGTGCCGCGGCAACGCAAGCGGTTCAAGGTAGTCCCCCTGAATAAAACCGGAATGCTGGACGATAGCGCAAACCTGCCAGTTTGACTAACGGGAAAAGCTCGTAGTTATCTTTTCATCGAGCTCGTTCCATGCCCGCTTCTGGAAGCAACGCATCCCGTCTGCACGCACAACGTGGACGCCGCAGGATCCAGCGCCCCAACTACCGGAACGCCTTCGGGATGGACGGGGAGGGGGAGGACAACCGGGCCTGCGAGGCGGTCGGGCCGCTTTATGGTTGCGTTATATATGATCGCACCGGATTTGTATGAGAAATGGCAAGAACCTGATGGCTCGGCGTGAGAGAATTTCAAGAAATTGTTGATAAAACGCCCGAAAGCCCCCTTTCTGCCTGGATCCCGGTCAGGGAGAGCTCCGAGGAATTGCCGTAAAATAAAACTACTGAGGCAGGGGTACCGTCTTACCTATGAGGTCCCGGAAGGTGAGATAGAAGTACTGGTGTCGGCGGTGAACTGACGGGCGGATTCAGTCGCCTCTGATCTTGCGTCAAAACGGCGGGTGTGAAAACAGGGAGCTCAACCCAAACCGGAGAATAGCTGACCTTGATGACCGAAGCGGTTTATTTCGTGCTCTTGCCGATCAGGCCATGTTCGCCCGGAGGAAGGGGCCGTAAGCCTTATCCCTGTTGAGGATATGGCTTTTCAGCCAATCAGTCAGAAAATCCAGTATCCCAACGGAAACGCCGATCTTTTTCGCCACGAAGTCCCGATGGAAGGAGTCGACCTTTTCTATGAATTGTCTATGCTCCGTCATATGGTTTTCAGCCTCGGGATAGCCGAATTGGGAAAAGAACTCCTCCTCTGTATTGAAATGCACGAAGGTATACGCGATGAGTTCATTGATGATCTCATCCAAGACCAAATGGCTCTCCTTGGCCATCATCGCGCCGTGGAGCTTATTGATCAATTCGACCAGATGCCGATGCTGCTCATCGATGCTCGCGATATCGACGCTGAATTGTTCGCTCCATTCTATGAATGCCATCCTGATCCCTCCGGTAGAAACACGTATACGTTACAGGCGATTCACCCCGCCATTTTCGTACGATGTTGAAATGAAATACTTAATATACCACGTTTCCGAAAACCTCTCCATGCGCTTGAATGGCGCGTAGATATTGGTTATCGACATCGCCTTACCCGGTACCAAGCTAACGCCAATCTTCCCCAGGTCAAAGCGACTGCCTAATCGGCGGATCAGCCGGGACGGCACGCGCGCAGGTAACCGAGCGCGCGCAGCTGCCCTTCCAGCTCGCGTTCGCCGGACCATTCAGCGTCGTTCCAACCTTCGATATCGATGGTTCCGCCGTAGCCGGCGGCTGAAAGGACACGGAAGATCTCCTTCCAGTCCGTGTCGCCGTTACCGGGGAAACAGGAGGCGCTCCAGCGCGAGGCGCCGTAGAGGCCTCCTGCGGCGAGCAGGGCGCGGTCGAGCCGCGCGTCCTTCCCGTGCACATGGGCGATGCGGGGAGCCCATCGTTCCAGCTGGGCGACCGGGTCCGCGAGGGCTTCCACCTGGTGGCAGGGCTCCCATTCCAGGGCAAGCGAAGCGGAGGGCAGCGCCGCGAACATCAGGTTCCAGGCATCCGGGTTGATGGCGATGTTCCATTTGCCTGTTTTCCAGGTATCCCCCATGCGGCAATTCTCGAAGGCGAGCACCACGCCGAGGGCTTCGGCGCGCTCGGCGAGCGGCGCGAAGGCCGCGCGCCAGGCTTCCAGGGAAGCGGGCACTGAAGCGCCGGGCACCCTTCCGGCGAAGGTGGCCACGATCGGCCGCGCGCGCCCGTCCGAGAAGGCCGGCGCGGCTTCGATCAAGGCGCGGACCGAACGGAGCGTCTCCTCGGCGACGGCGTCGCCGCGCAGGGGATTCCCGTAGACGGCCAGCGCCGCCGCCGAGGTCCGCGTATCCTCCGCGGCCTCACGGACGCCGGCGGCCATCGCGCCGAGGTCCGCCCCGCCGATGCTCTCCCAGAACATGACCTGGAAGGACTCGAAGCCGCGGGGTGCGAGGTCGCGGATCGCGGCGGCGGGAGCCTCCGAGCCCTTGACGAGGGTGCCGATGCTGATTCCGTTCATAGAGGAAGTCCTCCGGGGAGCAACGCGTCCAGGATACGCTGAACTCCGAGAGCGTCGTCGAAATCCGGGCGGGGCCGGGATCCGTTCTTGACTGCGTCCAGGAATCGGTCGTAGGTGGACGGCTCGCCTTCCCCCTCAAGGACCGAGGCTTCCCCGGAGCGTTTTCGCAGTTCAATCCCGGTGTGGGACCGGTTAAAGTCCAATTCGGCGGAGGCATCCGATCCTTCGACCACGATCCTGAAATCGTTGACGTGGCCGCGCGCAATCCAGCTCGTACTGATGGCTACGGGCGCGCCGCCTGAAAGTTCCAGCTCCGCTTCGAATTCCACCCAGGCGGGACGTTCTGCGGCTGAGAGCGCAAGCAGGTCCGGAGCCAGGTTTTCCCGGGAAACGAGGCCCGCCTCCATCGCCGCCGCAAGATCCATCCCCCGGCCCGGCCTGCGGACGGCAAGCAGGGCTTCGGGTCCAGGACCGGCGGCCTCGGAACCGGCGGCCTCGGGGCCGAAGACGTAGGCCAGCGCGTCCACGAGGTGGCTCCCCAGGTCTCCGACCGATCCCGCGGTGCTCTGCGCAGGGGAGAGCCGCCAGCGCCAGCGGGGGGAACTCGTCCAATCGCCCCATCCTTTGGTCGCGACCCAGTTCTGGAGATAGGAAGCGCGGATGCCCTTCACTTCGCCGAGAAGTCCCCCGACGACCGCCGAACGCAGGGCCGCGAGGGCCGGCGCGTTCCGCTTGGAGAAGTTGACGGCGGCGGGCACCCGCGCGGCGGCAGCTTCGGCGGCCATGGCCGCGGCGTCCGCGATGGACCGCGCGAGCGGTTTCTCGCAGAAGACCGGCAGGCCGAGGCGGAGCGCGGCGACGCAGGCTTCCGCGTGTTTTCCGTCCACGATGGAGCAGGCTACCGCGTCAAAGCCGCCGGCGCCCAGCAGGGCGTCGATGGAACCGAAGGAACGCCCGATGCCGAAGCGCGAAGCGAAGCGCGCGGCCTGGTCGGCGCGGTGGTCCGCGCAGGCGACGACCTTGCAACCGGGCGCGGCGGCGAATTTTTTCGCGTGGTTTTCCGCCATGCCCCCGGCGCCTATAAGCGCGATCCGTATCATGCGTTCCCTCCCCTGTCATGAGCGCAGATCGATGTGGATTCCCGGATCGCGAAGTCCGTGTCCAGCCATTCCTGCACCGGTTCCCCGCGCCCTCCTTCCAGGATAGTGATGAGGAGGCGGGTAGCGCGCCGTGCGAGCGCGGTGACCGGGTGATCCACCGTGGAGAGCGCGGGCGTGATGTCCTGTACCGGGTTCAAGTTATCGTAGCCGATGACGCTCAGATCCGCGGGAACCCGGATCCCCGATTCCGAGGCGAACTGGAGGACGCCGAAAGCCGCGCGGTCGGAACTGGTCATGATGAGGGTGGGCGGGAGGGATCTTGCCAAAAGCTTGCCCGCGCCCACGTAGCCGGACGTCTTGGAGAAGTTGCCTTCGACGATGGAGGGTTCTATACGGAATTCCGCCGCGAGGCGATTGAAAGCCGCAAGGCGGTCCACCGCGTTGCGGTAGTGCATATCGCCCGTGATGTAGCCGATGCGGCGGTGCCCCAGATTTACCGCATGGGAAAACGCCTTGCGCATGCCGCTTTCGGGCCGGGCGTCTACGCTGTTGAGGCCGTCCTGGTAGTTGTTGATGAGCACGAAGGGCACGCCCCGCTCGCGCAGGCCCATGAAGGGCCCGAAATCCGCCCGGGTCACGGCGAATAGTAGTCCGTCCACGGTCTTGGAACGGATCAAGGCGAAATAGTCTTCTATTTCGTGTTCGCGCTTGTCCAGCACTATGGTCGTCGCGTAGCCTTCCTCGTCGGCCTCCAGCACCACGCCGTCGAGCAGGGCGGGAAAGTAAGGGCGGGAGAAGGGCGGGAAGGAGCTGTACGTGGGGACGACGAAGCCGAGCATGTTTGTGCGGTTGCGCGCGAAGAGCGCCGCCTGCCGCGAAGGAATGTAACCGAGATCGCGGGCCGCGTCGCGGACCTTCTCCTTGATAGGTTCGGTGATGAGCGGCGAATCGTTGAGCGCCCGCGACACGGTGGATTCCGCGACGCCCGCGCGTCGGGCGACGTCGGCCCGGCTGACCTTGTGGATGGGGGGACCTCCCGCGTTGGGGTGCGGCCGGCGGTCTGGGCGGTAGCCCTCCGGTCGGCCGTCGCCCAGCATATCACGAACGGACCGCGTCGCGCGCCGTCGTCATCCGAAAACGGAGAGGGCCGCCCGCGACGGAATCGCGGACGGCCCTCTCGACGCTGCGTCCTTTCGATCGTATTTCTATCGATCGAATGTCTATCGATCAGAACTTGGAAGCGGCGTCATAGTACTTCTTCGCGTTCTCTTTGGTGATGAGCTCGGAAGCGATGATGATCTTGGACGGGATTTTCTGCTGGATGAAACCGCCCAGGTTCTGGCCGCGCACGCCGAGAACGGCTAGGTTGATGGCCGGATAGACCATGCTCGGGTGGTAGGTGACGTCGACGGGGATCATCGGGTTCGATCCGTCCATGACCGTCTTGATCATCTCCTTGGAACCGGCGCCGCCGACCATGAGTTTGATGTCCTTGCGGCCGGACTCCTTGTACGCCTGGAGCACGCCCTTGAGGATGTCGTCGTCCTGGGCCCAGACCGCGTCGATCTGCTTGTATTTCTGGAGGAAGGTCTGCATGACTTCCAGGCCCTTCTGGGTGCTCCAGTCGGCGGGCTGGGATTCGAGGATCTCGATGCCGGGGAACTTGGTTTTTATGATCGCCTTGAAGGTGTCCACGCGCTCGGAGTTTATGACGCAGGGGATGCCTTCCAGGATGACCATCTTGCCCTTGCCGCCCATGGCCTTGCCCATGTATTCGGCGGAGACGCGGCCGAGGCCGGGGTTGTCGCCGGCGAGGTAGACGTCCTGTACCTCCTCGGTGAGTCCGCGGTCCACGGACACGATGTAGATACCCTTCTCCTTGGCCTTCTTGATGGCCGGGGTCACCGTGGCGGAGTCGTAGGCGAGAACGACGATGGCGTTGACGCCCTTGACCACGAGGTCCTCAACGTCGGAGACCTGCTTCTGCGGGGAATCCGCGAGGCTGAGGGTAAACTCCACGTTCTTGTCCTTGGCCGCGATGTCCTTGATCGCCATCTGGGAATAGTAGACGACTCCGCCGGTCCAGCCGTGGTCGGCGCTGGGGATGGAGATACCGATCTTGACCTTGGCCTGGGCGAACGCGGGTACGGCGAACAACGCGAGGGACGCGACGGCCGCCAATAGGATCTTCTTCATCTGTGCCTCCAAAAGAAATTCCGGATACTTTTTCCGAGCCGGGCGGGCCTCTCGTCGACGACGCCCCCGTCCGGCGCTTGGAACCATTTACGCGCGGGAATCCGACTTGGACGATCCCCGCTGGATGAACACCGCCGCGATGATGACGAGGCCCTTCACGGTACCCTGCAGGTAGGCGCTCACGCTGAGCATGTTGAGCATGTTGTTGATGATGCCCAGGATGACCGCGCCCACGACGACGCCCCAGATCGTGCCGCGCCCGCCCTTCATCGGCGTGCCGCCGATGACGACCGCCGCGATCGCGTCCAGCTCGAAGCTGACCGCGGTGTTGGAGGAGTTGACCGAGTTCATGCGGCTGGAAAGCAGCACGGCCGACACGCCGACCATCATGCCCGTGATGACGTAGGTCGCCAGGCGCACGCGGTCCACATCGATGGCCGAGTATTTGGCGACCTTCTCGTTTGAGCCGACGGCGCAGACGTAGCGCCCGAAACGGGTGCGGTTGAGCAGCACGCTGAGCAGGAAAGCGAGGAAAAAGAAGATCCAGACCGCCGTCGGCACTCCCAGGACATAGCTCATGCCGAAGTCGCCGTAGACGGCGCTCTCGGAGATGAACTGGCCCGCGTTGCCGATGTAGAGCGTCAGCGACCGGAAGATGGCGAGCGTGCCGAGGGTGACGATGAAAGGCGCGACGCGGCCCTTCGTGATGACAATGCCGTTGAAGAAGCCCGCGGCTGCCCCGACCGCGAGGCCGACGGCGAACGCGCCGAACACCGCGGCCGGGCCGTCGCCGATTTTGTTGACCGCGAGCACGCAGAGCGCGCCGATGAAGGCGGTCATGGAGCCGACGGACAGGTCGATGCCGCCCGAGATGATGATGAACGCCATGCCCAGGGCGATGATGCCGGAGAAGGAAACCTGCTTCAGGATATTGAGTATGTTCTGTACCTGGAGGAAATAGGGACTCGCGATCGAGGAGACGGCGAAGAGGACCGCGAGGGCGATGAACGAGAGGGCGTTCTCGCTCTTGAGCTTGACGTTCAGTATCGGTATCTGCATTTCAAAGGCCTCCCGTGATACCCGTGGCGAGGTACATGATGTCCTCTTCGTTGATTCGGTCGCCTTCGACCTGGCCGACGACGCGGCCTTCTTTCATGACGACGACCCGGGTGCACATTCCGATGATCTCCTCCAGCTCGCTGGAGATGAACATGACGGCGAGTCCCTCGTCCGCGAGCTTGCGGATGAAGGCGTAGATGTCGCTTTTCGCCTTGACGTCGACGCCGCGCGTCGGCTCGTCCACGATGAGCACGCGCGGCTTCGTGTCGATGCTCTTCGCGAGCGAGATCTTCTGCTGGTTGCCGCCCGAGAGGTTTTCCAGGCGAGAATCCAGCGACGGAGCCTTCACCTCGAACTGGTCCACGTAGTACCGCGTCCGCTCCAGCTCCTTCTTGAAGTCGATGAGGGGACGCGCGTACTCCGCCAGCGACACCAGGGTCACGTTCGCGTTCACCGGGAAGGATGTGAGGATGCCGGAGCCCTGGCGGTCCTCAGAAAGGTAGGACAATCCCGCGCGCACCGCGTCCGCCGGTTTGTTCACCGAAAGCTCGACCCCGTCCAGCGTCACCTTGCCGGACGACGCCTTCCTGATCCCCATGATCGTCTCCGCGGTCTCGGTCCGGCCAGCGCCGATGAGGCCCGAGAAGCCGACGATCTCCCCCGCGCGTATTTCGAAGTTCACGTTTTCGATCGCGCCGGGTGACGAGAGCCCTTCTACCTTGAACGCCGTCTCGGCGCGCCCCGGCGCCTTGGCGGGGAAAATCTGGCTCAGGTCCCGGCCGACCATGCGGCGCGCCATCTCGGCGATGTCCAGGGAAGCAGTCTCCTCAAGGCAGATGAACTCGCCGTCGCGCAGAACCATGATCCGGTCGCAAATGCGCTTCACTTCCTTGAGCTTGTGGGAAATGTAGACCAGCGAAACGCCCTTGGCCTTGAGCCGCTCCATGAGGGCGAAGAGGATAGCGATCTCGTGGCCCGTGAGGACCGTGGTCGGCTCGTCCAAGATGAGGAGCTTGGAATCGAAGGCTATAGCCTTGGCGATTTCCACCATCTGCTTCCGCGCCACCGAGAGATCCTGGATCCGGGCTTCCGGGTCTACGGACGTCGCTTCCAGTTCCGCGAGCAGCTCCCTTGTCCGCGCTATCATGCGCTTCTTGTCCAAGAGGCCGCTCGGCCGCCGCGGCTCCGCGCCCAGGAAGATGTTCTCGTAGACGCAGAGATCGGCGACGAGGTTGAATTCCTGGGGTATGAGGCTGACGCCGGCGCGGCGCGCTTCCGCCGGTCCGGAAAATTCAACGGTTTTTCCGTCGAATTCCAGGCTTCCCGAAGTCGGTTCGTAGATGCCCGAAAGGATCTTGATGAAGGTGGACTTCCCGGCCCCGTTCTCGCCGATGATCCCGAAAATCTCTCCCTTCCGTATTTCGATGGATATGTCCTGAAGGACGCGGACGGAGGAAAACTCCTTGGTGATGCCTCGGGTTTTCGCGAGTATTTCCATTTACTTCCTCATGGCTTCATCGAACGCGAGCTTCGACGGCGAGAAATCGATGCGGCGGACGAACGCGCAGGCTTCCCGGGCGCCGAATTCGCGTTCCATGCCCGAATCCTCCCATTCCACTGAGAGGGGACCCTGGTAACCCGCGACGTTGAGCTCGCGGACGATATTCTCGAAGTCCACGTCGCCGTGGCCGAGGGAGCGGAAATTCCAGCCGCGCCGCGTATCGCCGAAGGCCAGGTGGGAACCGAGCACGCCGGCCTTCCCGTCGCGGATCACCGCCGCGTCCTTCATGTGGACGTGGTAGACCTTCTTCGCGAAGTCGCGGAGGAACACGTGGGGAGTCACGCCCTGCCAGATCAGGTGGGACGGATCGAAGTTGAAGCCCAAGGCCGGGCGCTGCTTGAACTCGGCGAGGAGGCGTTCGGCGGTGTAGTAGTCGAAGGCGATCTCGGTCGGATGTACCTCCAGCGCGAACCTGACTCCGCAGGCGTCGAACTCGTCCAGGATGGGCGTCCAGAGTTCGACTATCTCCTTGAACGCCGCATCCACCATCTCGTCGGAGGTCTGCGGGAAGGAGTACCAGTACTTCCAGACCGAACTGCCCATGAAGCCGGTCACGACTTTGCAGCCCATGTTGCGGGCGGCCAAGGCCGTGTACTTCATCTCCTGGATCGCCCAGGCGCGGATCTTCGCGGGATTTCCCTTGCAATCGGCCGGCGCGAAGCCGTCAAGGCGGGGGTCCCAGAGATCGCCGACGCACTGGCCCGCCAAGTGCGCGCCGAGGGCCCAACATTTCAGGCCGTGCTTGGCCAGGGTTGCCTTCTTCGCCTCGACGTACTTGGGATCAGTCGCTGCCTTCTTCACGTCCATATGGTCGCCCCAGCAGGCGATCTCTATGCCGTCGTAGCCGAAGGCCTTCACCTTCGCGCAGAACTCCTCGAAGGGCAGATCGGCCCACTGGCCGGAGAACAGGGTAACGGGTCGCGCCATGATATGCCTCCTAATGGGGACCTTTCGAATCCGCAGATACGGATTCGAAAAGTTTCAATGAAAATCGATCCAGACGGCTCCCTTCTGAGAACTCTCCACGCATTTGCCGATGAACTTCACGCCGTCTATGCCCTCGTCCGCGGACGGGAAATCCAGTTGGGCGGCGCTCGGCGTACCGCCGGCCTTGACGGTAGCGAGCGCCGAGGCGAAGGTCTTGTAGATATTGGCGAAGGCTTCGAAATAGCCTTCGGGATGGCCCGACGGGATGCGGGAATAAGACTGGGCGTGCGGAAAGAAGGAATCCCGGCCGCGCGAAAGCGTGACCGTCGGCTCGCCGAGCTTGGACACGGTCAGGTAGTTCGGATTCTCCTGGGACCACTGGATGGAGCCGGCGGAGCCGAAGACGCGCACCCTCAGGGCGTTGTCGTAGCCGACGGCGATCTGGCTGGACCAGTATAGGCCTTTCGCGCCGCCTACGTACTCCACCATGATGGACGCGTTGTCGTCCAGGCGGCGTTCCGGAAGGAAGGAGTCCAGGCGCGCGCAGACCGACTTGATCCTGAGGCCCGTCAGGTAGGAGACCATGTTCTCGGCGTGGCTGCCGATGTCGCCGACGCAGTTGGACTTGCCGGCAAGCGCCGGGTCGGTCCGCCAGGAAGCCTGCTTCTGGCCGTCCTTCTCAATGGCGGTAGCGAGCCATTCTTGGGGATATTCCGCGTTGACGAAGCGCAACTCGCCGATCTCACCACGCGCTATCAGCTCCCGCGCGTGCTTTACCGCCGGATAACCGGTATAGGTGTAGGTGACGCAAAAAAGCAATTTGTTGCGCTTGGCGAGCGCCGCGAGCTCCTCGGCTTCAGCCACCTCGAAAGTCAGCGGCTTGTCGCAGACGACGTGTATGCCGCGGGCCAGGAAGGCTTTGGCCGCCGCGTAGTGGAGCGCGTTCGGAGTCACGATGACCGCGAAATCGATGCGGTCCGCCCGTTTTGCCTCCTCCTCCGCCATCTCCTCGAAGGTCGAATACAGGCGGTCCGCGGGTATGCGGAGAACCTTGCCGGTTTCCCGGGTGTTGGCGGGATCGCGGGAAAAGCAACCCGCCGCGAGCTCGGCCGATGCGTCCAAAGCGATGGCTTTGCGGTGGACATCGCCGATGAAGGCACCTTGCCCGCCGCCGACCATGCCGTAGCGCAACCTGCTCGCGGTACCCGAGGATGTTCCTCCCTCTATCATGCAGCCTCCCTAAATGCACGCGCGTGCATTTCAATCAGTATAGTCCACCCCGGCGCGGGACAGGTCACCGTGAATTGCACGCGTGTGCATTTCGCGGATTGCACAGCCAAGCATCAGTCCGATCCTATTCCGGTAAACGCCCCGAAGTACCAGCCATGATTCCGAACTTGGGGGTGGTCATGGTTGTTCGCTGTCATGCACGCGAGTGCATGACTTAGGGATACTACACCCGCTTGCGGAAACGCGCAAGCGAATTCGGGTTTATCCAGGGAACCTTTGTCCTGGGAGCTTTGTCCTGGGAGCTGGGCACACGAGTTGCCTGGCCTTCGGCCACGAAACCCAGAGTATCTCTTCGGCGCAAGATTGTTTTTGAGTTTGGGAAAGATATCGTTCAACTCGGCCTGCTTGGCGTGCCGACTCTGTCCCCCTACTTTCCGGAAATGGTCACCCCGCCCGCCAGCACCCACGGAAGGACAGCCTGGCCGTAGTCTATCCGTTCACTTGAGACCGCGCGGACGGAACCGAGCAGGGAAGCGATGTTCCCGGCGATCATCGTCTCTCCGACGGGGCGGACGATGCGGCCGTTTTCTATCAAGTACGAGTTCTTCGCCACTCCGGAAAAATCGCCGTTGTCGGCCGGGCCTCCGCCCGAGAAGCGCGCCATGAGCAGGCCGCGTTTCACGTCTGCTATCATCCGCGGCAGGCTCGAATCGCCAGGTTCAACGATGACGGCGGCTCCGCCGGAGGGGCAGCGCGGCTTTCCGGTCTTATTGGAACCGAAAAGGCCGAGCGTGAAATTCCTGAGTACGCCGCGCTCGATGAGGGGACAATTCTCCGCGCGGAAACCGTCGCGCGTAAACAGGTAACCGATCCGGATTCCCGGACCGCCCGGCTCGGACCTCATGGTGAACAGAGGCGAGACGACTCGGGCGCCCAGCGCTTCCTTCCAGGGGGAAGTTCCGGTTATCAAGGCGTGATCGCTCAGGTAGATTTGGTCCATCTGCTGGAGGAAATCCCCAAGGCTATCCGGCGCCATGATCAAGTCGCCCGTAAACGATCCTTCCACAGAAGAGACGCGGGTCTGTTCCGTCGACTGGCGCATCAGCTCGTCCACTCCGCCCCAGGCCTTGAGGGGCTCGGCGAGTGACCGGCGGGATGCGCCCGAATAGTTGAAGCTGGAAACGTCGCGGCCGTCCTTGGTCGTGAACATGGCTGAAAAATCGTAGCGACCCGACCGTTCTTCGAATTCGGCGCCGTTCGAATTTGAATAAAAAGACGCCCCATTTTCGAAGTCCAGGATGCACTGCTCAAGAACCGTCTTGGGGTAGGTCCGCCGGGAGTAATCGACGAATTCCCGCAGCCTGTCGTACATATCCCCGCTCGAAGGATCCGTGTCCCCGGTTTCGCGGCGTTCGGGGGTATCGGCGGGGGAAATATCGTTGGCGCTGTCGCCCAGGCTCGATCGGGCCGCATCCACGGCCTCGGCGGCTGCGGCGCGGACGGAGGTTTCGTCGTAGCGGTTGAGTGAAAGGGAACCCTTCCGGTCTCCTACCAGGGCGGTCAGGTTCATCGAGACGTTGGCGGTGGTGCGATACAGGCTCATCGCGCCCGCATCCACGTTGAGTTCGCTTTTCTCTTTGCGGTATAGACTCGCCTGCGCCTTGTCGGCGCCCGCTTTGCGCAATAGATCCACGGCTTTCCGCGCGATATCGATTCCGTTGAATTCTTCCATCATGCCCTCCCGCCGATATTGACGCGGCAGCGGATGGCCGGGCCGCCCATGCCGACCGGAATCATTTGTTTCTTTCCGCAAAAGCCCGCGCAGGTCCAGTCCATATCGTCGGAAACCGCGTCAACCGTCTTCAGCATGTCGAAGGCCACTCCGGATATGGTCGTGTTCCGCAGGGCGTTTCCGAGTTTTCCTCCGGAAATCTCATAGCCCATCATGACGCCGAACATGAACTCTCCGGTGGAGTCGGCCTGCCCGCTATCGGAACGCTGGAAATAATAACCGCTGTCGATACCCGCTATCATATCGTCGAGTTTCGAGCTTCCCGGAAGGATGGCGGTATTCCGCATGCGGACGAGGGGCTCATCGGAAAAATCGAAAGCGCGCGCGTTGCCCGTCGGTTCCACGCCGAAATGCCGGGCCGAATCCTTGTTGTGCATGTACGAGCGGAGGACGCCCTTATCGATCAAGACCGCGTCCCGGGCCTGGACGCCTTCATCGTCCGTCCAGACCGGGACCGGGCAGGTTTCCCCGAGGGCTTCATACGCGAAGTCCACCAGGGTAACGAGGGGGCTCGCGACTTCCCGGTCCATCGCGTCGGCCGCCACCGACCCGCCCAGAACCAGGTCGGCCTCCACCGTGTGGCCGATCGCCTCGTGCGCGAGTATGCCCGCCAGATCGGGCCCCAGCACGACGTCGCGGGTGCCGGGTTTCGCGTATACGCCTTTGCCCTTGCGTTCCAGGTTCTCCGCGAGAGAATCGATTCGGGGAAAGAGATCGGCCGGATCCCGGAAATGGTCCTCGAACTCTCCGCGGCCGCCGAACATATCGTAGAGTTCAATGGACTCGCCGCCGGCCTCCATCGTGAATCCGACATAAAGCGTGGTACGCGGAATAAGCGAATACGCGCGGGCGCCGTCGGCGGTGAGAAGCGTTTTCTCCATGCCCAGGCAGAAGAGATGGAGCGATCTCGATTGAAGTCCGGGATGTTTCTCGACGCAATACGCGTCCACCGCTCGGACGAAGTCGATCAGTTCCTTCCTGCTCCGGCGCGGCTTGTCCGTTGAAAGATCGTGATCGCCGCGACCCGCGCGCGAAGGCAAAACGCCCGCTTCTCCGCCGCGCAGGGAGCGTCCCTCCCGGGCCGCCAGGAAACGGGCGTTGTCGGCGGCACGGCTTATCGCCGCGCGGATCGCCTTCTCATCGGACTCAGGCGAAGAGACGAAGCCCCATACGCCGTCGACGAAGGCGCGCGCGGAAATTCCCGCCTGGGAACCATTCGCGTTGCCGACTACATCCCCGTTCCACAGGGTCACTTGGGTTTGCCGGTTTTCCTGGACGCGAAGCTCTCCGTACCCCTTGAACAGGGTAGCGTAACGCTCGATGTCTTCATATTTCATTTGAATCTCCGTTTTGAGCTTTTGTACTTCTATATTAGCGTGCCGTGAGCTAGAAGCGCAAATCACTCCAACCGGATAGCGACGCCCGAGCGACGGTACGGTCTGTAATGCTCTTGCCTGACGCCGGATACTCCTTTAGGCGAAGTCCGCTCTCTTTTTATCCCTTAATGACCGCATGCATATACATCCTCCGGCCCATGTCGGGTTTCGGAAATCGACCCTACTATTTGATAGAAAATCGCCCAATAAAGGAGTTTCGTATGGGAATGAATCGGATGCGTCGCTTAATCGCGGTCTTCGCACTGACTGTTACCGTCGGTGTCCTCGCATTCGCGCAAGCGAAGCCGAACGTCGTCATCATCGCCACCGGAGGAACGATAGCGGGAGCCGGCGCGGACGCCACCAACAGCGCTACCTACCAAGCGGCAAAAGTCCCGGTCGATCAACTGATCGCCGGTATTCCGCAATTGAGCGCGGCGGCGAACGTCAAAGGCGAGCAGCTGTTCCAGATCGCGTCGGAAAGCTTCAAGAACGAACATCTTCTGACGCTGGGGAAGCGCATCGCCGTTCTGGTCAAGCAAAACGATGTTGACGGAATCGTTGTCACGCACGGTACCGACACGTTGGAGGAAACCGCCTACTTCCTGAATTTGGTCATCCACTCGGAAAAACCCATCGTGATCGTCGGAGCCATGCGTCCGGGGACTGCGATGTCGGCCGACGGCATGCTCAATTTATACAACGCCGTCACGGTTGCGGGCAGCAAAGACGCGAGAGGGAAGGGCGTTCTCGTCACGATGAACGATGAAATCAATAGCGGTCGGGACGTCGCCAAGGCCATCAACATCAAAACGGAAGCCTTCAAGAGCCCTTGGGGCGCGTTGGGAATGGTTGTTGAAGGTAAGAATTACTGGTTCCGGTTGCCCGCGAAACGGCATACGGTCAACTCGGAATTCGATATCGAGAAAATCAATTCCCTCCCGAGAGTAGAGATCGCATACGCGAGCGGCAATGTTTCGGATGTCGCCTACCGCGCCTTCGCCGATGCGGGAGCCAAAGCCATAATCCACGCCGCGACAGGCAATGGATCCGTCAGCAATACCTTGGTCCCGTCACTGGTGGAGTTGCGGAAGAAAGGAATACACATCATCCGTTCCTCACGCGTCGATTCAGGCGGGTTTGTCCTGCGCAACGCTGAGCAACCCGATGACAAATACGATTGGATTGTAGCGCATGATCTCAATCCGCAGAAAGCCCGCATTCTGGCTTCCGTCGCATTGACTTCAACCAACGACAGCAAGGAACTGCAGCGAATATTCTGGGAATATTGATGCGTCATTGGGAGCCGGGAGATAATCAACTTCCGGCCCCTCAATTGTCGTCAACCTATTGCGCCGTGCAAAATTCAGGAGCTATGAGAGAAATGAAAATCGCCGGAGGATTCGGCGGCATCAATACGAAATTTACGTTTCTCATCCTCTTCGTGACGGTCTCTTTCTTGGTCGCCACCTATTTCATCAGTTTCGGCATGATGCGAACCTTTTCTCTCCAGACTGCGGAGGAGGTAGCCCTGTCCATTTTGGACGGTACGGATAGCCGGATACGCAGCCAATTCGTCAACTTCGAATCCCTGGCGCGCTCCTTGGCCGCGACTCGGGCCGTAAAGACGGCGAATCCCGTGGAAATGAGGGATCTTTTCCTTTCTTCGGTTCTCGCCTGGAATCAATATATCAGGGCCATATACTTGGGGACCGCGGAAGGAAAAATGATCGAATGGGGGCACGGTCCCGAATTCATCGATAACGCGCCGACGTTTCCGCCGGACTACGATCCCCGCGTTCGCCCCTGGTACCGATCCGCGATGAAAACCGAAGGTTTTGGCGTTTCTCCTCCCTACCGTTACGCAAGCGTCGACGCTTTGGGAATAACCTGCGTCCTCCAGATCAAAGACGGCAAGGGAAAGTTCATCGGAGTCCTTGGAATCGATATCCTTTTGGACAACCTGAAAACCATCCTGACGGATCTCAACATCCCCAAAAGAGGGAGCGCCCTCATTCTGGGGGAGCGCGGGGAAATCATCGCGGGAACCTTCGTTTCGGAAGCAAGCGCGCAATATCCACTCAAGCGTTTCGAGGCACCGGATCTGCACGAGCATCTTGAAAAGAACGAAGGGAAATTCAGGATCCGAATCGACGGCAAGGATACGCTCGTCTACTATCGTCGCAGCGAACCGGTCGGATGGTTCCTGCTCGTCGGGCTTCCGTACGACTCCATCATGTTCTCGGTCAGACAGACCCTTACTCTTATCAGCGCAGTCGAGATGCTGCTTATGGGCCTCCTCACGGTCGCCCTGAGCGTTATATCGAATCGGCTCATATCATCGCCGCTTCAAAAATTGGTTACCGTCATAAACAAAATCGAAGGCGGGGAACGCGATACCCGCATCATGATAAGCTCGAACGATGAATTCGCGCTGCTCGGCAGGGAATTCAACAAGCTCGTCGACACCGTTGAGGGGTATTCGTCATCACTTGAATCGAAAGTAAAAGAACGTACCGAGAAGCTGAGGATGCTGCAACGGGAAAATACCCGGCTCAGGATCACCGAGGAACGGCAACGGATATATCGGGATATGCACGATTCCATCGGGGCGAAGCTGACGAATATCTTTTTCTGCAACAATGTCGCCCGGAATGCGGTGGAGTTGAATCCTGAAAAACTGGAAGGCCTTTTCGACGATATCGAATCGAATTGCATGGACGCCGTTCAGGATTTGAAGGAAATCATCGGCGGCATGAAACCGATAAAAAGAGTCGAGGAACATTTTCTTGAGTCGCTGATTGATAGTATCGGGAACAGGCTCGCCAACAAGCGAGTGGCGTTCGGCTGCAAAAACCGCGCACCGGATATCGATGCAGAATTTGGGTCGGAAGCGAAGAACGAATTGCGGAAAATATTCGATGAGCTCGTGAGCAATGTCATGAAGCATTCGGGTGCCGATAAAATAAGCCTGACCATCGATATGGATGAAAGCTTCCTCCGCTTCCGGTTCAAGGACAACGGGAAGGGTTTTGATGTCGGAACGCCCGCAACCGGAGGATCGGG
The DNA here is from genome assembly GCA_003527485.1 of Treponema sp. Classification (GTDB taxonomy): domain Bacteria; phylum Spirochaetota; class Spirochaetia; order Treponematales; family Breznakiellaceae; genus UBA12037. Next base: position 42,525 of record DPXI01000088.1, on the reverse strand, counting down.
TCTTTCCAATATCCGATTCCGGGTAGAACGCATGGGCGGCACCCTGGCCATTCGCTCCAAGCCGGAAAAAGGAACTGATTTCACCATTCGCGTACCGTCGGGGAAAAGCGAAGTCCGGGAGCCGGCATGAAAACTGACGGGGAGCAAAGATTCATAAAGCTGATGATCGTTGAGGATCAGAAAGAAGTCAGGGAAGGACTGCGTTACCTTCTCGATCTTGATCCGAGAATCCAGGTCGTAAAAACTTTCGAGCGCGCCGATGAGCTGCTTGAATTCCTTCCGGGACTTTCCCTGCCTGATATGGTTCTCATGGATATCGGGCTTCCCGGTCTGAGCGGAATTGAGGCGACAAAAGCGATAAGAAAAAAATTTCCGGAAATGAAGGTTATTATCCTCACGGTTTTCGAAGATGAAGAAAAATTGTTGTCCTCCATCCGGGCGGGAGCGAACGGGTATATCCTTAAAAACACGAAACCCGAAATGCTTCTTGAACAACTTCTCAGCGCAGCTTCCGACGGTACCCCGCTCAGCCCGCAGGTAGCCCGGCGCCTCTTCGAAGATATCAAGCGGAGAGGCGATGACGAAAATCATGAGGACTACGGTCTCACTCCCAGGGAAAAGCAGATCATCAGCGATGTCGCGGACGGGATGACCTCTCCGGAAATCGCGAGAAAGCATAATATCGCCGATTCCACCGCCAAGAAGCACATTCTCCATATCTATCAAAAGCTCGGCGTAAGCTCAAAAGCCGAGTTCGTACGGAAGGCGATCAGAGAGAACCTCGCATAGCGGCCAGTTTCAGATTCAGAATAAGCGGGGCTTTTCCTCATATACATCTTTTGGTGAACTTGGCGGTTCATGATGCCTGCAGGTCGCTTCAAAATGCATCTTCCGGTCAATTTCGGGATACATGGAACAGACCTATCATCAGGGAAAGAGCGGTAAAGTCGCCGTTCAAACCATTCACGATAAGGAGGTTCGCATGGACGGCCACGCGAACAAAGAAAAAGGCTTCCTGGGTTGGTATTTCAATTCCAATCTGCTCGCGCGAATCCTGATAGGACTCATCCTGGGCGCGACAACGGGCATCGTCCTGGGTGTCTTCCCCCAGGCCATCAAACCCTTTGTCGACAACGCGAAGTTCTTCGGCGATCTGTTCATCCGCATGCTCAAGATGATAGTCATTCCGGTCATCCTGTTCTCGTTGGTCGCCGGCGCGGCCAGCATCGCCCCTTCCCGTCTCGGACGGGTGGGCGTAAAAATCATGGCCTACTATCTGTTCACGTCCGCGCTCGCCGTCACCATCGGCCTGGTGTTCGCCAACATTTTCCGGCCCGGTGAGGGTTTGGGAATAATCGGTGACGCGGCCGTCAAAGGCAAGGCGGCGGAAGCCCCTACATTGGTCCAAACTCTGCTCAACATCGTTCCGACCAATCCGATCGAATCATTGGCGAAAGGGGACGTGCTTCCCGTGATATTTTTCGCGGTGTGCTTCGGGATAGCGATTTCTTATGTTAAGGACTCGAAGATCAAGTCGATCGCGAAAGGAGCCGAAGCGCTTTACGACGTCTGCAACGCGGCCGCCGAATCAATGTACAAGGTGGTATCCGGAATCATGCAGTACGCCCCCATCGGGGTGTTCGTCCTGATCGCGACCGTCTTCGCGCAGCAGGGGCCGAAAGCCATCGGCCCGCTCCTCTTGGTGACGATAGTCGTATATCTCGGACTCCTGGTCCACCTTATCGCGATATACGGCGGCCTGCTGTCCGTCTACCGTCTCGGATTCATCAAATTCCTCAAGGGCGCCAACGAAGCGATGGTCACCGCTTTCGTCACCAGGTCCTCGAACGGAACATTGCCCATCACCATGCGCGTTTCGGAAGAAAAACTGGGAATTCCCCGCGGCATCAGTTCCTTCACGCTGCCCCTCGGCGCGACCATCAATATGGACGGAACGGCCATCTACCTGGGCGTGTGCGCGATGTTCATCGGGTTCGCCATAGGTCAGCCGCTCACCATAAACCAGCAGTTCACCGTTGTCGTCACCGCGACTCTGGCTTCCATCGGGACAGCGGGCGTACCGGGAGCCGGAGCGATAATGCTCCTCATGGTCCTTGAATCCATCGGCCTGAAAGTTGAAGCCGGAACCGCGGTCGCGTCCGCCTACGCGATGATCCTCGGTATCGACGCCCTCCTGGACATGGGCCGTACCTGCCTCAACGTATCGGGAGACATCGCCGGCACCGCCATCGTCGCCAAAACCGAAAAGGAACTGAACCTGGCCCTCTGGAACTGAAAGATGCCGTGATCCGCCGTCCGCCTATGCCGACGGACCGGCGGTGAAAAATCGCGTGGATACTCCCCGGCATCGACATGACGGGAATGTTTCCGGGAACGAGGGACGCCTTTCGGCAAGTTGAAAAAGGACAGGAACAAGGAAGACCGGAATTGACCGGAAGCTTCCGGATAAAAGGGAAAGAGACATCGTCGAGCTTCCCGAATCCAGGCAGGAGCAATTTCGGGACGCGATCCGTAACCGGGAATGGGGAATCAAGGCGACAAGTCCGGTGAGCGTGAAAACCCCAACGCTCAATCGCGAAGCCGCCCGAACCAACTGGGATCCATCTAGGAGTGATCATGAAGAGTCTTAACGACATAGCCGGGAAAAGCATTCTCTCGCTGGAAAAACTCGTACGGATTGAGGAACATATCGTCAATACCGGTTATATGACGCAGGAAAAAGCCCGCGCCGAAATGGAGCGGTTCATCATCAACCTGGGAATCGATGAGTATTATTTCAGGACCACACCGGAAGCCGAGATAGCCGGGCACCTCATCGCCTTTAGCGCGTCCGCGCTCATCAACGCCCACGGAGGAGGAACCGGGATACAGCTTGTCAGCGAACGGAAAGATAACGCCGTTTACATCGTGGAAGACACCCCGGAAAAAACGTTCGAGATCGAGGATCGCATCGAAAAAACCTATCCCGATTTTCGCCTGGAAAGCTACATTACGCGAAAGACCGATGGAACCGATCCGTTCCGCTTCTACGTGCTGATCAAGCCCGATTTTCCGGCTGTGCCGGAGGGCGCGCCGCGCGGCTTCGAAACGGCCGCGAGCGGAACCTTCCTCGCCCGCGCCGTCGGCGAAACGGTATCTCGATACAAGGAAGCCTGGACCCGAATGAACGGAACGGAAGCCCCCTTCGTCTCGGTTTCCTTCAAGCCTGAAACCAAGGAAACCAGAATTATGATCGGGATCAAAGGTGCCGATCATCGCAGGACGCTGACTACCTTCGCGCATTTATTGGCGAAGTACGGAGTCGCGGTCAGGCGTAAATACGTTGAGCCCTTCGCCGACGAAAAACAGATCACAAGCCTGTATTTTCCGAAATTATCCGACGAGGTCGTCGGGAATCTGACGCGCGACATGAACGTCTCCCTAATGTTGCCGGAAGGAACAACGACGGAACTTTTCTCTTCCGGCGTATTTTCTCCGCAGACGGCCATATACGCCTCGGCCGGCGCCGCGTTCACCCACCAATTCCTTTCCTTGTTGACCGACGAATATCTGGCTCTCCAGCGGGCGCTCAAGGATCAGCCCGAGGCGCGGGGAATCGTCGACAACCTCAAGCTCCACCTCATAAAAGACACGTATTCGACGCATCGGATATCGGCGGCGATCGCCCTATATCCGAAAATTGTCGAGGCCTTGTTCGCCCATTTCGAAAAACGCCAGAAAGGAAGCGATCCGGCCGCGCTCGAGGAAGCCGAGAAATCAATAAGGAAGACGATCGAAAAAGATGTTCCGAACGCGAAGGATAGGACTATCCTGGGCTACTTCCTGGTCTTCAACAAAGTTATCCAAAGAACGAACTTCTTCAAGAAAGAAAAGTCCTGCATGGCTTTTCGGCTTGACCCTTCGGTCGTTGATATAGTGGATTTCCCGGAAAGGCCGTTCGGACTATTCTTCCTCATCGGCCATGATTTCCTGGGCTTCCACATCCGTTTCAGGGATATCGCGCGCGGCGGCGTGCGCATCGTGAAATCCAGGTCTATCGACGCCTACGCTCACAACATCGACACGATATTTACGGAAAACTACAACCTGGCGATGACCCAGCAGCGGAAGAACAAGGACATCCCCGAAGGCGGATCGAAAGGGACCATCCTGCTCAACCTGGGCAGTCAGGGAGCCGCGGAACGTGCTTTCAAGGATTATGTCGACGGATTGCTGGATCTCCTGGTCGAAGGCGAGGGAAAAGGGAAGGTCACTGTCCGAGAGATATTATTCCTCGGTCCCGACGAGGGCAGCGCGGGACTCATGGATTGGGCCGCGCTTCATGCGCGGAACCGGGGATACCCGTTCTGGAAGGCCTTCAGCACGGGAAAAGCCCTGGAACTTGGCGGCATTCCGCACGACTTGTACGGCATGACGACGCTCGGAATCCACGAGTACGTGCTCGGCGTGCTTGAGAAAAACGGTCTCAAGGAAGAGGACGTCACAAAGATCCAGACGGGCGGCCCCGACGGAGACCTCGGCAGCAATGAAATCCTCGTTTCCAAGGACAAGACGACCGGAATCGTCGACGGATCGGGCGTCCTGTTCGATCCGGAAGGATTAAATAGAAAAGAACTCACGCGCTTGGCGAAAAAACGGGAAATGGTTCAGGACTTCGACGCGAAGCTGCTTTCCAAATCCGGCTTCTTCGTTTCCGTCAACGACAGGGATTTGCGCCTTCCGAACGGAGAATTCATCGCGAACGGGGAAGAGTTCCGGAATGCGTTCCACCTGAGCGCTTACGCGACGGCGGACCTGTTCGTTCCCTGCGGAGGACGCCCCGGCGCCGTTCATATCGGCAATTGGCAAAAACTGCTCGACGATAAAGGCCGGCCGAAATTCCGCTTCATCGTGGAAGGGGCGAACCTCTTCATCACCGAGGAAGCGCGCCTCAGGCTCGAAGAGAGCGGCATCATCGTCATGAAGGATGCGTCCACGAACAAGGGAGGCGTCACCTCATCATCATTTGAAGTGCTCGCGTCCCTGGCGATGAGCGACGCCGAGTACGACGCGAATCTCCGGGTGGAAAAAGGAAACGTTCCGCCGTTCAGGAAAGCCTACGTGGAAGGAACCATATCCAAAATCAAGGGCAACGCTCGCGCGGAGTTTGATCTGATGTGGCAGGAACGGACTGAGGGGAAAGTCCCTTTGACGACGCTTTCCAACGCCGTCAGCGAAAAAATCAACCGCATCGCCGACGCGGTGCGCGAATCCCCGCTCGCGGACGATCCGGATATCCGGAAGCGCATCCTTACCGAATACATGCCGACGCAGCTTAGCGATTCCCTCGGTATGGATACTATTCTGGAGCGGGTGCCCGCAGCCTACTTGAAAGCGATCCTCGCGGCGAAAATGGCCACGGATTTCGTGTACGGCCGAGGGCTCCGCGCGAACGAGGTGGATTTTGCGGACTACGTAGCCGGACTGTCCAAATAAGTTTTAAAGGAGAACTCCATCGATGAACTCGATCGCCGCTGAACTCAACGGAACGCTTGAAGGAACGGTCGCCGACAGCCTCCTGTCGGACCTCGGCCGCAGGATGTACTTCCCCAAGGGCATCATCTCCCAATCGGCCGAGGCCAAAAAACTCGCCCACCGCATAGACGCCACCATCGGCATCGCGACGGAAAAAGGCGAACCTCTCTACCTGAAGACCATACGGGAAGCCCTTACCGGCTTGACGCCGAAAGAAACTTTCCCATACGCCCCAACGGCGGGCATCCCGCCCCTGCGGGAGGAATGGAAAAAAGAAATCATCAAAAAGAATCCGTCCTTGGCCGGGAAAGGGATGAGTCTTCCGGTCGTGGTGACGGGCTTGACCCACGCGATCGCGGTCGTGCTTGACCTATTCGCGAACCCCCGGGATACCTTAATCGTGCCCGATTTCTTCTGGGATAATTACGAGCTCATCGCTTCGGATCGATTGCAAGCGGAAGTCGCGGGTTTCCCATTCTTCACGCCCGCCGGGAAGCTCAATGTTGAAGGGCTCGCGGACGCCCTCCGCGCGCGCCGCGGGGGAAAAGCCGTCATCATGCTCAATTTCCCGAACAATCCCACAGGATATACTCTCACCGAGAGCGAGGCCGAGCGTCTGGTGAAGGCGATACGGAATGAAGCCGAGCACAACACCAGGATACTGGTAGTCTGCGACGACGCGTATTTCGGTTTGTTCTTTGAGGAAGGGCTCAAAACCGAAAGCCTTTTCGCGGATTTGGCTGATCTCCACCCGAACGTGCTGGCGGTCAAGACGGACGCCGCGACCAAGGAAGAACTGGTCTGGGGCTTCCGTGTCGGCTTTGTCACTTACGGTTCGAAAGGACTGGACGAAAAGCATTACGAGGCGCTCATCCAGAAAACCATGGGCCTCATCCGTTCCTCGATCTCCTGTTCAGGAACACCATCCCAGTACCTGGTGCTCAAAGGCTTGATGGACGAGCGCCACGAAGTGGAAAAGGCGGCGACCTTCAAGACGGTGGAAACGCGCTACCGCCGGGTTAAGGAACTGGTCAGATGGATGCGCGGTCCGCTTAAGCCCTTTCCGTTCAATTCCGGCTACTTCATGACCTTCCGCGTCCCCGGAGACCGCGCCGAGGACCTCCGTCAAGCGCTTCTGAAGAGGGGCATCGGAACGATCGCCATCCGGCCCGACTGCCTGCGGATCGCGTATTCGAGCGTCGATGCGGAGAAGCTTGACGAGCTCTTCGGTTGTATCGACGACGAGGCCGTGAAGTTGTTCGGCCAGGGGAAATGATGGACACAGGGCCGCGCGCGTCGGTTACACCGACGCCGGGGTACGGTCCGCGCTTCGGGCGCTGCCAAGCGCCCGCGCGATCCGGAGCGACGCCGAGGCGCCCGATGACGGGTCGGCGGGTTCGGCGGAGAACCCGGAGGAAATCGCGCACTCCCGCGTCCGGGTCCTGGTCCATGATTTCGATGAAATCGATGATCGACGACACGTACCAGGAATTGCCCCTGCACCAGAATACGCCGCCGAAATTGCCGTTTTCCGGGAAGGACCAGTCGTGGAAAAAGGGATCTTCAGCTGAAGAGCCGGATTTATAGACCTTTACGGCGGGTACCTTGGCGGTGCCGGGGAAAGGGGCGACCGCGAAATCGCAGCCGCCTATCTTCTGGAGGCTCAGGATAGTGGCGGCTGACCCCATCATCATGGCGACCTTGTTCCGGCTGAAGTAACGCATGATGTCGTCAACCTTCTGGAACGTGAAGGGCGATGTGAAGGCGTTTTTCTTGATGTCGGCGATCAATACGTCGTCCGAACAGTCGGTGACGGTCTTGTCGAAGAGATCGCCGCCGGCGCCCCAGACGAAGGGAAGCATGCCATTGATCTCACCCAGATAGAATCCGAAACCCCACTGCTGGTTTTCGCCTTCACCCTTGTCCAGTTTTTTTGGAAAGGGCCACCAAATCTTCGTAGGTCCAGTTGTTGGCGGGGAGCGGAATGCTCGATGTCTTCATGCTTCATTTGAATCTCCGTTTTGAGCTTTTGTACTTCTAGATTATCGCGCTGTGAGGTGCTTCGCATAATCGTTCCGGTGGAACGGCTGTCCGAAGAGGAAAACCCCTGAGAATAATCGCGCAACGGCCACACGTATCGGGTTTTGGATCGCCCGACCGGAACCGGACGGCACGATTTTGACGGTAATTCCATGCTATTGACTTGTGAGGGGACTGGACTTAAAATTTCTTCTACCCCGTAGGGGCGAGAGAAAAAGTTTTATTCAGGAGGCCTTTCATGAAACTGACCGTTCAGCATCAGGAAAGCAATTCCCGCGGTGAATTGCTTCTGCGGACTTTCTTCGGCGGCTTCTATATCCTTCTTCCCCATGGCCTGGCCATGATTTTCCCGTCCATTTGGGCGGCAATTTTGGGCTTCCTTGCCTTCTGGGTGGTGCTTTTCACCGGCTCATACCCGAAGGGGTGGTTCGAATATCAGGTGAAATTGATGAAATGGAGCCTCAGGATCAATGCCAGATTTTTAAATCTTGTTGACGGTTATCCGGCTTTCGGGAAGGACGGAACCGACGACAAGACGAATATTGAGGTGGATTATCCCGAGGAGCTGAGCCGGGGGACGCTTCTTCTCAGGGCTTTTTTTGGCATATTCTATTGCTACTTGCCCCATGGATTCCTTCTTTTTTTCAAGGCGATTTGGATCGCCATCCAGGGTTTCATTGCCTTCTGGGTGGTTCTGTTCACGGGGACTTTCCCCGAATCGTTCCATGAGAGCATCGTCGGATATTTCCGTTGGACGACCCGTCTGTCCCTTTATATGGGTAATATGACCGACGTATATCCTCCGTTCAACGGCAAGGAATAAANNGGAATAAATACAATCGGACTGGAGGCACGGATGGATTCCCTCGTTCTGGATGAAAACGGAAAGGTTTACCTTCCGGATCCCGCGGCGGTGCCGAGACGCGAAAAAGAGGACGCGATGGGCGCCTACCTTATGATGTTCGGCACTTGGGCGATCGGCTTGCCGCTCCCGATTTTCAGCATCATAGCCGCTGCCGTATATCACGGAATAAACAAGAATAAATCCAGATTCGTGGCCTTCCATTCCTTCCAGTCCATGATAACGGAAATCGTAATCTCAACGCTGAATTCGGTTTTTATCGTTTACCTTATTCTCGAGTTTATCGGGGGAGCCAAGTTCGGTCCATTCTTCTGGGCATTCCTGATTTTCGCGGGAATATGGAATCTGCTGTACTTGGTTTATTCTATTGTAGGCGCTGTCCGCGCGTATCACGGGCGACTTTTCTATTTCCCTTTCTTCGGTCGATTTTGTTATGACATTTATTATGGTGCCAGAGCTCTTGAAAGGGAAAAGCATAGGGTGATGGCGGAAAGCCATAAAAACGAACCGCCGCGCGGGTATTGATATGAAATCCCGGGGATTCATGCGGGCATTTCTGCTTTTTGCCGGGGTCATTCTGTTGACCGCCGGAGTCGCCGTCGGTTTCGGGTACCTGATGTCCCATAATACTGATAGGGGAATCGCGGATCGGGAAGACAAGGCCCTCGGGCTCGAAAAACCCGTCGGGGACTTGGTACGTAAATCGATCCTTGCCGACGCGAGAATCGTCAGGGAAAAGGTCGTCCAAGCGACGATGACGGCCATCCTGGACCGCCTGAGATCGGGCATGGAACCCGATCCGTACACGCCGATGATAATCGTTGCGGATTCCGGCCGCATTAACGCGTACAGTCTTCCGGGGGGCCTTATTGTTGTGGACTGCTCCCTTATCGCCATTTCATACAATCCGGAGGAAGTCGCCGCCGTCATCGCCCATGAGCTTTCCCATATGGCGCATGCCGATTCCTGGGACGCGCTCAGAATATCTATCGGGACAAGCTTGGCGTTAGCCGCTCTGGGAGGCGAGGAGGCCGTCAGGATGGCGCGGAACCTTATAAGGGAGGCGGCGTTCCTGGGCTTCTCCAGAGAGATCGAGACCAGAGCGGACAAGGAAGGAATAGGTAATCTTGCGAAGGTTGGGATATCCCCTTCGCACTTTGCGGACGCGCTCATGAAATTGAAGGCGGCGACCGAGGAAGGGGAAGATTATCCTGAGATTCTTTCCTCCCATCCCGACATTGACGGCAGGGTTGAATTGGCGAACCAGGCCGGTTCCGGGTTTGAAGGGAAAGAAATTCGCCTTGAAATTGATTGGCCTGCCGTAAAAAAAACTCTCCCTTCCGTTCTTCATGATTGACCCCGACCATGGCCCACGAGGCCGGTATATCCACGCCGGGCTCTCGGGATCATCGTCGCGCGAAACTACGGCAATGCGGAGCGCAGGTATTCCGCCAGGGCCATGATTGTCAGCGACTGTCCGTAGGCCATCGGCGCGATGATGATGTTCCGATAGTGATCCCTGTCCATCCCCATGCCCGTACCCGCCGAAACCTGCTTGACGGTGCCGTCTTCGGCGATGTTGGAAAGGATGGCTTGGACGGCGCTTTCGGCAATCGCTTGATGGCGTGGATCCAGGAGACCGAGCCGGATGCCTTTGAGGATACCGTACGCGATGCCGGCGCTTCCGGATGTTTCCGTATAGCTTCCCGGATCGTCCAGAACGGTGCGCCACAGTCCCGACGCGTCCTGAAGGGCGGACAGGGCCGTCACTTGGGCGCGGCAGGTATCGAGCAGGAAATCGCGCACTCCCGCGTCCAGGTCCTGGTCCATGATTTCGATGAAGTCGATGACCGACGACACGTACCAGGAATTGCCCCTGCACCAGAATACATCGCCGAAATTGCCGTTTTCCGGGAAGGACCAGCCGTGGTAAAAGAGGCCGCTCCTCTTGTCGAACAGGTATTTCACGTGCACGAGGAATTGATGCGTCGCTTCGGACATGAAACGCCGATCGCCGGTCAAGCGACCCATACGGGCAAGGAAGAGGACGGTCATGAACAAGGTATCGATCCACAGCTGGCCTTCGTTGAGATTGATCGTTCCCTTCGCGGCGTCGTTCGTGGTGGTGTGCTGGAAGCCGTTCTCCCGCGTTTTGGGAAGACCCGTCATCAACCATTCGGCCCAATCCCGGCACTCTCCGGCACAGGCAGGTTCCATTTCGTCCAGCAGGTAACTCAAGGCGAGCAGGGGGATGGTGGTATTGATGTTGCGGACGGGCAAGCCGGAACTGAAATGCCGCTCGTACCAGTCCTTGGCGAAGGTCTTGATCGACTCGTCATGGCTGACCTGGTAGAGGTTGTGCAAGCCGTACAGACCGACCCCTTGGGGCCAGTCCCAGGCCTGGAAGCCGAAATCGCGCGGAAACAAGCCGACGGTCTTGCCTCCGTCCGGCCGGTCCGCGGCGATCCGGTTTTCGTCGGCCGGGCGCTGCAGATTTTTAAGCCGCCCGACCACCGATGCGAGCTTTACCTCGATAGACTTCTTTTCGATCATTGCCGCGTTTCTCCATTTTAGCCCTTGATGCCGCCCGACATGGAAACGCCGTTGATGACGAAGCGCTGCGTGGCGAGAAAGGCGATCAGGATGGGTATGTTGGAAATGACCACAGCGGCCATGAGGATGTTCCACTGCACGTCGGCGTCGCCGCGGAAAATGGCCAAACCCATTGTCAAGGTGCGTTCGGTTTCCGAGTTCAGGAATACCATCGGATAGAGGAAGTCGTTCCAGACGGCCATGAACGTCAGGAGGACGAGCGTCGCGAGCGTCGCTTTGGCGAACGGCAGCATGATGAGCGTGAAACGCCGGAAAACGCCGCAGCCGTCGATCTTGGCGGCTTCGTCGTAATCGGCGGGAACCGTCAGGAAGAATTGGCGCAGGAGGAAGGTTCCGAAGGCGCTGAATATGCCGGGCAGGATCAGGGAAAGATGATTGTCGATCAGACCGAATTGCTTCATGAGCATGAACATGGGCACGAGCGTAACCTGGCGCGGAATCATCATGGTGGTCAGGTAGATCATGAACAGGATATCCCTGCCGGGGAATTGAAGGCGAGCGAACGCGTATCCGGCCAAAGCCGAGGTGGCGGCCACGCCCAGCGTGCAGGCCAGCGTGATTTTCAGGGTATTCAGGAAATAGAGGAAAAAAGGCGCCTGCCTGAAGACATCGGCGAAGCTCCGGAGACTGAGCGTGTCCGGATTGATAAGGTACGGCGCCTGGAATACTTCGGCGTTGGGTTTGAGGGCGGTCATGACCGACCAGAATAACGGGGCGAGCATGATGAAAGCGGTAGACCAGAGTATGCCGTAGGTCAGGATGCCGGCGGGCAAACCTAATCGGTTCATGTTGGATGTGGATTTCATCGTATATTCATTCCCTTTTCAAGTATGGACCCATCGTTTGGACACGATGTTCTGGAAAGCGGTGATGACGAGAATGATGGCGAACAGCATATAGGCCGCGGCCGAGGCGTACCCCATTTTGAAGTTTTGGAAAGCGTATTGGTAGACCATCATGATGATGGTGTTGGTTGAATTGGCGGGACCGCCGTTTGTCAGTACGGTAGTGATATCGAAAACCTGGAAGGAATTGATGATCGAGGTGACCAGCACGAAAAAAGTCGAAGGCGAAATCATGGGCCAAGTGACGTTCCAGAACTTGTGCAGGGGTCTGGCTCCGTCGATGTCGGCAGCCTCGTACAGATCCTGGGGGACACCCTGCAGGGCAGCCAGGAATATGACCATGTTGTAGCCGATCTGGCGCCAAACGCCGACTATGATGACCGAAGGCATGGACCAGTGCGGATCGGTCAGCCAGGGAAAGGGGCCGAGCCGGATATAGCCGAGCAGATGGTTGAGCATGCCGATATGCGTATCGAGGATCCACTGCCAGATGAGGGCGACCGAGACGGTGGAGAAGATGACCGGCAGAAAAATGGCGCTTTTCAGGAAACCGGAAAAACCGACGCGCGGATTGTTGAGGAGGACGGCGAGGAATAAGGAGGTGACGATGCCGAGCAATACGGAAAACAAACTGAAATAGGCGGTGTTGCGCAGGCATTGCCAAAAATAGCTGTCCTGGAACAAGGCGATGAAATTGTTTATGCCGACGAAAATCGGTTCGGTGATGAGATTCCATTCCGCGGCGCTGATGAACAACGACGCCACGACCGGGAAGGCCAGGAACAGCAAGAAGCCGATCATGTTGGGCATTATGAAAAGATAGCCGGCGATGGCGTCCCGCGCCTTTGAGCTCAGCTTCATGCTGGTTTCCTTTCGCTTGATTGAGCGGGAGTACGGAATGACCGGTGCGGCCATTCCGTACTCCCGCGTGACGACGGGTTCAGGTTTGTCCTATTTGATGACGGCCTGGACTTTCGGAGCGATTTCGGTCAAGGCCTGTGCGCTGGTAGCCTGTCCTGCGACGACTTTCTGCAGCGCTCCCATTACGATGGTCTGGACTTCCATCCAACCGGCGCGCAAGGGCAGGATACGGCCGTATTTGCCGGAGATTTCCTGGGTGATTTCTTTGACCTTGGCCGGGGGCTTGGTGGTGTCGGCGTAAAGATCCCAGTATCGCTGGTCGTCGTAGGTAGGAGCCATGCGCTTCGCTTTCATGTAGAGTTCCTCGCCTTCGGGACCGCGCAGGTAGGCCAGGAATTTCCAGGCCGCCTTTTCCTGCTTGGTGCCGGCGCTGAGGCCGACGATGTTGGATTTATAGACCGTTACGGCGGGCACCTTGGCGGTGCCGGGGAAGGGGGCGACCGCGAAATCGCAGCCGTCTATCTTCTGGAGGCTCAGGATAGTGGCGGCTGACCCCATCATCATGGCGACCTTGTTCTGGCTGAAGTAACGCATGATGTCGTCGGCCTTCTGGAACGTGAAGGGCGAGGTGAAGGCGTTGTTCTTGACGTTGGCGATCAATACGTCGTCCAAACGGTCGGTGACGGCCTTGTCGTTCATCGTGAACTTGGTGCGGGTCTTGTCGAAGAGGTCGCCGCCGGCGCCCCAGACGAAGGGAAGCATGCCGTTGATCTCACCCAGATAGAATCCGAAACCCCACTGCTGGTTTTCGCCTTCACCCTTGGCCAGTTTTTTGGAAAGGGCCACCAAGTCTTCGTAGGTCCAGTTGTTGGCGGGGAGCGGAATGCCGGCGTCGGCGAACATCTTCTTGTTCAGGAACATGTACAACGGCGCGGTGCCCCAAGGCAATCCGTAGAACTTTCCGCCGGACTGGACATCCTGCAGACCGACGGAATACAGCTTGGAGATGTCGAATTTGTTGGTCTTGATCAGGCCGGTGATATCCTTCAGCGCCTTGTTTTTCATGAAGTCCTGGAAGAAATAGGAGTCCACGCGCATGACGTCGGGTGCCTGGCCGCCTGCGATCATGATCAGGAGTTTTGCGTGGTAATCGTTATAAGCGACGGCGACGGGGGTGACCTTGATGTCGGGGTTGGTCGCCTCGAAAGCGTCGATGATGTCCTTTTCGACGCCTATCGCGTCGGGATTGCCCCAGAATGCGTACTTGATGGTAACGGGCGCGGCCGATGCCGCCATGCCGAACGTAACCAATACGCTTACGAAAAATGCCAAACGTTTCATTCTCTGCGCTCCTTTCAAAGAGATCTACCGCGTAAACGGTGTTCCCATACTATGAATGCGGTTTTTCTCAGGCGTACAGGTACCCGGGTACCGAAATGGTACCTGAGGCCCGACTATTCAATTCAAACGGATACGGATCATTCTGCGCAGGCCGTCGTTCTTGTCGGCCTCAAGGCGACCGCCGGTCACTTCGAGCGGCCTGATTTCCCGACCGGGCAATTCCAGGTCCAGTTCGTCGAAGCGCTCGGGCGCCGGACCCGTGCGGCTAATGCCCACGGCCAGGGCTTCCGCTCTGGAACCCAAGGTAAAGGACCAGAATCCATGTCCTCCGCGGTCCTGCTGCAGGCTTTCGCTGTCGTCCTCGAATACCTGCCGGTCCGCGGCGGCGGTCCCGGCAGGCGGAAACCAGGCGAAGCCCCTGCGGTCGGCTTCCATAACCTGATCGGCGGTATTGAGGGCGATCAACGCGCCTTCGCGCGCGAACAGCGGCGTCCTATCCCAGCCCGCCGGAACCGTAACGGTTTGCCCTCCCGCATAGCGGCGGCCGGTCCACCAGTCGGTCCAGACCGCGCCGGCCGGAAGGTAGGTCCGCCGTTCCTGCACGCCCGGCTCGATCGCCGCGGCGACCAGAAGATCCTCGCCGAGCATCATATCGTCGTTTTCTTCAAGACAGGCCGGATCGTCCGGGAAATTATAGAAAACGGGGCGGAGTATCGGCTGATAATCGCGGTGGGCCTGCCAAAGCAGATCCATGAACTGAGGGATCAATCGCTCGCGGAAATTGATGAGGGCGCGGATGAGGGGCGTGAGTTCCGGATACATCCAGGGTTCGGTGACCCTTTCGTCCAGGTTTTCGGAATGGATGCTGAAACGCGGCAGGAAAATGCCGAACTGGATCCAGCGGATGAACAGTTCCGGCTCGGGGGCAGGCCCCAGGAAACCGCCGACATCGTGTCCGATATTGTACACGCCGGACAGGGACAGCCCGAGGCCCATTTTCAGGTTGTATTTAAGCGTCTCCCAGGAGGTGACGTTGTCGCCGGACCAGGTCTGGACATAGCGCTGCATGCCGGCCATCCCGGCGCGGGATACGCTGAAGGGACGGCGACCGGGATCGTATTCGCGCTGCGCTTCGACCGAGGCCTTGCACATCAGCAAGGTCTGGAGCGGACGGTTGTCCGCCGCCGGAAGGCCCTTGCCGAAACCGTTGATCAGGGCATCGGGCTGCCAGACTTCGAACTCGTTGTTGTCGTTCCACATGGACGCGATGCCGACGGTCAGCAGTTGGTCGGTGATCCTTTTTTTCCACCATGCCACGGTATCCGGATTGGTGAAATCCAGATAGCTGGCGTTGCCTCCCCAGAAGGGCACGACGAGCGGCTTTCCTTCGGCGTCGGTGATGAAAAGGCCTTCCTTGGCCGCCTGATCGTATTCGGGGTGGACCATCAGGAGGGCCGGCTTGATGTTGGCGACCAGGCGGATCCCGTTTTCGCGGTATTGACGGGCGAAGAGAGCCGGATCGGGAAATTTGTCCCGGTTCCAGGTGAAGACGCAGCGTTTGCCGTCGATGGTGGTGTAGCCGGACGACAGGTGGAACGACCGGCAGACGATGCCGTGCCGTCGGCAGAGGCCCAGGAATTCGCCCATACGTTCCTGGGCGTTCGGCGCTTCCGTATAGCTCATCGTGGAGCCGGAATAGCCCAGACTCCATCGGGGCGGCAGGAAGGGGCGGCCGGTCAGCCAGGTGAAACGCCGCAGGACCGCCGCGAAATCCTCCCCCCCGATCACGTAATAGTCCAGGGCGCCGGTTTCGGCGGAGAAATGGCGATAGGCGCCGTGATAGTTGTCCAGCTCCCGGCCCATATCGAAGGCGCAATCCGCGGTGGTGTCGTAATACAGACCGACCGCGCCTTTTTGGCCGCGGCGGCGGGCCATATAGAAGGGGATGTGTTTGTACAGCGGATCGGAGGTCCGGGCGCTGTAGAAAGCGGCATCGGTATTGACCATCCGGTAGCGGCCGCCTGCGCGGTTCGTATCGCCGGCCTTTTCTCCGAGCCCGACATAAAAATCGTCCGCGGAGCGGCGCAGGTAATGGTAGGTCTTCCGGTCCAGCTGCCCGAAATTGTAGGCGAAGGTCGGACGGTCCTCCGCGACGGTCCGCCATCCGTCGGCCGTAAGGCTTCGCCAAACGCAGATGAAGCCGTTCAGATCCACATCCAGCCGCATCCGGGAAGTTTTCAGGCTCAGTGATCCCGATTCGACGGCATATTCGTACTCCGGCAGCGAAAAGCCGTCCAGCGCCGAGCGCTCGCGGCCTTCCCAAGGAATATCGTCCTGTCCCGGCGCGATCGCCCAAGTCCGCTGAAGGGGTTCCTGGCCGCGGGATGCCACCTGGACCCGGAAGAGGTCATTTTCGAGCACCGAGATCGTCGCCCGGTGGCCTTCGGGGCTGGTCAGCTCCACCAGACTGCGGTTGTGGGCGATAACCGAGAAAAACGGTCCGCGGCGATCGCTTGGAGCGAAAAGCGGGGTGGCATCGATGGGCATGGGGGCAACCTCTTCGTAGTGTGTCGTCAGTGTAGTTTCATTAGCTACGGGGTGTACAGGTACCGAGGTACCGTAATGGTACCGGGGTACCATTAGGAACCGGGGTACCATTAGGTACCGGCGCGAGCCTGGTTCCTGGCTTTCATGATATGCTTCATCCATGCTTCGATGGGTGATCTGCGGTTTGGCTTTTTTGTTCGAGGGCGGTATGACATGGTTCAGCGTCCGGCGTTTCGGGACCTTGAGCGTTGCGGAGCCGCTGCTCGAAACCGGACAATTGCCTATTCTGTTCGCCCTGTGCTTGTCGCTCAGCCTGCCGGGACTCCTCTTGGGACGGCGAAAACCCCGTTATGCTTTTCCTTTCTTTTTAGTCAAAGGCCTATGCCTCGTTTTCATCCTGATGGTGGCGCCGCGGCTTGATCTGGGCATCCTCCCCTTTTTTTTCGCGTTCAACGTGACGCTCGGGGTGGGGCTCAACGCCGCGTGGGCGCTGATCATCCATGGTATCGTGTTCGCGATGGTCGCCGCCATGGCGAGCGTTTTTCAGCTCCGTTTGGGGATCGATCCGACCGATCTCCCGCTGCTGATACTATCCGGACTCCTGTTGGTCGCGTTATCGGTGATCACCCGGAAGCTCTTCGAGAAATGGGAAGAAATGCGCGCGAACGAGTTGCGCTGGGCGGACGATGTCGTCAAGCTGATAACGATCAACATGGACCTGCAGACCTTCGCGACGACGGTGGAAAACCGTACGTTGGACGAGGAACGCAAGAGGATCTCCCGGGAAATCCACGATACGGTCGGATATACCCTGACCACGCTCAAGGTTCTCTTCGAAGCCGCCAAGGGACTGTTGCGTCAGGACCCGGCCCAATTGGAACCGCTCATCAATCAAGGTCTGGATTACACACGTAATTCCATGGAAGAGATCCGCGTCGCGATGAGGGAGCTGCGCCAATCCGAACTCCCCGCAAGGACCGGATTGCATTTGGTCGTCAAACTGGTGGACAATTTCCGGTCGGTGACCCATATGTCCATCGCCCTCGAGTTCGCGGGCACGCGGCAAAGCTATGGTCACGAGATCGATGAATTCCTGTATAAAGGAGTCCAGGAAAACCTGACCAATGCTTACCGCCACGGAAAGGCGACTACGGTAACGATTTTTTTGCAGGAAAGCCAAGGCGAACTGGCCTTGATGGTCAGGGACAACGGACAATCGACGCGGAATTTCATGAAGGGCATCGGCATGCGGGGCATGGAAGAGCGGGCCGCAGCGCTCGGAGGGACGGTGGAATTCACGGGATCCGATTATGGGTTCAACGTAACCGCTCGTATTCCGGTGCCGAAAGGGGAAGATATCTGATGGAATCCAAAATTCGGATATTGATCGCTGATGACCAGGCCCTTTTCGCCCATCTTCTGAAAACCGTCCTGGAAACCCGGTCTACCGAATTCGAGGTGATCGGAATCGCGGGCAACGGCCTGGAGGCCCTGGATCTGAGCGCTGCGCTGAAGCCGGACGTCCTCCTTCTGGACCTCTCCATGCCGGTGATGGACGGTGTCCGGACCGCCCAGGAATTGAAACGGCGGGGCGATCCGGTCCGGATCATGGTTCTGACGACTTTCGATGATCCCGGTCCCATCCGCGATGTACTGGCCATCGGCGTCGGCGGCTACGTGCTCAAGGATTGCGAACCCCAGGAACTTTTTTCGGCCATCCGGGCCGTGTACGACGGTTCCACTTCGTTGTCGCCTGGCGTGATCCGTCGCCTGATCCCGGCAGCCGGAATCGCGGTGCCTTATCTGGCCTTCGGGGCCGCCGGGGCCGCCGGAGCCGACCGGTCGAGAATCGCCGAGTTGCTCAACCGGCGCGAACAGGAAATTCTTATGCTGGTCGCCGAGGGACTGAGCAACAAGGAAATCGGCGCACGTTTGTTCATCGCCGAACAGACCATCAAAAACAACATCTGCAATATCAACGAGAAGCTGGGCATCCATGATCGGGCAAAGCTGGTCAAGTTGGCCGAAAGCTTCGTCGCGTCCGGGTCTTCAACATAGACGCGCCGCTTGGGTCTGGGCCTTCAGGCAGAGTTCGGCGGCCTTGAAGGCGTGCTCCTGAGTCATGGCCGTCTCCGTTCGGTTGAGGCAATCCAGAATCAGCTTCCCGAAGAAAGGGAAACCGATTTTTCCCGAGACGTTGAACAGGTGCTCCCCTTTGTTATCGGCGAGGTACACGTTGTCGCCGCTCTTGCTCCGGGCCAGGTCGATGTATTTGCGGATTTCGATGTAGCCTTCGGTACCGAGAACCACGGTGCGGCCGTCGCCCCAGGTACCCAGGCCGTCGGGAGTGAACCAGTCGACGCGGAAGTAATTGGTGGTACCGTTGTCGCCGACGAGCATGGCGTCCCCGAAGTCTTCCAGCTCGGGATGCTCGGGGTGGTTATAGTTGGCGATCTGGCTGCGGACTACGGTCGCGTCCTTGGCGGCGGAGTAGTGGAGGTACTGCTCGATCTGGTGGCTTCCGATATCGCAGAGAACTCCGCCGTACTTTTCCCGTTCGAAAAACCAGGCCGGCCTTGACGCCGCGCTGAGCCGATGGGGCCCGAGACCGATGACCTGGATGACCTTGCCGATCGCCCCGGATTCGATCAGCTGACCCGCGTACACGGCGCCTTCCACGTGGAGGCGCTCGCTGTAGTAGACCATGTACTTTTTACCGGTCGCCTTGACCTTGCCTCTGGCCGCTTCCAGCTGTTCAAGCGTAGTGAACGGCGCTTTATCGGTGAAGTAATCCTTGCCGGCGTCCATGACCCGAAGGCCCAAGGCGCCACGGCGGCTGGTGACGGCCGCGCCCGCTACCAAACGCACTTCCCTGTCCGCGAGGACTTCCTCCTCCGAGCTCGCGGCCATCACGTCCGGATAGGTTTTCTGGAAAACCTCGACCTTTTTGGGATCGGGATCCCAGACCGATTTTAGCTTTCCTCCGGCCTCGCGGAGGCCGTTGCACATGCCGTAAATGTGGCCGTGGTCCAGCGAAACGGCCGAAAACACGAATTCGCCGATTTCGCAAACGGGAAGGGGTTTGCCTTGGGGGGCGTAGTTCATACCGTCGGATTTTTGCATGCAACTCTCCTATTTGTATTGCGAACCGGTGGTGATCGGCTCATCGGCGAAATTTTCGACCGACGCTTTTTTCTCGTAGAAATGCGGCGCGTGCTTCATGATGCCTTCCCGGGTGTAGAACGGATCATCGGGGAACAGAGGCAGTTTGACCGGAGTCCCCCCGGCGGCCGAGCGGAAGACTGCGGTGATCACCTCAAGAGTCATTCTCCCGTCGCGGCCTGAGACAAGGGGAAGGCCGCCGGTTTCCAGGGCGGTGAGCACATCGTCGATTTGTCCGGCATGACCCTCATAAGGGACCTCCGGAAAGCCCTTGAAGGCTTTTTCCAGCTCGGCTTCCAGGGCCGGGTTGCGATCGGGGAAGCCGTTTCCTTTCGAAATCGACGCGTAGACCTTCCAGGGGGCTGAAATCCTCGCGTTTTTGCATTGGAAGATCATTTGCTGATCCTCTCCATGGTGTACGACGGAACTGGTGACTTGGGCCAACGCGCCGGGATAGGTCAGCACGGCGACGGAAAGGTCCTCGACCTCGGCGTTGTCGTGCGAGGTGTTGGCCATCACGGCCTGGACCTTTTCCGGCCGCCCCATGAGCCACAGAAGCATATCGATATGATGGACCGCGTGATTGAGGGTACATCCGCCGCCTTCCTTTTCCCAGGTTCCGCGCCACCAAAGATCGTAATAGGAGTGTCCGCGCCACCAGAAGGAGTCGACTTGGGCATGCACCACGGGACCGGCCAGGCCGGTATCAAGCGTTTTTTTCAGATTGAGGATCGGGGTCCGAAAGCGGTTCTGCGATACGACGGAAAGGGTACGGCCGGTTTCCTCGGCCACCCGGATCATTTCGTCGCACTCGGCCAAAGACGAGGCCATCGGCTTTTCCACGAGCACGTCCTTGCCCGCGCGCATGCATTCGATCGCGATGGGCGCGTGCAGATAGGGGGGGACGCAGACGCTGACCAGCGTGATGTCCTTATCGTCAAGGACCGCCTGATGCGACCCGTACACGCGAGCGTCCAGCTTGAAATCGTTTTTAACCTTTTCCGCTTTTTCCGGATACACATCGACCAACGCGGAGACCCGGCAGCGGCCGGGGAATTGCAGATAAGCGCCGATATGGGCTGGCGCGATGCCGCCGGTGCCGATGATTGCGACTCGGATCATCGAATTCCTCCTTCGGGATACTGGATTATCGATCCGCTCCGGCATACATTACATGGAAGGGACGTAGAATGTTTGTACAAACTACAGATCGCGGTGCTTTGGATGAATTGGTCCCGGTCCTGGAATACTTCGTCGATCGCTCCTGTCTGCCTGAGTGGAAGATCAACCGGCAGACTATCGCCTTCCACAACTTATCTTGGCTCCTTGCCGGTTCCGCGACGTTTTGGTGCGACGGCGTGCCTTATCATGCCCACGCCGGCGACCTGGTCTACCTCCCGCGCGGTTCGACCCGGAGGGCGGTCAGCGATCCGGAAGATTTGATGCATTGTTACGCCTGCGACTTCCAATGCCAAAGCATCGGGGGAACGGCGACGGCCCGGCTTCCCTTGCCCGTTCTCAGCCGAATCGGGATTCCCGACGGCCTGCTGGAACTGTATCGGCGTCTGAACCGCGTATGGCTGGAGAAGAGTCCCGGATACGGACTTGAGACCCGCGGGCTTTTCAGTATGATCATCCATCGCCTGGTTTACGCCGAGGAACCGTCGAGGCGTCTCTCGGTGGTCCAGGATTTCATCATCCAGCATTACGCCGAGCCCATTTCCCTTACCCGTCTGGCCGTCCTCGTGCGGCTGAACCCGCGCTACTTCGGCAACTGGTTCAGCGATCGGATGGGGATGACGGTAAAAGAGTACATAAACCGCATCAGGATTCGCAAAGCCACGGATCTTTTGGCGACCGGAGGCTTCAACGTCGCGGAGGCGGCGTACGATAGCGGATTCGAGGACGTTTTCTATTTCAGCAAGGTTTTCAAAAAGATCGCCGGGTTTCCGCCAAGCGACCTGCTCCGTTTCGGCTCGGCCGGCCGTTCGCCGATACCGGATTGACGCCAAACGCCCAAGTGCGGGCGGCATGAACCGGCGGCTAGCACCGGCGGCCATTACCCGGTTGCCCGCAGCTCTTGCGGACAGTAACGGACGCTCCCTGTTCCCGTTCGCCGGGTAACAGGCCGAGGCGGCCGGCGCGTAAGCTGGTACCTCCCGCCGGGAGGTTCCGGCCAAGGGCGCGACTCGATTGCCGTACGTCGGCCGATCCTTTACACTCGAGGGCTGTACGGGAGGGCAACGATCATGGCGGAATCATCCGATTTCTCCCCGGGGCGCGGACGGGGCCTCGTGCTGGCCTGCGCGCTCGTAGCGCTCGCCGCGTTCCCCGCATCCGCGCTGGAGGTGAGGATCTACGACGTGGCGATCGTCGTGGACATCGTGCGGCCGAAATTCCAGGAGATCATCGACGGTTTCAAGTCGGTAGTGGACGCGCGCCTGGAGCGGGACGGCGCGCGGGCCGAGTACCGGATATACGACACCAAGACGAATCCCGCGACCGTGCCCGCCATCCTGGACGCGCTCCGCGCGAGGAAACCCGACCTGGTCTTCGTCGTGAACAGCCCCGACGCCTTCGCGGACCGGAACGTGAGCCTGAAGCTGACCGATCCCTCGTACCGCATCGTGTCGGAGAACTGCATCCCCGTTCAGTCGGGGGTCGCCAAGGAATGGACTCGGCCCGGCGGCAACATCACCGGCGTCGGGGTATTCGTGCAGATGACCTCGCTGATCAAGCTGGCCAAGCTGATCAATCCCGGGTACCGGAAGCTCGTGCTTTACGGTTGGGATCGCATGAAGGATATCAACGCCTGGTTCCTCGCCGACCTGACGGCGGCGTGCCGCGCCGAAGGAATAGAGTTGGCGGAAGTGAAGTGGGTGGCTTCGGCCGAAGATGAATTTGAATTATACCTGCGCCTGGACAAACTCGGCCCCGAGTGTTTCGGGATCGAGGCGATCTCCGCCTGGGTCCATCGGGACGGGAGCTACGCCGATATGTCCGCGGAGCTGCCTGGCTTTATAAGGAAGAACGTGAAGCGCTTCGCTACTTTCGCGTACGACGAAGCGGCGATGAGGGAGATCGCCCCGGCGGGGACCTGCGTGGAATGGAAGGACCTCGGCGCGCAGCTGGGCGAAAAGGCCCTGCGCGTGCTCGGCGGGGCCAAGCCCGGCGATATATCCTGGGACTACCCCCGCAAGTACAACATCGTGCTCAACGTCGCCGCGGCCAAGTCCCTCGGCCTGACGGTCCCGCCCTCAATCATCTCCGCCGCGTACCGCGTCTACACCGACTTCGACGGCAATTTCGTCGGACGGAAAGACTGAACTCCGCTGTGGAAGCGCCTCCTCCCCTGTCCGCGCGAGCGCGCCGCTTCGGCGTCGCGGCCAAGCTCGCGCTCGCCTTCGCGGTCGTCGCGGTCATCCCGCTCGCCACGGCTCTCGCGGCGGCGGTCTGGATTCTCATGGACCAGGCTTCCGTCGTGGAGTCGGAGGTGCTCTGGAGCAAGGCAAAGATCGCCCGGCTCGCTTACGAGGGTCGCCGCGACTCCCTCGGCCGGGCTCTGGTCGCCGCTTCGCGCGACAACGCCATCCTCGTGACTCTGGACCTCGGCCTAAGGGAGGCCTTGCCGACCTACCTTTCGGAATTCGCCCGTGCGAACGGTCTGGACGAGGCCTGGATCGCCGGACCCGACGGCTCGCTCGTCGCCCGATCCGGCTCGGGCTCTGTCCCGGGCTCGCTCGCCGCTTCGGGCTCCGTCCCCGCGGTAACGGCGAATGCCGCCGAACGGTCGGCGCGCCCGGTCTTTACGCTGGGCGGCGAGGAGGGGGAACCGGCGACCCTCGCGGGTTCCATCGTCCTCGCGACGGGGAACGAGCGCGTCCTCGGCATCCTGGGCGGGTGCATTTACCTGAACGGCCTCTGCGCGGAAATCTGCGCGGTCTGCAAGACGCCGGTCTTCTTCTTGCTCGGCCCGGACGCCTGGGTCCATTCGCCCGGGATCGGCGGCGAAGGTTCTTCTCCGCCCCTCCTGAAGAGCACGTCCGCCCGCCCCGCGGTCGGTGACGACCTGGAACACGGCATCGGGACCATCGGCGGCATCCGCTACCTCTTCGGAATGGCGCCCCTTCCCGAGCTCGGCGGCGCGGCCCGGCTGGGGATCGCGTACCCCGAGACGGCCTTCTCCGCTTCCCGCGACCGCGGGCTCGCGGCCATCCTCCTCTCGGGATCGCTCGCCTTCGCGCTGGCTGCGTTTTTCGGCGCCTACTTCCGGAGGAAGATCACCCTGCCCGTGCTGTCGCTCGCGGCCGCCGCCCGGGAGATCGCGGACGGCGTCTACGGGAAGGCCGTGGAACTCCGGGCCGCTGACGAGGTCGGCGACCTCGCGCGCGACTTCGACCGGATGTCGATGCGCCTGGCGGAACAGGTGAAGGAAAGGGCGGAATCGGAATCGGCGCTCCGCGCGAGCGAGCTACAGTTCCGCTCTATCTTCGACGGGGTCAGCGACCCGATCTTCGTCCATGACCTCGACACCGGAGCCATCGTGGACGGGAACCGGGCGTTGGAGGAAATATTCGGCATGTCGATCGGAGAGGCCAAAGCCGGCGAGATCGCGGGTCTCAGCGAGGGCATCCCCCCTTACGACGCTGCGCACTCGGCGGCCCTGCTGCGGCGCGCCGCCGCGGGCGAGCGGCCGGTCACGGAGTGGCGGTCGCGCCGGAGGGACGGATCACTGTTCTGGACGGAACTCGCGCTGAAGCGGGCTTCGATCGGGGGCGTGGACCGCATCCTGGTCGTCTGCCGCGATATCGACGCCCGCAAGAAGGCCGAGCAGTCCGTTGCGGAGTCGCTACATGAGAAGGAGACGCTGCTCAAGGAGATCCATCACCGGGTCAAGAACAATTTCCAGATCATCAACAGCCTCTTCGACCTCCAGCTCATGGGGACGGAAGATCCCGTGATCCAGGAGAGCCTGCGCGAGCCCAAGTCCCGCATCCACGCGATGGCCCTCATCCACGAGAGGCTCTATCAAAGCGGCACGCTGTCGTCGATCGACTTCGCCGAATACGTCGGGGAGCTCGCGCGGGAACTCTACCTGAGCTACAACGCGGACACGGAACGGATCTCCTTGGTCGTCGACGTGGAATCGGTGATGCTCGACATGGACCGCGCGATACCCTGCGGTCTCATACTGAATGAGTTGATGACGAATTCGCTGAAGTACGCGTTCCCGCGCACGGGGAGGGGAGGGACGATCACGGTACGGCTGCGGAGCGGCAAGGGAGCGGTCATCCTCAGTGTCGAGGATGACGGCATCGGATTCGACACTGAGGCGACTTCGCGTTCCGCCGCCTCGCTCGGACTCACGCTCGTGCGGATCCTGTCCGACCAGCTTCGGGGTTCCTTCGGACTGGAGACGGTCGGCGGCGTACGGGCCAGCTTGCGCTTTCCCGTATCGTCTTCCTTCCCTTCTCAATACGTATAATTCTCGACGTCGACCTTATCCACTTCGGTGTAGGGCGCGAGAGTGGAGATCATCTTGACGGGACCGTCGCCGTTGTTCACGACGTAATGAATTTCTTTCGGTTCGATATGGATGAGTTGTCCGGGGCGCATGTGGTTGACGACTCCGTCGACGATGATGTCTACGGTCCCTTCCAGGATATAGAAATTCTCTTCCATTATATTGTGGTAATGCGCCTTGAAATTCTGTCCTTTCTGGAATTGGACGATGGCGAAATTCATGCGGGGACCTTTCATGAAATATTTGGGCCCGCTATCCCCGAAACGGTATTCCTTGTCTTCTTCGTTCACGATGAACATATAGCTTGCTCCTTGTATATTCCGTAATCAGAGCCCGGGCGCTGACCACATGTACCGAGTAACGCGCCGATCGCTCAGGGCGAGCTGGGCTGCATATATCTCCCGCCATTTTGCATACATCATTTCATAGGCCGCGTGGTTCGGCCGGTCCGGGACATATTCCCTCTCCCATCTCACGAGCCTGCGCGCCGTACCGCTGATGTCTGTGTATATGCCCGCTCCGTAACCGGCGAGGATCGCCGTACCGAGGGCCGTCGCTTCCTTGACGACCGGGACCTTCACGGTCAAGCCGAGAACGTCCGCGAGCATCTGGCACCAGAGAGGGCTTTTCGCCGCGCCGCCCGCGAATACGATTTCAGCCGGAACGCTTCCCGTCGCTTCCCTGACCAATTCCAGATGCCCCTTCGTGACCAAGGCGGCGTTCTCCATTATCGAGCGGTAGAACGTGTATTTCGTGAATTTTTCCGGATCGAAGTCGAAGTTCGTGAAAGTGGGAGCCGCATGGCGCCAAGAGATATAATTCATGACGTCCGAGAACGCGCACATCATGCCGTAAGATCCCACGGGGATTTTCGCCGCCTCTTCGTCCATCAATTCGTAAGGATCTTTGCCTGCCGCTTTCGCCCTCATTATGTCGTCCTGGCAGAACGCGTCACGGAACCATCTCATGGCCAGGCCGGGCTTGAACGCGATCGCTTCGAATTGCCATATTCCGGGGATGCCGTGGCAGTTGACGCGGACCCGGCAGCCGGGATCGGTTGCGCCTGTCGCGGTATTGAATTCATATTGCCAGAAGCTGCCTCCGAATACCGCCGCCTGGGCGGGGCTTGTGACGCCGACGCCGATGCATCCCATCTGGGCGTCGCCTCCTCCCATGACTACCGGGGTACCTTCGGCGAGTCCGGTCGCGCCGGCGCATGCGGCGGTCACTTTGCCCGCCAACTCTCCGCATTCTATAACCGGCGGGAATATATCGGCCTTCAGCCCGACGCGTTCGGCGATGGATGTATCCCATTCCCGCCGCTGTAAGTTGAAGATACCGGTCGTGCAGCCGTTGCTCGGCTCGCTCGCGAGGATTCCCGTCATCCGGTAGATCAGCCAATCGTTGAACATGCTTACGTGCGCGGTTTTCCGATAGACTTCCGGGAGCTTGTTCTTGACCCATAGGATTCTGGGGAGGGCGCCGAGCGCGTAGGTCTGACCGGATGTCGAATAGATTTCCCTCTCGAGTTCGGAGTCCATCAGCTTGAGTTCTCCGACCTCGTCGGCGCTGCGCGCGTCGACATTCGCGCAGGCCCAAATCTCGGCTCCCTCCGTGTCGTAGAGCACTATTCCCTCACGCATGCATGTCGTGCTTATCGCGGCGATGGAGGAGGGGGCGATACGCGAGTCGGCGATAACCTTCCGGATGCAATGCAACGCCAGATCCCAGTTGGCGTTCCAATCGAAGTCCATGCTTCCCGGATAACGCGGATCTTCATTGTGCCGCCATTCTTTCTGCGCGCATCCGATTTGTTCGCCTTCGAGATTGAATAGGACCGCGCGTACGCTTCCCGTTCCGGCGTCCAACGCCAATAAATACTTCTCGGACATTTTTATCCTCTTATTCCTGCGGATCTTCAAGGAGCTTTTCGGCTACCGACGAATCCGTTATCAGTACGTCCAGGTATCGTCCCCGCAACACCGCCCGTATCGCGTCGACTTTCTCCAGTCCCGCGGCGACCCCGATTACGTTGTTCAGTTCCTTGAGTTTTTCGAGCGAGAGGCCGATCAGCCGGTCCTCGATGAAATTGGGGATGAGATTGCCGTCCTTGTCGACGAAATGGCTGAGGATGTCGCCCACCGCGCCTTTCATCCGCAGCAGGTGCAGGTCGTTCCTGTTCAGCGTGCCGGTGCTGAAGATGGTGGAATTCTCATGCATCGCTCCGATGCCGACCACGGTGACCGACGCGAGCTGCACCATCCGGAATATTTCGTTGACGGAGGTCTCGTTGCGTATGGCTTGCGCCATTTCCACGCTGCTCGCGATCAGGGGCGCGGGGATAAGGTGCAGACTCGCGTTGAAAACGTTCGATCGGGTATCCGGCAGATAGTAGCTGACGCCGCCCGTAAGCGATACGCAGGATATGGGCGTTTCCGTCATGGTGGCGAGGTTGTTGAGCAGCTTCTTCGCCGTATCGCCGTATCCCATATTGATGAGCATGTTCTCCGAAAGCCTGTCGCATATATAGATGGAACCCGCATTGGCGATGCTGGCGTTCACCTGCTCCGGATCCGCCGGGGTCGGAATGATGTAGACATCATTCAGGTGGTACTTTTTTATCAGCTTCTGTTCCGCCTGCACGTTGAACACGGCGTTTTTCCGCAGCTTGAATTGAATTATCCCGGTCTGCCGCGCCTTTTCAAGCAATTTAATGATACGGATGCGGCTGATTCCCATCAGCTTCGCTATATCCTGCTGGGTCATGTCTTCGAAGTAGTAATAATAGGACGCCTTCACCATCAGGTTTTCGTCGTAATCCATGCCATCCTACCTCGCTGGGTTGGGATAAATGTCATATATAAAAACATATGTATCAAATATCAACCCAAAGATATCATTGCATTGTTTGTGATGTCAATCGAAATATATAGAACATTCTTCAGCAACTTCCATTAAAAGTGATGATAGTTGTTCTTTTTCGTCCTTTCCAGGATTGAAAATTTCATATTGACAAATCCCCATTTTGATCTATAATCATCGAAAATATGAATAAAAGTTATGTAGGCGTACAAAAGTATTTGCGGAGGCGATGAATGGCAGAGGAAAAGCCTGAATCGATGCTTGCGGTCCGGGGCATTAAGAAATCGTTCGGGAACAATACCGTACTGAAGGGCGTCGATTTGGACTTGTTCGCCGGTGAGGTCCTGGCCTTGATCGGAGGAAACGGCGCCGGAAAATCGACGATGATGAAGATCGTCATGGGCATCCATCAACCCGACGAGGGGGAAATCCATATCGCCGGGAAGTGCGTCCGGCTGAACAAGCCTTCGGCGGCGCTCGCCCACGGCGTATACCTCGTACCTCAGGAACCGATGCTATTTCCCCATATGAGCGTCGAAGAAAACGTCCTCATGGGATTTTCGGACAAACGGAAGGAATTGCATAAACGGCTCATCGCGCTCATCTCCCATCTGGGATGGGGAATCGACGTAAGGCGTAAGGCGGCAAGCCTTTCGATCGCGGAACAGCAGCTGGTCGAGCTGCTCCGCGGACTCATGCGGAACGTTAAAATCCTGATCCTCGACGAGCCGACCAGTTCCCTGACGTTCAACGAAGTCCAGTCGCTCTTCAAGATTATCGAAGAATTGAAAAAGAAAGACATCGGTATCATCCATATTACCCACCGTTTGAACGAGGTGTTCGAAATAGCGACGAGGGTCGCCATCATGAGCGACGGCTATATCACGCTGAACGGCCCGGTCGGCGATTTTACCCATGACATGCTCGTCAACGGCTTGCTGCCGGAAAATTTCAAAAAAAGGGAGTCCGCCGGGAAGGTTCGCGGCTTCGACCGGAATTCGGCCGATCCCGTCCTCTCCGTAGAAAAACTCTGCGGCAACGGTTTTTCCGATATCACGCTTCAATTGTATCCCGGCGAAATCCTTGGCCTCGCGGGCGTCGTCGGAGCGGGGCGGACCGAATTCGCGACGACGATATTCGGACGCGACGCGGTCAAGTCCGGGCGCGTGTATCTGGACAAAGATGAGATAACCGGGAAATCCACGAAGCAAGTCATGGAAATGGGCCTCGCCTACGTTGCTGAGGACCGGTTTCTGAACGGCATTTACAAGATCAGCGACGTCGCGGCCAATACCTCCGCATCGAGCTTGCGGAAGCTGGGGCGGTTCCTGCTGGACTTCAAGAAAGAACGGAAGATGGCGGACCGCTTCATCGAGGCCTTCAGGACGAAAGTGACGGGAAGGGACCAGGTGATGGGGTCGCTCTCGGGCGGGAATCAGCAGAAAGTCGTCATCGCGCGATCGCTGGCCATACAGCCGAAGCTGCTCATCCTGGACGAGCCGACCCGCGGAATAGACGCCGCGGCGCGCGGTGATGTGTACGCGATCATCCAGGATCTGAAAGCCCAGGGACTTGCCATCCTCCTGATCTCGTCGGATATGGAAGAGATATTGGAGTTGAGCGACCGCGCCATGACCATGTACCTCGGAAGGATCAACAAGGAATTCCGGAAAGAAGAAATTTCGCAGGAAAGCCTGATGGCGGCCGCCTTCGGCGTCATCGGAGAGGGCATGAATCATGAATAAGAATTGGCATCTTCCCCGGGAGGCGACGGCAATCCTTTTCGTGATAGCCTTGTTCCTCGGAATCGGAATCATCAATCCGATGTTCCTGAGCGTTCAGAACATACTGTTGTGCTTCAACAGCAGCGTGATCTATACCGTCGTCGCCATCGGAATCGCGTTCGTCATAATCTCCGGCGAGATCGACGTTTCCGTCGGCGCGACCCTCGGAATGACCGCGGCGGTATGCGGCACGTTCGTTCGTGACGGGAACGCCGGGATGGGCATCGTCGCCGCGGTATCCGTCGGGCTCATGATCGGGGTCGTAAACGGTTTCGGCGTCACGGTGCTGCGGATACCTTCGATAATAATGACCCTCGGAATGTTCGGCATCGTCCGGGGACTCATTTACGTCTACACCGACGGCAAGTGGATCGAAAACATCCCGATCGCGTACAAGGCATTCGCCCAAGCGAAAGCGATCGGCGGCCTGACTTGGTTCTATCTCGTCGCCTTGCTCATGATGGCGACGGCTCACTTGATCATGACGACGACGCACCGGGGCCGATATTTCATAGCCGTCGGAGACAACGCGGGGGGAGCGACCCTGCTCGGGATACCGGTCGCCGGCACGAAAATGGCGGCTTTCGTCCTATGCTCGGCGGCCGCCTCGATCGGCGGAATACTCTACGTAAGCAGAGTCGGCTTCATAACGCCGATAGCCGGAACCGGCTACGAGATGAAGGTCATCGCAGCGTGCGTCCTCGGCGGCATCAGCTTGACCGGAGGCGTCGGTTCCTTGATCGGAGCGACGGTGGGCGCCGCGATCATGGCTTCGATCAGCCGTATTCTCGTATTCCTGGGGTTCCCTTCGGACTACGACAACACCATCACGGGAATACTCCTCATCGTCATCGTAGTCGCCGATTCCCTGCTTCAGTCGCGTTCGGCGGAAAAGCTGCGGAAAGAAAGACTCGCGGCGAGAACGAACGGCATGGCGACGAGCTCAGGGGAGGCCGTACGATGATGGACAAGCGCGATCTCGGAAAGAAAATCTTCAGGTGGGAAGGCTTCCTCGTGGTCCTGATAGTGGTGGAGGTGCTCGTATTCGGCGGGATCAATCCGAAGTTCCTGATCCCGCGCGTGCTCCTGGGCAGCATCAATAATTTCATGTCGATTTGCATCGTTTCCCTATTCGTCACCTTCGTCCTGATAACGGGGGGGATCGATATACAAGCGGGCTCCATCGTCGGACTTACTTCGATCGTAATCGGCGTATTGTGGAACGACGCGGGAGTCGACATCTACATCGCTTGCCTGGCCGGCCTTTCCATCGGCATGGTCTGCGGCGCATTGAGCGGTTTCCTGGTCGCGTATACCGGAGTCCAGCCGATGGTCGTCACCCTCGGCGGCTCGTTCCTCTATTCGGGACTGGCGCTGACCGTCACGAACTTCTCCTCGACCGAATCCTACAAGGGAATCAGCGGTTTTCCCGCCGGCTTCATCCAGATCGCAAAGGGAAAGCTTTTCGGGATCATACCCAGCCAGCTCGTTATTTTCCTCGCGCTCGTTCTGGTCTCTTACGTACTGCTCCATCTGACGAAATACGGAAGGAAAATATTCCTGTGCGGAGTGAACAGGAACGCGGCCGAATACAGCGGCATCAATACCCGCTTGGTCGTCATGTCGACGTACATCCTGTCGGGCTTCGGCGCCTCCCTCGCGGGCATCCTCCTGACGTCCTACCTCGGAACGGCGAAGACCGATCTGGGCAAGGAAATAACCCTTCCGGTGATAACCGCCGTAGTGCTCGGAGGGACCTCCAACCTGGGCGGAGCCGGCGGAGTCATCGGCACCGCCCTCGCCGCGCTCCTCATCGGGCTGCTCCGGTTCGGACTTTCCATGGCCGGCGTCGGCACGCAGTATCTGGATATTCCGGTCGGCGTATTGCTCATCCTTTCGGTGGCCGTACGGTTCGCCGGTACCAACGAAAGGCTGCGGGCGATTCCCCGGTACTTCAAGAATCTCTTTCCCGGGAAGGATTGCGCGTAGCCCCGGGGTTCGCGGAAAACTGTGTATCGTGTTGCCCGCGGAAAAAGCGGAGCAATCAGAAAAATTTTCAGGAGGACCGGATGAAGAAGGCAATCAGTATCGTAGCGGGGCTGGCGCTGCTGGCGTCGACCATGGCTTTCGCCAACGGGGGACAGGAAGCCGCCGCGAAAGGAACGAAAAAAGGCATAACCGTCGTATTCGTACCGAAGCTCACCGGCAACGCGTTTTTCGAATCCGCGAACATCGGCGCCCAGGAATACGCCAAGAATCACGGATTCACCGTCAAATACGACGGAAACCCGGAAGCTTCGGTGGCCAACCAGGTCACGGTTATCGACAACGCCATCAGCACCGGCGCCGACGCGGTCTGCGTTTCCTCGGTCGACGCGACCGGCCTCGACGCCGTCATGAAAGAGGCGAAGAAAGCAGGCTTGAAAGTCGTGACCTGGGATTCCGACGTTTCCGGTGACAGCCGGACCGTCATGGTTTCGCAGGGAACCCCGGACATCCTCGGGAAGATGCTCGCCGACATGCTCGCGGACTCGCTTAAGGAGCGCGGCAAGAATCCCGCCAAGGACGCGATCAAGTACGTTTGGCATTATTCCCAGGCGACCGTGGCCGACCAGAACTCATGGCAGGTGGCGGGCGAAGCGTATATCAAGAAGGCGTATCCGAACTGGAAGAACGTCGCGCCCAGCAACTATTATTCCGAGCAGGACGCGGAGAAGGCGATCACCATCGGGGAAGCGATCCTGACCGCGTATCCGGATATCGACGGAATCATCTGCAACGACTCGACCGCACTGCCGGGACAAGCCCAGGCCGCGCAGAATCTCGGCAAGAAAAAGAACGACGTCTCGATCACCGGATTCGCGAGCCCGAATTCGATGAAGGAATACGCCAAGGCCGACGTGCTCGCACGCTGGGGCCTCTGGGATTGCAAGATCCAGGGCGCTCTCGGTTGCTACCTTGCGTACTACCTCGCCAGCGGCAATACCATCAAGGTCGGCGACAAGATCAACGTACCGGATATCGGGACCGTGGAAGTCCTGCCCAACACGGTCCTCGATTCCAAGGCGTATACCGCAAGCGATTCCGGCGTCGTGCTTCTGCCCGAGCGCGCGGTCTTCACGACGGCGAACATGAACAACTACAACTTCTAGGGTCTATCACGGACCCGGGAATCCATTGACGAACGGAATGGCGGCACTGCCGCCATTCCGTATTTTTAAGGAGACTGCTTCATATGGCGGACAAGGACGATCTGAAAATATCGAAAGATTACTGCGTGGATACCGAATTCGGAAACCGGAAGGCGTTTCACGTCAAAGGCTGCAATAATCTCGATTGGGGGATGAAAAAACACCTATCCAATATCTTCGACCCCAAGAGCGGCAATACGGTCATGTTCGCGTTCGATCACGGGTATTTCATGGGATCGACCGCGGGACTGGAGCGCCTGGACCTCGTCGTGCCGCGGTTGATGCCCGCCATCGACGTGCTCATGGGAACCCGCGGCGCGATCCGTACCTGCATCCCTCCCGACTGCCGTAAAGCCGTCGCCCTCCGGATTTCGTCCGGTTCTTCGATGCTGAACGATGACCTGAGCCATGAGATCGTCGCGGTCGACATCGAGGATTCCATCCGGATGAACGCCGACTGCCTCGCTGTCCAGACCTTCATCGGCGCGGACGGCCAGCTGTCCAGTATCGATAATCTTTCCCGAACCATCAACGCCGGCATGCGTTACAGCATCCCTGTACTTGGAGTCGTCGCCGTAGGCAAGGACATGGAGCGGACCGACCGGTTCTTCAAGCTGGCCACGCGCATCGTCGCGGAAATGGGCGCGAACATCATCAAGACGTATTACTGCGATAAATTCGAGGAAATCGTTGCGGCATGCCCCGTGCCGATAGTCGTCGCTGGCGGGAAAAAGCTGCCCGAGGATGAGGCTCTGACCCTCGCCTACCGATCGATACAGGGAGGCGCACGCGGCCTGGATATGGGGCGTAACATTTTCCAGAGCGAGCATAGCCTGGAAATGGCGTACGCCATCAGGAAGATCGTCCACGAGGGATATACCGATACGGAAGCTTTCGAATTCTATAGGGATTCGATCAACAAAAAATAGAACCGTACGGCGCAAGCTCCGGACCGGGAATGCGGGCGGGGGAAACGCATTATCCATCTTCCGCGGCACCGCGGTCACGGCAGCCTCCGTTCAAGGAGCATCCGCGGTGCTACGGCTATCCGCTAGAATTCTTCGAAATCGGAATCGGTCGCATCGGGAGCGGGCACGATCGCCCGCGAAGGGGCGGGGGCGGTTTCCGCGCCCGGTTTGCGCTCGGATTTCGCGGCCGCCGGTTTCGCCGCTGGCGGTCTCGGTGCCGCCGGTCTCGCCGCCGCCGGTCCATGCACCATAAGTCTCGGTGCCGCAGGTTTCGGTGCCGCCGGTTTCGGTGCCGACGGTCTCGCCGTCGACGGTTTTGGCTCTTTTGCGTTTCCTTTCCCGGTCCCGTCCAATTTGAAATAAGTCAGGGCTTCGGCCAAAAGCACCGCCTGACCGGAGAGTTCCTCGGACATGGACGCGAGCTCCTCGGAGGCGGAGGCGTTCTGCTGAATGACGGTATCGAGCTGGACCACCGCCTTCCCGATTTGATCCACGCCGACGCTCTGCTCCCGGCTGGCCGCGCTGATTTCCAGGACCACGTCGGCCGTGCGTTCGATATCAGGCACTATCTTCATGATGAGGTTGCCCGCTTCGGTCGCGATGGCTACGCTCCGGGCCGATAGTTCCGAAATATCCTTCGCAGCGCCTTGGGACCTTTCGGCCAATTTCCTGACCTCGCTCGCGACCACCGCGAAGCCCTTGCCAGCATCCCCCGCGCGGGCCGCCTCGATCGCCGCGTTGAGCGCGAGCAGGTTCGTCTGCCGGGCGATCTCTTCGATGATTCCTATCTTTCCGGCTATTTCCTTCATCGCGCCTACCATGACGACGACCGAATCCCCGCCCTTGCGCGCGTCGCCCGAATTCTTGCGCGCGATGCCTTCGGCCGCCGTCGAATTGTCGGCGTTGCGTTTTTCGTTCGAACTCAGCTCCTCCACCAGGGAACTGACCTCCTCCGCCGCCGCGGCCTGTTCCGTCGCGCCCTGGGATAGTTCTTGCGCCGTCGAGCTGATCTGGGCGCTTCCTGACTGGACGTTGCCTGCGGATGAGGCTACATCGCCGATCACCCGTTTCAGTTTTTCCATCATGCCCGCGAAAGCATCCAGCAGTTGTCCCGTTTCGTCCCCGGAGCCTTTGGGGATGGACATGGTCAGGTCTCCGTCGG
The DNA here is from genome assembly GCA_003527485.1 of Treponema sp. Taxonomy (GTDB): domain Bacteria; phylum Spirochaetota; class Spirochaetia; order Treponematales; family Breznakiellaceae; genus UBA12037. The sequence goes on along the minus strand of DPXI01000088.1, from coordinate 7,228 downwards.
CCATCTTCGTGGCGACGATGACCGCGAGGCCGAGAGGCCGGATTATTCCGCGTATGATCAAGGTGGCGATAACGATCGAAAACAGGATCCCGAAAACCATGACGAGGGAGGAAATGAGGAAATTCCGGGAATAAAGGTCGCCGGATTTTTCGTATTCGCGCTTGGCGACGCTGAGCTGGGTATCTATGAGTTCCGAAAAACTCGCCGAAACGGGATCGATCGCGGGATAAAGTTCTCCGATGGTGAAATCGGCGATGAGCGCGGAGTCCTCCTTGTCCAGGATGGCTACCAGCCGTTCGGTCGCCTTATCGGCGGAAGCCATTTCCGGGCGCAGCCTCGCGATGATGGTCTTTTCCTCCTCCACCAATACGGTTCCGAGATAAGCGGTCCATTTTTCCACTATGGCCTTTTTTGCCTCGTCGACGTTTTTCCGGGCCTGGTCCCAGGGGATGTTGCCATTGCGGACCTTGTGCGCCGTGTCGACGATGTTCACCGCGTACATATCCGCGATCGTTTTAAGGTCCTTGAGCGGCACGACCCGATCAAGGTAGACCGTGCTGAGACCGTCGTTCGCCGTCCTGAGCCCCGAGATGCCCAAGAAACCGATCCCCGCCATGACGAGCGCCATGAACAGGACCAGCAAATATAGACCGACAGCTATGGATTTTCGGCGCATTGGCGTCTCCTCATACTAAAATTGTCGCCTATGCGTTGATGGATAACAAGACTCGGGATGCATCCGGAATTCGTGAAATCGCACTAACTCGTCTTGACCGTACAGAAAACCGAGGGTAGGGTATCACGAGCAATATCCCCAGGAGAAAACAGTCATGGATATCCGTCGTTTCTCGAATGTCTTCCCGCTCGTCCTCGTTTTCGCGCTCGCTTTCGTCTCCTGCGCCGAGAAATCGCGAATCGAAGAATTCAAACTGACGAGTTTCGGATGGGTAATCGAGAACATTCCCGCCGATTATTACACGGGATCCACATTCAGGTCGGCCCGCTTGAACGTATGGCTGAAATACGAGGGTACGATCGACGCATCGGACATAAAATCGGCGCGCGTCTACCTTCCCGATTCCGAAAGTTATTGGACGCTTCATCCCGAGAACGGCGAACTGAACGTGAATAACCGCGTGCTCGGCGGCTGGACGCGGTGGTACTTAACGGAAAACAACCACGCGATCCCGATCGGAACGATGCGGGCGGTCGTTGAGCTGACCGACGGGACCGTATCCTCCATATCGCGGCTAATCCCCGCCCCGGGGAGCTTGGAAACCGGCGCTGCCGTTACGACGCACACCGAGAATTCCATCCTCCACGCAACGGGCTCCGCGCCCTTGGTTAAGCGCGCCGCGGTGGTCGGAGGAAGTATCGCGGTTTCGGCCGGGACCCTCAGCGTGGATTTCTCCGTAAACGACGATCTCGTCTACAATGGCTTTCTCTGGCTTTATAATGCCTCGGACGAATACATCGGGCACTCCCGCTACTTCCGCGATGCCGCGTCCGGCGCCTTCGATGCGGATATGTTCGCGGCTGATCCCGTTTTCAACGGCAATTCGATCCGGATCGCCCTCCGCGACAGCGCGGTTACGGCGGATGATACCGTGTACATGGAGGAGGGGATGCCGTTCGCGGACATCGCCAAATTCCGGATCGTACTCATGGACGGCGCCCAATACGGGCTCAGTGCGGACGGAAGAGTGATGTATGATTGCCGATCCTTGTCGGAACTCAGTGTATTCGAGGCGCCGTAGGCGGCTCCGGAGGCGGTTTCGGATGCCGGTCCCGACCGGAATTCGCTCGTAGGGGAGACGATCGCGGTCGGAAACTCTGGAGCGTCCCCGGCAGGATCGACCTTCACCTGGTTCCTGTTCACGCCTGAGGGCAGCGGAGCGACGCTCTCGGGCGCCGATACCGCCACCCCTTCTTTCACGCCGGACATCCCGGGCATATACCGCGTCTCTGTCGAAGCGAGCTTCGGCGGGATCGCCGCGGCCGCCGACGAGGCTGTCGCCTATGCGTATACACGCCGGGTGGCGGAGCTGCCGGTGAACCTCTTCGCCGCAGAGTATGCGGATGCGCGCGACCTGTTGGTGATCGTGAGCACTGCGCCGAATAGGCTCACCGTCATCGATCCCGCGTCGGGGATAAACGCGTACTGCGCCCTACCCGCGGCACCCTCCGCGCTCGCCCTGACACCGGACGGGAACTCCGCCGCGGTCGCCCATGCCGGGTCCGTCAGCATCGTCTCCCTTTCCGCGGCGACCCCCGCCCTTGAAAGGAACATCGCCCTTGTATCCGACACTTACAGCGGTTCGGACGCTTCCTCGATCGCGTACGGCCCAGATGGCTACGTCTACTTCTTTCCGACCGAAAACCAGTGGGTGGACCTGCGGCGCATCGAAGCCGCGACGGGCGTTCAGGCATTCTTCGATATAAATGACGGTCTTTATGAGAATGTCCTCGCGCGGCTCGCGCCCTCCGGAAACTCGATCTACTGGATTGATAGGAACAGCTCCCCGCGCGACCTCCACTGGATCAATCTCGACGCCGTCGACATGACAGCGTATGGCTCGTCCCTTGACAGCTCCTACCACGGCGACTACCCGATAGGCACGGCGGGCATCTGGTTCGACCACGAAGGATACCGTATCCTCACCAGTGCGGGCACGATCTTCTCCAGCACGGAATCGGGGTCGAATGCGACGGACATGCGCTATCTGGGAACACTGGCACCGGCTCTCGGCAACATGGCCGTGCGCTGGGCGAGCCAGACCGATTACGGACTTTTCTCGGGTTCATCTTCCCCCCTATTCGCGGCCATACCTTACGATCCGTCGGCGTACACGACCGACCTATCCCCGCGCAGGATCGTCCTGGTTTCGTCCGACGACTTTTCGCAGAAGGGAAGCTACGACTTGCCGCTCTTTGTTGACGGAGCAGGTACTGCGACGCGGGCCCAGGGAGCGTTCTGCTTCTGGCGCTCGGATGGCTCGGAACTTTACGTGGTCGCCCGCAGCGCGGAGGCCGCGATGACGGGAGATTTCGACCTGATCGTATATTGACGCTCGCCGGACGGTGCCGGGAGCCGGCGCCGTGCGCTTCCTGCAGCGCCTCGGGCCGACGGCGCTGCAGACGGCGGCGATCAAGGCGGCGGCGGTGCGCGCGAACGGGCGCAACGGCGACCTCGAGGCGGACCCCTGGCTGTGGAGCGAAAGCTTCGCGTACGACAGCCGGAACAACAGGACGGAAAAGACGAACGGCTGGGGCACGATCTCGTACGCCTTCGACGAAGAGAACCGGCTCTTGAGCGCGGGTAAGCGGACTTACGACTGGGACGCGAACGGGAACATGATCGAGGAAGCCCGCCAGTGGGGGAGCCGTGGCGGGAAGGGGAACGCCCCGACCGGCATATGCCGGGAAGCGCGCAGAACCCATGCACGGGAGGCGGGGGAAAATGCGACGAACGATTCCGGAGCCCGCCGGAAACCATCCATGCGGATTTTGCCTCGGTCAAATCCGCCGCGGGGATCCAGGTATCGGGCGAGGACCCAAGTGAGGAGCGTTTTCACCCGCCTCCGCCGTGCCGGGTTCATCGCGCGCTTCCCGGAGTATATCGATTGCGGTGCTCCCCCCGTGGACGTGTACACCCAGCTGCCGGGCTTCGTGGGCCAGCGGCACGGGACGAAACAGGCGCGGCTGCAGGCCGGCGTGCGCTACGAGTACGACGCGTTCGGCAGGAAGGTGGAGCGCTCCGAATACCAGGCGGTCCAGCGCTCCGGCGGCTACGGCCGGAGCTGGACGGCGGAAAGCGCGACGAACTACCTGTACGACGGCCTTTCGATGGAGGTACTGGCGGAGGCGCGGGATTGGGACTACAATCCCGGGGAGATCGGCCTGCCGCACCTGTCATGGTGGGGCTACGGGACGAAGGGACAACGGGGCTACGGGCGCGGATCGCCGCTGTACCGGCCGGGGCAATTCTGCTGGACGGGCAGCTTCAAGCCGGAGAGCGAGTACGTGACCGCGAACGGGGAAACGCTGGAGCGCAACGACTACAGCCCGACGAAGCACCACTGGGGCGTGAGGACGGACACGGAATACTATACCGCCGACATCCTGGGCTCGACGATGATGCTCACCGACCGAGACGGCAAGGTCCGCGAGCGGTACGAATACGACGCCTCGGGAGCCTTATTCGACGGGACCTTCGGGCGGCTCAACTCGCTGGGCTACAACGGCAAGCGCTACGACGCGGGCACCGGCCTGTACGACTACGGCTTCCGCGACTACGCCCCACGCCTGGGCCGCTTCACCACCGTGGACCCGGTCAGGGACGGGGGGAATTGGTACGCGTATGTAGGGAATGATCCAATTAATTATACGGATCCTACGGGGGAGCTCTTTTTTTTGCTGCATTAGGGACATTGATAGGTGGACCCGTTGGAACCGTCATAGGGGCGGTCATCGACACCGCATGTTGGGGAGCAACAATCGGTGCTACAATTAATACAGGCGTACAAGCATATAATATTCTTACCGGAAATCAAAGCGAATGGGACTGGAATTCCTTCGGGTCATCCGTAGCGATGGGAGCAATCTCCGGTACCGTTGGAGGTGTACTTGCACCAGTTGGAGGCGTTTTATCGTCTTCAGTAAATTCACTTGTACGTGACATCATTATCGGAGCCTCCTTAGGAGCGGGCGGTGGTGGAATCGATTATGTAATCAAGGCTCAATTGGGAATGGTTGAATGGAACGATGGTGATTTTCTATCGAGTATCGGAACGGGCGCAGTAATAGGTGGTGCCCTGGGGGCTCTATCGCACTTAAATACTGATGTACGGAATTCATTAAACCACGAGACTTCGGTGGGTTAAAGTAACGGATATGGGGATGCGGGGGACATTCAATTTTGCTCCTTATCATGGTACACCCGGTTCGGCATAGGGCTATTACTTTGCTGACATTGTACCTTTTTTCTTCTTTGATACAATACCGTATCTTTCACAGCCATTTTGCGCCAATATTTTGAGGTATGACAATGAATAGGTTGTATGTCTTACTAGGTCTTTGCATGTTCTTTGTTTTCCCCATTAGTTGCTCATACTTTAGCTATGCGGTGAAAGACACTGATGATAAAGATGGCTTTGAGACAGTTCTATTCTTGGATGGAAGCAGTGAAAATGGGCTTGAGATTTCAATCTCCCATCTTGTGTATGACAGCTATTATTCAATATACCAAGCAAAAATAGTAATAATTGTAAAAAATCCCCAGTATGAAAGCACCCTTCAAATGAATCAGATCCAAATGGTGGTTAGTAATAAGAATAATAATATTGTACCATTATCGGTGTATAAAAGTACAGATGAAGTAAATATACTTTTCATACCCGAAAGGATCGAGGCCTATTCATTTAGGCAAGATTATGAAAAAAAAGGAATAGTATCAAAAACAGGAAATCTACGGCAGGAAATTTTTCTGGAATTCGTGTGGAAGGGGGAAAAACACGAGATTAGAAAGCATTTTTTTCTTGAACGTAAGAAACACTACAATGAATTTGATATTTGGATGAACAGTATTTAAAGTACTCTCCCGGGGATTAAGTATTAAAAATAGCCTAACGAGTGGATGAACCTGACTTGCCGGATAAACCGGCTCGCAGGTTATCTATGACGGTTAGGCTCACGCCAGGAGAAGACGAAGCCCGACAGGTTTACCGACCGCCGGGTTCTTTTGTTGCTCTGACCTGCGGCTTAGAAGACCTCAGTCTGCCGGGCGGCCGCCTCTTCCCCCGGCTCTTGAATCCGGGCCGCGGCAACTTTGGCGAGCAAGGCTCGTTCGACAGCGGATCCCGAGTCAAGAAAAGTACAAGTTAAGCTGCGACGGGGCTTGTCCCCAGAGTTAGCTTGATCTGCTTTTTTCTTGCTTCCGGCAACAGTGAAGGATTTTCATTCAGCGAAGAAGCGTAGCTCGGCAGGTAGTAACCTACCGGGGTTTTTATCGAAGGACATACGGAGAGCTACTTTGTAGTTGCAAATATGTAACTACCTTGGTATAATTACATTGTGATCTTTGAATGGGACGAAAAAAAAGATAAAGCAAACCAGCTGAAACATGGACTCGCATTCAAAGACGCGAAGTTCGTATTTGCCGATCCGTTTTCGGTCAGTCGTGATGATTTAACGTCGGCGGAAAGGAGGCGGTATGAAGCGGGAACGTGGTTTTAGTCCAATGGACGAAGAAGCGAAGAAGCGCATCGCGGCATTAGCGGCGCTTCCGGATTCGGAGATAGACACCTCGGATATCCCCGAATGGACCGAGGAAGACTTTGCGCGGGCGGTTCCCTTCCACAGTTTGTTCAAACCGAGGAAAGAGCAGATCACGGCGCGGATAGACGCGGACGTGCTGGCGTGGCTTAAGAGCCACGGAAAGGGATATCAGACGCTTATGAATGAACTGCTTCGCGAGGACATGCTGGAAGAACGGAAAAAAGCTGGCGTAGAAGCGGATTAGCTGTTAGCTCGAATAAGGTCATCCAATGTTTTGAGGATGGCCTTTCTTTCTTGTTCGGGTAGTTCCTGCAACTCACGAATTCGACGAAAATATCGAAGCGCAGGAGCATTGTTGATCTCTTCGCTATCCATAAATCCCATCAATTCGTCTGGAGATATTTTCTGAGTCAAAGCGAAATGAACGACCATTTCGTCGTACATACGAACTCGATCCGCTTTATAATCAGAGATTTGCTTTCGAGAAATATTCCTCGACAATCCAAGGAAGGCATCATCACCCGCACCTCTCCGAGGGGGAAGGGCGGGATCGCCGAGTCCGCTTCAGGAAAGGCTTCAGGGAGCGGGCTCGCAGAGACCGCGACTGCTGAAATTCCCGCCGAATGGCGGGGCGGGTGAGGAAGCCCGCCCGTGGGGGAGCCGTGGCGGGAAGGGGAACGCCTCAACCGGCATATGCCGGGAAGCGCGCAGGACCCATGCACGGGAGGCGGGGGAAAATGCGACGAACGATTCCGGAGCCCGCCGGAAACCATCCATGCGGAGGTTGACCCGGTCAAATCCGCCGCGCAGATCCAGGTACCGGGCGAGGGCCCAAGGGAGGAGCGTTTTCACCCGCCTCCGCCGAGCAGGGTTCTTCACGCGCTTCCTGGAGCATATCGATTGCGGTGCTCCCCCCGTCGCTGAATCGCGGGATTCGTCAAATTCCGCGCCG
>DPXI01000002.1:15873-26001 GCA_003527485.1 Treponema sp. | reverse complement strand
TACCGGCCCCTCAGCCCTTCCTCGGAAATCGCCGTGTTCTTTTCGACCTGGGCGGCGATGGTCGCTTCGACGTCCAACAGGTCCACCGATCCGGCGAATTCCAGGATATCGCGGACATTGAGCTTGGTCCGATCGATCTCAACGCCGTCGAACGTACGGGACGAGTCGGGTTCGTCGACGACGGTCAATCCGTTCTTCACGATACGGAATATATTGGTATGCGATTCCTTGATGAAGACCTCGGCGCTTTCCGTTCCCGCCCGGACCTTTGCGATGATGTAGAGGTTGTTCTCTCCTTCGATCAATCGCACGGTGCAGATGCCTTCCGCCAGGAGCCGCCTGATTTCGGCATGGTCTTCCGGCCCGACGCTTTCCAGTACCTGCAACCCTCTGCCCGCGTCCCCGCCGACGATGCCCGCTATCGCCGCCGCGTCGATCCCCTTCAATCCGCCGGTGTTCGGGACGACTACGCCCTTTACGTTCTTGACGATATTGCCGCTGCAGCTCAGCTCCACGCGTTCGGGACGCGTGCCCAGCACTTTCGCCGCGGTGGCCGCGGCCAACGCGACGGCGATCGGTTCGGTGCACCCGAGCGCGGAGACCAACTCGCTTTTCAGCAACGCGAGGTATGTGGCGTACTTATCCTTGGACAACATCGATCGACTCCTGACGCGCGCGTCATTTCCTTCTGGTGAAACAGACCTCGCAGACCTTGTTGCCTTCCGCGATGGTCTTGCCGAGCTTGAATTCGAACTCGGGGAAGCGGCTTTCGATGCCCCTGTCGCCGGACATGGCGATGTCGCAGAGCTTCTCCAGCATTTCCCCTTCGATGCCCGCCTGCTGCCACGCGGTCACGAGCGGACAATGGCCGTACTCCAGCTTCAGCTCGTCCTCATCGATCTTCTTCACTTCGATCTCGAAGATCTTCTTGATGTCCTCGGTGAAAAAGGTGTTGCCGAAGGACACCATGCTTCCGGGAACGTCCATGCGGCCCTTGATGCCGTCGCCGTGCATGCAGCCGGTCTTGAAGACCGCCGAATGCCCGATCTTTTCCCAGTCCAGTCCCTTTTCCTTGGCTTCCTTGAGTATGAGCCCCATCCACAGGCCGCGGTGGACGATCGCGTTCCTGATCTTGTTGATGACGAGGTCGTTGGTGTTCTTGGGTTGGTTCATGACGCACATTCCGGTTTCTCCTTATGAATTCGTTCTTTAGCTGAAGAACATTTTGGCGATGATGCCCGCGATGATGACGGACCCTGACGTCGCGCTGACGAAGCCGGAAACGAGGGTCTTGGGCAGGAAGTGCTCAAGGAGGAATTCGTATTCCTTTTGGTCCTTCGACTGCAGTTTCGCGGATTCGTTGCTGAGCACGTAGCTGGCGGGGAAACCGCCGGCGATGGTTCCCAGGCCGATTGCGAAAGACATGGCCTTGCTGAGGCCGATCTTTTTGCCCATGGGTATGGACAGCAGCGCGATGCCCGCGGTCGAAAGAGTGATGAGCACGGCGAAATCGAACAGGATTTTCTGGAGCATCTCGATCGTGACGCTCTTCAGGCCAGAGAACACGTACATCATGATGATCGTCAGGAACAAACCGAAGCTCCTGGAAACTTCCAGCGGCTTGCGTTCGATGAAGCCTAGTTCCGCCGCGAGGACGCCGATAAGTAGGGCGAACACGAATTTGGATACGTAGCCCTTGGTGAGGATCTCCAGATACGACGAAATGATCACCAGCACCAGAGTCTTCAGAAGGACGATGAACTCGGTCTGGTAATCCTTGTGCATCGGGGGGAATATGCGGTATTTGTCTCCCGCGGCCGCGGTTTTCTTCCCTTTTATTTCGTCCAGGCTGATTTCGCCGGCCCGGAATTTCTTAAGCATGTTCCGGCCTTCGATCTTGAGGCAAAGGCTGATAAGCGGGAAGCCGATGAAGCCCTGGAGGACGTACATGGCCATCGCGACGATCACCAGGTACTCATTGCCCTTGACCGCGTTCTGCATGACGATGGCGGATACCAGTCCGCCGGTAAGCGGGGGCGTCGCGGCCGCCGCGATGTCCGTGCCGAGGATGAGGCGCCCGACCGTCATGACGGCGAGCACGATTCCCGCCATGCCCGCTACGGTGACGAAGACGGTTTTCCATTGGGCTATCAGCTCGTCCTTGTTGAGCATCGTACCCAGGTGGGTAACCATGACCATGACGAACAAGCCCGGCAGACTAGGCGCGATACCGCCCAATTGCAGGATGTCCTTAGGGAAGATCGTCCAGAACCCGACGATGAACAAGGCCGCGGACACGAAGATCGACGGAATCATCGCCTTGGTTTTTATGGAGACGACTTCCCCTACCGCGAGCGCGACGAGCATCAGCATGAACGCGTCGGCCGTTCCGAGCTTCGTTTCTCCGATCATGCTTTTATATACGGTGAAGTACCCGATCGCCGCGACGATCAACGCGACCAGTACGGCCGCCGCGATGTCCTTTCCCCGAGACTGCCCGATCGCCGTTCCCGCAGCGAGCCGCGTCTCTTCCGCTTTTCCTGTCATTGCAAGCACCTCCTAACCGAAATAACCGATACAGGGTTATATGCAGGAATCGTGCCAGCTGGGGAAATGGGGCTAATTCACAGAGATCCGGAGCCTTTCCGGGCTGAAGCCGCTTGGGGAATTCCCATTTTGAGAATATATTATTGATAATTGTATAACAGATATCAGGTTGCGATTGTTCTTGGGAATTCGCAATTCAGGAAATAACGAAGAAGGCAATTTCGTCCTACGAGGCTTCTGCCCCCGATTCCTTCATTTTGCGGTACAAGGTCGAGAGGCTGATGCCCANNCGGCGCCTCGCCGCACGGCGCCTGGACGCGCGGCGTTTCCTCGCGGACTTTTTGCGGGAGGCTCGCGATGGAGACGTACTCCGACGATTCCATATTCACCGCGTACTCGACGGCGTTCGCCAGTTCCCGGACGTTTCCCCTCCACCGATACGCGAGCAGGGCGTTTTCCGCGTTCGCGGAGAATCCTTTTATCTGTTTCCCCAGTTTTGAATCGTATTGCCTGAGCAGATAGGTAAGCAGCAAGCGGATGTCCCCTGGACGCTCCCTGAGCGGGGGGATGCGGAGGGGGATGACGTTGAGCCTGTAGTAGAGATCCTCGCGGAATTCGCCCCGCTCCACCATCTCTTCAAGATTCCTGTTCGTCGCCGCGATCATGCGCACGTCGACGGTCACGCTCTTGTGTCCGCCGATCTTTTCGATGGTCCTCTCCTGGAGGACCCGCAGAAGTTTCGGCTGCAGATGTAGTGGCATATCGCCGATCTCGTCCAGGAAGACGGTGCCGCCGTGGGCGAGCTGGAATTTCCCCGGCCTGCCGCCGCGGGCAGCCCCGGTGAAGGATCCTTCTTCGTATCCGAACAGTTCGCTCTCGATGAGGGTCTCCGGCATGGCGGCGCAGTTGATCGCGATAAAGGGCTTTTCGGCGCGGCGGCTCGTGGAATGGATGGCCCGCGCGAACAGTTCCTTCCCCGTGCCGCTTTCGCCGGTAATCAGGATATTGGAGCCGCCGCCGGCCACCTTCATCGCCTTTTCCTTCAACTGGACGATTTCGCGGCTGTCGCCCACGATCTCGTCGAACGAGGTGGTCCGGTTGGAGGACGTGAGGTTGTTGATCACCTCGTAAACGTCTTCCATCTTCTTGAAGGCGAGGATGGACCCGGCGTTTTTCTCTCCGAGAGAGACCGGACGGCCTGAGATGAGGGCGTGCGCGTCCCCCGACGCGTTCTTTATCCGGAGTTCGATGTTGCTGAACGGCGTCCCGCTCTGGATGAGGTCCGCGACGTACCGGTCGGGAAAGATATCCAGCGCGTTCTCTCCGATCGGGCCGGCGACCTTCGGACCCAGGATGTCCTGGAGTATGGAATTAAGGTAAATGATGCGGCCGTTCTCGTCGACGGCGGCTATCCCCTCATCTATCGAGTTCATGATCGAAACGAGCTGGTTGCGCGCGACGGTCAGCTTGTCGGTGGCTTCCTTCTCCAGCAGCTTGCTCACGATGAGGTCCGCCATACGTTCGATATACCCCACCAGATTCGCCTGGTTTTCCAGGAGCACCGTCCGCGCCTGCGCGTTGATCGCGATGAGCCCGATCGCGCCTATCACCGAATCCGAGTACCGGATCGGCACGCAGATCATGGCCTGCAGGTTGCATTCGCCCTTCTCCGCGCAGACGATGCAGTTCTCGCTGTCTTCCTTGCCCGAGATGACGCGGACCTTCCCGGTCTGCAGGACCTTACCGATCACGTAGGAATCCTTGATGTATTTGACTTCCAGGTTGAAATGCTTCTTGGTGTCCCCGATCTTGCGGAATTGGGCGTCGGAAATAATGACGTCCATATTCAGGACGCTGGCTATCGCCTCCGATATCTTCTGCACCGAGTCGCGGATCTCTATCAATTCATCCATATTGGAGATTATACAACGGGATCGAAGATCCCTGGCGGGAATAAGGCGCCGGCGGGCGCGGGACGGAGCGCGCGGGGTGGGGCGTGCGCTTCCCCGGTCAATCCTGCGCGTAATCCCCTATCGCCTTGATGATGATGTTCCGCATGCCCGCGTCGAGCGTGCGGGAAGCGGATCGGAAACGTTCGAGCACGGTGTCTTTTTCGAACGCTCCGTCGCTCACCAGAATGGGGGAGCCCTTGAAGCGGCCCGGCGCGTCTTCGCCTTCGTCTATTTTCGTATGGGTGCATGAACCCCCTATCGAACAGGTCAGTGAGTGCGGGTCGTCGCGCACGGAGTAGTTCAATTGGAAGCCTGTCGGCTCTCCGTCTTTCCCGTCGTACCAGATGTAAAGGTCGAAGTAATCATCCGTGAACAGGCGACGATACCCGTCTCCGCTTTGGCTCAGGTTCGGAAATTCCGCCAACATGATCGATCCGCCTCCTCTTGATCTCCAGCCGCCTTCTCCCGCAGCCCGCATCAGCCCTTCCGGTTCGCCTTCTCGCGCTCGGCCACCACTTCCTGGACGCGCCGGTCGAATTCGGGATGGCGGGAGCGGAGCAGTTCGAAGCTTTCCTTGGATAGCTCGTAGACATCGCAATAATCACGCGCGACGACCGAAGCGTTGCGCGCGCCCCCCTCCACAAGGGACATCTCCCCGAAATGGCTGCCGGAACGCAGGGTCGCGATGACCGTCGGCTCGCTGATCATCACTTCCACCCTGCCCGAGCTGATGAAGTACATGCAGTCGCCGAACTCGCCCTTGCGGACGATGTAGTCCCCCGGGACGAATATGAGGGCACGCAGCTCGGTGACGATCTCGCGGACGAAGACCTCGTCGGCGTCCTTGAAGAATGGCACCTTGGACAGGATCTCGCGATTCAGGAAAAGGCGGACCTCCAGCGAAAGCGATCGGGGCAACTTGTCCAGCAGGGGTTCTTCCCCCGTCGACTGGTGGACTTCCCACATGTAGTCGTAGTAGTCGCGGATCCTGGTTCGCATCTCGTGCGGCAGGCGGTGCGAGCGCATGTAGGCGTTCACCTCCTCCATCCGGCGCCTGAACGCCGCCTTGGCGACATCCAGGTTGGCGAGCATTGAGGACACGTTTCCGATGATGTACCCGTACATGCCCACGCCGACGAACTGCACGAAGATCGTGTAGACCAGTTCGATGATGCGGTCCTTATGCGGGCTGATGTCGCCGTATCCGATCGTGGCCATGGTGGTGGTCATGAAATATAGGGCGCGCACGTAGCGCTCCAACTGGGGAACGGTCTCGTCGAGGTTCTTTATGATTCCGAAATCCAGTTCCACCCGCGCCGCCGCGCCGATGGCTATCCAGCCCAGAGCCAGCAGGTGGGCGACGAGGGTGAACCAGAAGATCATGCCGATCAGGCGCATGATGGAGGGGTTGAGCTTCAGCGACTTCTCCACCGTATGCAACAGGCGCGAGAAGCGGCTCAGGTACAGCAGGCGCGCCAGCAACAGGATGTTGGCCGCGACGGCGGCCGCGGGGCCGAACAGGAGGAGGACCAGCGGCGCAAGGGGCAAGGCCGCCAGGAGATCCGGAACCAGGGTTCCGCGGAGGTAGGAGGCGGCGATTCCCGCCGGATCGGATATGAGGACGTTGCGCCGCCGGACGGCGGTGGCGAAGCCGAGCAGGACGTCGGCGCAAAGCGCCAGTGTGGCCAACCAATACGCCGCGTTATAGCTCCAGAATCCGAAAGCGAGGTTGAAGGGTACGATGAAGGCCATCGCCAGCACGAGTATCCCCACGAAGAGGTTCCAGGCCAATATTGCCGGGCGCGTCGGATCGATGATGTACTTCGGCCTCGCCTTGCCGTCCTCTTGCATGTTCGCCCTTCCTTTCCGCGTCGATTACTATCATTATAGATCGGCAGAATCGGATATAATGAATAATGGACAATATCCGTATCGTTTCCAGCCCCCGGGCCTTGCGCGCCTATACCGCGGACCTCCGCGCGCGCGGAATCGGCGCGATCGCCCTGGACCTCGAAGCCGACCAGGGCTCGTACCGCTACCGTTATTCGATCTCGATCTTCCAGTGCTTCGACGGCCGCGACGCGGTCGTCATTGACGTCCTGGCCCTCGGCTCCGAGCTGGACGACCTGATCGAATTGCTCGAGGCGCCCGATATCGCCAAGGTCATGTTCTCCGCCAAGAACGACCTGTTCATTTCGCAGAACGTTCTGGATTGCGGCATCTCCCCCATTTTCGACATCGCAGTGGCCCAGAAGATGCTCGGCCTGAGGGTGAACCTCTCCGACCACCTCGGCATCGACAAGACCAAGAAGGACGGCTTCCAGCGGGCCAACTGGCTCCTGCGCCCCATCTCCAGGGAGCTTCTCGCCTACGCCGCCGGCGACGTGGCGCTGCTGCTGGGTTTGGAGGCCGATCTCCGGGCCAGGCTGACCGAACGCCGCCTGCTGGACCGCTACCTGGAAACCTGCGCGGCCCTACCCGGGACGGACTACCGGATCGACCAATACCGCCAGTACGAGAACAAATTCCCCGGCTGGGAACGCCTCGGCCCCGGCCAAAGGGAGCTGGCCCGCCTCATCTGGATCTTCCGCGAGCTCGTCGGCGAGCACTACGACTGCCCCGTCGGCTATATCATTTCCACCAAGGTTCTGCCGGAACTTCTCGGCTCGAGCCCCGATGGATTGGCCGAACGCCTGGAAGACGCGCTCAACCTGGGGCGGAGGGCGGAAAAGAGGATCGGTGGCGCTTTCGTCCGGGAGACGCTGGAGAAGGCGAGGGCGGCGATCGCCGAGGGGGCGAGGGCGCCCGCGAAATAGGTTCTTATTCGGATGTTTTTATGAAAGAGGGCGACGAGTTGGAGCTTGACGAGCGTAGGGACGGAATCCTCATCCGTTCCGGAAAGTCGGAATCCGTAAAGATTTCCTGGGAGGAATCCTACGGCGGAATGGTCGCGGAAGCGGCCGAACGTGATGAGTGGTCCGACTGGGATGCGGTGCCGAGCGGCGGCCAGGATGATTGAACGTTACGGCGTGTACTGGGTTACGCTGGATCCTGTCGTCGGCAAGGGAATCGCCAAGACGCGACCGGCGGTGGTCATAAGCGACGATGCAATGAACCGTATCCTCGGTATCGTGGTGGTCTGCCCGATCACTTCCCGCCTGCACCCCCGTCGGCCGAGCAGGGCTCAGGCCGTCATCAATGGGCAGCCGTCGGAAATCGCTATCGATCAGATCCGTACGCTGGACAAGGCGCGGATCGGCGAAAAGCTGAATCAGCTTGATGCCGTTGCGCCGCGGTCGCGCGGCGCTATCCAACCCATTCCAATCGGCAAGCGGAGCGCAGCGACGCATGCCGTTGCGCCGCGGTCGCGCGGCGCTATCCAACCCATTCCAATCGGCAAGCGGAGCGCAGCGACGCATGCCGGTACCGCGGCCGGCATCCGGCACCTGGTCACGGTGATGTACGGCGTCCTGTCGGTGGATAGCTGAGAGGCACGGCAACCCGATTCCGTTATTTTCGGTGAGGCCTCACCAGAATCAGGGTCAGCAGCACCAGCAAACCGAAGCCGACATAAAGCGCGGTGAAGACCCATGCCGGAAATTCGTAGAAAATGATTTTCCTGATGATCCTTGCCACAAAGGACATGCCTTCCTCGTATTCCTGCCCCGCTGACAGGCGTAGGTCGTACTCCCATTCCGTCAGCGGACAAATGATCCCGAGAAGGGCCTCGGCGGCAACGAAGAGAACCATGCCGAGATGCAGGAGCCTGAAAGTCAAATTGCGTATCCACCTCCATCCGGATGCCGCGCCTAGGAGGATCATGATTTCGCCGGCAATGCAGAACAGGACGATGCCGAAATGGACGACGACGATGACGTCAGCCAGAAATGCGCTCATGATTCGAATTGTAGTTCAAACGAGGCCCGATGCCGAACCAAACTCCCTTCGGACGAAGCAAAAAACACGACGGTTGAGCCATAGCCGGACGGAGCCGTTCGTGTCGATGGCTCCGTTCGTGTTGTAGCCGGAAAATGCCGATAACTTGCCCTTGGCGAAATCGTATTCGCCCACCCAGCCGCCTTCTTATAGTTGTAATCGCCGACTCAGGCGATGATCTTCGGGCCATCCACAAAAGAGGGCTTGCTGCCGTCGGTTCACGAGATGGCGGCGTCGCCGGACTCGAGCTTCCGCACCGTACCTCCGTAGAATATCTCCGGGCTGTAAAGGGCGGCCACGCTGTCACCGGCGGAGAACGGCGGCTCGGGATTCGCCGAGGCGGACTCTGAGCCGTCGTCGGTCACACAAGCCACATGTGGCCGCCTTTTTTAGGCCTTTTTGACTATGGCTTTGTAGAGCATGGCGTCTCCCTTGTGGATGCCGAGGACCCTGTCTCCCGCCTTGAAGACGGCGGCTACGCAGGCGAGGAATAGGATGGACAGGGGGATTGAACGGATGACGCTCGATTGTATTGGACTCTTCTTCGTACCTAATGATAGGTGAGTCCGCTCCAAAAAGGAAGATTCGAATTTCCGGCAGCATACTCGCGCATGCACTCGAAGGGACAATAAGTTTTTGATGTGGACCACAAGGCCGCCTATATAATGCATGGGCAGTTGAAATAATGGGATACCCCGAGTAATCTTGCACAAAGGTGGCAAGGGAATACGTGAACCAACGAATTTTATCGGCAGCGGCAACCAAAATACGCGCACGGTACGATTCAGCCCAGATCATCCTTTTCGGTTCGACAGCACGCGGTACAGATATACCGGGAAGCGATATAGATCTTTGCGTGGTGATCGAAAATCCCAGCGAACGGCTTTTGGATATCAGCCGGGTTCTCAGAAAAGATCTTCATCCTATCTTGAGCGGACCACTCGATTTACTGGTATATGACAAGAATACCTTTGAGGATAGGTCCGCGTTCCCTCTGACGATGGAAGCCGAGATTGCCGAACAGGGTGTCCGGTTGTGACTAAATCGACCCTGATAAGCGAATGGATGACCTTTGCGCAAGCGGACCTCGCAACAGCGCGCTTCCTTACTGACATCCGGCCAGAACCGATCGAAATTATCTGTTTCCACTGCCAACAAGCGGCCGAGAAATCCATCAAGGCATACCTTGTCCATCTTGATATCCGTCCACCTAAAACCCAGACCTCATCGAGTTGATCTCATTGTGCGCTCAAACTAAAGCTATTCAGGTATTGCGCGAGGAGGCCCTCAATTTGAATGACTACTCCGTTCTGGCCAGATATCCGGGTTCATGGGAAATTCTTGAGAAAGACAAAAGCGAAGCATTGAAATTTGCCGCGTCTATACTGGGCACCGTAAGAGGATTGATTCGATAGAAGCAGAGTTCAAACAAGTATTACCCCGCATAGTGCCATGCACAATTCAGGTAAGTCAGTCTTTGTTTGGATGTACGTGGGGAAGTACTCTTCTGCTATGAAACTCCTGCTTCGGGCATCCGGGCCGCCTCAGCGCTTCCCGGCGCATGCGTCGCTGCGCTCCGCTTGCCGATTGGAATGGGTTGGATAGCGCCGCGCGTCCGCGGCGCAACGGCATCCCTGGGCCTCGCCCTCGCTGCCGCTCGGGACAGCGCTTCGGTTCAAGTCCCCCCCCGGGC
>DPXI01000002.1:15469-15817 GCA_003527485.1 Treponema sp. | reverse complement strand
TTTAATGCCCGGGGGGGGACTTGCCCTACAGCCCTCAGCATCCTGCTTCGGGCTTCCGGGCCGCCTCGCGCGCTTCCGCGCCCATCCATGGGCGCTCATCCTCGCTTCGCTCGGCGCGCGCTCGGTTCAAGTCCCCCCCCGGGCACCTGGAAAGTAAACGACCCACCTTTCGGTGGGTCGTTAGCATTACTTTTAATGCCCGGGGGGGGACTTGGCTTCCGGTCGCGCACTTCGTGTGCGCTCCCTCCAGCCCGCCTCAGCCCCTTTCGGCCCATCCATGGGCCTCACCCTCACATTCGTTCGGGACGGGGCTTCGGTTCAAGTCCCCCCCCCGGGCACCTGGAAAGT
>DPXI01000002.1:0-15459 GCA_003527485.1 Treponema sp. | reverse complement strand
ATGCCCGGGGGGGGACTTGAACCCCCACGCCCTTGCGAGCACCAGTACCTGAAACTGGCGTGTCTGCCATTTCACCACCCGGGCGGATAGTGGAAGGAATATAGGATGGGCGGGGGCGGCGTGTCAAGGCGGGACACCGCGGCGGGTGCATGTCTCGCAGCCCCGCCGGCCGCGGCACGCGCAGCCTCGCCAGCCGCGGGGCGCGCGCGGCACGGGGGAGGTCAGGAGACGGCGACTTCCAGGGCCACTTCCATCATGCGGGTGAAGGTGGCGCGGCGTTCTTCGGAGCTGGTGGCTTCGTGCGTGACGAGGCTGTCGGAGATCGTGAGGATGGCGAGGGCTTCGCGGCCGTATTTGGCGGCGAGGGTGTACAGCTCGGCGGCTTCCATTTCCACGGCGAGGACTCCGAACTTGGACCAGAGTTTCCACTGGTCGGGGTCTTCCGTATAGAACATGTCGGAGGAAAGGATGTTGCCGACCTTGGGGGCCCAGCCTTTGGAGACGGCCGTTTCGTAGGCCTTGTTCAGCAATCCGAAGTTGGCCGTGGGGGCGAAGGACATGCCCTGGAAGCGGAGATGGTTGGCGCCGGAGTCGGTGGAGGCGGCCTGGGCGATAACGAGGTCGCGGAGTTTGACGCTTTCCTGGATGGATCCGGCGGTGCCGACGCGGATGGCGCGCTTGACGCCGTAGTCCTTGAAGAGTTCGTTGACGTAGATCGAGATGGACGGGATGCCCATGCCGGTGCCCTGGACGGAGACGCGCTTGCCCTTCCAGGTGCCCGTATAGCCGTACATGTTGCGGACGTCGGTGTAGCGGACGGGATTCTCCAGGAAGGTCTCGGCGATGAATTGGGCGCGGAGCGGGTCGCCGGGCAGGAGGACGGCTTCGGCGATTTCGCCGTTCTTAGCCGCGATATGGATGGACATCGGTTAGCCTCTTTTCGTCGGGAGTAGCGGATCGCATCGGGGCGCCGCGACCCAAGTATAAACGCTCCGGGGCAAAAGTAAAAGTTGCGCCGCTTCCGGATGTGCCGTACTATCATCAGAGTAACAATAGAGAGGTGACGAGATATGCCTTCCAACAAGGTTCGCGATGCGCTGCTCGGTATGGCGGCGGGGGATGCCCTCGGAGTGCCCCATGAATTCCGCCCGCGGCACGAGCTGGAGCGGTTCCCCGTAACGGGGATGGATTCCTCGGGGACCTGGAATCAGGCGGCGGGAACCTGGAGCGATGATTCTTCCCTTGCGTTTTGCCTGGCCGAGACTCTCTCGCACGGTTACGACCTGCGGGATCTCGCGGACCGTTTCATCGCTTGTATGGACAATGGCTATTGGACCGCACGAGGGTCAGTCTTCGGCATGGGCCGGGCCACCGAAGCGGCCATCGATCGTCTGCGTTCGGGGGATTGCCATCCGGCCAATGCGGGCCTGAAGCGCGAGCAGGACAACGGAAACGGCAGCCTCATGCGCATCCTGCCCGCGGTCTTCCATGTCCGGTTCCGTGCCCCCGCCGAACGCGCATGGATAGTCTCGGAGCTGTCGTCCGTGACTCACGGCCACCGGAGGTCCCAGATCGCCTGCATCATCTACGTGGAGATTGCCCTCCGCCTGCTGGCGGGAGATTCGATCCGAGCCGCTTACCGGGACGCGGTGGCCGACTTGTCGGTCGCCCTTTCCGGGGAACCCGAGGCCGCCCGTTTCCAGCGGATCCTTTCAGGCTCGATCGTCGGTCTGGACCAGCAGGACGTGCTTTCGACCGGGTACGTGGTCGATACCCTGGAAGCCGCCTTGTGGGCGCTGCTTTCCACTTCGGATTACCGCTCGGCCGCGCTCGCCGCGGTGAACCTGGGCGGAGATACGGATACCGTCGCGGCGGTCGCAGGCGGACTCGCGGGGATCGCGTACGGCGCTGAAGGCATTCCGGCCGACTGGCTGGCCAGCCTCGCGCGCCTTGATGATATCGAGGGGCTGGCCGCCAGGCTGGCCGCGGCGACGGGTTACTGACCGGATTCCGATCGGTCGCCTTTCCGGCGCGCCTCCATCCATGACCGCAGGGCGATCGTTCGCGTGGGGACAAGCAGCGCGCAGGCTTCCAATATTTCGTCCCTGACCGAGGCCTCGAAACCGTCCAGGAAGGCCCCGGCGCTCAATTCCCCCGCAAAATAACGTTCGGCGGTCTCGACCCGTTCGTACCATACGGCCGGGGCGAGCCGGTGGTAGAAGCGGAGGGCCAGGGGGGAGTTTCGAAGGTCGAAGGACGATTCGTCCAGACGGCCGTCCTTCAGGAGACGGTACACCGGATTTTCGCCGTCCAGCCAGGCGGGCGCGGGGACGGGTTCCAGGAGGTCCATGAGGCCGCCGGTCTCATCGCCGACCTCGGGAACGTCGCCCATGAAGAGCGCCATCGGGGCGTCGCCGCCGGATACCATCGCGGTCGCTTCCACGAAGGCGACCGCGAGCAACTTGGCGCGCAGGTAGGTTGCCGCGCATTTAAGGTTCAACTCCGCGGCGGTACGCAGACGCAGCAGTTCGGCCGCGTCGGGAGCTCCGCGGTACGAATGGAAGATGTTCGCCGCGTCGAGCGACCGGAAGAAGCCCAGCATCTTCTGCAGCGCCTCGCGGTATTCGGCAACGGAAAAGGCGCCTTTGCGGCGGAGGCTCTCGTTGGATTCGGGAAGCAGTTTCCAGGTATTGCTGAGGAAGCGTGCGGGGTCCGTGATCGCGAAATCCTTGACGTCCGCGTTCGCGAAGGCGATGGCCCGCCGGACCATCGTTTCCAGCTCGTTTCGCTCAAGGTTCAGTCCGGCCGCCCGGCAGGCGTCCTCCAGTCGCTTCTCCAGCGCATCGCCGCGGGAGAGGCCCTGGGAGTCGGCTCCCAGGAAGGGGATGCTCGCTTCGATACAGACGGCGATCGCGAGACGGTCCTTGCGGGAGATGTGGTTTTCGCTCAGCTTCTCCATGCACAGGGCGCTGAGGAATTCGTTGGTTCCGGCATAGGGGGGCAGCTTCATGCCCTCGCGGAAGCCGAATATCCGCATGCAATCCTCGAATGCGGTATCAGGGGATCCCTGAGCGGCGGAACCCTGAGCGGCGTAACCTTGGTCAGCGGGTCCCGGACCCGAGGCTTGTTCGTCGCGGCGCAGGTACAGGCCGTCCGGGCGGCAATCCACGTAGCGTTCCAGCAGGGCAGCCACGTCGGCCGGGAAACCGTCGTCGATTTGGTAATAGATGAGGTCGTGGAAGATGGCCGCCAAGGCGGTGATGCCGTCCGCGCCTTCCAGGAAACCGAAGACGTGTTCCAGGGTATGGAACTGCCGGGATTGGTAGGACATGATCCGGTGCACCATCACCGCGATACGCTCCAAGTCGGCGCATCCGCAATCGAGACGCAGGGATTTGGTCGCCTGGATCAATACGGATATCAGTTTGTGCAGCATTCCATGTACCATTCGGGACTCCGTTACCCAATAGTATCAGATATATCGCCTCTCGGCGCGAATTCGTCTATACTGCGGCCGGAGGATTCCTGACATGGCGGAGACGAAGAACGAGGGCAACGGCAAACCGGTTATTTTCAGCGGCATCCAGCCCTCGGGCAACCTGACGATCGGCAATTACATCGGCGCCCTCAAGAATTTCGACCAGTTCCAGAACGACTACGAATGCTATTACTGCGTCGTGGACCTGCACAGCATCACCGTGCGGCAGGACGCCGCCCGTCTGCGCAAGCGCACCGTTGAACTGACGGCCCTTTACATGGCCGTGGGCCTTGACCCGGAGCGTTCCACCCTGTACGTGCAATCGCACGTGAGCGCCCACGCGGAGCTCGCCTGGATCCTCAACTGCTACAGCTACATGGGCGAGATGTCGCGCATGACCCAATTCAAGGACAAGTCGCGCAAGAACGAGGAGAACATCAACGTCGGCCTGTTCACCTATCCGGTGCTCATGGCCGCCGACATCCTGCTATACCAGACGAACCTCGTCCCCATCGGAGAAGACCAGCGGCAACATCTGGAGATCTGCCGCGATATCGCGATACGCTTCAACAACGCGTACTCGCCGACCTTCGCGGTGCCCGAGGCTTACATACCCAAAGTCGGCGCCCGCGTGATGAGCCTCCAGGAACCGACTTCCAAGATGAGCAAGTCCGACGAGAACGCGGACAACTTCGTCGCCATACTGGACCCGCAGGACGTGGTCATGCGCAAGTTCAAGCGGGCGGTGACCGACAGCGAAACCGAGGTCCGCTACGATGTCCAGGCCAAGCCGGGGATCACAAACCTCATGTCCATCTACGGCGCGATGACGGGGAAGGATATGCCCGCGATCGAAAAGGAGTTCGCGGGAAGGGGTTACGGCGACTTCAAGGAAGCGGTCGGGGTCTCGGTGGCCGAAGGGTTGCGCCCGGTGCGGGAGAAGTACGCCGCGCTGGTCGCCGACGCGCCGGCCATAGAAGCCATGCTGGGCCGTTGCGCCGGGAGGGCCGAACAGGTGGCGCGGAAAACCCTGACAAAGGTCCAGAGGAAGGTCGGTTTCCTTCCCCGCCCGCGGTCAATGTAATTCCGGACCCTGCGTCCGCCGGTCAGACGGCGACGCAGCGGTTCCTGCCGGCCGCCTTGGCCGCGTAAAGTCGGTGGTCCGCGGTCGAGAGGGCGCTCTGCAGGTCTCCGTCCGCCGGAATCGCGGATAGGCCGATGCTGAGCGTGACCTTGCGGTCCGACAGGCCGAAATCCCCCTGTTCGACGTTCTCCCTGATCCGTTCCGCGATTTCCAGGGCGTCGGCCATTTCCGTATTCACGAGCACCACCAGGAATTCCTCGCCGCCGTAGCGGAACAGGAGATCGTATTCGCGGACCGAGGTACGGATGAGATCCGAGGTCTTCACGATGATGCGATCGCCCTCAGGATGCCCGAAGCGGTCGTTGATGTCCTTGAACCGATCCAAGTCCATGCTCAGGAATGAAATGGATTGTCCGAGCCTGCGGGCGAGCGGTACCTGGTGCGCCAGGTATTCGTTGAGGTAGCGGCGGTTGTACATCTTGGTTAGCGGATCCAGGATGGCGAGGGTGCGGAGCTCCTCGTTCGAATCGCGCAAACCCGCCCTCAGGATGGCCGTCTCCACCCGGGTGCTCTCCGTCTGCACGGCAAAAAGGATGCCGACGAAGCAATAAAGGTAGAATTGCAGGAATCGGCCCGGATTCGGATCTCCGCGGTAAAAAAACAACAGGATGGCGGTTCCCGCCGAGAGTATCCAGGCCAGGGCGAACAGGAAGTTCCGCAACGAGGAACGGTAGACCACCGCATACACCATGATGCCGATGATGAGCGCGTCCCAGCCCTGGTTCGTCGCGAGGTCCAGGAAGGAAACGCACATGGACCAGGTCAGCAGGAGAAGGAAATACATACCTATCGCGGCGCGCACCGCATTGACCGGCATCCGCGAAGAGAGGAAGACGACGGGAAGCCAAACGAGGGATAGAGCCGCCATGGTCGCGAAGATGATGACATAGCCTTCCCGTATAGGGGCGCTGAGGTCGAGCGGCGGGAAAAAGGAATACTGCGCGAAGATGAGGATCGAAAGGACCAAGGCGCCGGAAAGCACGACCGGAAAGGAACGCGCGTTGTCCACCAGCTGATTCCTGCGGACCTCCTCGCGGTAGCGCTCGGGGATCATTCCCGTCGAGGAGAAGCGGAGCCGCGACAAGGCCTGGAGCGCCTTGCCGTGCCGGCGGTTAATTTTCACACCCGCTTCCGCACCCGCCGGAATCTCCGCAACTTTCGCAGCCGCTGAGGCGGACAGGGCGGCTGACCGAAGCGACTTTGGCGCGGGGAACGCGGTCGTCGTCCATGGAGGCGGCGTCCACCGCGGCGTCGGCGGCGTCCGCCGCCGTGAAGGCGACGGCGGTGACCGTACGGCGTTCGCCGCGGTTCCCCGCCGCACCGTCGGCCGTGTCGTTGCCGTTGCCCGCGCCGTCGATGAGGCCGGAGAGGTCCCGGTCGCCCTTGAAGCGCAGCACGTTGACCATGAAGATGTTGAGCTTGTTGACGATGTTCGGCGGCAGCTGGTTGCCGTCCACCTCCACCGAAAGCGAGGGGTAGTTCCTCTCGCGCGCCCAGGGGGTGAACAGGCCCTCGATCACGCGGCCGATCAGGCAGGCGAAGGGCGAAATGTTGACGATGCCGGAATAGCCGCCCTGCATGGCGGTGGCCGCGACACCGGTGGATACGGCGATCTCCGAGTTGAGTTCGTGGTTGACGAAGTGCTCGGAGGTGTTGGCCATGATCTTGCGCATGTCGTGCGGCGTCTCCGGGAGCAGTCCCGTCCCGTCGAGGATGGACTTCACCTTCCGCTCCACCGAATGCTTCCACCATTCTTCCAGGCGCAGGCGGAGGAGCTTGCGCATGGGATCGGAGAAGGGGCGGAGGACGGGCGGTTGCAGGCGCAGCAGCTTGAGGAGCGAATATTCGCGCACGAAATCCAGGTAGTGGATCCATTCGCCTATGCCGGACACCTTCACGACGATGCCGCGCTCGCTCATCAGAGAGATGAGCTCGTCCACTGCGAAATCGTCGCGGCGGACGTAGATTTCTCCCACGACGAGGACCTTGGGGCAGTCGACCAGGTTCCTTTTGAGGGGAATCTTCCGGACGTCGGCCGTGATGCGGCGCAATTCGTCCCAGAGGCGTTCCGGACTCTTCTCCACCGCTTCCATCATGCCGCGCCAGGACGCCTCGAAGGCCGGAAGCGCGCTCGCCGGATCCGACGCGGTAGCCCGGAGGGCGGTCTGGACGTCCTTCAGGTAGTCGGTGACCACGAGGCCCTTCCACATGTCCTTGGCGAAGGAGGGTCCGAGCTCCGTGTAGGAGTTGTCGGCGGAGAGAGTGAATACCACCACGTTCTCCAGACGCAGGTCCCGGAATAGGTTTTCGAAGAAGACGAAGTACTGGCCGGTCCTGCAGGGGCCGGTGGTGATCGGCACGAACAGGAGGTACAGCTCGTCCTTGCGGTATTTGGGCGAAGAGAAGAATTCCAGCGCTGCGCCGAGCACGAGGTGGCTCGGGACGCATTCCTTTCCCGAGGCGTGGGCGCGCGCCGTCTGTATTGTCTTGCTCGTGGCCAGCGGTAGGGCCTCGGCGTTCAGGCCCACGCCGCGCAGGGTCGCGGCCATGAACTCGGTGGCGATGTTTCCCATGTTGGACAGGAGCATCTTCACCCGCTTGTTGTTCCTGACCATGACCTTTTCGCCCGATATCCGGTTGACGACCCTGATGTCCTCGCCGCCGCCGTACCGGAACTTCCAGCCGTTGTCGTAGCGCTCGGCTTCGATATCCGTCTTCTTGGATCGGTATCCGTCGATGATGTCCAGGAAGGCTTCCACGCGGGTGTCGATGCCCGCGTCGGCCGAATGGGAATCCAGCTCCAGCACGAGGAAGGGCTTGGCGCCCATGGTCCATTTCAGGTAATGCAGGATGAAGGAGTCCGGCGCGCAGGAGAAGTTGGTGATGAAGGCGACGTAGACGTTGTCCTCCGCCTTCAGGAGGCTCGCCGCCTTCATGTCCTGCTGGCCGTAGTACCAGTACATGTTAGGGAATATCTTCTCGCCTTCCATCGGAAGGATGTCGTAGGGGATCACCGAATAGCCGCGGGTGGTGAACTTGCGGGGGATGCCCATGTTCGCCTCGGGCGTGAAGGCGTTGTATGGCCGGCCGAGCACCGCGATGACGGGCCGCTCCGCGGCCCGCGCGTCGGCGAGGGCTTCCTCACCGAGCTTGCGCGCAGAGGCGAAGTATTCCTTCTGCTTGTCCAGCGCCTTCCCGAAGGCGGCCTCCGTCTCGGCCTCGCCGATCCCGAGCAGGGCGGCGAAGGCCGTGAAGTGCTCCAGGGCCTTCTTCTCCCCGAACTTGAAGCTCACGATAAGCGGAAGCAGGCGCTTTTCGTCCACCTCGGGGAAGGCCTTTTTGATATAGTAAGGGAGGCTCTGCGTGATCGGGCAGAAATTGGCGTGCACGTCCTCTTCCATCGAGGGCATATCGCGGAAATGGGGAAGCAGGATGTAGTCGGCGCCCTTGTCCAGGCAGTCCTGCACCGCTCCGTGGGCGATCTCGGCGGGGAAGCAATAGGTGCTCTCCGTACGGGCCACGCCGTCGTGCGCCACCTCCTCCGAGAGGAAGGTCCTGATGCCGAGCTCGTGGAAGAACCAGGAATACAGCGGGTACAGGGTGTGGATGGAGAAGGCGCGCGGGATGCCGATCGTGAAGTCCCGCTTGGCCTTAAAGTCCGCCGCCGCGGGGGCGCAGTCTTCGAACATGAGCTTGCGGCGCTTCTCCACGTAGTCGAAGACGGGGATATCCTTGAGGGTCTTGCGCGTGTTGGTGTACTTGTTGCACCGGCCCCCGAACATGTATGGGTGCCCGTTGACCTTGAGCACCTGAATCGGGCAGAGGTTGTCGCAGGACTTGCAGGCGAAGACGCGCTCGTAGCCGATTTCCCGCGTGATAAGTGCGTCCAGGTCCACTTCGGTATCGTCCAGCAGCCCTTCCGCCCGCTTGCGCTTGGCCAAAAGGGCGACGCCGAAGCAGCCCATGAGCTCGGGCGAGGGCGGCACGAGGATTTCCTTGTCCAGCATCATGGCGAAGGCCAGCGGGACGGCGGGGTTCTTGGCCACGCCGCCCTGCAGGAAGACCTTGCCGCCGATGGTGCGGTTGCCGACGACGCGGTTCAGGTAATTGGCGACGATGGAGACGACGATGCCCGCGGCGATGTTCTCGCGGCCCGCGCCTTGTTGAATCGCCTTGCGGATGTCCGAGTTGATGAAGGCCGAACAGTGTTCGCCGAACTTCAGCGGGGCGTCGGCTTCGAGCGCGATCGGGCCGATGTCCTTGGCGCTGTGGATGGAGAGGTCGCCCGAAGCCGATTCCTCAAGGAAGCTTCCGGTACCCGCCGAGCAGGCTTCGTTCATCGCGTAGTCGATGGGAACGCCGTTTTTCAGGAGCACGTACTTGGCGTCCTGTCCGCCTATCTCGAAAATGGTCTCCACGCCGGGGTCGAAGAAGGTGGTCCCCACCGCATGGGCGATAATCTCGTTGTAGACGCCGGGAGTTTCCAGGAAGACGCCGAGGATCTCGCGGGAGGAGCCGGTGGTGGCGGTAAGCGAGATGTCCACCGAGCCGCCGCCCGTATCTTCCCTGATTTTGTCCCTGATTACCGCTAGGCACTCCTTGAGGGCCTTAACCGGGTCGCCGTGGGTCCTGCCGTAGTGGCTCGCGACCACCTCGTCGGTTTCCGCGTCCACGAGGCAGGCTTTCGTGGTGGTGGAACCGCCGTCCACGCCCAGTATGTAGGCGCGGCCCGCGACCACCCTGCCGTCCGCCTTCTGGAAGGAACGGACCTTGCCCTGCCATTTCTTTAGATCGGGAAGGGCGTCGAAGCGGATCGCGTTCGTTTTCAGGAGGGCGTCGGCCGAAGGCAGCGGGGTGCCCGATCCGGCGGCCAGGAGGGCGGCGCCGTAGGCTTCAAAGACCGCGGCGGTGGGCGGGACGATGAATTCGATGTCCGGGGCCTTCTCCCGGATGAAGCGTACGATATGGCGGTTGAGGGTCACCCCTCCGGTGAGCACGACGCGGCCCGAGACGATCTTGGCGCGTTTCAGGAAATCGACGACCTTGACGGCCATGACGTCCGAAAGCGAGAGGACGATGTCCTGCTTGGTCGCTTCGCGCTTGTTCAGCCGGTGGGTGCAGTCGCTCTTCATGAAGACCGAGCAGCGGGTGGACAGCGAGAGGACGCGCGCTTCGTCGCTTACGGAGTCGATGTCGGCGAGCTTCATGTCCATGCGCGCCAGCTGCTGCTTAAGGAACTCGCCCGTTCCGGAGGCGCACTTGTTGCCGGAAAAGTTGTTGACGATCTTGCCGCGCTCATCCAGGGAGTAGACGACGAGGTCCTCGCCGCCCATGCTCACCACCGCGTCCGCGCCCGAGCCGAGAGCGCCCGAGCCGAGGGCGCCCATCGCGGCTTCCACGCAGAGCGGCTCCAGGGTTCCGGCCGCGTTGAACATGAACCGGCCCTCGTTGCCGGTCACGAGCACCGGGATGCCTTCCTCCAGGTGGCCGCTTGCGCGACCGTCGGCATGCAGCTTCCTGACGACGGCATGGAAGTCGCCTTCATGGGGCAAAGCGGCCGTCCAGACGGGTATTCCGTCTTCGACCAGGACCATCTTGAGGCTGGAAGAACCGATATTGATTCCCAATGATTTCATAGGGTCGTACCTCACGCAACGAATGTTTTATATCGCCCGCGTCCCCTATCGCCGGACGCGCAGTCGCGGGCGGCCCCATCATAGCGAGGGCGCGAAGGTCGCGCAACAGTCTTAGGAGCGTTTATCGAAATCTCAGGGAGCGAATCTCAGGGACGGAGCACCGAAAAATTCTCTCCGTACACGCCCATGACTTTCTCCATGGTGAGGAAGGCCCCCCTGTCCGTTTCCCGTATGATGCGCAGCACGCGGGAAGACTCGTCCCTGCGCACCACGATGAACAGCACGTCCTTTTCCTCCCCGGAATACCAGCCCTTGCCGTGCAGGATGGTCACGCCTCGGTCCAGCTCCGTCCCCACCCTCCGGGCGATGATTCCGCTCTCCTTTGATACGATCATGAACTGATGGGACTCGTTGGCTCCGGAAACCAGGAGGTCCACGACGTAGGAGATGGCCGCCATCGCGACGAAGCCGTAGACGAGCTTCTCGGTCGAACGGAATAGGAGCCAGCTCCCCGAGATGACCGCGGTATCCCAGGCCAGGTAGACCCGGCCGGGGCTGATGTTGCGGAATTTACCGATTATCATCGCGACGATGTCGGTCCCGCCCGTGCTGCCTCCCGCGTTCATGGAAACGCCCACGCCGATGCCCGCCAGGATGGAACCGACGAGGCAGGCGAGGAAGCGGTCCTCCACGACGGGACGGGGAAACAGGGGTTGCAGGAGGACGAGGAAGAAGGACAGGACGATGATGCCGTAGATGGTCTTCACGCCGAAGGAAGCGCCGACGACCCTGACCGCGATGGCCAGGAGGGCCGCGTTGACCGCCAGCACGAAGTATCCGGCCGGGATCGCCGTCGCGTAGGAGGCTATCTGGCCGAGGCCCGCGACCCCGCCCGAGACGATCTGCCCGGGGATGAGGAAGGCCGCCCAGCCGAGGGCATTGATGAAGAGGCCCGCGGTCAGCTGGACCCAGGATTTTGCGTCGATGGTTTTCATGGACCGAAATATAGCCCGGGCTTGCCGAAAATGTCTCGCGGGACTGCCGCCGCTGCCGCAGCCGCTGCCGCCGCCGCTGTCGCCGCTATCGCCGCTGCCGCCGCCGCCGCTGCCGCCGCTGTCGCCGCTGCCGCCGCCGCCGCCGCCGCTGCCGCCGAGCGGGCCGCGTCAGCCGCGCAGCTCGGCGAAGAAGCGGCGGTTCGCGGCGTACAGGCGCGACAGCACGCGGTAGTTGCGCTCGTAGGCCGCGGCGTTCGCGCTTTCGGGGGCGAAGGACTTCCGGACCCGCACCGCGCGCGAGGCGGCGCCGAGGTCCGCCGCCAGGCCAAGACCGACCGCCGCGACGAGGGCGGCTCCTGCCGCTCCCGCGTTCTGCGGCTCCTCGACCGCCTCCACCGTCCGTCCCGTCGCGTCCGCCAGGATGCGGCAGAGCGGGTCGGAGAGTGCGCCGCCTCCCGCGAAGCGGAGCGTCCGCGCCACGGGCACCTTTTTTTCGCAGGCGTCTATCAATATCCTCTTGTTGAGGGCGATGCCCTCCACCACGGCGCGGATCAGGCGGCGCTTCCCCGTGTCCAGGCCGATGCCGATGAAGATCCCGCGAGCGTCCGGATCCTCGTCCGGACAGCGGCTGCCGCGCAGCCAGGGGGCGAAGACCAGTCCGCCCGCGCCTGGCTCCTCGTCCGCGATCGCGGCGCAGAGGAAATCCACGAGGCTCCGCCATTCGCCGTCGCCGCCGAAGCGCCGCTCGACGGTGGACAGGTAGACGCCTACCTCGTCCAGGGCGAGGTGGTCGCGCACCCACTCCAGGCACTTGCCCGAGGTCTCCTGCTCCGCGAAGTAGTTGTAGAATCCCGGGCGCGCGCCCACGACGGAGGCGATCATGCGGTCCGTGTCGACGACCCGCCGGTTCGTGACCGTGGAGACCCAGCCGCTCGTGCCGATGTAGACATGGGACGCACCGGGCTCCGTCGCGCCGGCGCCGACGCCGATAAGCGAAGCGTCGCCCCCTCCCGCGAAGACGGCCGTTCCCGGCTCCAGTCCGAGCTCGGCCGCCGCGGCCGCGGTCAGCCCCCCGACCTTCTCCGTCGATTCCACTATTTCCGGCAGGTGCTCCAGCCTCACGCCGTGCAGGCGCGCGAGCAGGGGGCTCCACCGGAATTTCCCCGGCCGCGAATCCATGAGGAAGGTCGCGAAGGCCGAGTCGCGCGACATGACGAAGCGGCCGGTCGCGCGGGCGATGAGCGCCTCCTTCGCGTCCAGCCACCTAGATGTCCGCGCGAAGACCTCCGGTTCGTTCCGCTCGACCCACCGATACTTCCAGGGCGGGTCCTTCGCGCTCGCCGCCGCGCCGCCCGCGATCAGGAGGGAGGGCAGCAGAAGTCCCAGACCGAGGCCCGCGATGCGCGGACCCTTCCCGCCGAAATCGCGTTTTTCCGCTTCAGAGCGGGAATCCATGTACGTCATCGCAGGCCGCAGCGCGCGGCCGTCCTCGCCGACGAGCACCAGGGCTTGCATCTGGGCGCAGAAGGAAATGCCCGCGATAGCGCGCGGATCCGCGCCCGTGAGCGCCAGGACCTCGCGGGTGGTCGCGGCCATCGCCCGCCACCAGTCCTCGACGTCCTGCTCCGCCTCCCCGCGCGGTCCGAGCGAGAGCGCGTAGCGCGCCGACGCGGAGCCGGCGAGCCCCAGCTCGTCGCCGCCCTCCGCGGGCGGCCTGCGGATAAAGCGGTAAAGGCAGGTCTTCAGGCCCGTCGTTCCGAGGTCGTAGGCGAGGAGGAGGGTCGCATCGGCTTTTTCCATTCGATACTCCATAGTGAGCGGTCGCTCACTATCCTGCATCGAAGTAGCGAATTCCGCAAGCCCCGCCGCGGAAACTTCCTTTCCTAAACCAGGGGATCCGGATCCCTCAGCAACACGCGCGCATGGGTAGCCCGTTTGGGCCCCGGCTTCTCCACGACGTCGGGTATGGAGCAGATGCTTTCCAAAAACATGCCGGCCGCGCCGAACGCGACGACCTTGTCGCCCATGGAGGAAAATTCGACGGCGCACTCCACCTTGTTGGAATACGACCAATTCTTTTGTATCTCTTCTTCCAATATGCTTTTGATGTCGTCCTTGTATTCGGTTATCTCTCCGCCGAAAATGACCGCGGACAGATTGAGGGTATTCACGAAAAGTGCCGCATGGGCGCTCAGCTCCCTCAAGGCGCGCAGCATGAGTTGCCGGTCTTCCTGGATATGCCTGGCTTCCTCGTTCGTCA
This sequence comes from Treponema sp., assembly GCA_003527485.1. Taxonomy (GTDB): domain Bacteria; phylum Spirochaetota; class Spirochaetia; order Treponematales; family Breznakiellaceae; genus UBA12037. The sequence goes on along the minus strand of DPXI01000002.1, from coordinate 1,946 downwards.
AGGAAAATTGGCCGTTATTTCCCGGCCGCCAGGAAAGGCTCTGGAATTCACCCGCTGAACCGGAATTTCCGTAATAGACTTTTCCGTTCAGCACCAGAGCCATACCGATGGCGATACCCCAATAATCGGCGTTCTGCTTCTCCCCGCGTCGGAATTCCCCCATGACGTACAGGAAATTTTCGTACTTGCCCGCTTTGTTGAAAGCGAGCTCTCCCCAGCTGCAGCATTTCGCGTCGTTCTCGATTTGGACGGGAACGCCGATCCGGCCTTTGATGCGGCGGTTGAAATGCACGGGCTCGGTGATATTCAGAGGATTGGACTGTTGGATGACCCCGCGGTTCGGATCGATGATACCGGCCACGCCCAAGCCTATGCCCAGAAGCCTGAGGGGTATCGCCTCCAATTGTACCTTGAGGATATCCATGACTTCGAAAAAGACGACATCGATATCCTTCCCCGCCATGGACAACGGCTCCTTGCGGGAAAACAGCACCTCGCCCCGAAGATTAACCGCTGCGGCGGCAAAGAATTCCGTCTGTATTTCAAGTCCCAGGATATAGCCGAAATCGCCGTTGATGACCAGGTTGAGGGGCTTCCGTCCCATCGCGTTTTCCGACTTGCCTTCCGCGGCTACCCGGACGATATTCCGTTCCAGTAGCAGGGTCACGATCTTCGTGACCGTAGACTTCACCAAGCCCAATTCCCTTGCAAGATCCGCCCGGCTGATGCCCTCGTTGAACCGGATGTTCATGAGGACCCGCATGATGTTGATCTCATTTATTTTATTCATGCGCGATTATCCTTTGATGCCGCCGGATACCATTCCACTGATTATGTAGCGCTGGAAGAAAAGGAAGAGCAGGATCAGGGGCGAAGCCACGATGAACACCGCCGCGGCAAGGGGCGGCCAGTTCGTGCCGTATTGGCCCTGGAATTGGAACAGGGCGCGCATCACCGGATAATACCTGGGGCTGGTCAGAAAGACCGTGGTTCCGATCAGATCGTTCCAGACGCCCACGGAAAAAAGTATAACGCTGGAAGCGAAGATCGGCATGCTCATGGGCAGGATGAACTGGAAAAGGTAACGCAGGGTGCCGCAACCGTCTATCGCGGCGGCTTCGTCGAATTCCCTGGAGATGGTTTTATAATAACCGACCATCATGAGCATGATGACCCCGGGATTGGTTTTCAGCAGGATATATCCCACCGGATTGTTGTACAGGCCCAGTCGATTGAGCAAATAGAACTGCGGGATAAGTGGATCCGGCAGAAATATTCCCGCCAGGAAAAGGATATAGAAAAAATTCGCGTGCTTGACGTATTTTCGGGAAATGATGAAGGCGGCCATGGAGGTGACGGTCAGCGTCAACAGGTTGGAGAACAACAAGTACGCCAGGCTGTTCGAGAAATTCCGGAAAAAGCTGTTTTTGATCACCACGTCCGCATAGTTCTTGAACTGGATGGCTTTTGCCGGCTTTATCGGATCGAGCACGAACTCCGAAGGCGTCTTGAAGGATACGTTGACCAGGTTGAGGACGGGGAAGACGTACGCAACGAAAATGAAGACGGCGAAGGTTCCGATAAGGAGCGCGGCTTTCAGCCGTTCGATTCGCGCCGACGCGGAAACCGATGCTGGGCGGGATTTCACAGTTCCACCTCCTTTTTCCTGAAATAGCGCTGCGCCGCCGCGGCGACTATGAAAATCATAAGGAAAAGCAGCGTCGCCACTGTGGAAGCGAAGCCGAGCCTGCCGCCGCTTCTGCCGCTTCCGCCTTCGGAAATGAAGGCCAGGCGGAACATGTAGAACGCCATGGTATAGGTTTCGTATTGCCCGTTCGTCGTCACGTACATCGTATCGAAAGTCCTCAGCGCCCCGATGATCGCCAGGAGCGCGTTCACCGTGATGGCCTGGGAGATCAGCGGCACCGTCACGGACTTGAACCGGG
>DPXI01000100.1 GCA_003527485.1 Treponema sp. | reverse complement strand
GCGTATTTTATATGGACGGCGACATTTGCGCAAGACGGATTTGACTTGATTTTTTATCTATATAATTTTATCCCTATATTGCGAAATCATCAGTTCCAGGTAGCGGCCAGATCGGCCGGATTCTCCAATACGAGGAGCTGGACCAGGGGGATCGAGTATTCGGCCGCCCCGTCGGATAGCGTACCGCCGAGGACCGCGATAGCCGGACCGGGAAGGTTCAGGGTAAGCGTCAGCGAAGCGGCGGCGATTTCGGCGGACACGGCGTTTCCGTAGACCGCCGCCACGAACTCAAGATACTCGCTTTCGGTCAAGTCCTCCCCCGTGACGACGGGAGCCATGAGGGCCTCCAGATATGCGCCGATTTCGGGCGAAAGGGAATCGAGCACGGCCGGGGCGGTTTTTCTGTCCAGATGAACGAAGACCGTTCCGCCGGGGCCGGTCTTCTCTACGCGGATGAAGGGTTCCGGGTCGCCCCCCCCCGCCGGGGAACCCGCGGCGAGGAGCCGGAAATCGGCGATGGCGAGGGTACCGGATACGCTCCGGTCATCGATGTTCCTGAACGCGGCGGACCGGACGGCGGGGGAGTTCCTGAGGGATCCGGAAAGTACGGCCGCGTCCAGAACGGAGCCCGGTCTTGATGCCCCGGAGAGCCCCGACAGATTGCGGATCAGGGCGGCGGTACGCTGGGCGACCGAAGCCGAGATCGTCGCTTCGGCCGAACCGTCGGCACGGAGAGTCGCTCCGATGCGGGCCGAGCAGGAGGAGAGCGTCATGAAGAGGAAAGCCGCGCCGAGAACGGCAGAACGCGAAGCGGAGTGGACCTGGATCATCGGGATGGCTCCTGTGGCCGGCGGCGCCGGCATCTTCCCAGCATATCACAGGGACTGTAGAATAAAAGAGCCTCCGGTCGCAACCGTCCCCGCGTCCCCGGGTCTATTCATTCACGACGCGGTCTCCGTTCGGACCGCGCATCAAAATGCGAGGTATTTCAGATGACCGCATCCACGAGCCCCTGGTCCTTCCTGGACGAATACCGCGGCAAAGAGTTTTCAGGCGAATGGCCCACCCTGCCCGAGACTTTCAGGATCACCGCCTCGCGGCACGGTTCGCGGCCGTGCTTCACGGTCTTCGAGCCTGACCGGGTGACCCTCAGCTACGACGAGGCCCTCCTGAGGGTCCGGGCGGTCTCCCGCTGGCTTCACGCGCGCGGTATCGGGAAGGGCCATTCGGTGGCCGTCACCGGCAAGAACTCCCCCGAGTGGGCGGTCGCCTACCTCGGCGTGCTCTTCGCCGGCGCGACGGTAGTGCCCATCGACTACCAACTGAAGAACGAGGAAATCGACCTGCTCATGAAAACGGCCGACGTCCGCATCCTATTCGTGGACGAGGAGAAGCATGAGCGCTGGGCGTCTGCACCGGGAGCCCTGGAGGCCGTCATTTCACTGAGGAAGGGCATCGGCAGCTACGTCTACGATCTGGACGGGCCGGAAGCGGCGATTGAGGAGGCGAAGGAGGACGACCTTGCGGCCATCCTCTTCACTTCAGGCACGACCGGCTCCCCCAAGGGCGTCATGCTCACCCACAAGAATTTCGTCTCCGACTGCTTCCTGGCGCAGACCAATCTCACGCTCTACCCGACGGATGTCTTCTATGCCCTGTTGCCCATCCACCACTCCTATACCATGCTCGCCGTGTTCATCGAGGCCCTTTCGGTTGGGGCGGAGCTCGTCTTCGGCAAGAAGATGGTGACCAAGGCCATACTCAAGGAACTCAAGGATGCCAGGATCACCATGTTCCTCGGCGTCCCCATGCTCTTCAACAAAGTCCTGGCCGGCATCATGCGCGGCATCAAGGCAAAGGGCCCCGTCGCCTACTGGCTCATCCGCACGATGATGGCGATCTCCGGCTTCATAAAGACGGTCTTCAAAGTCAATCCGGGAAAGAAGATGTTCCGTTCGGTCCTGGACAAGGCCTCGCTCGCGACGATCCGGATCTGCATCTCGGGCGGCGGACCGCTGGCGCCGAGCGTCTTCAAACAGTACAACGAGCTGGGCCTGGACTTCATCCAGGGCTACGGCCTCACCGAAACTTCCCCTATCCTCACGCTCAACCCGGTGGCGCATTTCAAGGTGAAGAGCGTCGGGCGGCTGAGCGAACAAGTGCGGATGAAAATCGTCGATCCGGACGAACGCGGCGTCGGGGAGATCGTCGTGCAGGGTCCCATGGTCATGAAGGGCTACTACAAGATGCCCGGGGAGACCGCCGAGGCCTTCACCCGGGACGGCTGGCTCAAGACGGGAGACCTCGGCTACCTGGATTCCGAGAATTACCTCTACCTCACCGGCCGCGCCAAGAACCTCATCGTGACCGAGGGCGGAAAGAACGTGTATCCGGAGGAGATCGAAAACGAATTCCAGCTGTACGACGAGATCGATCAGATCCTGGTGCGCGGCTACGAGGCGGACAGGAAGATGAAGGTCGAAGGCATCGAAGCCCTGGTATTCCCGAACGCCGAAGCCTTCAAGGACAAGGACGGCGCGGCGAAACCGAAGGCAGCGGTGACCGAACGCATCGAAGCCATCGTCGCGGAAGTCAACCAGCGCCTGATGCCCTACCAGAAGATCGAGAAGGTCACCGTGCTGGACGAGGCCATGGAGATGACCACGACCAAAAAAATCAAACGCACCGCTTCTTGAAGCGCGCTTTTTGAAGCGCCGCTCCTTGAAGCGTCGCTTCTCCAGCCCGACGAGGCGCCGGCGCGATATTTCGCGTCGGCGCCTTTTTTGTTGTTACCGGAGGCTTCCCGCGGTATTTTGTTACATGTCGCCGATCGCGAGCGGCCTTCGGGCGCCCGACGCGGCGGACTTCATCCTCCGGGAGTAGCCATGATCGAATTCGACCCGCGACGCGTCCTCCGGACGGCCGCAGCGATCGCGTCGGCCCTGATCCTCGTTTCCTGCGTTTCCGTCCGCCAGAGTTCCTTCCAGGGACTTTTCTCGGGCGCGCGCGCGGAATCCTCCTACATCGACCTGGGGTCCTCGGATCCCCTGCTCCGGCTTTCCGGAGCGATCGATATCGAAGCCGGAGCCTGCGCGCTCACCCTCAAGGATCCGGGCGGAACCGTCGTCCTGGAGCGCGCCTGGGAGAAAATGGACGACGCGTCCCTGCGAATTTCGATCGACGAGACGATCCCCGCCGGCGCCGGAGTCTGGCTCCTCGAGATCGGAGGCGTCGATGATTCCTCCGCGGGCAGCTACGACCTGACCCTCTCCAACCGTTAGGCCCCGCGCGGGACCAGCCAACGGGACCAATGCGCCGGAACGGCGATGCGGGCGCCCCCTGCCGCGTCGAATTCCGCGGAGAAGCCCTTATCGAGAAGGTCGAAAAAGCGTCGCCCGGCCGCTTCCGGCGTGGCGAGGTCGAAGGCGAGAACCGAATCGCCGCCGTTCACGAGGACGACGGCAGCGTCGTCCTCGGCCGCGCGCAGGAAAGCCAGGCCGGTCGGCGCGACCGCGAGGGTTCGGTACGAGCCGCGCCGGACCGCGCCCGAAGCGCGGCGGGCGGCGGCGAAGCGGGAAATCGCAGCCGCCAGGTCGGGATGGGGCGCGAGCGAAGCCAGCGCGGCAGGATCGAGCGCAGGCCGGAGCGCCGAATCGTCGGATCGGGTCCGCTTCCCCTCGATGCCGAATTCGCTGCCGTAATAGACCGAGGGGACGCCCGGCATCGCGAAGAGCAACGCGTACAGCGGGTACAGGCCCGCGCCGTCCCGGAGGGAGCTCGCGACCCGGTCCACATCGTGGTTGTCCGCGAAGGAATAGAGAAGTTTCCCCTCGCAGAGGCCTCCCCGCGCGAAAAGCCGGTCCAGGGTCCACGCGATCTCATGGTAATTGCGGTCGTTGTACGAGGACCAAAGTCCCTTGTAAGCCTCGTAGTCGGTCACCGAGTCCAGGTTTCCCTCTCCGAGCAGGGACCGGTAGTGGTCGCCATGGACCGCTTCCCCGAAGAGGAAGAAGCCGCTCTTGCGTTCACGGCAGCGCGCGCCGAGCTCGCGGAGGAAGGCGCGATCCAGGCAATCGGCCGCATCCAGCCGTATTCCGTCGATATCGAATTCGTCGATCCAGCGCAGGACCCCTCCAATCAGAAACGACCGGACCTCTTCCCTGCCCGTATCGAGCTTCACGAGGTCGTAGTTGCCAGCCCAGCCGTCGTACGCGAAGGGCAATCCACCCGTGCGCCGCGACGGATCGAAGCCCGCGATCCAGCGCGCGTAGGGCGAGGCTGCGCCCTTCTCCGCGACGTCGCGGACGATGGGGTGACCGCGGCCGACATGGTTGAGGACTGCATCCAGAGCGAGGGACAGACCCCGCGCGCGGAGTGCGGCGGACAGCGCGCGCAGGTCGTCGTTGCTTCCGAGCCTCCGATCCACTTTCGCGTGGTCGAGAGTATCGTAACCGTGCCGCTCCGATTCGAAAACGGGTCCGAGGAGAAGCACGTTCGCGCCGATCCTCTCCATCGCCGGTATCCAATCGACGACAGCCCGCAACCGCGCGGCCGATTCCGATCGGTCGTCGTTCTCCCTCGGCGCGCCAAGGGCTCCTAGCGGGTAAAGATGGTAGATGATCGCATCTTCGTAGTTCATTTCGTTCCTCCTAATACTACCTACCGGTAGGTATACAAAAAGCCAAATCAAATCCGCGCAGAAATTGCCGATGCCGTGCCGGATCCCGGGACGG
>DPXI01000101.1:2364-3996 GCA_003527485.1 Treponema sp. | reverse complement strand
GTCGCCGTCCATATAAAATACGCTCGTTCTTAAAACGATACTTTTTTATCTATATTGGAACGGGGGTATACATGGCAACGGCGAGCGTCGCGCAGACGCGCGAGATCGAGTTCCCGAAGGAACTTACCGCGTTTATCGACGAGTGGAAGTCGAAACCGGGCAGCCTCATCATGATGCTGCATAAAATTCAGGAGACCTTCGGTTTCATTCCGCGGGAATCCGCCGAGAAGCTGGCGCGCATTTCCGGAATCCCTTTGGCGAGGATCTACGGGGTGGTCACCTTCTACCATTTCTTCAAGACCACCAAGCCGGGAAAGCATACGATCTCGGTCTGCCTCGGCACCGCCTGCTACCTGAAGGGCGGACAGGACCTGATCGAAGAGGCGCGGAGCATACTCAGCCTCGGCGTCGACGAAGTGACCGCCGACGGCCAGTTCTCCATAGATGCGGTGCGTTGCGTCGGTTGCTGCGGCCTGGCTCCCGTCCTCACGATCGGCAACGACGTGTACGGCAAGCTCACCAAGGACCAACTCCCCGACATAATCGCGAAGTACCAGTCCAAATAACATGCATTTCTCCCTCTGCGACCTCGCGGCGGATATCGCGCAGAATGCCGCGGAGTCCGGAGCGTCCGTCCTGGAGGCGGACATAGCCGAGACCGATACCGAGTTCCGTTTCGCCATCGCCGACGACGGCAAGGGCATGACGGAATCCCAGTTGGAGCGGGCGAAGGATCCCTTCCATACGGACGGGAAGAAGCATCCCGGCCGGAAGGTAGGGCTCGGCGTACCTTTCCTGATCCAGACCGCGGCCCAATCGGGCGGCGGCTGGGACATCCGGTCCCGACCGGGAATCGGGACGACCGTCGAAGCGAGCTTCGACCTGGGCAATATCGACGCGCCGCCCGTGGGCGACGTACCGGGCCTGCTCCGGACGATCCTCCTGTTCGAAGGTCCGGCGGAGATGGTCCTCCGGCGTTCCTATAACGGAACGCGCGGCAGGACCGCCTACGAGGTCCGGAAGACGGAACTCGTCGAGGCTCTGGGAGGACTTGAGTATGCGGGGGACCTGGTGCTCCTGGATACGTACCTGCGTTCCCTTGAGGAAGACGACGAAGAAACTGACGAAACGTAAGGAGCGAAGAATATGGCGAAGATGACCCTGGAGGAACTCCGGAAGCTCCGGGATTCCAAGAAGACCGATCTCAGGAAACGGGAAGCCGACGGCAAGGAAATTCAGGTTATCGTGGGCATGGGCACCTGCGGCATCGCGGCCGGAGCCAAAGCCTCCCTGGACGCCTTCCTGACGGCCCTGGACGAGAAGAAGCTCGCGGACGGGGTGCTCGTGCGCCAGACCGGTTGCATGGGGCTGTGCCACTCGGAACCCACCGTCGAGGTGGTCGTTCCCGGGATGCCGACCGTGATTTACGGAAAGGTCGACGCCGCCATCGCGCGGGAAATCGTCGAGAAACACTTGATCGGGAGGAGCCTCCTCGAGAACCTCATCCTCGATCGCCCCGCCGCCGATATCATCGGCGGGAATTAAGGAGGACGGAATGGGCTATAACCACTATATCCTCGTCTGCGGCGGAACCGGCTGCGAGTCCAACAAGGGCGACGAGATTTACCGGAA
>DPXI01000101.1:0-2307 GCA_003527485.1 Treponema sp. | reverse complement strand
AAGACCCTCTTCGAGCTGACGGCGGATCAGGTCCTCGCCGAGCTGAAGACCTCCGGTCTCCGCGGAAGGGGCGGCGCCGGCTTCCCCACCTGGATGAAGTGGGATCTCACCCGCAAGTCTCCCGGCGCCCAGAAGTACGTGGTCTGCAACGCGGACGAAGGCGATCCCGGCGCCTACATGGACCGGTCCACGATCGAAGGCGATCCCCATTCCATCATCGAGGCGATGACGATCTGCGGAAAGACCATCGGCGCCAATACGGGTTACGTCTACATCCGCGCCGAATATCCGCTGGCGATAGACCGGCTCAAGGTCGCCCTCCAGCAGGCGCGCGACTACGGCCTGCTCGGGAAGAACATCCTCAATTCCGGTTTCGACTTCGACGTCGAGATCCGCCTCGGCGCGGGAGCTTTCGTCTGCGGCGAGGAAACGGCCCTGCTCCAGTCCCTGGAAGGCAAGCGCGGCATGCCGGTTCCGAAGCCTCCGTTCCCCGCGGTCGAAGGCCTCTGGCACATGCCCACCGTCATCAACAACGTCGAGACCCTGGCCAACATACCCGTGATCCTCGTGAAGGGCGGCGCCTGGCTCGCCAAGATCGGAACCGAGAAATCCAAGGGGACCAAGGTCTTCGCGCTCACCGGCAAGATCAAGAATTCCGGCCTCGTGGAAGTCCCGATGGGGACCACCCTGCGCGAGATCGTCTACGACATCGGCGGCGGCATCAAGGACGGGAAGAAGTTCAAGGGAGTCCAGTCCGGCGGCCCCTCCGGCGGCATCCTGGACGCTTCCGTCCTGGACACTCCCATCGACTACGAGAACCTGACGAGGCTCGGATCGATGATGGGCTCCGGCGGACTCATCGTCATGGACGAAGACGACTGCGTCGTGGACGTATCCCGCTTCTACATGGAATTCTGCGTCGACGAGTCCTGCGGAAAATGTTCGCCCTGCCGCATCGGCACGACCCAGATCTCCAAGATCCTGGAGAAGATCGCGCACGGCAACGGCGAGATGGCCGATCTGGACAAGCTGCAATCGATCGGCAAGGCGATGACCAAGGCTTCGCTCTGCATGCTCGGCGGTTCGGCCGCCAATCCGACCATTTCCACCGTGAAGAATTTCCGCGACGAATACCTCGAGCACATCGTCGACAAGAAGTGCCGCTCCGGAAAGTGCAAGAACCTCGTCCGCTTCATGATCGACGCGGATAAGTGCATCGGCTGCGGTCTCTGCGCGCGCAAGTGTCCGGTGCCCTGCATCGCCGGCGAAAAGCGCCAGCCGCACGTCATCGACCAGGCCAAATGCATCAAATGCGGCGAGTGCTTCAAGGCCTGCAAGTTCGACGCGGTCCTCAAACAATAGGGCGAAGGGAGTAAATATAATGGTTAACCTGAAGATCAACGGGAAGCCCGTACAGGTGGAGGCCGGCACCACCATCCTGGCCGCGGCCAAGCACGTCAACGTGAAAATCCCCACGCTCTGCTATAACCCCGACCTTCCGGCCTGGGCCGCGTGCGGTATCTGCATCGTGCGCATGGAAGGTTCCCCCAAGATGGTGCGCGCATGCTGCACGCCCGTCTCGGAGAACATGAGCGTCATCACCCACGATCCTGAGATCGTGCAGGTCCGCCGCACGGTCATCGAGCTCATTCTTTCGAATCATCCGAACGACTGCCTCCAGTGCCCGCGCAACGGCAGCTGCGAGCTCCAGACCCTCGCCGCGGAGTTCGGCATCCGCGAGGTCCCCTACGAGCGTTTCCTGAAGGGCCTGCCGATCGACGATTCCAATCCGGCGATCGTGATCAACCCGGACAAGTGCGTGCGCTGCGGCCGCTGCGTGAAGGTTTGCCAGGAAGTCCAGAACGTCTGGGCCATCGAGTTCAACGGCCGCGGAGTACAGGGACGGATCGGCGCGGCCGCCGACGTCAAGCTCGGCGACAGCCCTTGCATCAAGTGCGGCCAGTGCGCCGCCCATTGTCCCGTCGGCGCCATCTATGAACACGACCAGACCCAAGAGGTGTGGGCCGGCATTCAGAAGGAAGGGATGTACCCCGTCGTGCAGATCGCTCCCGCGGTCCGGGTCGCGCTCGGCGAGGAATTCGGTCTTGAGCCCGGCGTGGTCATCACCAGGAAGATCTACGCCGCCCTGCGCCGCCTCGGCTTCAAGACCATCTTCGATACCAACTTCTCCGCCGACCTCACCATCATCGAGGAAGGCACGGAGCTGGTGAAGCGTCTGACCCAGAAGGGCGAGATCCCCCTCATCACCAGCTGCTGCCCGGCCTGGGTCGATTACATGGAGAAGTA
>DPXI01000108.1 GCA_003527485.1 Treponema sp. | reverse complement strand
TGGCCGGTCGAGGGACAGAGGCCAGCGGCCAGTCTAGGGACAGAGGCCGGCGGCCGGTCGAAGAAGGGACGCGTACAAGCCGCCTACAGGTTCCACAAATCGGATACGAATTCACCGAGGGCGCTGCCGGTTTCCTCTTCGTCGAAGAACAGGCCGTCCTGCCATGCGGCGTTCTGCACCGAGGCGGCGGATAGTTCGGAAACGGCGACGCTGTAATCCGATCCGGCGCTGGCCGCGTCCGTCGCGGATCGGAGCGGGAGCAGCGCGGCGACGGCCAGCGAGGCCGCGGTTGCGGTTGCGGCTACGGCTACGGCGAAAGCCGGTACGGATACGCGCAGAATCCGGGAGCGGCGGCGGCGACCGGCTTCCTCATAGGCGCCGCGGAAATCCGGCATTCCGGGGACGGGGGTAGCGCGGGAATCAAGCGCGGAGCGCAGGGCGTCTCCGATTTCGGCATCCCGATCATCCGCGATCGCATAAACGATCTCCATCATTCCGCCTCCCCCAGCCTGGCGCGGAGCACCGGCCTCATTTTCTGCCGGGCCCTGGACAGGCGGCTCTTTACCGTCCCTTCCGGAAGGCCGAACGCCTTGGCGAGCGCTTCGAGCGGCTCTCCCTCCGCGTCCCGCAGGTACAGCAGGCTGCGGTCCGGCTCTCCCAGCAGATCCAGCGCCGCGAGTATTTCGGACTTCATTTCCGCGTCCAGGAATTGCCGATGCGGCTCGTCGCGCTCCCTCGGATCGGAGTCGGGCCGGAACAGGACGAGCCGCGCCGTCCCGTTCCGGTCCCGTTTTCGCCTGCGCGCATGATCGGCGGCGGCGCGCCGCGAGACGGTGAACAGCCAGGTGGTGAAGCTGGAGCGGCCGGCGAATCCGCCGAGGGAGCCGAATACGCGGACCAACGTCTCCTGTTCCACTTCGTCCAGATCCTCGCTTCCGCCCAGGTGCAGGACGAGGAAGCGGCGGAGGGACGGGCGGTGGCGGAGGATCAGGGTCTCGAAGGCTTCCTTGTCGGCGCCCGTTTTGAAGGCTTCGATGAGCTCACCGTCGGGAACCTCATTGAAGGGCGTCAAGGATTTTAAGCGCTCGCGCCGACTTCGAATCCTGCGCATCTCCCTGCGCATCTCGCCTCGCATCGTCGGAGCGCCGGACCTGCAGCCAGGCCTTTGCCAGCCGGTAGATCCTAGTCCACCGGTCTTCTCCCAAGAGGGCGCGGATCGCGATGTTCCGTTCGATCCGGATGACGCGTATTTGATATTCCCATTCCAGAGAGGCCCTGAGAAGTTTGTTGATTTCGTCCATAGGCGGCTTCTTTTCCAACATCAGGCGCTCGAGCGACGCCTGGAGGATCTTGATTTCCGCCTGCGCCTTCAGCACCTCGGCACCGTCCTTGGCCGAGATGGCTTCCAGTCCCGCCAACTCTTCGTCGGTGAGCGCGAGGTTCTTGATGCTCCTTCGGATCTCCGCGAAGTTTTCCTTGGCCGCGGAGCTGTCTTTGACTGCGGAACCAGCCTTGGCCGCGGAACCAGCCTTGGCCGCGGAGCTTTCCTTGACCGCGGGTCTGTCTTTGACTGCGGGGCTGTCCTTGGCCTGCGCGTATACGGACGCGCAGGTCAGGGCCATCGCCAGGACTACCAGGCAAATCGATCGTATCTTTCTCATGCTTTCCCTCCCCGGGCATATCGGGTTAGTCGTCGGGGGAGCTCCGACGGTTGCATGTTTATCGCTTCAAGCCTCGGAGTAGAAATCCAGCACGCAGACGTCCTCGAGGTTGGCGTCCAGATGGTCCCGGATGAAAGCCTTGTGGGCGGGGTGGGGGAGGTAAAGGTCGCGGTCGGCTTCGTTGCGGAAGGTGACGATGAAGCAATGGGTGAAACCCTTGTCCAGCTTTTCGGGGCTGGAGTTGCGGCCCCATTCGAAATCGGTGACGAAGGGAAGCTGCACGGCGAGTTCGTGGAAGGCCTTCTCGATGGAGCGGACCGTCTCCTCGCTCGAGCCGCTCTTGAACTTGAAAAGCACCACATGCCGGTAGGGTTTTGCGTTGACGCTCATTGGAACCTCCTGGGCGCTTGCGCGCGTGACGCAAGAATGCTACCATGAGTAACCGGTTTAGTAAACCGGTTACTCAAACGAATGAAAACAACGATAGCGGATATCGCCAAGCTCGCGGGAGTCTCCAAAGCCACCGTTTCCCGGGTGGTCAACGATAGGCCCGAAGGCGTCGGGCCCGGGACGCGCGCGCGCGTGAAGGCGGTGATCGAGGAGGCGGGCTACAGCGTCTGCGGCGTGGCCCGGGGACTGGCGACCGGCAAGTCCCGCTCAGTCGGCCTGATCATTCCCGACATCGCCAATCCCTTTTTCCCGCAACTGGTGCGCGGGATCCAGGAAGCCCTCCGTCCTCGCGGCTACGGTCTCTTCCTCTGCGATTCGGACAGGGACATCGGAAAGGAGAAGGAGCACGTGCGCGTGCTGCTGGAAAAGCACGTGGACGGGGTGATCCTGAGTTCGACCATCTCCGATTGCGATTGCCAGTTGGACCTGCTGGACGAACGATCCGTCCCTTACGTGCTTCTGGACCGCATCATCGAAGCGCGGGCGGAAGGCGCCGGCGTCTATGTGGACAACCGCAGGGGCGCCCTGATGGCAGCGGAATACCTGCTTTCCGGCGGTAGCCGACGCCTTCTGTTCCTGAACGGCCCCGCGGATCTTTCGCTCGCCAAGTTGCGCGCCCTGGGGGTCCAGGACGCGTTCCGCGAACGGGGCGCGGATCCCGCTTCCATCCTTTGCCTGAACGGGGATTATTCAGTGGAGAGCGGGGAATCCGCCGTCGATGCGGTCCTGGAGGCGGCGGGGGGGAAGCCGACCTTCGACGCGGTTTTCGCGGGGAACGACATGATGGCGATCGGGGCGATGCGGGCGATCAGGCGGCGCGGGATACGGATTCCCCAGGATGTGGAGGTGGTCGGATTCGACGACGTGGAACCGGCGCGCCTCGTGGAACCGCCGCTCACCACGGTGGCTCAGCCCGCCTTCATGATGGGGCGGAAAAGCGCAGAGTTGTTGCTGTGCCTCATGGACGGGAAGAAACCGCGGAAGCGGACGGTGGTGATGGAACCGGCGCTCGTGGTCCGGGCGACCACGAGATTTCGATAAGCGGATGGACGAAGGAGAAAAGCATGGAGAATTTCGATTTCAGGAACCCGACGAAGATCGTCTTCGGCAAGGGGACCGAATCCCGGGTCGGCGCGGAGACCGCGGCTTACTCAAAAAAAATCCTGTTGCATTACGGGAGCGGGAGCATCAAGGCGTCGGGCTTGTACGGCCGCGTGACCGCGTCATTGAAGGCAGCGGGCGTGGAATGGACGGAGTTGGGCGGCGTCGTGCCGAATCCCCGCCTGTCCCTGGTGCGGGAAGGCGTGCGCCTGTGCAAGGAGAAGGGGATCGGCCTCGTGCTCGCTGTGGGCGGCGGCAGCGTCATCGATTCGGCCAAGGCCATCGCGATGGGCGCGGTCATCGACGGCGACGTCTGGGACTTCTACCTGGGGAAAGGAGAGCCGAAGGAAGCCCTGCCCGTGGGCACGGTGCTGACCATTCCCGCGGCCGGCAGCGAATCCAGCACGGGAACGGTTATCACCAATGACGAGGGCCAGCTCAAGCGCGCGGTCAACTCCGATCTGATCTATCCGCGTTTTTCGATCCTTAATCCGGAACTTTGCTTCACGCTGCCCCGCTTCCAGGTGGCCTGCGGCGCGGCCGACATCATGGCCCACCTGATGGAGCGCTATTTCACCACGGTCAGGAACGTGGAATTCACCGACCGCCTGATCGAAGCGACGATGAAGACCGTCGCGCGGCAGGTCGCCCTCGTGCTGGCGGACCAGAAGGATTACGACGCGTGGGCCGATCTCATGTGGGCGGGCACCGTGGCGCACAACAACCTGCTGAACACCGGCCGGATCGGCGACTGGGCCTCGCACGACATCGAACACGAGATATCGGGCATCTACGACGTCGCCCACGGCGCCGGCCTGGCTGTGGTGTTCCCCGCCTGGATGAAGCATACGCTGGAGACCGACGTGGATCGTTTCGCGCAATGGGCCGTCCGCGTCTGGAACGTGGAGAACGACTTCCGGAACCCCGAGGCCGTGGCGCGCGAAGGCATCCGGCGCCTGGAAGCCTTCTTCCGTTCGATGGGACTGGGCACGAAGCTCGGCGATCTGAAGGTCGGCACCGATCGCCTGGACGAGATGGCCGGCAAGTGCGTCGGAGGCGGCCGCGGCACCGTCGGAAACTTCGTGAAGCTGAACCGCGCGGCCGTCAGGAAGATCCTGGAACTGGCTCTTTGAGGTAAAACGGGGATGCGATGGCCGCGGTCCGGAGGCGGACAGCGGTCCGGAGACGGACAGCGGTCCGGAGGCGGGCTGCGGCTATTCCTTGCCCGCCGAATACAATTTCTTGATCTCGCCGTCCGGCCGGATCGTCATTTTTTCGAATTTCATCCCGAGGCGTTCGGCGACGCGCTCCGAGTTCGCGTTGTCCGGATCGATCAGGGCGATCAGGCGGTCGAGCTTCAGGCTATCGAAGGCATGGCGCGTCAGGGCGCCCGCGGCCTCGGTCGCGTAGCCCTTGCCCCAAGCGGATTTGATCAGCACGTAGACGATTTCGATCTCGGCCCGCCCCTCCACGTCCTTGTCCAGTAAGCCTATGTGGCCTACCAGGGTGCCCGTGGACTTTTCGATGAGGGGCCAGAGGTCGTATTTTTCGGCACGCGGTTTCCTGGCCGTCTTTCCGAACTCGGCGACGAGCCAGGCTTTGTCGCGCGGGCCGCCCATGAACTTGGTCACGACAGGATCGGACCAGAGCGCGGACAGGGGGGCCACGTCCGCGGCGTTCTGGTATCTGAGGACCAGGCGCTCGGTTTCCAGGATGGTTCTGACAGGATCGGATGCTTTCATGATAGTTTCCCCCGCCTAGCTCGATCTCCTTATAGCTCATTAAAGGATGCGCTACTACCCTATCCGCGCCTTCGCTCCTTCACCGGCGACCTCGATTTCCTCATCGTCCGCGGTCCGCGGGCGGGCCTTGCGCGGGTAGCGCAGGTAAGGCGCGAGGGCGTCGTTCTTGGAGCCGCCTGCGCCGTCGTAGGTGAGGGAAAGGACCGGCACTCCGGTGACTTCTTCGACCTTGCTGTTCATGGCCTCGGTGACGAGTCCCGCGCAGCAGAAGACAGGGCTCAGCTGGACGAAAAGCGAGACCTCGGGGAAGTGCTTCTTGATATACCAGGTCTTCAGCAGGTTTTCGGCGGACTCGCCCGAGTTCTCCACGAGCACGCCGTAGCGCGCGAGTATCTCGCCGGCGGGGTCGTCGAACTCGGGGTCGGTCTCGTCCAGCATCCGGTCGAATACGCGGTAGTAGGCTTTTTCCATGGCTTTGGAGGCGGCGAGCAGGGCGCTGAAGCCGAGGTAGGCGCCGTAATTTCCTTCTTTCATCCAGCGGGAGAAATAGGTGTCGGAAATCATCTTGGCGTACTGGTTGTACGGCATGGAGATGACCTCGCCTCCGTTCTCTTCGATGAACCGGATCACGTCCTGGTTCATGATGTTGTTATCGCGCACGTAGAAATCGCCGAAAAGGGCCACCAGCGGATTCCGCCTGCTCCGGTCCCAGGGGATGGCTTCGAAGATCGCGATGATTTCCTCCGCCGCCTTCAGCTTGTTCTTTTTGGGATGGTCGAAGGCGTCGACGAGGATGGACATGGCGCGCGCGACGCAGGCGTCGGTCATGCCTTTCACTTTCTCGTAGGGGCGGATGCGGCAGGCGAGGCGCCTGATGAGGCCGGCGAAGAGGTAGGACTGGTAGGCGTCGATGGCCGCGAGCGGGGAGATTTCCAGAAAGGAGAGCTCTCCGACATAGACCCTGGCTTTTTCGAATCCGCCGCCCATTCCGTCCAGGATGTTCTTGATCTGGTGGGGATACAGGGGGATGTTGCAGGAGAAAACCGAGCGCGCCATCCAGACCGCGCATTCGGCGGGCTCCAGGCCGAGCATGCGCACGGTATGGGCGAAGGATTCCGCTATGGCGTTCAGCGGCAGGCACTGGCCGCTGTTGGTGGACAGGCTCGCGCGGATGGTCTCTTCCGTTTCCTCCATGACAACGGCCTTCACGCCCGCGGCGCGCAGGCTCGCCGC
>DPXI01000022.1:10157-21256 GCA_003527485.1 Treponema sp. | reverse complement strand
GGGCGTTCCTGAGGCGGGGAGCCCTGAACGACAGGCTCCGAACGCCGTCGGCATACTTGAACTCCATAAACAACTTCCTGTCGCCGAAGGTTATCCTCCCCTCATCGGATCCGGATGGAAAACCAGTTTTCCCCAGTGGCATGACTGAAAGGGAGTCGATCTGGTGGCAGGTCCGCGTTTCGAAATCCAGGAAACAGATGGCGAAGAGTCCTGCGTAGCCGAGGTCGCTCATCGTGAGGCCGATGGCGAAACGCTTGTCGCCGGATAGGACGGAAAAGTAGTCCCACTCCTTGATCCGGAAGGGGCTGGCCTTGATCTCCCTCCTGTCGTATTTCCAGAACGGATGACGCGCCCAACCCTCTTCCCGGATCCTTCCTTCTTTGTCGAGCAAGTCGATCGGGGATCGTATCTCGTTTTGCATGGGGACCTCCAAGGATACGACGAGCTTACGCCGGCGATGCTGGTCTTGCCAGCCCGCCGTTCCCCCAGCGGACGGCAGGTCAGGCGCATGCAACGGAGAAGCGGCGCGTGCAGTAAGCAGTAACAAGAAAGGCTTGCGGGGGGAAGAGAAGGGTCTCCCTTCTCTCCCCGCCCGCGCCCCCTCACTCATCCCCGGGGAGTACATGCAATCAGATACAAGCGTCCGAACGTACTGGAGATATGGGAATCCATATCGATCGCAAAGCAAAACTATTTGCTAAAAATGTATATTATGTCTTATAATATAAGACATGATGGATGAAATACGACGTATTGCTGAAGCAGGGCCTGAAATTGATTTTCTCGGATTGGCCTTTGCCGCGGGAGAAAAGGGGAACGTTCGTGACCGTATAAGCCGTATGATGAAGACCGGAGTGGTGATCGGGGTCGTTCCCGGCATCTACGTGACTGCCCCCGAATTTCGTAAACGCCCGATTTCATTGGAGATTCTGGCCAACAAGATTTTCGGTCCTTCCTACGTCTCCTTCGAGTATGTCCTCGCGCAAGCGGGGCTTATCCCCGAAACGGTCAGAACAGTCACCTCGGCAACGCAAAAAAGAAACCGCGACTTTGATACGCCCTTCGGACGTTTCAGCTATCGGCATCTTCCTCGGGAGGGCTTCGTTTTCGGCTGGACCGCGGAGCGGTTGAGCGATGGTTCCGGATACCTTATAGCGCGGCCAGAAAAAGCGCTTATAGACACGCTCTACCGCTCGGGAGCCCTCAGATCGGCAAGCGCCCTTGAAAGAAGGCTTTTCGAGGATCTCCGCATCGACCGGGACCTTTTCAGGGACCTCGATCAAAACCTTCTTGAAGAATATACGGAACGGATGCCTGGAGCCACTTTCAAAGTACATTTGAAAAGACTCCTGAGGAGTAATCATGCATGACGCCATCCGTGCGATGATCGAACGTCGAAAACCGCAAAGCCAGGGAGACTGGGATCGCGCGCTCCGCGAAGTCATTCAGGAAACGGCATTGGCCGGGCTTTGGCGTACGCATTTTTTCGACCATGCGGCTTTTTATGGAGGAACAGCCCTGCGCTTGTTCCATGGGTTGGATCGTTTTTCCGAGGACCTCGATTTCAGCCTCATCAAGAGCGATCCGTCCTGGAGGCTGGAGGACCGGTTGGACGGCTTGCGCGCCGAGATCGAAGCCTTTGGTTTTTCAGTGGACGTGGCGGCCAAGAATGAAGGAAAAATCAATTCGGCCTTCATCAAGGCGAATACGAAAATTTCTCTCATCAGAGTCGAAGCTCCGCCAGGGATTTCATCTTTAGCCGCCCCGAATCGACTGGTAAAAATAAAGATTGAAACCGACACTGAACCGCCTGAAGGAATCAGATCGGAAATGAAAACGCTTTTTGAACCGTTTCCCGTTTCAGTGCGCCTGGTAACGCCTTCCTGCCTTTTCGCGGGAAAACTTCACGCCTGCCTCTGCCGGTCGTGGAAAACGCGGGTAAAAGGCCGGGACTGGTACGACTTCCTTTTCTTTATCTCGCGAGCCGTCCCGGCGGACCTCCCGCACCTGGAAGCTCGCATGAAGCAAAGCGGAAACTGGCCTGAAGAAGCAGCTTTCACCGCAGACGACGCGCGACGCATTCTCGTCGACCGAATCGGGAATATCGATTGGAGACAAGCCGCGGAGGACGTTCTGCCTTTTATCGGCGACCCGAGATCGCTTGAACTGTGGGGAGCTGATTTATTTCGGGTAGCCGCGGAACGAATCGTATGGGAGACGCGCGATGATCAGCCTGTTCGATGAGCTGTCGGAAAAGATACGGAAGGAACCGAAGATCACTTCACGGAGCACCGCGCGCCAGGATTTGGGCATCCTCTGGTTTTCCCGGCGCGACTCGCTCGGGGAACTCTGGAAGGCCGCCGAGAAAAGCGCGGCCGTTATGGAAAATTCCAATGGCGAAACTTTGAGGGCCATATTCCCCGCATTCGAGCGTGAGTTGCCGGAAAATTTCCTGATGGCCGGCGCCCAGATCGGCCGCCCTCAGTAGCCGAGGAAGGAACCGACCACGATGACCGTGAAATCGCTCTGCGAGGGACGCCTGCGGAGGACCTGATAAGATCGGCAGATGCGGGTCTCGCCCGAGCAATCCTGGCAGGTTCCGGCTTTCACGCAGGGATTGGGGCGGTCCAGGCGCTTGTTGTTCATGGGCGCGGCGAAGGTCTCGATCCGTGCCTGGGCTTCGGCGAGGTCGCGGACTATCTTGTTCGTCCCCATCACGACAACGGTCTTGGCCGGACCGAAGCTCAGGGCCGCCACCCTGTTCCCGTTTCCGTCGACGTTCACGATCTCGCCGTCCAGGGTCAGCGCGTTTGAGCCGGAGACGAAGACGTCGCAGGTCAGTTGCCTGCGCATGATCGCGAGCTTCTCCGCGGGCGAAAGGCCGGGAGCGTTATGGTCCAGGATGATCGCGCCCGCTTCCTTGGCCCGCTCCGCGATCAGAAGCGCCTTCACGGTCATGGAGCCGCCGAAACCGACGGTCTTGTCTTTACCGACGTAGGAAAGTATTTTTTCGGCGGCGGTTTTGATGTCGGCGATGTACACGGCATCGAAACCGTTCTTCTTCAGGGCCTTGACGGCCGATTCACCGAGAGTCTCATCGCGCCATACGTCTACTGCGGGTGTCGGATTCATGCATGCCTCCGGGGATAAGATGCGGGCGGCTACTGCCGACCACGGCTATTGCCGACCACGGCTATTGCCGCCTGAGTCCACGATACGCCCGGGCTTGATTTTTGGCAAGTTTTCGTTGACTGCCGGAGCCGGCCGCAACTACACTCAAGGAATGCCGAGCCTGAGCGCTTCCGATTTGCTTGACTTGTCGGCGTCTCTGGCCGTCGCCATCCTGGAACCCGATGCCTGGCCGTGGACGGCCATCCCGTTCATCGGGCCGTTGGTGCAAGCCCTTCTGAACCAGCCGCCTCCCGGCTACCGTTTGCTGCGGGAAGGCGTCCTCGTCGGCGAAGGTTGCGTCATCTCCTCCCGCGCCGAAATCATCGGGCCTGCGGTGCTCGGACCGTTGACCGAAGTGCGCGCGGGAGCCTTCATCCGCGGGGACGTCCTCGTCGGTGCGTCCTGCGTGGTCGGAAATTCGACCGAACTCAAAAACTGCGTGCTTTTCGACTTCGCCCAGGCGCCCCACTTCAATTACGTCGGGGATTCCATCCTGGGGAAGGGCGCGCATATCGGGGCCGGCGTCATCCTGTCCAACCAGAAGTCCGACAAGAGCGCGGTGAGCGTAAGGGGGACCGACGGCATCGATCTGCCTACGGGGTTGCTCAAATTCGGCGCGATACTGGGAGACGGGGCCGAAATCGGCTGCAACGCCGTCTGCTACCCCGGGGCCGTCATCGGACGGGGTTCGACCGTCTATCCCCTGACCGCCGTGCGCGGTTTCCTGCCCCCGTTCTCCATCCTCAAGAGCGACGGAAGCGTCACGGCCAAGCGCGAAGCGCAAGGCGGCCGACCTCTCGGGAGAACTTGAGGCGCTTGTACGTTAGGCTAATCCGTCCGCCCTCGCCATCCGCGCCGGCGGACGAGAACTATAGGGAGGTCTCTATGAAGAAATTGTTGCTTTCCCTCGTTTGCGTCACCCTTTCCCTCGCCGCCTTCGCGTCCCCCGCGGCCGATAAGGCAGCCCCCGCTCCCGCGCCCGCAGCAGCGCCCGCGGCAGCACCCGCACCCGCGGCCCCCAAGAAGGTCGTCGTGTACACGGCCCACGAGGATTCCATCATCAACGTCCTCGCGCCGCGCTTCGAGAAGGAGACCGGGATCAAGCTGGAATACGTGAAGCTCGGTTCGGGCGACGTGATCAAGCGCGCCAAGGCCGAAGCGGCGAATCCCCAGGCGGACGTCATCTGGAGCATCGGCGGAGAGCAGCTTGAAGCCGAAAACGCCATACTCGCCCCCTATACCCCGAAGGAGTGGGACAAGATCGCGGATGTCTTCAAGGTCGGAACCAACTGGCTTCCATACACCGGCATCATGAACGTGTTCGTCGTCAACACGAACATGGTCCCCGCGAACCTGATGCCCAGGACCTGGACGGACCTCGCCGATCCTCGTCTGAAGAAACTCATTTCTTCCGCCCGGGCGGACAAATCGGGTTCTTCCTACATGCAGCTCTGCAACACCCTCCTCATCTACAAGGACAAGGGCTGGGACGTCTACAAGGGCATCATGCAGAACATGGTCATTTCCGCCAGTTCCGGGGCCGTTCCCAAATTCGTGAATGACGGCGAGCAGGCCGTCGGCATCACATTGGAAGACAACGCGTTCCGTTACGTCCAGGGCGGCGGTCCGGTCAAGATCGTGTATCCGGTGGACGGCGTCGTAGCGGCGCCCGACGGGATCGCACTGCTGAAGGGCGGACCGAATCCCGAGGCCGGAAAGGCTTTCATAGACTGGTGCCTCTCCAAACCGGTCCAGGAACTCCTGGTGGATTCCATGTTCCGCCGCGCCGTCCGCACCGACTGCAAGGACCCGGCCGGACTCCCCGCGCTTTCGACGATCAAGACCGTAGCCTATGATTTCGGTTGGGCGGCCCTGAACAAGAATGAATTCTCCAAGAAATTCGCGGAGATCGCGATGGAACTCGGACTCTGAGACTTTTTCCGGATCTGTAAGCAGGAGACTATCGGGGCGGCCCGGCGGAAGGCTTCCGCCGGGCTGCCCCTGNNCTCGGTCCCTCCGGCTGCGGCAAGACGACCCTGCTCCGCACCATCGCGGGCTTCTACCGGCAGGACAGGGGCGAAGTCTGGCTCGGAGACGAGCGCGTGGACGAAGTGCCCGCGTACAAGCGCGACACGGGCATGGTCTTCCAGAACTACGCCGTATTCCCGCACATGACCGTCTTCGAGAATGTCGCCTACGGCCTGCGCGTAAGGAAGCTGTCCAAGGCGGACATCGACCGGCGGGTGGCCGCGTCCCTGAAGTCGGTGCATCTTGAAGGCTATGAGAAGCGGACGCCCGACCAGCTCTCCGGTGGACAGCAGCAGCGGGTCGGCCTGGCGCGCGCGATGGCGATAGAGCCTCGCGTGCTACTCTTCGACGAGCCCCTGTCCAACCTGGACGCCAAGCTCCGCGTGGAGATGCGGGACGAGATACGAGCGGTACAGAAACAGCTCGGCATCACGGCCGTGTACGTGACGCACGACCAGGAGGAGGCCCTCGTGGTTTCCGACCGCATCGCGGTCATCTCAGCCGGCAGGGTGCAGCAGATCGGCGCCCCCTGGGATGTCTACAAGGATCCCGCGAACCTCTTCGTCGCTTCCTTCGTGGGGAAGGTCAACCTGCTGGACGCGGAGCTCGGCGCTTCCGCGGGAGCTGGTTTGCGGCATGCCCGGGCCGGAGGACTGGACCTGGTCGTACCCGATCCCATGAACCCTTCGGGCAATTCGGTCAAACTCGCGTTCAGGCCCGAGGACGCGGTGGAGGACCCCTCCGCGGAAAACGAGAACGTGCTGGCGGGAATCGTCGCGGATTCAAGCTTCCTCGGCGCGGTCGCGAGCCTGGACATCGATTGCTCCGGAAAGCGCCTCGTCATCGAACGGCACCGGCCCCGCGCCGGAGAGGTCCCCCCGCCGGGCTCCTCGACGAGCTTCGCCGTTCCCCCCCGTTGCCTCATGGTCTTTGACGGAGCGACGGGCGAGCGGCTCAGGCCCGCCACCTCATCCACCGACGGGGGCTGGAAATGAGCGCGCGTTCCTTATCGAGCGCACCGCGGCGCGCGGACATCTGGACCCTGGTGACCCTCGGGGGCTTCGCCCTGGTCATCGCGTTCCTCGTGTATCCGCTCGCCGACGTGTTCCGCTACAGCTTCACCGACAAGGAGACGGGGGTTCTATCCCTGTCCAACTGGGCGGAGTTCCTGTCCAAGAAGTATTACATCAGGGCCTTCCTTAACTCCATGTTCGTATCGCTCACGATCACCTTTTTTTCGGTCCTCCTCGGAGTCCCGCTCGCCTTCTTCACGACGCGCTACCGGATACGGGGATCGGCCCTGCTGAATACCGTGGCCGTCCTCGCGCTCCTGTCGCCGCCGTTCATCGGCGCCTATTCATGGATCACGATGCTCGGCAGGAACGGGTTCCTGAGGACCGCCCTCGCTTCGGTAGGTATCCAGTTGCCGCCCATCTACGGAGCCCTCGGCATCATCCTGGCCGATTCGCTCCAGTATTATCCCTTCGTCACCCTCATGACGGCCGGCGCGCTTACCACGATCGACCGTTCGCTGGAGGAAGCATCCGAGAACCTCGGCGCCTCTTCCTATCGCACCTTCTTCCGGGTGACCCTTCCCCTGGTCCTCCCCTCGGTCACCGGCGGCGCCCTGATCTCGTTCATGATGTCCCTGTCGAATTTCGGAACCCCCATGATCATCGGCGGCAACTTTCTGGTGCTTCCGACGCTCGCCTATAATCTGTTCACGAGCGAAATCGCGGAACGGCCGGGTATGGCGAGCACGGTCTCGCTCATTCTGATGATTTGCGCGGCGGTCGTCATCGGCCTGCAGCAATGGGCGTCATCGCGGCGCAAATACGCGAGCATGCTGGTGAACCGGCCGATCCGCAAGGATCTGGGAGGCCTTTCCTCCGTCCTGGCGCATCTGGTCTGTTATGCGATCGTGGCCCTCTCCGCCCTGCCCCTGGCGGTCGTGGTGTTCTTCTCCTTCAAGAACACCAACGGTCCCGTCTTCGTCCCGGGCTTCGGACTGGAGAGCTACCGGCAGATCTTCTTCGACGTCCCCAAAACGGTGACCAACAGCTTCCTGTATTCCTTCGCCGCCGTCGTCCTCATCGCGAGCGTCGGCACGATGCTCGGCTTCGTGGTCGCGCGCAGGCGGACCCTCGCGGTCAAGTTCCTGGACCCCCTGCTCATGATTCCCTACATAGTTCCCGGAACGGTGCTCGGAATCGGATACATCGTCGCGTTCAACCGCAAGCCCTTCATGCTCGTCGGCACGGCGACCATCATCGTCATGACGTACTTCATCCGCCGTCTTCCGTATTCGGTCAGGTCGGCCGCGTCCATCCTGAAGCAGATAGATCCCGCCCTGGAAGAAGCGGGCATCAACCTCGGCTCCCCGCCGGGAAGGACGTTCAGGACGGTCACCCTCCCGCTCATGAAGGCGGGCATAGTGTCCGGCGCCATCATGAGCTGGGTCACTTCCATGAACGAACTTTCCGCCTCCATCCTTCTGTACGTCGGCAGGACCATGACCATGCCGATCAAGGTCTATCTGTCGGTGCTGGACGGCTACTTCGGTACGGCGAGCGCCATGTCGACCATCCTGCTGGTGGTCACGGGAATCGCCCTGTACCTGGTGAACCGCTGGACGGGCAAGTCGGGGGCTTCCGTGGTGGTCGCTGCCTGAGGGAGCGACCCATCCGGCCGCGGACCGTACCGTTCCCTTGCGGATTGCGGGATTCAGGTTCCGGATGAAAAATTCCGCCGCCCTCGTTCCCGCGCCCCGGAATGCGTTGTATCATTCGGCCATGCCATTCGGTAGACGATACGCGTTCCTGCTTGCGTTCATCACGGTCCTGTTCCCGACGAGCCTTGCGGCTATTTCCCTCCGTGATTTATTTTTGGCGGCCTCGTCGGCAGGACAGGGGATTTCCGTCCCCTCGATCGACCTGGAGCTGGCCGCCTTACGGTTGCGGAAGGCCAGGCTCGAAGCCAGGACGGAATCGGCCCGTCTCAACGCCGAATCGGCGTTCGCCTCTTCGGAAGCGGCGTACCGGAAAGCCCTGTTGGCGCTTTTGGATGATTTGGTCGATACGGCCTTCGCCGCGGCCGAAGCGGACCTGGATGCGTCCAGCGCTGCCCTGGAGATGGAAAATGCCGGAGAAAACAGGAAATACGCCGAATCCAGGTACCGGGCCGGGCTCCTGTCGCTTGAAGAACTGCGGACGGCGGAGCTGGAACTCCGGACGGGCACGACGGATCATGAACTCGCTCTCTGGACTTTCCAGGATGCCCGGGATGCCTTCCGCTTCAAATTCGGGAAGGAGTGGGACCTATCGCTTCTTCCCGAACTGCCCGGCGAGGAACCGGGAGGTACCATCGAACGCTGGATCGGGATGGATGCCTCGCTCCGGCTTCTCGGATTGTCCGAAAGGATGGCCGAGACGGCCCTGGCCGAGCTGCCGGCCAATGCGCCCGGCTTCGACAGGACCATAAAGGCGACTGAACTGTCCAAGGCGAGGGAGGCGTCGCTCAGGGCGGAAAGCGCCTCCCGTCGCGCCTACGATAGTATCAGAAGGAAATTGAAGAACCAGGACGCCGTGCTGCAGATCCGCAGGGAGGAGAGCGGGTTGAGCGCGATATCGTCGGGGGACGCGCGGGAACGGTACGACTGCGGCCTGATTTCACTGAGCGCGCGGAATCTGCAGCGTATCGCCGAACTGGACGCCCGGAAAAGGCTTTTGCTGGCATGGAAAGCATACCTGAAGACTCTGGGCGAATATTCCATCAATCTGGGCGCCGACCCGCTGGGCGCNNGTCGGCGATACCTGGGATACTCTCCTGGCTGACCGGATGGAGTCGTCCATCGCTTTCCGGGACGCGAAGATAAAGCTTGAGCAGGCCGAGCTCAAATATGTCCAGCTTTCCGAACCGTTCCGGCCGACGCTCTCAACCAGGACGGTTGAGAAAAACGCCTTCGCCATCCGGAACGGCGAATTCACCGGCGGAACCGTGGAGACGGGGCTCTCCCTGAGCGGCCTGTTCGGCACCGACTTGTCGATGACGGCGCCTCTTGTGGTATCCGCCGACGGTTCGGTCGCCGCGGGAAATCCTTCGTTGGCGCTTTCGAGGAAGCTGTTCACCGAGACTTCGGCCGATCGCCTGAGCGCCGAAGCGGCCCTGCTCAAAGCCCGTATCCTTCTGCGGGACGCGGAAGCGTCCATTCGGATCCAGTTGGCGACGGATCTTCTGAATGCCGTGTACTTTTCCAGGCGCCTGGATGCCGATCGGCGATATCTTGCGGTCATGGAGCGGGATGGAGCGGCCGCGGCGGAGGCTTCGAGGCGGGACGCGGAGAAGAAGATCCTGGAAGCCCGGAAGGCTTTCCTGTCCTCCTCCGTTGCGCTCAAGGCTTATGACTCCGCGATAATCGAAGCGGCCGAAAGCGAATACCCGGGCGTCCTGGCCCGTACTTCGGCCTTGGCGACCGCGCCGATCGATGTGATCGCCGCGCCGCCAAGTTCCGCGGCCATCCGCGCCCAGGAACTGGAACTGGCGGCCGCCGAGAAACGCAAGGCTTTTTCCGCGCTTCCGTACCTCCCCAATCCCGGAATGGCCGCCGTGATTTCGTACGATCTTGAGGGCGCGAAAGTCGATTGGGGCCTGACCCTCCAATTATCCTTCGATCTCCTGGCCAAGGGGGAGCGGGAATTGGATGCGCGCCTGCGAAAGGAAAACGCGGTCCTGGAAAGGCTCCGGCTTACCGCGGCGATCAAGACCCTCAGCGACGGCATACGATCGATCCGCGATCGCCTGGAGATCCTGGAACTGGACCGCACCCTCAAGGCCTTGGATCTGGAAGACGCGGCGGCTGAAGCGGCGCGGGGCGAGGCGCTCTTCGACGGCGGTTTCATCAACGAAGAGACTCTTGAAATCGGCCGTATCGAACTGTCCATCGCCCGGCTCGATGCGATGAAGACCGATCACGATATCCTGATCCAGAGATTGAATCTGGCTCGTTTTTACGACGCGGAGTGAATGATGGGACGAATAGCGTTATTGACGGTTTCGGCGCTCGCTTTGATTTCCGTCTTTTCGGCCCATGCCCAGACGGGCGGCGGACCGGGTGGCCCCGGCGGCGGGCCAGGCGGCGGGTCGGGCGCCGGGCCGGGCGCCGGCGCACCGCCACCGGGCGGAGCGTTTCCCGGAGGCGGAGGCGGAGGCGGAGGCGGAGGGGGCGGGGGGGGCCGACGCCAGGCGGAAACCCCCGGAGGCACGGTCGGCCGGGTGGCGATGACTGAAATTCCGCTGACGACCAGGGTCGGCGGCCGGCTGATCCCGGCCAACTCCGTCCAGCATGCGGTGAGCGCGAACGGCATCGTCCGATCCGTCTTCGTGAAACCCGGGCAGGAGGTCAGGGCGGGGGATCCGCTGTTCAGCGTGGAACGGGACGATCTTTCCGGCAGCTACGTTCCAGCCCTCGTCGCCGCCCGCATCCCCGGAACGGTTTCCTCGGTTTCGGTCAAGCCGAACGCCACTGTCCGAAGCGGAGATCAGGGAGTCACGGTCATCGATTCGAGCGAGCTGTACCTGGAGGCCTACCTGAGCGACAAGGATGCGCTATCCCTGCGCGCAGGAACGGAGGTCATCGCGACGGTCGCCGGAGGTCTGGAGTTGAAGGGCGTCATCCATTCCCGCTCGCCCGAGCCGGACTATTCCACGGGCCTTTTCACCCTGACGCTCAGATTCCCGGGGACCGGCGGCGCCCCGCTCGGCCAGTTCGCCACGGCGGAATTGCCCTTGGGCAAGCTGCGCGGAATATTCCTGCAGCAGGATCTTCTTCAACGGATGTACGGCCGCTACCAGGTGTGGACGGTCGATTCGGCGAACCTGCTCCAGAGCCGCCGGGTGACGAT
>DPXI01000022.1:0-10104 GCA_003527485.1 Treponema sp. | reverse complement strand
TATCCGAGAGTCAACCGCCCACGCCTGATGACCAATATCCGGCACTCGGGCTATTCGGCCGTAGCCTTCCACGAGCAGTACGCGAGCGATATCGAAGCCCGCCTGCAGGCTGTGGAGGGGCTGGAACTGCTGGAAGCCAGGTACGGGAGCAACCAGAGCAGCTTCACGCTGACTTTCGATTGGAAGAGCGACGCCGATAAGGTCAAAGCCGATACGGAAGCCGTGCTGAACACGATCAACGGCAACTTTCCCGAGGAGCTACGGAATCCCGTCCAGGTCCGTTTCTTCTCGGGGGAAAACGCCGGCTACCTGATGCTCGGCCTGGGTTCCGCGAGCGTCAGCCCCGAAGACCTGTACAAATTGGTCAAGGCGAACGCCGAACCGCGGCTCCTGCAGATCCAGGACATGGACTTGCTGGAAGTCTTCAACGTGGAAGACTTGAAGGCCTCCGTCGTGCTGCGCCGGTTGGACATGCTGCACCACGGCGTGACCATCGCGGACGTGAATGCCGCCCTCCAGGCCGATTCGGGTACGCAATCCATCGGATCGCTGACGGAGGGTCTGCAAAGACTGAGCGTCAGCTTCGCCAAGGATGATCCGGATTTGTTCGATATCGGCAGCCTCGTGGTGAAGCAGGTCGGAGGAACGGATGTCCTGCTGGATTCGATCGCCGACGTCGACATCCGCTACACCGTGCCCTCGGCGACCTTCGTGCTGGACGGAAGTCGGGGCATACAGATCATCTGCAATCCGGTGGACGGCGGGAACATCAGCGTCATGTCCCGCGAGGTCCAGCGGACCCTCTCCTCGCTCAAGTCCGAGGGGCTGCTCCCCGGCGATACCGAGATCAGCGCCCTGCTGGACCCGGCCGAATACATCAACCGTTCCATGCTGAGCGTGCTTGAATCCCTGATCCTGGGCGCGGTCCTCGCCATGGTCATCGTGCTCCTGATGTTGGGCGAATTCAGGAACTCCCTTCTCATCGGCCTTTCCATCCCGGTATCCCTGATCCTCTCCTTCATACCGATGTACGCCTTCGGCGTGAGCCTGAACCTCATTTCCCTCGGCGGCATGGCCCTGGCCGTCGGCATGATCGTAGACGCCTCAATAGTCGTGATGGAGAATATCCATCGCCTGCGGGTGGACGAGAAGCACGCCGGGGACGAACTCCATCTGAAGGACCTGATAATCCGGGCCACCGCCGAGGTCCGCGCCCCCGTCATCGCCTCCGCCCTGACTTCCATCCTGGTCTTTTTTCCCCTTTCGTTCACCGCGCCGCTGACGAACGCCATCCTCGGCGACCAGGCCAAGGTCGTCGTGTACACCCTGGGTTTCTCACTGGCCGTCTCCCTGACCCTCGTGCCCATCGTCGCCTTCCTCATCTACCGGAACAGCGATGTCCGCAGAAAAGCTTCCGATGCGGATCGGGCGAAGAAGAATCCGAGCGAGATCGTCCTGCATCTGCTTGAATGGGGCTACTCCCGATCGCTCCGCTTGGTCGTGAGCCGGAAACCGGTCGCGATCTCCCTGCTGGCGGCCGTCTCGATCGTCCTGGCGCTTTCGGTCGCGTTCGTGCTGCCCCGGCTGCCGCGGGAAATCATGTCGCCGCCGCAGAGCGACCGGCTGATCGTATTCCTGCAGTCCACGAACGATCTGACCAGCCAGGAAATCGTGGAGGGCAAACTTCCTGAAATGAACGCCCTCATCAAGGAAAAGCTGGACGCCTACGTCGCGCGGACCTACGCCGAAGTCCGGGGGCGATTCAACCGCATCTTCATCGTCCTGAAGAAGACGGGCGACGCGGACTTCGTGACCGCGGAACTCCAGAAGCTTTTTCCCTCGGACAACGACTGGTACTACAGCATAATGAACTGGGATCCGGCGGAGTTGCCGCTTCCCCGGACGAACGATCTGCGGATCGATTTCGGAGGCGCCGACGAGACGACGCTCATTCCTCTCCTTGAGCGCGCCCGCGATCTGGTGACCGAAACCGGGTATTACGCCCGCGTTTCCACCACTCCGGCAACCGGGTACACCGACGAACTGNNGAGTACGATGGGTTGACGGTCACCGCCCGTGCCGTCTATCCCGACGCGGACATAAAAGGGCGCGTCAATCTGGCCAACTTCCTGGTACCGTACAAGGACAGCGCGGTGCCTCTCAAACATTTCTTCGATTTTCAAGTCAAATCGAACATCTCCCAGATCGTCTCCGAGAACGGGGATCTTATATTCAGGATCTACGCCAACCGGATGCGGGGAGCTCCAGCCTCCGAATGGCTTCCCCTTGAGGCGAAGACGAAGGAATACCTGGCCGCGAACCTGACCGTCCCCGAAGGCTGCACGGTCGCTTTCATGAATCCCGCCGAGGAGCTGGACAATGCGATCCGGTCCCTGTTCGTTTCGTTGGCGGTTTCCATCGCCTTGATCTTCCTGCTGCTCGCCTTCCAGTTCAATTCGCTCGCGGTCCCGCTCGTCATCCTGGCCGCGGTCCCCCTCGGCTTCATAGGCCTGATCTTCAGCCTCTTCACGTTCAGGTCCACCCTGTCCCTGAACTCGCTGCTGGGAGCCATATTGCTCAGCGGTATAGTAGTCAACAATTCGATCATCCTGATCGACTTCTTCCTCGTCCGCCGCCGGGAAACGGGCAAGACGGAAGCCTTGGTCCAAAGCGCGGTGATCAGGCTGCGACCGATCCTGATCACTTCCCTGACCACCGTTTTCGGCATGCTGCCCATCGCCATCGGACTGGGCGAGGGCTCCAGCGTCATAAAGCCCCTCGGCATCGCCGTCGCCGGCGGCCTGACCGTTTCCACACTGCTGACCCTGTACGTGGTGCCGGCCATCATCAGCCTCGCGAAGATTGGGGACTAGCGGTCCTTCGACGCCCTTCCCAGTTTCCAGGCGCGCACGAGGTTGGCGGCGGCGAGCTCCAGATCCCGGGGAGCGGCGCGCATCATCGCGTCCAGGCCGACCTCGCCCGCGGCGATGGACGCTGCATAGTCGTAAACGGAAAGCAATTCGCGCGGATCGCCGCCCAGCCCGCCCGAGAGCAGGGCGACGCCCACCCCCGCTTTCCTGCAGGTCTCCGCGACGACGGAGCAGAGCTTGCCGCCGGCGGTCTGCGCGTCGGTCATGCCTTCTCCCGTGATCAGGAGGTCGGTTCCCTTCAGGGCCTCGAAGTAGCCTGAGTATTCCATGACGAGGCGCGCGCCCGAGCGGATCTCCGCTTTCAGGAAGGCGCGGAGAGCGGCTCCGAGCCCGCCTGCGGCTCCGTCCCCGGGATGATCCGTGTCCGCCGCGAGCCCCGCTTGCTTCCAGGCTTCGGACAGGCGGGCGAGTCCCGCTTCCAGCAGGGGAATGGTCGCTTCTGTGGCGCCCTTCTGGGGGCCGAACACGCGTGCGGCCCCTTTTGGGCCGAGCAGGGGATTGGTGACGTCGCAGGCTACCAGGAAACTCGTCCGGGCGAGGCGGGGATCGGCTCCGGCACTGCTTACGCGGGCGATCGAGGCGAGGCCGGCGCCCCCGAGGGACACCGCCTTCCCCGCCGCGTCGAGCACGTCGAAGCCGAGGGCGAGGGCCATGCCGACGCCTCCGTCCACCGTCGCGCTGCCTCCGATGCCCATCACTATCCGCCGCGCCCCCGCGTCCAGCGCCGCGAGTATCAGTTCACCGGTGCCGAACGTCGAAGCCTTCATGGGATCGAGTGCATCCCGGCTCAGGTGTTCGATGCCCGAGGCGCTCGCCATGTCAAGGACGGCCACCTCGCCGTCGCGGATGAGGCCGAACTCCGCGTCCAATGGGGCTCCGAGGGGGCCGCGTACGCGTACGGACCGGAACTCTCCCCCTGCCGCGAGGGTGATCGCGCGCGCCGTGCCTTCTCCGCCGTCGGCCAGCGGGATGGAGATGATTTCGGCGGTCGGCTCGACGGACCGGATTCCCGCCTCCAGGGCGGCGCAGACAGCGCGCGCGCTCAGATTACCCTTGAAGGAATCGGGCGCGAGCAGGATTTTCATGCGATCGGTTTTCATGGCTCTGTCCCTCCGTTCGCAGTATACCTTCCCCGGCGCCGAATGGGAGCGGCCGCGTCGGCGGAACGGGCGGTATTTGCTGTGCACGGTGCACAGGCATCGGCCTTGCCGCGAAAGGAATTCCGGACGATACTTTCGGCCATGTTCACCAAGAAGCGCAGCGACGGTACCTATATCCGCGATCTCCCCCACTTCACCCGCATGATGCCCTACCTCATGCCCCGTCGTTCGGACGCGACCATATTCCTGGAACAAGATTTCGACGTCACGGAGGCGATGCGGTATCTCCGCGCGGCGAACGGTTCCGGCGGGCCTGACGGGAGGCGGACGACGCTTTTCCAGGTGTTCCTGTGCGCCTCCGTACGCACCATCGCGCTGCGGCCGAAGCTCAACCGTTTCATCGCGGGATACCGCTATTACCAGAGGAACCGGATAGTCTTCAACTTCGTGGCCAAGAAGGAGCTGAGCGACGAGGGCGTCGAGATCAACGCGACCCTCGCTTTTTCTCCCTTCGAGACCCTGTCCACCGTCACGGGCAAAGTCTCCGGCTACGTGAGCGGTCTCAAGAAGGGCGCCGGAACGAAGGCGGACAGGCTCAACGAGTTCGTAGCCAAGCTGCCGCGCTGGGCGATCCGGCTGGTCGTCCGCTGCTATTACCTGCTCGATTACTGGAACGGCCTTCCGGCCTCCGCCATCAATGAACTCCCCTTTTTCGCCAGCGTCTTCTTCACGAACGTCGGCAGCATAGGCATGGACGCTCCTCTGCACCATAGTTTCGAATTCGGAACCTGCGGTCTCTTCGTCGCGATCGGCAAACTCCGCAGGGAGAATGTCCTGGCGGACGACGGTTCGGTCCGGCGGCGCGAAAAGATCAGGGTGACGTTCACCTACGACGATCGCATCGCCGACGGCTTCTATTGCGGCCGCGCGATCGACCTGCTGCGTTTCTTCGTGGAGCATCCCTCCGCGCTCGAGCAGCCGCCCGTGCTGAGCGAAGCCCAGCTGGAGGATCTCGCGCTGAAGGATTCGCCAGGCGTTTGACCTTCCCGCTTCCGCCGCCGTCCGCGGACTGGCGGACCTGCCCGGTTTCCACCCCGGAAATAGTACCTATTTAAAAATCAGGACGCAACTTCCCTTGGGTGGCGGTACTGTACTGTACCGTTGATGCGGTCCTTTGGGCCGAGCCGAACGCAAGGATCAAGAATGAAGAATTCGACTATTTTGGTTTTGGCGACCGCCTTCGCCTTGTCCATCGTTTCCTGTCCGGCGGAATCCGTCCCCGACCCCGAAGTACTCTCTTCGGATACGGCGTTGAGCGCCTTGACCGTGGACGGGGAGGCCGCCGACGAGAACGGCGGATCCTTCGGCTTCAGCGTACCGTACGCGACCGCGTATATCGATATCGCCTTCGAGCTCGCAACGGGCGCGAGCGCTTCTTTGGGCGGGGAAGCGGGTACGCGCCACCTGGCCGTGGGCTTGAACGTCGGCGCCAATTCGTTCAGCATCGTCGTCACGGCCGAGGACGGTACGACCACCGCAACTTATACGCTCATCGTGACAAGGGATCCGGAGATCCTGCCGAATTCGATAAATCTATCCTATCCTGCGGCTGACGCCTCCGACCTTGGCCCGCGACCCACCTTCAGCTGGGGGAAATCCGCCGGCGCAGTGCGCTGGAAAATTCATCTCGCCGAAGGTGCATCTCCATCCGTCGCTCCCGCATCGGATTATTTGATTAGCCCTAGCTGGACACCGCCGATCGATCTGAATCCCTCCATGGATTATGCATGGAAAGTGGTTCCGTACGATGCGGCGGGGACAGAGCTTACGCCCAGCGAATCCAGAATCTTCCGTACGGGCTTTCTGTCCGAAGCGCCGACCGGTCTTGTCGTCACACAAGTCGCCGATAAACCGCATCTTTCGATCGAATGGATCGCATCAGTCGGCGCGGAACGGTACAAGATCTTCCGCAACCGCGGTTCCGTTCCGATCTACGTGATCGGAGCGGAGAATCCGCTGGTCTGGATCGACGGTTTCCCCAATTCAGGGATAAATACCTATACGGTCAGGGCTTCCAATGATTTCGGCGACAGCGGGGATTCGAACGAGGCCTCCGGCACGCCGATCGATAGCGGATTCGCCATCGTGATCTTCAAATAGGCGGATGCGATGAAAACGATTCGGAACATCGGACTTTTTGCCATCACCGCCTCCGTCCTCATGTGCTGCGTGAACGCCTCCTTACCGTCCGCGAGCGATACCCGCGCGGGCACTGTCAGCATCAGCATTCCGGCCCTCGGCGCCGCCTTCCTCTCAGCCACGGGCGTTGAAAACGGCGTAGCAACCAGCCGCGCCAACGCGGCCGAAGGATCGGAGGGACGCGCCTACATCGCCGTAAGTTCCGTCCGACTGGAACTTTTCGCGCCAGCCGTGACGGCGCCGATCGACACCTGGGAAATGAACGAGTCGGCATACGAATCGAGCGCGGTCGGCGGAACCGGAAGCTTCGTGCAGAGCAGGAATATCGCGCCGGGACAGGGGTATACGATAAAGGCGACCTTTTTCAATAAAGCGAACGGAGGCGACGATGCCTCGCGCGCTACCGTCCAGGGCGTCTCCGCCCCTTTCGACATCGTCTCCGGCACCTGCTCCTATGTCCTCATCGTCTGCAGGCCGCTTTCCGCCGTGGTCCTTTCGGAGGGGACGGCGAGCGAAGCGATCAGTCTGGCCCCCTTCGAAGGAAGCTATGAAGAGCTTTCCGACATCGTGGCCGGCGGAGAAAAATGGTTTTCGTTCGCGGCGACCTCCAGGACCACGCGCGTGGCGGCGTATTGCGCCGAAGGAAGCCAGGCCGTGCCCGCCATTTTCGTCTACGATACCGATGCGGTGTCGGCAGCCGTTACGACAGCCCGGAGCGCCGGAGCGGAACCCGGGGAAGGATGCGTCTCCTATGTATCCACCGTGATAGGCCAGACCTATTACGTCGGAGCGGTCGATCTTGGCTCGTTCAGGCGAAAATCCAGCTACGAGTACCAGTCCGAAACGCCCGACCCGGCCGGAGACCATTCCTTCACCGTCCTTTTCGGGAATGCGGCGGAAGACGAATTCGAAAGCGACGATACGCTTGCGACCGCCAGGCCCTTGGCGTTGGGAATAGGGCAAATCCATTCCCTCTATCCTTCAGACGATGTGGACTACGTTTCCTTCACGGCCGTCAAGGATACGGAATACGAAGTTACGACCTCGTCCGCCGATTCCACCGTCACCAGCACCAAAGTGGAAATCTTCAACGCCGCGGACGAACTTGTCTCGACTTCGATCACAGAGCATCAGTGGACGGAAGGTTTCACCTCCATCGCATCCTGGGTATGCCCCGAGGACGGGACTTACTACGCCAGGATCGGCAAGGGGTACGGATCCATGGGCGGATACCGGATCGTCATCGAGAGCAAAATTCCGGCCGTGGAGCTGAACGTCGCCGTTTCCCCGGGAATCGCCGATCCGCACGGAAGCCTTCTCGTTTCCTGGGATCCGGTCACCGGAGCGCAGGCGTACCAGCTCTGGGTTTCCATACCCCATGAAGGCGGAATGGACGGTCCGTACCAGGTCTTCGCCGACGGGGAAGAACTCCTCCCGGAAGGCGGAGCGCTTGCGGAGGATAGGATGAGTTATGAAACGCCGCCCTGGTTCGAGAGCGGCGCGACCGCGATCGTGCAGGTCTCCTATCGCATCGGCGGGCAGTGGGTGTCTCCCTCGATCGGCGTGGAAGGAACGACGGACCCCGAGACGACCATCAGCGTGGTAATCGAATGAGGACGGAAAGCATGAAACGTCTCCTGCCTGGACTGGCCGTATTGGCGACCTCGATCCTGATGCTCCTCGCCTGCCAGAACCCGGCCTCCACAGACAGGAAGGCGGATTCCGGAAGCCGGGGCGGACGGATCAGCGTCCGGCTGACCGGCCTGTCACCGATATTCGGCGAGCTGTTCGCGACGGTTGACGCAACCGGAACGCGATCGGTTTCCTCCAGGGCCCTCATCGGGGCGAGCCGGGCTGAGTTCAGGCTGTATAACGCCGCCGATGCGGAGGTGGATTCCTGGACCTGGACCACCTTCGACATGAATGACAGCTCCGGATGGGACAACGGCGCCCTCTACCCGCAGAGCCACTCGGTGCCGGCTTCGGTGATCTCCTCGGAAGGGCCTTTCCGCCTTGAAGCGGACATCTATAACGAAGCCGTCCCGACCACGACCGAGCCGGAACCGACCTACGATCCCGTCGTCTCCGGGAGCGCGGGCGGCCTCATGATCGCAGTGGACGAGGACACCAGGGTCACCATCCGCTGCGTGCCCGTAGATCCCGCGGACCTCGTCTTCGGCAGTTGGGAGTCCCTCCAGCTCCCTCCCTTCGTGCTGCTGGGGCGGAATGTCACGGAAATGGGCGGCGAAGCCTGGTACAAGATCCAAACGGCCGGGCCGCGGCTTATTCTGGAATGCGCTGTCGATGCGGAGAATACCTCGACCGTAGCCGGCGTCCTGTACGACGATGCCGGCTCCGTAGCGTCCGGCCAGGTCAAGTTCAGCGCCACGGCCGCCGAACCGTTCCGCAAAATATTCTCGATCCCCGCCGGCACCTATTACTTGGGCGTCGCGCAGTCCCGGCCACTCGGAGCGGGTTCCGACTACGGCTTCTCGGTACGCGCCGTCGAAGGGCCTTTCGACCCCGCCGCTCCGACGCTGACGCCGGGACCCGGAACTGTCACCGTCACCTGGCAATCCGATCCTTCGGCGGGCACCTACACCATTTTTTACGGACAACCGCTCTCATGGGATACGAGCCGTTACCAAGGCGGGATCCTCAAATTGACCGACATCCCCGCGATCGACGGGGAGATCAGCCGGACGATAGAGCTTCCGCCTGAGGAAACCTACGGGTTCTGGCTGGAATGGAGCAAGGAAGGCATAACGGCGACAGGCCAGATCGTGTGGGACCAGTATGCGCACGGGACTTCCGGAGTCGGGTATCCGGCGACGGCGCGGGCGCTCCATTCGGTCGCGACGGTGAATACGGACTGGACCTGCGAGGCCATCGGCAGCATCCCCGACGGAAGCGCCAGCTACGACGCCGGCGCAGTTTCCTATACGGTGACCGGTGCCGGGGTGCTGGGCCTCGGAGCTTCCACCGACGGGGGCATACGTCCGACCTGGCTGCAGTTCCTGCACCGGCCGATCTCCGGAGATTTCACGATGCAGGTCCGCGTTGTCTCCATCGGCGACAACGGCGCCACGGGTGAATGGCGGTCCTTCGCGCAGGCCGGAATCGCCCTGCGCTCGGACCTCACGCCGGAAAGCGTCGAGCTGCTTCACGGAGTCGAGTTCGGGGCCTACTACACGGGCAGCGGTACTCCCACCGTATGGACTCCGGTTCCCCAACAATCGGTCAGCCTCACGTACCCCCAGACCGGGGAGGGCGGCAATGCACCGATCAGCGTTTACGCCGTACCGGTTCCCGTGTGGCTCAAGGTCACGCGCGTCGGAAACCTGGTCGAGTCGTGGTATTCGAACGACGACCGCTCGACATGGATCGAGGTCAATCCCTATGGAGGTTACAATCCGGATACATATGAAAGCATCTGGCTGGACATGAACCTGAGCGGTGCCGCCGAACTCGGCATGTACGTGATCGGCAACAACTGGGATGTCCAGGCGACGGCCGTCTTTGACAACGTAACCATCACCACGCCCTGATATGAGGAAAGCCATGCCTAAAACCATCCATGCCTGCGCCGTCGCCATCCTGCTGGCGGCGGGCGGCGCGATCCGGGCGGAGGCGCAGAACGCCGATCCCGATCTGAACGAATACTACCGCTTCCCGCTTTCCCTCGGGCTCCAGTACAAGACCATGACGCCGCTTGCCGATTACCGGGCACGCTACAACCTGTTCGACCTCTCGGCGGCGTTCCGCCTGCCGCTGTCCGCTATGCCGGCGTTCCAGCCCTCCGTTGAAGGCGGGATACTGCAGTTCGAGGCGCGCGACGCGGCCGACTCCCGCTGGAACCATCGCGACGTCTACGC
>DPXI01000116.1 GCA_003527485.1 Treponema sp. | reverse complement strand
GCCACCGTCGCCAGATTGACGAGAATGAGGGCGTAGCGCGCGATCTGGTAGGTACGGAATCGTTCCATCATGCGAGGCCGGCCGCCAGTCTACTCCGGGACCTTCACGCCAGGAACCGGCCGTAGTCCCCGCAAAGAAGCCGGTACGGCGCCTCGTCCTCCTCGATCTCCGCGTAGCGTCCCAGGGGTTCGTGGAAACGGTTGTCCGTCCTGTCGTCGTTGACCATGCTGACTTCGCCCGCCAACACACGGCCGCCCTCCGCGAAAAAGCGGTGGTACACGCCCTGCTCGATGCAGATGCTCTCCCCGACATCGAGCACCGCCTTCCCGCCCGGCGGGACTTCCCGTTCGATCCCGTCCACGCGGAAGCGTACCGGCGCGTCGGAAAACTCGCCCTCCGGCGTCGAACCGTACAGCTCCACCGAGAACCGGCCGCCGCCCCTGTTGATGATGTCCTCCATCTTGTTCCAATGGAAGTGCATCGGGTTTCCCTGGCGTTCCGAAACCACCATGATCTTTTCGGCATAGGGCTTGCGGTCCCTGGCCGGATTGCCGTTGCGGATCGTGAAAAGGAGCAGCCCGAATTCCTCGTAGCGGCCTCTCCCGAAATCCGTGACGTCCCAGCCCAGCATGTTGTCCCTTATCTCGGCTGCGGCGTCTCCCACGGTCGCCCAGCGTTCGGGCGGCCAATGGGCCCAGGGCGGCAAGGCGAACCCCATCGAATCGACCCAGGCTTCGGAATCGCGGATCAGCGCATTGATCTTGCTGCGTTTCATGCGGTCACTATGAACCCCTCCGCGCCGGCGGGCAAGCGCGGAATGTACGAATATGACGAATATCATCATGGTCGAATGCGCCTTGCGCACTCGCGCCGCCGCGTTCTACACTGGTCGCGCATGAAAAGAACACAACCTTTCCGCGTCGTCTTCGAGGACGGCGATATCGTGGTGGTCGACAAGATGGCCGGCCTCGCCGTACTGGCCGATCGCTGGGACGATTCCAAGGAACGCCTCGACGAGCTACTGGACGCCATGTACGCCGGGGATGTCGCCGAAGGCCGAAGCGCGCGCATCCCGTTTCCGCACCGCGTCTTCGTCGTCCACCGCATCGATCGGGACACCTCGGGCCTCGTCGTCTTCGCCAAGACGAGCGAAGCCCACCGCGCGCTGTCCGCCTCTTTCGAAACCCGCAAGGTGGAAAAAACGTACATCTGCGTCGTCCACGGCAGACCGTCATGGACCGAGACTAATTGCGGATTGCCTCTCCGCATGGACGGGGATCGGGAGCACCGGACCATAATCGACAAAGCCATGGGGAAACGGTCGTCCACCGATTTCCGCGTCCTCGGGGTCGCGGGAAACCTGGCGCTTCTGGAAGCGTCGCCGGAGACCGGAAGAACGCACCAGATCAGGGCGCACCTTGCGGCGCTCGGACATTCGATAGTCTGCGATCCCCTGTACGGCGACGGGAAGCCCCTGCTCCTTTCGTCCTTCAAGCGCGGCTGGCGGGGCGATCCTTTCGAGGAACGGCCGTTGCTTTCCCGGCTGGGCCTTCACGCCGCGCGGCTCGCGTTCCCGTCTCCGTCCGCCGAAGGCGGCGATACGCTTCGCTTCTCCGCTCCGCTCGCGCGCGATCTGGCATCCCTCGTGAAACAGATGGAAAAGGCCGCGGGAGAAGATTTCGGTCTGGGCGACCTGCTCGGCTAGCCGATCCGGTCCTGATCAGCGCTGAGGGCGAGGGCTCCCGTCTTGGGATCCCGGAGCTCGGGTCCCGAGGGTGTCCTCAGCCGGATGAGCGTCCCGGATTCCAGCGCCTCCATGGTCCCCCTTCTTCCGTACACGATCGTCAGGCCGCGCCGGGAGCAGCCGTAACGGCCGGAAGAGCCGTCAGGCAGGGCGAATGAATCCGATATTATCCGCACCGGAATGTCCGGGTCGTCCGGGAGGACGCGCTCCGCGGCTGCAGCCGCGACCACGGCCTTAGCCTTGGCCATGGCCGCGCTTGCGGGCTCCGCGCTTGCAGGCCCCGCCAGAACGAAACTCAGGGTGGCGCGTTCCTTCGGAATCGCGGCGGCCGCCGAAAGTCTATGCAGACGCTCGCTCGCGTCCTCCGTCCCGAAGGCGAAATGGCACCACTTCTTCCCCCGCCCTCCCGGCATCGGACACGCTACGGCGTGAGGACAAGGCGCGAGCGGAGAACGGCCCAGACCGATGAAGGCGTCGCGGAGGGCCGATACGAATTCGCCGGAACGGGGAATCCCCGGTTCCACTATCAGGACCTGGCCGTCGTCGCGCGCGAGCGCTCCAAGAAATACAGCCTTCCGCTCCGCCTGTTCCGCGACGGCCGACCGGTCGTCCCAGAACAGTTCGTTCAGCACGTTGGCCGCGACGACGAGGGCGGCTTTCGGCCCCTCCACGCGGGCGCCGAGGGAGCCGCGTATAGTCCGGATCCGCCAGGGACTTTCCGCGCCGGCCAATGCCCGGAAGAGCGTCCCTCCGGCTTCAAGTACCTTGCCCGTCCTGTCCAGACAACGGAATTCCAGGGAGCGGGAGCGGAGTTCCGGACGCGAGAGCCAGAGCGCGATCGGAAAGGTGAGCGGACCGGACCCTAGATCCGTCACGGCATCGCCGTCGGCCAAGGCCAAGGGCAGGGCGGGGAGGAGACGGGAGAGCCGGTAGACGTTCCACGGAAGGAAATAACGCAGGTAGGCGCTGAGCGCAGCCGGTTTGCCGAGGTAGCCGTCGTCCCTGTCGGACCGCTTGTCGGTAAGGGATCGCGAAAGGTCCAGCACGTCCCGGCCCAGATGGGCGCGGTAACGGCTTGCCAGCGGGAAGCAGGATTCGATCAGGTCCAGAAGGGTTTCCTGTCCGGACCGCAGATCTCCGCCCGCCCGAGGAAAAAACATGTCGCTCATAATACGTCTTCCTGTTCCTCGCTCTCGCCGAGAGCCTTCAACGCCTGCGTCCGCGAACGCCGGGCGATGAAAAAGACGCCGACCAGTTCGGCGCGGATCGAATCGATAAGCGCGCTGGAATTCTGGTCCGATCCCGATAATTCCCGTTCGACCTGGGAGCGCGCCCCTTCAATCGTGAAACGGCGGACATGCAACAGGTACCGCAGGCGCAGCAGCAGACGCAGATCCCTACCTGAATATTCGCGGCGTCCGTAGCCGTCCTTGCGGGGTTGGAGAAGCGGGAATTCTTTCTCCCAAAAGCGGAGTACGTGGGCTTTCACCCCGAGAAGCCGCTCGACCTCGCCGATCTGGTACGCGGCCATCGCTTCCGCCTAGCCGTGCGGCCGGCGCCGCGCGTACGGCCGCTTCGCCTTGGCGCCGCCGGCCGGTATGGGATTGTCCGGTCGGCCCTCGGGTCCCGCGGCCGCGCGGTCAGGATGGGCCTTGTTGTCC
Organism: Treponema sp.; assembly: GCA_003527485.1. Taxonomy (GTDB): domain Bacteria; phylum Spirochaetota; class Spirochaetia; order Treponematales; family Breznakiellaceae; genus UBA12037. The sequence continues at coordinate 19,679 of DPXI01000116.1, read as the reverse complement.
GCTTCCCTCCGTTGCTCGCGTTCCTTGCGGGCGGCCAGGGGATCCTTGCGGGAACCGCGCATCTCGATATCGATAGGTATCATGGAGAAGCCGAGATCCTTGCGGAAACGGTTGCGCAGGTAGGCGACATAGGTGTCGCCTACGGCCTCCGGCTTCGAGGTGAAGAACACGAAGCGGACGGGATTGCTGGAAATCTGCGTAGCGTAGCGGATCTTGAAATGGGAGTGAGCTCCCCCCGGCGGGGGAAAATCCTCCAGCCACTTTTCCAGGGCCTGGTTCAGGGGTCCCGTTTCCACCTTGCGCGTCAGCTGGGCGTACATACGGAGGGCCGTATCCAGCAGCTTGTCCACCCCCGTCCCGTTCAGCGCGCAGATCGGCACGATGGGCGCGTACTCCATCTGTCCGAAGAGGAAATGGATGCGGTCGCTCGCGGCTTCAAAGGAATTCTTGACCTGCGGGATGGTGTCCCATTTGTTGAGCACGAGGATGATGCCCCTTCCCTTCTCGTGCGCCAGGGCCGCGATCTTCTTGTCCTGGTCGGTCAGGCCTTCCTGGGCGTCGATCATGAGGAAGACGATGTCGGCCTCGTCCAGGGTTTTGATCGCGCGGTTGACCGAATAATACTCGATGTTCTCGGTCACCTTGCTTTTCCGCCTGATGCCCGCCGTGTCCAGGACCGCGAAAGCGCGCTTCTTGTAGACGAAGCGCCCTTCCACAACGTCGCGGGTTGTGCCGGGCACATCGCTCACGATTGATGATTCGGTCCCGCGTATCCGGTTGGACAGGGTGGATTTTCCGGTGTTAGGCTTGCCGATGAGGGCGACCCGGATGTCGCGGGTCTCATCGTCGTCCACTTCCACGGCGGAAAAGTCCAAGGATGCGATGATGGCCTTCTCCAGTTCGGAGATGTGGTCCCCATGTTCGGCGGACACCGTCAGGATGGAATCGAAGCCATAGGAGAGCAGGTTCCACGAGGCGGCTTCGCCCCGCCCGCCTTCGCATTTATTGACGACCACGAGGAGCCGGTCGCGGTAGGGCCGCAGGAAGTCGATGAACTGTTCGTCCTCCTGGGTCGGGTCTCCCGCTTCCAGGACCAGCACGATGAGGTCGGCGCGTTCGAGCGTGTCGATGGTCTTCTCGATCACCAGATCGTCGTAGCCCTCGCGCTCCAGCTTGAATCCTCCGGTATCAACGAGGCGGACGGGATTGCCCACGATGAAGGCATCGGCTTCCACCGGGTCGCGCGTTACGCCCGGCGTGGGATCGGTGATGGAACGGCGTTCGCGGAGCAGACGGTTGAAGAGCGTCGATTTGCCGACGTTCGGCCGACCGGCGAGCGCCACGATCGGCAGCTTCCGGTATTTCTTGGCGGGATCGAATTGCAAGGGGTTCTCCGTTGGGGTCATGCGGTCGGGAATCGTTCGGCCATCCAGGTTCTGACGAGCGTCTCGACGTCGCGGTATGAGTTCTGGGCAAGAGCGTCCCTGGCGAGCGCCTCGCATTCGGCGGAATTGACGCCGCGGATGACGCGCTTGACGAGGGGAATGGAAACAGCGGACATGCTGAACTCGTCCAGTCCGAGTCCGAGCAGGACGGCGGAGGCGTTCGGGTCCCCCGCGAGTTCTCCGCACATCGCGGCCGATATTCCCTTGGCGTGGGCGGCGTCGATGGTCGCCTTGACGAAGCGGAGCACGGCAGGGTGGAAGGGTTGGGCGAGATACGCGACGCGTTCGTTGCCGCGGTCCGTCGCGATCGAATATTGGACAAGGTCGTTCGTGCCTATCGAAAAGAAATCGGATCGCCGCGCGAGTATGTCGGCCGTCATCGCGGCCGACGGCACCTCGATCATGATGCCGACTTTTAGATCCTCCCTGAACGCCTGGCCCCGCTCCCGGCATTCGACCTTCGCGTCTTCGAGCGCCGAGAGGGCGTCTTCTAGTTCCTCTAGCCCCGAGATCATCGGGAACATGATCCGGAGATCGCCGTCCACGCTCGCCCGGAGCAGGGCGCGCAATTGGGTACCGAACAATTCCCGTCGCGCAAGGCAGAACCTGATCGCCCTCCAGCCGAGCAAGGGGTTCTTCTCCTCCGCTCCCTGGATATCGGGGATCAGCTTGTCGCCGCCGACGTCGAGGGTCCTTATGGTCACCGGCCATCCGGCCATGGAAACGACGACGCGACGGTAGGAATCGTACTGTTCCTCCTCGTCCGCCGTTCGTCCGGGGGTGAGAAACAGGAATTCGGAGCGGTAAAGACCGATGCCCTCGGCTCCGTAGGCCAGGGCATGATCGGCTTCTTCGGGGATTTCGATGTTGGCCTTCAGCGTGAGCCGCTTGCCGTCCATCGTCATGGCCGGCAAATCCTTCTCCGCCAGCAAAGCGCTGGAAGCTTTCCGCAGGGTTTCGGTCAGGCGTCGATATCGGTCCAGGACCGCGCCATTCGGTTCCACGATGACCTTGCCGGCGCCGCCGTCGACGACCACCAGGCTGCCTTCGCGGATCTCCATCGTCGCGTCGGTCAGACCGAGCACCGCGGGAATCTCGAAGGCCCGGGCGAGGATCGCGGTATGGGAAGTCTTGCCCCCGATGTCCATGACGATGCCCTTGACGTGCTCCTTGTTCATCACCAAGGCGTCGGAGGGCAGCAGGTTGTGGGTGACCAGTATCACGTCCTGGTCAAGGTCGGCCAGCGACACCTTCTTGATCAAAAGCAGATGGTTGAGCACGCGGCGGGAGATATCGTGTATATCGATCGATCGCTCGCGCAGATAAGGATCCCCCGCCGCGGCGAGCTTCTGCGAAAGTTCGCGCGTCAGGTCCCACAGTATCCACTCGATGTTCTGTTCGAGCTCCACCAGCCGCGCCCGGATCTGGTCGCGGAGCTCGACGTCCGAAAGCATGAGCAGGTGGGCCTCGAAGATCTTGGCGTGCTCGTCCCCCATTTCCCGGGACGCGCGATCGCGGAGCTCGACCACTTCCGACTCGGCGATGCGAACGGCGTTCTGGAAACGGTCCCATTCGTTTTCGACGTCAGGTGTCCGGATGCCGTACCGAGGTATCTCGGGGGCTTCGTCGTCGAGGTAGAGGAAGGCTTTTCCGACGGCGACGCCGGGGGCGGCGGAGAGACCCCTCAATTCTTTCATCGTTCGAAGAATACCTTAAAGCCGATCAAGCTGTCAAACCTTGACCGCGGCCGTCGTTCGCCGTATCATCGCGCCGTGGCCGTCAGAAAAAAATCATCAAGGGGCGGGAATAACGCGCCGGGGTTCGGTTGTCTGCTCTGGATAGCCCTGCTCATCCTGCTCACGGGAACCCTCCTCTTCAACCTGGAAAGAATCCGCGGCATCGCGAAAGGCGCCGCCTGGCTCAAGCCCGCGGCTCCTGCCGAAGTTTCGACCGAAGTTCCGACCGAGTCCCAGCCCCCGGTGACGGCCCCCGTCGTCGGAGCGCCGGTCGCCGCTCCGACGACTGCTGATAACCCGGCAAAGCCCCCCGCCGCACCGCGGACCGTTCCCGAAAGCAAGCCCGCGGAAAAACCGGCGCTCCCCCACGCAACGCCGCCCGCGCCGGTCGCCGTCAGAACTTCGCCCCCTCCTGCAGCTTCACCCGCCGCACCCGCACCGTCGGCCCCAACGGCGAAACCCGTCCCGAAACCCGTCTCGCAGCCCGCCGCCCAAAAGGCGCCGGACGCGAAGGTCGAAACGAAGCCGGTTACGGTAAAAACCGCCCCGAGGGCGCTCTGGTTCGTCAGGATCGAAGATGACGGCTCGATAGTCCGCACGAAGGCGAATCGTCCGCTTCCGGTATCGGACTCGCCGATGATCGACGCGCTCACGGCCCTGCTCGCCGGTCCGACGGCCGAGGAGCGGAAGAAAGGCTCAACCAGCCTCATCCCGGCGGGGACCCGCCTGCTCTCGGCCACCGTCCGCGGCAAAACGGCGTATCTCAGTTTCAGCAACGAATTCCAGTTCAATCCTTACGGGATCGAAGGCTCCGCCGCCCAGCTTCGCCAGATAGTCTGGACGGCGACGGAGTTCTCCACGGTGTCCGACGTGCAGTTCCTGATAGAAGGCCGGCGCGTGGACTACCTCGGGTCCGAAGGCATCTGGATCGGAAGTCCCGTCAGCCGCGATTCGCTGTGACGATACGGTCCACCGGCTCGATACTCTCAGCCTTGCGCGTTTCAGTGTCGATGACGATAAGCGCCCCGCGGATGGACGCGGGACCTTCCGCGCACTCCATGCGCCGCGGAACCTGCGACCTTCCGCGTTCCATACAGATGGCCGCGTCCATGCCGATGATCCCGTCCCGTACCCCCGACATCCCCAGGTCGGTCATGTAGGCGGTTCCCTTCGGGAGTACCCGCGCGTCCGCCGTCTGGACGTGGGTATGGGTTCCGACCAGGGCGGACACGACGCCGTCCAGATGGAAGGCCATCGCTTCCTTCTCCTGGGTCGATTCCGCATGGAAGTCGACGAGCACCACGGCGCCGCTTTCGGCGAGCGCGCGGGCCAGCTCCTCGCCGACCCTGAATGGGCAATCGATGGGGCTCATGTCCTCCCGGCCCTGGATGTTCAACACGCCCCAGAGGATTCCGGCCTTTTCCAAGGTCGCCGAGCCCCGGCCGGCCGCGCCCGCGGGGTAGTTGGCGGGCCTGACGACGCGCGCCTCGGCATCAAGCACGGGCCAGACTTCCCGTTTTTCCCAAACATGGTTCCCAGTGGTCACGATATCGGCTCCAGCCGCAAGGATCCGGGCGAGGGTCTCGGCCGTGAGTCCGAAGCCGCCTGCGGCGTTCTCCCCATTGACGACAGTCAAATCCGCGCCCAGTTCCCGCGCGAGAGTACCCAGCTCCGCCTCCAGGGCGGCCAGTCCCGCGTCTCCCACCACATCGCCTATCATCAGCGCCTTCACCATCGACATTAAGCGCAGCTCCCGCTTTGAAAAAAAGGCGCGACCATGATCGGCCGCGCCTTCGCTCTAGTGATGTTCTTCAGTCCCGACGCGGGACCGCGCGCTTCAGCGTGCGTACACGCTTTAGCGTGCGTATTCCACGATGCGGGTCTCGCGGATGATCGTCACCTTGATCCGTCCCGGATAGCGCATATCGGTTTCGATCTTCTTGGCGATCTGCTTGGCCAGATCCTTGGACTGTTCGTCGCTGACGGACTCGTTGTTCACCAGTATCCGCAGCTCGCGGCCGGCCTGGATGGCGTAGGCCTTGTCGACCCCCGAGAAGCTCTCGGCGATGCTCTCCAGGTTCTCCAGGCGCTTGATATAGTTGTCCAGCGTCTCGCGGCGGGCGCCGGGGCGGGCGGCGGAAATCGCGTCGGCGATCTGCACCAGCACCGATTCCAGGCAGGTCGGCTCCACGTCGTTGTGGTGGCTTCCGATCGCGTTGATGACGCGGGGATCCTCTCCCATCTTCCGGGCCAGTTCCATTCCGATCTCGGCATGGTTGAGGTCCGAATCCGATTCGACCCCTTTGCCGATATCGTGGAGCAGAGCCCCGCGCTTGGCTATCTCGCGATTGCCGCCGACTTCCGCGGCGAGCATCCCCGCGATGACCGCGACTTCCTTGGAGTGGTACAGCACGTTCTGGCCGTAGCTCGTCCGGAAATACAGGCGGCCGAGGGTCTTGATCGCGTCCTGGCTCATGTTGTGCAGACCCAGGTCGAAGAGGACCTTCTCGCCCTCCTCGAAAATCTTCTGCGAGATCTCGCGCGTGACTTTCTGCACGACTTCCTCGATGCGCGCGGGATGGATCCGCCCGTCCGAAATGAGTCGTTCCAGGGACACCTTCGCGATCTCGCGGCGCACGGGATCGAAGCAGGAGATGACCACCGCCTCGGGAGTATCGTCGATGATGACGTCCACCCCGGTCAGGGTCTCCAGCGTACGGATATTCCGGCCCTCGCGGCCGATGATCCGCCCCTTCATCTCGTCGTTCGGCAGGGTCACCGTCGTGACGGTCACCTCGCTGGTGACTTCCGTCGCGAGCCTCTGGACGGTCGTGACGAGGATGTCGCGCGCCTTCTTCTCGGCGGAGAGGTTCGCTTCCTGCTCGATCTTGTTGATCAGGGCTTGGGCGTCATGTTTGGCCTCGTTCTCCAGGCTCTGGATGATGATGGCTTTCGCCTCTTCCGAGCTGAGTCCCGAAATGCGCTCGAGTTCTGAGCGATAGCGCTCTTCCTCGTGCTCAAGGCCTTCTTCGCGCGTAGTGAGGACGCGCGAACGTTCTTCGAGCTGTTCGCCCTGCTTTTCGAGCTGCTCCGTCTTCTTGTCTACCGCTTCTTCTTTCTGAAGCACGCGCTTTTCATAGCGCTGCAGTTCCGCCCTGCGTTCCCGGGTTTCCCTTTCCTGCTGTGTCCGTTCCCGAATGAGGTTATCTTTCGCTTCGAGAAGGATCTCCTTCTTCTTGGCCTCAGCTTCTTTTATCGCATCCTGTTTGATGCGCTCGGCCCGCTGCTCGGAAGCCGAGAGTTGGAATCTGGCGTACAGCCATCGAATCGTCCAGCCTAGGGTCAACCCGGCAAGAGGGAGGATTATTATCCAAAGTCCCATAGGACCCTCCTACCGATCATGTGAGTACTGGTCGATTATAACAAAGGGAGAACAATTGTCAAGCAAATCGTTAAAAATGAACGAATTACAGAACCGGATCACATGCGGAATTCGGTCCCGAGATAGACTTGGCGAGCCAATTCGTTCGAGAGTATGGATTCCCGGTCGCCCTGGGCGACGATCTGTCCTTCATTGATGATGAAGGCGTGGGTCGTAATATCAAGGGTATCCCGGACATTGTGGTCGGTTATGAGGACGCCGATCCCCTTCTCGGCCAAGCCCCGGACTATGTTCTTTATCTCGAATACGGCGATCGGATCGATGCCGGCGAAGGGCTCATCCAGCAGCAGGAATTTGGGTTCGGTAGCGAGGGAACGGGCTATCTCGGTCCTGCGCCTCTCGCCGCCGGAGAGCGTATAGCCGGGCTGCTTGCGCAGGCGGGCGATCCCGAACTCCTCCAGGAGAGCCTCAGTCCGGCGCTTCTTTTCCTTCCGGTCGATATCCTTCCGGGTTTCCATGATGGCCCACACGTTCTGCTCCACGGTGAGTTTCCTGAAAATCGAAGACTCCTGCGGCAGGTACGCGATCCCTTCCCGGGCGCGCTTGAACATCGGCTGATGGGTGATATCCACCGAATCCAGGTGGACCGTTCCCGCGTTCGGGTGGTGGAAGCCGACCACCATGTAGAAGACGGTCGTTTTGCCCGCGCCGTTCGGACCGAGCAGACCCGCGACCTCCCCGTTCCGCATGGAGAAGGAGACCCCGCGGACGACCTCCTTGCGGCCGAAACGTTTATGCAGCCCGTCGACCGTAAGCTCGTGCACCTCAGGGGGCGGCATTTTTCTTTTTCTCCTTCAGCGTCCCTCGGACCGCCCCTTCCATCGAAATGTCGTCCGTATCCAGGTCCACCCGCATCCGGTCCGAGCGGAATTCATCGCCGTCCTTGAACACCACGGGCATCCCGGTCAGCTCCAGGATTTTTTCCTTGCGGCGGTAGATCGCGTACTCGGAACGGCACACGAGCTCGTCCTTGAAGATCCGGACGCCGACTTGAATGGTCGTTACCCCGGCCTTGTCGTTGTATTCGATGAAGCGGCCCTTCGCGACGACCCCGTTCTCCTTGTCCTCGAGCACGGAATCCCCCTCCAGGCGGGCGATCTTGTCCGTGCGGTCGTAGCGGAGCCGGGCGGTGGTGAAGTGGATGCCCTTTTTTTCGTCGGTGCCGCTCACCTGCCCGGAGCATTCGACGAAGCGGTTTTCGGGACCCGAAAGCTCGATCCGGTCGGCGCGCAGGGTAAGATCCTCGGAGACGATTTCCGCGTGGCCGGACAGGAGCGTCGTTTCCTTGCCCGCCGCCCGGCCGCCGCTCATCCGGTCCGCCTTGAAGCGGAACGCGTCCTCGGAGCGGACGGAGCCGGCGAACGCGCAGGCGCAGGCCAAAAGGAGCGCTGTCCTCTTCACGGAACGGTCCCCGGCTCATCCTCGTCGTCGTCGCTGATATACGTGCCCGAAGCGCCGCCCGCGAATTCCCAGGTGCGCCGACGCGCGTCCGCGCCGAAACCCGTGCCGCTGAATACCGATCCGTCCTTCCGCTTGATGAGCACGGGAACGGAATCGCCGCCGAGAAGCATCCGGGAACCGTCCTTCCAGGAGAGCGAGTCCGTCTCTATCGACAGATCCTCGTCCTCGACGAAGATGCGCACGCTACCGGAGAGTTCGACGTCGCCGCTTTCCAGATCCACCACGGCCGAGGAGGCGGCGCCGACGGCTCCCGTTTCCGGCCCCTCGCCTGGGTACTGGGCAAAGCGGAACTGATGGACCGACATAGACTGTTTCAGCTCGAAGCGCTCCACGGCCTCGGCCTGGATCCGCACGACGGGAGAACCATCGCGAACCCGGACGTATTCGACGCCGGTCATCGCCAGATCGGGCTCGGACGGATCGTCTTCGCCTTCTCCCGGGCCGTAATCGAAGGAGCAGGCGGCGATCGTCATGGAAAGGCACGCGAGGATCGGGAGCACCGTATTCGCCGCGGACCGATTGTTCATCGCCGGTATCACGCCTTCTGCAGTACCCGGTCGCGGGCAGCCGCGATCAGGCCCCGGAACAGGGGATGGGCGGAAACGGGCTTTGACTTGAACTCCGGGTGGAACTGGACTCCGACGCCCCATGGATGGTTCGGCCATTCCACGGCCTCGACGAGGCTGCCGTCGCTCGTGAGCCCCGCGATGATGAGGCCCGATTCCGTCATTTCGGAACGGTAATTGTTGGCGAACTCGTAACGGTGGCGATGGCGTTCGTGGACGGTCTTTTCTCCGTAGGCGGCCAGCGGCTTCGAACCGGGTTCGAAAACGGTCACGCTGCTGCCGAGCCGCATGGTACCCCCGTAGTTGACCACGTCGACCTGTTCCTCCAGGAGGCTGACGACGGGATGCTTGGAGTCCTGGTTGAATTCGGTCGAATCGGCATCGGGCCATCCCAGGACGTTCCGTCCCCATTCGATCACCATGATCTGCATGCCGAGGCAGATGCCCAGGTACGGAACGCCATGGACGCGCGCCCATTCGGCGGCCCTGACCATCCCTTCTATACCGCGCTGGCCGAAACCTCCCGGAACCAGGACGCCGTGAACCGCGCCTCCCGCGGCCGCCTCGCCCAGTACGGCTTCGGGGTCGGCTTCCCCTTCCAGGCGGGAAGAGTCGATCTGCACGAATTCGACCTCTACGGAACAGTCCAGCCCGGCGTGGAACAGGGATTCGTAGACGGACTTGTACGAATCGTTCAGGTCCATATACTTGCCGACGATGCCGATGCGCACCTTGCCGGAACGGGCGCGGAAGCGGTCCATCATGGATTTCCAGGCGGAGAGGTCGGCATGGCGGCTCTCGACGCCGAGCTTCTTGAGCGCGACCAGATCCAGCTTCTGCTCGTGGAAGATCAGGGGAATCTCGTAGATGGTCGTGTCGACATCGTAGGACGTGAACACCGCGTCGCTTTCCACGTTGGTGAACAGGGCTATTTTCCGGCGCGTGGCCTCGTCCAGGATGTACGGGGCGCGGCAGACCAGGATGTCGGGCTGGATGCCCTGCTCCTGCATCGCCTTCACCGAATGTTGGGTCGGCTTGGTTTTGATTTCGCCCCCCGCGACCTCGGGAATGAGGGTGAGGTGGACGGAGAGCGCGTTCTTGTGGCCGAGTTCGTGGATGAGTTGGCGCGCCGCCTCAAGGAAGGGAATGGACTCGATATCGCCGACGGTACCGCCGATCTCGACGATCACGACGTCGGCGTCCGGATCCTTCCCCACGGCGAGAATGCGCCCCTTGATCTCGTCGGTGATGTGCGGAATGACCTGGACGGTGCGCCCGAGATAGCGGCCTTCCCGTTCCTTGCGGATCACGGCGTCGTAGACCTGTCCGGTCGTGATCGAATTGGCGCGGGAAAGAGGGCTGCGCGTGAACCGCGCGTAATTGCCCAGATCCAGATCCGTCTCGGCCCCGTCGTCGGTCACGTAGACTTCGCCGTGCTGATAGGGACTCATCGTGCCCGCGTCCACGTTGATGTACGGATCGCATTTCACCATGCGGACGTTCAGGCCCCGGCTCTCGAGCAAGGCGCCCAAGGAAGAGGCCGCGACGCCCTTGCCGAGGCTCGAGCATACGCCGCCGGTGACGAAGATATACTTGTTCATGTAGCGGCATTATCCTCGCGCGCAAGCGCTTCGTCAACGGAGCGGCAGAGGAAGCGGGACGGCCGGGCGGGGAACACCTAGACCCGCAGGGAATAATCCCTGTGACCGAGCACGAGCACCGAGGCTGGATCGATGAAGCTCCGCAAATCGGCATGGCTCGGGCCGACGCCCTCGACCAAAAGGTCGCGCCTGGCGGAAATCGGCGCATCCAGCCTGAGCGCGAGGGCGATCCCGTCGGAAGGCCGTACCTCCATGGTGAAACGGCGCAGTCCCTTGCGGTAGCGGAGGCGTCCGAGCAGCCCCTCCTCGCCCTTGCCGTACAGTTCGAAGCGGTCGAGGAAGAAGCCGTGCCGGACGAAGAGTTCGGCGAGGACGTCGTGGGTGAGCGGCCGCGGAGGCTGGAGGCCCTCGACCTGAATGATGATCGCGCTCGCCTCGAACGCCCCGACGGGAACCGCGAGCATCGCCGTACCGTCCGGATCCCTGAGCAGGACGGTGGGTACCTCCGCCTCGCCCTCAAGGGCCACTCCCGCCACCGACATGGAAATTCCTTCGTCAGTCATGGAGACCAGTATAGCACGCGGCATTGCCCGCCGCCGGTTCGGGCGCGTCCCATTTTCAGATTGACATGGTGGAGCGGCCTCCATACACTTTGCGTATGGCAGATTTCCTCGCCGACGCCGATTTCGACCTCTTCCGCAAGCTCATCTACAATGAGAGCGGTATACATTTCTCCGCGACCAACCGTTCCATTCTGGAAAGCAGGCTGAAGGAACGGCTGCGCGAAAAGAAATACGAACACGTCCGTCAATATTACGACCAGATCGTATCGGACAAGGAGGAGATGAAGCACCTGCTTGATTCGGTCACCACGAACCTCACCCGTTTTTTCCGGAACCAGGCGCACTTCGACGCCTTCGAAAAATACGTGATCCCGGAGTTGATGAAGATCAAGAAAGCCGCGGGCGGCAACAACAAGATCCGGATATGGAGCGCAGGTTGCTCCACCGGAGAGGAACCGTACACCATCGCCATGATCCTCAAGGACATCCTCCCCGCGCCATGGACCGCCGAGATCATCGCGAGCGACATCAGCCTCAAGTCGCTGATGGTCGGTAAGGAAGGTTTCTATGCGGATGCGCGGATCGTCGGCATTCCAGACGACAGCCTCAAGCGGCATTTCAACAAGGTGGAGGGAGGCTACCGGATCAAGGACGATCTCCGGGCGACGATCCGCTTCGATTACCACAACCTGAAGAACGATTCAGGCCAGAGATCCTTCGACGTCGTATTCTGCCGCAATGTCCTCATCTATTTTGACGAAGCCGCCCAGAAGGCGACAATCGAACGCTTTTGGGACGCCATGTCGCCGAAATCCTTCCTTTTCATCGGCCATTCGGAATCCCTGTTCGGCATGAACACCAAATTCGAGTTCCTCAAGACCGAATGGGCATGCTTCTACCGCAAGTTCGCATGAAGGGCGAGGAGACAACCGTGTCAGACGCAATTTCCGTGTTGATCGTTGACGACTCGGCATTGATGAGGAACCTCATCAGCCGCATGATCGAAGCGACGCCCGGCCTCGCGGTGGCGGAGCGCGCGATGAACGGAGTTTTCGCGCTTCAGAAAATCACCCGCTGCGACCCCGACGTCATAGTGCTGGACCTCGAGATGCCGGAAATGAACGGCATAGAATTCTTGCGGGAGCGCAAGCGGCTCGGCATAGAAGTGCCCGTCATCATCCTTTCGTCCATCGCACGTCGCGGGGCGGAAATCACCATGGAAGCCCTCGCCTTGGGGGCGAGCGACTTCATCATGAAACCCTCCGGCTCCGTGTCGGAGGACATCCATACGGTCAAGGACCTGTTGACCGGCATGCTTCTCGCGTACGGATCCCAGTTCCGCATAAGGCGCGGCAAGCCGCCCTCGTCCATGGCCGCCGAAAGCCGGAGCGCGCCGCGGCAGGTTCCCCCGGCGGAACTCCATACCGCGGCGCAGCCGGCGCGAGCCGAAGCGCCCAAGCCGGAGAGGATGCGAAAGAGCGCGAACACCGAGCTCATCGTCATCGGCATTTCCACCGGAGGCCCGAACGCCCTCCGGGAAGTCTTCTCCAAGCTCGATCCGGACCTGAGCGCGCCCATCGTCGTGGTGCAGCACATGCCCGCCGGCTTCACCGCCGAATTCGCCAAGAGCCTGGACAGGATCTGCCCGCTCGAAGTGAAGGAGGCGGAGGACGGGGATTTGGTCAAATCGGGCAGGGTTCTCATCGCGCCCGGAGACAAGCATATCGAGATTGAACGCCGCTCGCTCGCCGCGGTCGCGCGCCTATCGGACGAGCCGCCGGTGAACGGACACCGGCCTTCGGCGGACGTCCTGTTCGCCTCGGCCGCCCGCGAATTCGGCAACAGGACCCTCGGCGTCATCATGACCGGCATGGGCCGGGACGGGGCGCGCGAACTCGGGTCGATCTACCGCGAAGGCGGAATCACTCTCGGGCAAAACGAGGCTTCCTGCGTGGTGTACGGGATGCCCCGAGTCGCTTACGAAGTCGGCCATGTGATGGAGCAGGTCTCCCTGGACAAAATGGCCGAACGCATTTGCGCGATCGCCAAAGAACGGCGATAATGGCCGTTGTGACCGGCCGAAGGAGGAACCCGTGAAAAAAGCGTATCGGTGCGAGGACTGCGGAAGCGAGGTTATACAGGATTCTTCCATGAAGGCGCCCGATTGTTGCGGTGACGCCATGAAGGAAGTCCCCCTGGAATCGTGCATGGATCCGGGTCCCGAAGCGACCGGCGGCGACGAGCCCTGCGAGGACTTCACCGGCAAGCAGAAGTGACGGATCGGCCGGGGAATCGGAGATTTCCCGGCCGGCCCCCTACGGTCGTCCCTACGGAACGACCGTTTCCTCCTCAGCCTCCGATACTTCCTCTGCGACGGGGGTCGCGGTAGCCGCTTCGTATTCGTCCTCGGACACGATGCGGACGATTTCCGGCATGCTTCCCGTCGGTGAGACTTTCCGCATCAGATAGATCCCCAGGAAACCCAAAGCGAGGCCTACGACGCCCGCCGCGGCCCGCGCGGCTTCGCTCGACTCGGGAAACGCGATCGAAACGCCGGCGAAGGCCGCCGCGAACGCTATGACGGGCGGCAGGAAGACCACAACCGCCTGCCCCGCCGTCTTGCCGGCGCTCGCCCGGGCCTCGACGAGGCTACCGACAGCCAACGGCAGGTCCAGCTGATTGGACGCGGTAAAAAGGTTGCCGTTCGTCCGGCACTCCTCGTTGACGCAGCCGAAACAACCGCCGAGCTCTCCGCCCTTAACCGTTATCGTCTTCCCCTCTATCTTGATCACTCGTCCTATCTCGTCCATCTTTCGCCTCCGGACACGCGATTCTGATTCTCCTGATCGAAGACGCTTTCCCGTCTTCCCCGATATCCAACACTATCCCCTGCAGTTCCGGCCGCGCCCATGCATCGCGCGTCCAGTCGGGAATTCCCGAACGATACTCCGCTATCCGCGACGCGACGTCCGTGCCGCCCACCGAATCCAGACTGCCCGTCCTCCCCGCGTCGCAAATCGTCGCCGTCCCTCCCGGCAGCACGATTTCATCGGTCGTCTGCACGCGGGCGTGGGATCCGATCACCGCCGAGCAGCGTCCGTCCGCGAAACGGAACAGTGAAAGCTTCTCGGCCGTGGCGCTCGCGTGGAAATCGACCAGCACGTACGGGGTCTCCCGGCGCAACCGTTCCAGCAATTCCGGGAGCACCGAATACGGATTGTCGGCGTGCATGCGGGTAAAGGAAGCCTGGCCGAGCAGCACCGCCACCCCCACCTTCCGGCCTCCCGCCGCGTAAATGCGCGCGCCCCAGCCCGGCGCGAGCGCGGCGATGTTCGCCGGGCGCAGCACGTAGGGCAGGCGGCCGATATTCTCGACGAGATCCTTCTTGTAGAAGCAACACTCGCCGGTCGTAAGCACATCGACGCCGAGCTTGCGGATATAGGCGGCATGGTTCCGGCCGAGCCCGTACCCGCCCGTCACGCCGTCGGCGCAGCCGACAACGAAATCCACGCCCAATTCCTTCTTCAGCGAAGGCAAGGCCGTCTTGACCGCGTAGATGCCGGCTTTCCCGACGATCTCGGCTACATAGAGAACTCGCATGATGATCCTCTCGCCTTCAGTTCGACGTCCGTATCCGTGAAGTATGGAATTCAGCCGTCAGCTCCTTGAGCCTACGGTCGAATTCGTCAGCCGCCCGGCCTTCCCCCAGTTCGGAGCAGGCATCCCGAAGGTTGAACAAGCCATCGTAATATAACGGGTCGAGGGTCACGGCCGTCTCGAAGCACTCCCGCGCCCCGCCGTAATCTCCCTCTGAAAAATAAAGCACGCCCAGATTGTTCCAGCACCGCGATGCCCCGGCGTCCAGCCTGAGGGCCTCGCGGTAGTCGGATTCCGCTTCCTCGTAGCGCTCCAGCTCATAATGGAGCAGGCCGAGGGCGCTCCACGCTTCGGCGCACCGGTCTTCTATCGATCGGCAACGCAGGAAGCTGGCCTCGGCCTCGCCGTACTCGCCGAGCCGTTGCCGGGCGATGCCCAGATTCAGCCAAAGCAGATGATTCCCCGGTTCCAGGATCAGGGCCTTCAGGAACAGGGGAATCGCATCGGACGGCCGGTTCGCTTCAGTTAGGGCGATACCGGAATCGTTCAAGGACGATGCCGTTTCCATAGGCTCCTCCTACCCAAACTATAGTCCATCGGGGCCGGAGAGGCCAGAGGATCGCATCGGGCGATGCCCTTGATCGCGGAGGCCGTTGATTTTATATTAGAGGTAAGGCGCAGGAATAATCGGCGCCGCCCGGCCGCTCCCTCGGAGGGTCGTGGAATCCGGGCCAGCGACGGCCGGCGAACAAGGAGTCCCCCATGAAAGGAAACAAGGTGTACGTCGATCTCGGCACCATCTTCGACGAGATATTCGATGCGGCCCGGGAATTCGGCGATGAATTCCACAAGAATTTCGACGGTTTCGGTAATCGCTTCGCCGATCGCCCCCCCTTTGCGGAGAAGGGTCCATTCGCCGATCGCGGTCCCTTCGAGCCGAAAAATCCCTTCGGCTCCGCCCAGGACGAGAGCGTTGACTACTACCCGAACTATTCCTATCCCCCGATGAACGTATTCATGACGGGAGACCGGAGCCTCGTTTTCGAATTCGCCCTCGCCGGTTTCGATGAGAAGGACATAAACCTCTCATTCCAGGGCGACTACATGGTCTTCTCCGCGAAGATGAGCCTGGAGCCCCAAAGCGACGAATCCGTCCGCTACTTCAAGCGCCGGCTCAAGCTGAAGGACATCGAGAAGCAGAAGTATTACGTGCCCCTGGACAAGTTCGCACAGGAGAAGGTGAAAGCATCCTTCCGCAACGGCATCCTCAGGGTGACCATCTCCCCCAAGGAAGATACCGCCGCCACCGAAGGCATACGCATCGAGATAGTCAAGGAAGGCGAATAAGTCCCGGGCGCCCTTGGCGCCCCGAGCGGGAATTCGAACGGATCGGAAAATTATCTTGAATATGTAGCCATGACTCCTTATATTTAGCCTTGACTAAATATAAGGAGTCATGGCTATGGCCGAGACCAAGACCGAAAAAATCGCCGACGTTTCCCCGGCTGTAGGGAACTACCTGAAGGCCGTCTATCGGCTCGAACAATCGGGGCTGCCCGCGGAAACGAAGCGCCTGAGCGATGAGCTCGGCGGAATCAAGCCGTCCTCGGTATCGGCCATGATCAAAAGGCTCTCGGAGATAGGTTTCCTCGACTACACACCCTACCAAGGCGTTTCGCTCACCCAAGCGGGCCGGAGGATCAGCCTCCTCGTCCTGAGGAAGCATCGGCTGCTGGAACTCTTCCTCGTAAAGGAACTGGGCTTCGCCTGGGAGGAGGTGCACGAAGAAGCCGAATGCCTGGAGCACCACGTAAGCGTCCGTTTCATCGAACGGATCGCGGCGAAGCTCGGGTATCCTGAATTCGATCCGCACGGCGACCCCATACCCGGCGCGGACGGCTGCCTTCCCGCGCGGGAGACCATAGCGCTTTCCGATTGCGCCCCGGGACGGCGGATGCTCGTCTTCCGGGTGCTCGACCAGAGCCCGGAAAAACTCACTTTCTTCCGCGAACACGGACTCGTGCCCGGAGCCGCCGCAACCGTAAGCGCCCGCGATACTTCCAGCGGCACGATACTCGTGAAGGCCGGCGACCGGGACCTCAGCATGGACGTCCGTTCCGCAGCCCGGATCCTCATGATCAGGAGCGATTGAGAAGGAGAACGCAGATGGATTCACGCAACGTATCGAGCCTGTTCCGCGACGCCGGCCCGTTCCGCGGCTTCGTACTTGCCGCGGCCGTATTGATCGCGCTTTCCTGCGGCGCGCCCTCCGTCCCGCCCGTCCCGCCCGTCGCCGCGGCCGATGGCGGAGGGGCAGCGGCGATGACTATGGATGGCGGGACGCCGGCTTTCATGCCCGGATACTCGGGAGACGTCGACATCAAAGCCAACGGCTTCGACCCTACGGAAATCCTTGAGGATTTCGATTACGGGAAAGTCACGAAACTCAGCGACGGCAGGACCCTGAGGGAATACGAGATCACGGCCGAGGAGCGCATGGTCGAAGTGGTTCCCGGCATCGTATACGAAGCGTGGACCTACAACGGCAGGATTCCAGGTCCGACCATCAGGGCGACCGCTGGAGACCTCATCAGGATACGTTTCCTGAACGCGACGCCCCACCCGCACACCATCCATTTCCACGGCATCCATCCTGGAAACATGGACGGGGTCTTCGAAGCCGTGCACTCCGGCGAAACCTTCGTCTACGAATTCGAGGCGGGCCCCGTCGGAGTCCACCCCTACCACTGCCACGTGATGCCGCTGGCGAGCCATATCAGCCGCGGTCTGTACGGAACCTTCATCGTCGATCCCGTAGGCGGCAGGCCCGCGGTCGATCGGGAGCTGGTGATGGTGATGACCGGGCTCGACCTGGACTTCGACAACGCCAACGACCTGTACGCCGTCAATTTCATCCCCTTCTATTACGACCGCCATCCCATCCGGCTCAGGACGAACGAGCGCGTCCGTATCTACCTCCTGAATATGCTCGAATTCGACCAGATCAACTCATTCCATCTCCATGCGAACTTCTTCGATTATTACCCGACGGGCACGAGCCTGGTGCCCTCGGAGTACACCGACACGGTCTCGCAGATGCAGGCGCAAAGGGGAATCCTGGAGTTCAGCTACCGTTTCCCCGGCAAGTATATGTTCCATGCCCACAAAACCGAATTCGCGGAACTCGGTTGGACGGGCATTTTCGATGTGGAGGACTGAGCCATGAAAACCTTCATCCTTTTCTTGATACCGCTCGCCCTGCTCTCCCTCGTCATCGCGCTCTTCGTCGCCACGGACGGAGCGGGCCTGGACGCCGTCCCGCCGGCACCGGTGGAAAACCTGGACTTCATCCGTACTACCCTCCGCCCCGGCTTCATCGAACTTCAGGTCCGGAACACCGGTCCGGACAGCCTGAAAATCGCATTGGTCGGCATCCGGGACATGGTAGTCCAATTCACCGTCTCCCCGTCGGCGGAGATTCCGCGCCTGGGGAAAGCCCTCGTTTCCATTCCCTACCCCTGGATCGAGGCGGAGGCCTACGACATCGTCCTCTTCTCCTCCAATTCCGTGCCCTTCGCGACGGCCATAGAGGCGGCGGCTGAAACCAGGGCGGCGAATTGGTCGACCATGTTTTCCTTCACCCTCATCGGGTTCTACGTAGGCGTCATACCCGTTTTCCTGGGCATCTTCTGGCTTCCGGCCCTGCGGCGTCTCGGCAAGGGAGCCTTCGCCTGGCTCATGGCGCTCACGGTCGGACTCCTGCTGTTCCTCGGCATAGACGCGGTCGCAGAGGCCCTGGAAGGCGCGGCCGCCCTGGGAGGTCCTTTCCAGGGTCCCGGCTTGGTCGGCATAGGGATAGCGATCGCCGTTCTGGGACTCGATGCGATCTCAAGAAGCCGCAAAGGACTGCCGGGAGACGAGGCGGGGGGAAACAGGCGGATCGCCTTCCTGATATCGGCCGGCATCGGCCTGCACAATCTGGGCGAAGGGCTCGCCATCGGCTCGGCCTTCAGCCTTGGAGAGGCGAACCTGGGGAAATTCTTCGTGATAGGCTTCATCCTGCAGAACATAACGGAAGGCCTCGGCATCATAGCCCCGATCATCAAGCAAAAGCCTTCCCTCCGATTCCTCGCCGGGCTCGGCCTCCTGGGCGGAGCCCCGGCCATAATCGGCGCCTGGATCGGCGGCCTCAATTTTTCGCCTGCCATGTCGGTGCTCTTCCTCGCGCTCGGCGCGGGCGCCGTCTTCGAGGTCGCCTACGAAATCTCCAAGATGGTCGCCAAGAAAGCCGAGACCCTGCCGTTCACCATGGCCGGCGGGATATTGACGGGCATGGCGCTCCTGTACGCCACCGGGCTCATGGTGAAATAAAAAGGCCGCCCCGGATTCCCGGAGCGGCCTTCGCGATTCAGGCGATTACGGTGCCGGCTACTTCGTATACAGCATGCGCGGGACGTAATGGGTGTGCAGGAGCTCGTGGGCCTTGTGGCCGTTGGGCTCGCCGAGGAATTCGGCGTAAACCTGCTTGATGTAGGGATTGTGGTGCGAGCAGCGGTACGTCGACTTCACGTCGTCGGTATAGATGCCCGCGATGCGCTTGGCGCGGACCTCGTCGGTGCAGCCGTAGGGCTGTCCGCCTCCGGCGATGCAACCGCCCCGGCAGGCCATCACCTCGACGAAGTGGTACGGGGTCTCCTTGCCTGCGGCCTTCGCCGCCCGGATCTTGTCCAGGACCGCGGCGACGTTCCCCATCTGGTGGGCCACCGCGATGCGGATCTTGGTCCCGTCCAGGTCGATCTCTGCTTCCTTGACGCCTTCCAGGCCGCGAACCGGCATGAAGTTGACGTCCTCCAGCTCCTTCTTCGTCACCAGATTGTACGCCGTACGCACGGCCGCTTCCATGACGCCGCCGGTGGCGCCGAAGATGGTGCCTGCGCCCGAATACGGACCGAGCGGACTGTCGGCGTCCTCTTCCGGAAGGTTCAGGATGTCGATGCCCGCCTGCTTGATCATGCGGGCGAGCTCGCGGGTGGTGATGGAGACGTCGACGTCCTGGTAGCCCGAGGACTTCATGTCATCGTTTCGGCCGGTCTCCCACTTCTTGGCGGTGCAGGGCATGACGGCGACGGAGAAGACCTTGGACGGATCCACGCCGGCCTTATGGGCCCAGTAGGTCTTGATCATGGCTCCCATCATCTGCATCGGCGACTTCGCGGTGGAGAAATTCGGGATCATGTCCGAATAGTACTTCTCCATGTAATCGACCCA
>DPXI01000014.1:20534-22971 GCA_003527485.1 Treponema sp. | reverse complement strand
TCAGCGCGCCGATCGCCATAAGGTCGTTCAGCGCGAAAATGGCCGTCGTATCGGGCCGGACCGAGAGCAGCTTGCGCGCGTCCCGGTAGCCGTCCTGGGCGAGGGTCGAAAAAGGCGGCTCACCGGAAACCAGGAGCGCGGGGTCGTCGTCGAAGCCGAACTCGCGGACCCGCCGGCTATACTCGTCCTTGCGGACTTCGGAAATTTCGGGCTTGTTCCCGCTGAGGAAGGCGACGCGTCGGTGACCTCCCTCGCGCAGGAGCGTGAATAGGCGGAGGACGGCGCCGGAGTAATCGATGGAGATCCGCGAGCAGGGGACGGAGCGGTAGGTCTCAGCCGAGTAGCTGGAGCCTTCCCCGACCACGAAGCGCACGCCGCGGCTGCGCATATGCTCCAGCTGCTTTCCGGTGAAGTTGAAGCCGAAGTCCGTCATGAAGACGCCGTCCATCTGGCGCTCGATGATGCGCGAGATATAGCGGTCAGCTTCGCCCTCGGCGGTGATGAGGGTAACGACGTAACCCTGGTCCCGTGCGACCTCTTCCATGCCTTCGGCGACATCGCCGAAGTACGGATTGGCGAGGGTCGGTACGATGAAGCCGACCTGTTCGGTCCGCCGCGAGGCGAGGGAACGCGCGGCGCGGTTCGGCACGTAGCCGAGTTCCGAAATAACGCGCTCAACTTTCTCAACGAGATCGGGGCTCACGTATTTGGAGCCGTTCATCACGTTGGAGATCGTCGCGGGCGAGACGCCCGCCTTCTCGGCCACTTCCCGGCGGGTGATCACGGGGCGTCCGTCCGCAGNNAGAAGCTTCGTCGGGCCGGGCCAAGCGGGAACGGCAAGCTCTACCTCCGCCTCGGTGAAGTTCATGAGGAAGCGGTAATCGGCGGCGGCGCCGTCGCTGTTGCGGCCGGCGCCCCCGCGGCCGCCGCTACCGGCACCGCTGCCGCCGCTGCCGCCACCCCCGTGCCGGACGGTCGCCGATACGCCTTCCGGCAAATCATCCGGCCAGGCGCGCGCGGGACGGACTTCGGACAGGACGGAAGCGTAGAAGGCGTCCAGGAAGCGCTCGTCGTTGCGCGAAGCCAGGTAGTACGCGCGGCCCTTCCCGAAACTGTTGACGCAGACGGCCGGCATGCCGGCGAACAGGTCCGCGTCGAAACGGGCCAGGACCTCGGCGCCTTCCGGCCGCACCGCTTCCCAGAGGTGGCGCGATTCGAAGCTGCCCTCAAAGCCGAGGGCGTTTCCCTTCTCCATCGTCAAGGTCCGCCTTTCGTCGGGATACAGCGCGTCGATCTCTTCCGCGCGCAGGCCGAAAAGCGGGCGCAGCGGTCCGGGGAAACCGCCGAGGCGGCACAGGTCATGTTCGTCCACTATACCCGACCAGTAGGTACCGACCAAGGTCCCGCCTAAGCTCACGAACTCCGCAAGGCGCGCGGCCGTGTCGTCGCGCATCATGTACGCCATGGGCAGGACGACGAGCTTGTAGCGGGAGAAGTCCGCCCGCCGGTCAACGACGTCCACCGTGACCGACCGTCTCCAGAGCCGGTAATAGTGGTCCAAGCAGTCCTCTTTGTAGCCGAGCAGCCCGTCGTTGCGGGGCCCCTTCGCCCCCTCCATCGCCCAGCGGTTCTCCCAATCGAAGTAGATCGCCGCTTCCGCGCGGGTCCCGGTCCCCGCCACATCGGCGAGTTCCGCGAGCCGTCCGCCGAGTTCGGCGACCTCGCGGAACACGCGGTTGTCTTCCGTCCCCTCGTGGTCGACCACCGCGCCGTGGAATTTCTCGAAGCCGCCGCGGCTCTTGCGCCACTGGAAGTACAGGACGCTGTCGGAACCGTGCGCCACGGCCTGGAGGGAACTGAGGGCGTTCATGCCGGGCCGCTTGAGTTTGGCCACCGGCTGCCAATTCGTCGCGCTCGGCGTGCTTTCCATGAGCAGGAAGGGCTTGCGCTTGAGCGAACGGGTAAGGTCGTGGACGAAACCTATCTCCGAAGCGAGGCGCCAGTCGCGGCCCTCCGGATCCCAAGCGGTCCAGGGACTCGTCCTCGGTCCCCGCCCGTGCCAACCGGCGTAGTTGTCCCAGCTCGCGACGTCGATATGCTCCGCCAGTTCGAAGTAGTCCAGCCCCTCGAAGGTTCCCATGAGGTTGGTGGTCACGGGAAGATCGGGGGAGACGGCGCGGATCGCGGCTATCTCGGCTTCCATGAAATCTATCGTGCGCCAGGTCACGAAACGCTTCCAGTCCAGGTCCAGGCCGTGGAGCATGGTCTCGCCGATGGTCGAAGGAGGGTCGATCTCTTCCCACTCCGAAAAGCCGTGGCTCCAGAACGAGGTCCACCAGTCGCGGTTGAGTTTTTCCAGATTCCCGTAGCGGTCACGCAGCCAGGAGCGGAAGGCGTCGACGCAGAGCGGACAACGGCAGTCGCCGGAGTATTCGTT
>DPXI01000014.1:14024-20493 GCA_003527485.1 Treponema sp. | reverse complement strand
GGCGTCGCCAGGATCACCGAAATCCCGTTGGCATGGAGGCTATCGATCACCGAATCCAGCCAGGCGAATTCGAACCGTCCTTCCCGGGGCTCCAGGGCCGACCAGGCGAAGATGCCGACGCTCATCGCGTTGCATCCCGCCAGCTTCATCAGCCGGATATCCTCGGCCAGGATGTCCGGCCGGTCGAGCCATTGGTCGGGGTTGTAGTCCCCGCCGTGCAGGAGCGCGGGGAGGCGCAGGGCCTTGGCTTCCATGACGCTTCTCCGCTCCTACTTCACCGAGCCGAGCAGTCCGGCCACGAATTGCCGCTGCATCGCGAGGAAAAGCACCAGGACCGGGAAAGTGGAAACGCACACGACGATCATGAGTCCGCCGTATTCGATGGTGTACGCGCGCATCATGGAGGACATCACGATGGGGAGCGTTTTTTTCGCGTCGCTGAGGATGGTCATGAGGGGCCAGAGGTACGCGTTCCACTGGGCGAGGAACATGTAGATGCCGGCCGAGGCGAAGCTGGCCTTCATGGACGGCAAGACGACGCGGAGGAAGATGGCCGGCTCGGCGGCGCCGTCGACCCGGGCGGCATCCATTATCTCCGTGGGGAACATACGGAAATTCTGCCTCATGAAGAAGACGATGAAGACGGACATGACGGAGGGAAGTACGATCGCCGCGCGGGTGTCCAGCAACTTGAAGAAGGCGATCTCACGGAACAGGGGAATCACGATCGCCATCTGCGGCACGATCATCGAAACGAGAAGGATGTCGAAGATGCGGTCGCGGGCTTTCGACTTGTACTTTTCGAAGCCGAAGGCCGCGAAGGAATTCACCGCGAGTCCGCCGAGGACGGTCGCGACGGCGACGGAGGCGGAGTTAAGGAAGAAAGAGAAGACCGCGTAGTTCTTGTTCATCTTCTGCCAGTTCAGGGCGAATTCGTTTCCCGGCCTGAGGACGCCGCGCACGACGTCGTTCGGGTTGAGCGTCATGCCGACGACCATCCAGATGAAGGGAAACACGCTGGCGACGGCTCCGGCGACGAGGAGGGCTCGCACCAGGTAGTAGATAGGATCGATTTTCCTGACCGCGCTCATTTTTCTTTCCCCCCGAGGAACCTGATCTGGATGAAGGCCAGCACCGCCGCGACGGACACCATCACGTACGAAAGGGCCGCGGCGTAGCCGGTATCCGAGTTGAGGACGAAGGCCTGCCGGTAGATGTACAGGGCGACCGTCATCGTCGCGTTCGAGGGACCGCCTTCCCAAGTCAATATATTCGGCTCGTCGAAGAGCTGCATCGTTCCGTTGGTGGAAGTGACCGCCGAGAAAAGGATCACCGGCAGGAGCAGGGGGAGCGTGATGAGGAAGAACTGCCGCGCCTTGCCCGCCCCGTCGACCTCGGCCGCCTCGTAGATCTCCGTATCGATATTCTGCATGCCGACGAGGAAGAAGACCATGTTGTAGCCCGTCCACCGCCAGGTCAGGGCGAGAACGATGGTGATCCTGGCCCAGAAGCCGTTGTTGAGCCAGCCGATCGGTTCGGCGATTATATGGAGGTCCTTGAGGAAGTTGTTGAACATGCCGTTCGTCTGCAGCATGATGCGGAAAAGGACCGAGTACGCCACGAGCGAGGTGACGCAGGGAAGGAAGTAGATCACGCGGAAGGTCCCGCGGTAATGGCGCAGTCCCCGGTTGAGGATCACCGCGAGCATGAGGGCGAGGATGATCATGAGCGGGATCTGCACCGCCATGAAGAAGAAGTTATGGGAAAGCGCCTTCCAGAAAATACTGTCGCCGGCCATGCGGACGAAATTGCCGAAGCCCACGAATTGCTTGCTGAAGCCCCGGTACTTCATGGTGACCAGGAAGAGCGAGGAAAGGATGGGGTACAGCATGAAGGCGACGTACATGGCGAGGGCCGGCGCGACGTACGCCCAACCCACCCGGTTCAGGTACTTATGGTAACGGCCCTTGTTCTCCACCTCGCGCTCCTTGGACGACGGATCCCCCGCGCTCGCGCGGGTACGGAAAAGGCGGGACGCGTATCGCGCCCCGCCCGCGGAGAAGCTACTTCTGTCCGGTGATCTGCTTGTACTCTTCGGCGGCCGCGGCGACCACGGCGTCCGGAGTCTTCAGCTCGCCGGCGAACATCCTGTTCAGGCCGTTCCGGACCGTATCGCGCATCGCGGCGTAGTTGGCGGTATACATCAGATTCGGGACGTTGGCCATCCATGCGGCGAAATCCTTGTAGACCGGCTGGCTCTTGTAGAAGAAATCGTCGGCCGCGGTGTAGTTGGAACCGACACGGCTGGGGAGGAAGGTGCCCATGGCGCCGGCGCCCTTCAGGATGGTGTTGTAGAACTCAAGGGCCGCGGGATCCTCGCTCGCCCAGGTCTTCTTGAGGAACTCGACAGCGGCGGCCTTGTTCGGCCCCTTCGCGAAGACGTACCAGGAGGAGCCGCCGTTGTTGGAGGCGTTCTGCGCTCCGGCGACGCCTTCGACGAGCGGAGTGGGGATGGCCATCCACTTGCCGGCGTTCGCGGGCTGCGACTTCAGGGTGCCGATGATCCAGATCGCGCTCAGGAAGCCCGCGGTCTCGCCGCCGTTGAACGCGGCGAGCCAGTTGTTCCAGCCCTCGGTCATGTAAAGCAGACCCTTGTCGTTCATGGTCTTCAGGTAGCCGATGGACTTCAGCATCGCGGGGGAGGTGAAGTCGACGGTGCCGTCGGCCTTGAAGAACTGGCTGCCGGTGGACTGGACCATGATGCGGAGGAAGTCGAAGCTGGTGCTGTCATAAGCGATGAAGGGCTTGCCCGTCTTCGCCTTGATCGTCTCGCCGAGCTTGATGAGCTCGCTCCAGGTCAGGTTCTTCTGGTAGTCGTCGGGATTGAGTCCCGCGGCTTTTACCATGTCGGAGCGGAGGTAGAAGCCGGTGCTGCCCGTGTCGAAGGGTATGCCGTAGGTTTTTCCGCCCTCCGACATCGGCCCGACCTTGTACTGGGCGAACTTGGAGAAATCGACGCCCTCGGCCTTGAGGTCGACGAAGACGCCGGGGTAGTTCTGCACGAACTTCTCGATGATGTAGTCTTGGAAGAGGGCGATATCGGGCAATCCCGCGCCGCCGGCCTGCAGGCCCGCTTCTATCTTTCCTTCGATATTTTCGGGGATGTCGACTACCTCGATCGTGACGTTCGGGTTGATCTTCTTGTAGGCTTCCGCCGCCTGGTTCATCGAGTAACCGTTGAAATTGGGATCCCAGCACCAGACGACGACCTTGGACGGGCCGGCGGCGGTAGCGGCCGGAGCCTCCGCCTTCTTGGCGCAGGAGAGCAGCGTCGCTACTGCCAGGACGGCGACCAAACCCGTAAATACCTTCTTCATTCGTTCCTCCCTTTCCGGGACCTTTCGGACTCCGGTCTCTACATTAGTTTCAGTAACGCGCGTAACCGATTCAGTAACGCGCGTTACTGAAAGGAAGGCTAACACAGCCCTGCCCATCCGTCAACATCAAAGAACCTGCCGCCAGCGCCGGATCCTCAGGATCCTCACGCCCTGTACGCCCCGCGCGCGTTGACGTAGATGGAATACAGGGAGGTCGATGCGGCGATGAACAGCCGGTTCCGCTTCGCCCCGCCGAAGGTAAGGTTCGCGACCGTCTCGGGGACGCGGATCTTGCCCAGAGCGGTCCCGTCCGGTCCGTACGCGATCACGCCGTCGGCGCAGCTCACCCAGACCCTGCCTTCCGTATCCGTCCGCAGGCCGTCGGGCGCGCCGGGATCCACCTCCGCGAACAGCTCCCCGCCGGACAGGCCGCCGCCCGTCAGCCGGAAACGGCGCAGGTGGTGCGGACCGCCTTCGGCATGGGAGCCGCCCGAATCGGCCACGTACAGGCAAGTTTCGTCGGGGGACAGAGCAAGGCCGTTCGGCTTGTCGAAGTCGTCGGCGACGCACGTTACGGCCGCGGTCACGGGATCGACCCGGTAAACGTGGTTCCCGTCCTGCTCGGATTCGGCACGGCCGCCCTCGTAGTCGGAGAGGATGCCGTAGGGAGGATCGGTGAACCAGATGACGCCGTCGCTGCCCACCACGACGTCGTTGGGCGAATTGAGCCGTTTCCCCCGGAAACGGGCCGCGATAGTCGTGATCGTACCGTCGTATTCCGTGCGCGTGACGCTACGGCTGCCGTGTTCGCAGGACACCAGGCGTCCCTGTGGATCGCGGGTATTGCCGTTGGCGTAGCGGGAAGGGGAACGGTAGGCCGTGACTTCACCTCCTTCAGTCCAGCGCAGGATGCGGTCATTCGGGATGTCGCTGAAATACAGGCAGCGGGCATCGGCGAACCAAACCGGCCCTTCCGCCCAGCGCGTGCCCGTGAACAGCTTTTCCAGCCGCGACGTCCCTATCGCCAGGTCGCGGAAGCGCCTGTCGTAGATCTCGATATCGCCCATTTCAGCCTCCCCTCTTTTCCAGCATGCCGCGGATCGCCGCCCCGTCGTCCGCATTGATGATTTCCACGCCCCAGCGGTCCAGCTTGTCGAAGTAGCGTTCGGGATTGTCCGCGCCGAGGATGATGCGCAGGCCCCGGCGGCGGGCGGCGTCCACGAACTCATCATAGATGAAGGGACCGTCGATGTTCAGCCATTCGACCGGCAGTTTCCCGATGCGGAATCCGATGAAGAGTTCCGCGCCGGCCTTGCGGAACAGGGGCCACTTCCCGAGTCCGCCCAGGCAGAGCCCGTAGGGGAGGCGCGGATCAAGGGCATGGCACTCCTCGATATCGCGGCGGTCGAAGGATTGGATCAGTATGTCCCCGGGACCGTAGCCGTAGCGGCGGACCAGCTCCATGACGAGCCGGGAGGAATTCCGCGACTTGATCTCAAGCATGGGCCTGGCCCGCTTCCCTACCTGCTCGAAGAATTCTTCCAGGGTCTGGATTCCCTGGCCGTCCCGATACCGGAACCGCCTGAGTTCCTCAAGCGAAAAACCTTCCACCGGACCGGCGCCGTCCAGCAGGGCGTCGATACGCTCGTCGTGGAAAACCACGATCCTGCCGTCGCGGGTTTTTTTCACGTCGAATTCGATATAGTCCAGACCCTTCGCGATGCACCAGGCGAATGCGGCCGCGGTGTTCTCGATCGCCCGGAGGCGGGTTCCCCGGTGTCCGGAAAACATCATCCGTCCCATGCGCATCCCCCTCCTCAAGCCGCTTAAGTATGGACCGAATTTGACAGGAAATTAAATGATACTAATCTGAATTCAGCGGAGGAACATCGATGGAAGCCGCGATCTGCATCGAGATGCTGTTTCCGGGAATGCCGGCGGTCGAAAAGATAGCCGAGATAGCCCGACGCGGATTCACGAACACCGAGTTCTGGGGCTGGAGAGACAAGGACATCGAGGGGATCGCCTCCCTCCTGCGCGAAAAGAACCTCCGCGTCGTCAACTTCTCGGGCGCGCGCAAAGGGGACCTGATCGACCGGAAGGAGCACCCGCTCGTGCTCCGTGATCTTGAGGAAAGCATCCTCGCCGCCGGAAGGCTCGGGACTTCGGTCCTCATGCTGCTGTCCAACGAACTCGGGGAAGGAGGGCGGGTCCTTCGTCCCCGCGCCGAAATCCCGGAGACCGGGAAGCGCGCGGCGCTCGTGGAAGGCTTGGCCTTGGCAGCGGAAAAGTTGCCCGCGGGCATGACGCTCGTGCTGGAACCCCTGAACACCGCGCTGGACCACCCCGGGTATTACCTCGCCGACCTGGGCGCCGCCGCGAGCATCGTACGCGAGGTCGGCGATCCCCGGCTCAAGCTGCTCTGCGATTTCTATCACCAGGGCATGATGGGCGACGATCTGGGGATGATAGTCGACTCGTACCTGGACGACATCGGCCATATCCATATCGCGGATTTCCCGGGGCGCAACGAGCCCGGCACCGGCAGGGGGAAATGGCTGCCGTTGCTGAGACGGATCGGGGAAAGGGGCTGGGACGGTTTTGTCGGTTTCGAGTACAGCCCGAAAGATGATTCGGGCGAGTCGCTGGCCAGGATACGGGAGCTCTGGGATCTGGTCGAAAAATAAAGTCTTCCGCTTTGGAGAGTTGCATGGCGAACGTGAGAATCGTTAACCTCACCAAGAAATTCGAGGATGTCGCGGCGGTGGACGGGATCGACCTGGATATCGCGGACGGGGAATTCCTGACCCTGCTCGGCCCTTCGGGCTGCGGGAAAACGACTACCTTGCGCACGCTCGCCGGCTTCTATCAACCCGACAGCGGGGAAGTCTGGTTCGGCGACCGGCTCATGAACAACGTCCTGCCCAACAAGCGCTCGGCGTCCATGTGTTTCCAATCCTACGCCCTGTTTCCCCACATGAGCGTCGCGGAGAACATCAGTTTCGGGCTCAGGATGCGCAAGGTCCCCCTTCCGGAACAGAAGAAGAGGATAGCCGAGGTAATGGCGATGGTGGGGCTGGAGGGACTGGAGA
>DPXI01000014.1:0-14003 GCA_003527485.1 Treponema sp. | reverse complement strand
CACGACCAGGACGAGGCGCTCGCCATCTCCGACCGGATCGTCATCATGAACCGGGGCCGCATAGAGCAGATCGGCACCCCCCACGAGATCTACCTCCATCCGCGGACCAGCTTCGTCGCGGGCTTCATCGGACTGGCGAACATCTTCGGAGGCCGCGTCGCATCCGTGGAAAACGGCCGGCTCGTCGTGGAGACGGCCTTCGGGCGGATCACGATCATCGACAAGGATTCGGCGGCGAAGGTCGGGGAAGAGGTGCGGTTCAGCTGGCGGCCCGAGGACATGACCCTTGCCCGGACGGATTCTCCCAACCGCATAAAGGCGA
Organism: Treponema sp.; assembly: GCA_003527485.1. Lineage (GTDB taxonomy): Bacteria > Spirochaetota > Spirochaetia > Treponematales > Breznakiellaceae > UBA12037. Next base: position 13,681 of record DPXI01000014.1, on the reverse strand, counting down.
CGATCATGCATTCCATCTTCATGGGCCGGGCGACCGACCTGTTCATCGATGCCGGCGGACAGCGGATGCGCGCGGTCACGAGCAACGCGATCGAATACGCGAGCGGAGATCCGATCGAGCTCAGCATCGACGAAAAATCCGTCAGGCTCCTGAGGGGGTAGGCATGAAGAACGACAAGGCATCGCCCATGCATTATCTCATGATCCTTCCGGGAGTCGGCTTCATCATCCTGTTCCTGGGATCATCGATTTTCCTGACCGTCTGCCAGAGTTTCGGACTGTTCAGCATCACCGGAAAATCCAGCTTCACCCTGGACAATTGGAAGGTGATCGCCACCCAGGAAGCGCGCGATTCGGTTTTCTTCTCCCTGAAGATGGGCCTGCTCAGTTCCGTCGGGACCATCCTCTTCACCTTTCCCGTCGCGCTCTTCCTGCGCAAGGGCGGAGGCGGGAAGCGCTTCCTCGGCTCACTCATCAAGATTCCCCTGTTCATACCAGCGCTCGTCGCGGCCTTCCTCATCGTGAACCTCATCTCCTACCACGGCATCGTGAACGAGGCCCTGATGAAGCTCGGCTTGCTGAAGGAGCCGCTGCGGATGCTGAACGACCGCTTCGGGTGGGGAGTCATCGTCATCCAGATCTGGAAGAACCTTCCCTTCGTCCTGCTCATCGTCATGGCCTCCCTGGCGGGAGTGAGGGACGATACGGTCGACGCCGCCAGGAATCTGGGGGCGGGGACCTGGCAGGTCCTCATCAATATCTACATTCCGCTGACCATGCCGGGCATCCTCGTTTCCATGATCCTCATGTTCATAAAAGCTTTCGGCGACTTTCCCATAACCAGCATCGCGGGTCCCATCTATCCGTCCTCGATCTCCTTCCGCATGCACGCGACCGCAACCCTGTACCAGGAATGGGACCAAGCGGCCGTGCTGGGCGTGATCATCATCGCGACCGCCTTATTCGTCATTTGGGCTTATTCGCGTCTTGCCGAATTCGTCCAGGGAGAAATCCGATGAGGTCCGCATCCGGGTCCGGAGTTCCCCTTCATCTCGCGCAGGCCCGCAGGATGAGGAGATTCTATCTTCTGCTGACCGCCTTCTTCGTGATCGTGCAGCTCGTCTGGATCGGCGTTCCGATCATGATGGCGGTCCTCTGGTCCCTGGTCGATCCCCAGTATCCCTGGTCCTTCCCCCACCTCTTCCCGCAGAGGCTCGCGCCGGCTCCCTGGATCTACGTATTCAAGTATACGAACATCATCAAGGCTCTGAAGACGAGCTATTCCATCGCGCCCTTCGCCGTTGCGCTATCCTTCCTGATTTCGCTTCCCACCGCCTACGTGCTGGGTAGGAAGAACATTCCGGGCAAAAAGCTCTTCAACCTCGTGGTCCTTCTCCCCATCATCATGCCCGGCATGGTCGTCGCCCTGTTCCTGAGCAGGGTTTTCACGGCTTTCCGTCTGAGCCAGACCTTCATCGGGCTGGTGCTGGCGCATACCCTCATGGGCTTGCCCTACATGCTCAGGGTCCTCACGACGAGCTTCCAGACCATCCCCCAGGACGTGATAGACGCGGCGGAGAACCTGGGAGCCGGAACCTTCGTCAAGATAAAGGACATTTTCCTTCCCATGGTCAGGCCCGGCCTCCTCGCCGGCATGATATTCGCCTTCACGACGAGCATAGAAGAGTTCAACCTGACCTTCATCATCGGAACGCCTACCTTTGAAACGATACCGACGATCCTGTTCTCGTTCATGGGGTACAATTTCATCCGCACCAACGCTGCCGTCGTGGCCCTCGTCATGATGACGCCGAATATCGTCATGCTTTTCATAGTTGAGCGCTTCCTGAAATCCGACTATCTATCAGCCTCGCTCGGCAAAATGTGAGGGGCGATGGACATATTTTCCAATGGAGGTATGAGATGAAGAAGCTGCTGCCGTTCGTTCTAGCGTGTCTGGTCGCGTCGGTTTTCGTCTTCGCCGAGGGAGCGAAAGAAACCGCGGCGCCTCAGATCGACCTGAAGACCGCTACCTGGGACCAGATCGTCCAGGCCGCGAAAGCGGAAGGCCAGGTGACCTTCTACGCCTGGTATTTCCCGGATTACTTCAAGGAAGCCAGCATGGACTTCGAGAAGCAGTACGGTATCAAGGTGAACCTGGTCATCGGCGACCAGACGGCCAACTTCAACAAGGCCATCGCCGAAAAGGGGAACGCGGTCGGCACCATCGACTGCATGATCGTCGGCGGCCAGTGGGTGAAGACCACGATGGACCTCGACCTCTTCTGGGGACCGGTCAACAAGATCATGCCCGACGCAGACAAGCTGGCGCCCACTCTTTGGGTTGTCCAGGAAGGCGTGATGACCAAGGGCTACCTGACGCCCTTCCACCGCAACCAGACCGGCATCCTGTACGATCCGGATCGCGTGACCAATCCGCCGCAGACCTGGGAAGAGCTCACCGCCTGGATCGACGCGAATCCCAAGAAATTCGGCTTCAACGATCCATCCAAGGGCGGATCGGGACAATCCTTCGTCCATACCCTCATCGCGTATACCACCGGAGGGCTCAAACAGTACGAAGGCGATTCCGACCTCGTGCAGACCAAGGTGGCCAATTGGGACCTGGCCTGGAAATGGGTCAACGACCGGAAAGACAACCTGACCTTCACCGCCTCCAACAACGATTCCATCACGCGCCTGAACGACGGCGAACTCGCGATGACCGTCGCCTGGGACGACAACGTGAAGGACATGATGACCAAGGGCAACTTATTCAAGCGGGCCAAAATGTACATACCCAAGATGGGTCTTGCCGGGGGCGGCGATACGATGGGCGTCCTGAAGAACGCGCCCGACAAGGCGGCGGCCCTCCTGTTCATCAACCACATCACCTCGAAGGAGCAGCAGGTCAAGAAATTCCAGATGCTGAACGCCTACCCGGCGCGCGTGGACATCCCGATCGAGGGGACCCTCCTGACTGAGGAGGACCGGAAGACGAACGCCATTCCCTGGTTCCCCGCTCCCTACAAATCCCACATGATCGCCGAATTCGTGAAGAACGTGTTGATGAAATAGTCTGTAGCGGACGCGGCCGTCCGCGGTCGCGCCCGCGTGCTGCCCGGCCCCTACCGCGGCCGCGGCCTCCTGCTGCCCGACCCCTACCGTGGAGCCTGAAGTTCCCTGATCCGCCGGCGCACCTTCGCCTGGACCTCGGCGTTGAAGGGCAGGAAGCAGGCCGAATTGTACTCGCAGAGATAGTACCCGCGGTATTCTCCCATGAGGGCGAAAATTTCATCGTAGGGAATCTTCCCGAAGTACGGCGGAAGGTGGATATCTCCGCGTCCGTATTCAAAGCGGTACCCCATGGGCATGGAATCGTACACGGGCCGGTCCGTGATGCGGAGCTCCTCGAAGACGCCGGTGTTGTCGCTCAGGTGGATATGGCCGAGATAGGGCAGGCTCTTGCGGAATGCGGCCATGAAATCAAAGTTGAAATACTTCGACGCGAGGAAGGCGTGCCCCGTGTCGAAATTCAATTTGAGGTTGGGCGATGCGATACGGTCCACGAGTTCTATGACCGGATCGACGAGCTCCACCTCGATGTTCTCCAGGACCAGGCGCACGCCCCGTTCCCCCGCATAATCGGCGGCTTCCGCGAGTTCCCGGTAAAAAGTTTCCTCGACCGCGAGGTCGCGGGAACGGACTTCATAGTGCAGCACCAGGGGATTGAGGTCCAGTTCCTTGCAGATATCGATCGAAGCGCGGAGCACCCTTCGGTGTTTCTCCAACCGCCCCGTATCGCGGAGATCGAGGCCCCGTCCGATATGCGCCGAATAGCGCAGGGGCACTTCGGCCAGGAGGCCCTTAAGGCGGGAAACCCAGGGCCGGCAGAGCTCCCCGTCGATGATGAGCGGGCACATGTCCAGGCTGACCTCCGCCAGGTCGAATCCGTTATCACGGATGGCGCGGAGGTCCTTTCCGATTTTCTCCGGATCCGCGCTCCGCGGAAGGTTGATGCCTACGATCGGTCCTACGATTGGTTCCATGGCGGGAAAGGATATCACCCTGAAGGGTTGCCGACAATCCGACCTTGAGGCCTCCGGCATGAGGCCTCGGGCCTCATGCCGGAGGCCTCAGCCGAGTTCGACGGCCGCCAGGATGAACGGCCCCACGCCCTTGAAATCGTCGGTCACCACCGGCTCCCCGATATAATAGGAAAAAGATCCGTCGCGGTACGGCTCGCCGCCGAGGCCTGCGACCTTGCAGATTCCCGCCAGGCTCGCGCCTCCGTCTTTGTGCATCGTCGCGTTGCGGGAAGCGAGGGAAGCGAATGATTCCGCGGCCGCCGCTCGGTACGGTTCGGCGGGAAGGTCGCCGATCCGTACCCCCTTGGCGAGGGTATAGCAGAACATCGCGGACGCGGAGGTTTCCGGGTAATTGCCGGGGCGGCCGGGCTGGTCCAGGACCTGGAGCCAGAGTAGGCTTTCCCGGTCCCGGACGGAAACGACGGTGGCGGCGACGCGGTCAAGGACCGCGACGAGGGACGGTCGTTTGGCATGCCCGACGGGAAGGAATTCGAGAACGTCGACGAGGGCCATGCCGTACCAGCCCATCGCACGGGCCCAGGCGTGGGGGGACCGGCCTGAAACCGGGTCGGCCCACAGCTGCTTCCGGCTCTCGTCCCAGGCATGCTTCAGCAGACCCGTCGCGTTTTCGCGCGTCTTTTCTTCGGCCAGAAGGATCTGGTCGCAGACGTCGTCCACCAATTCGGCGTCGCCATGCTCAAGTCCCCAGCGGACCGCGAAGGGAGCCTGCATATACAGGCCGTCCAGCCACATCTGGAAGGGATAGATCTTCTTGTGCCAGAAGCCCCCGGCGTCAGTACGCGGCTGGCGGTCCAGTTGATCGCGTAGCCGCGACGCCGCGGTCAGATAGCGCGCATCCCCGTACGCGGTATGGAGCTCCAGCAGGATTTTCCCCGCGTTCACCTGGTCCAGGTTGAATTCTTCGCTACGGTAGCCGGCTATCGCGCCGTCCTCCGCCACCAGGGCGTCGACCGAGGCCTTGACCCAGGACCGCAGCACCGCGTCGTCCACCGCACCGGACAGCTTCCAGAGCGCGAGGAGAACCAGGCCGGTCTCGTAGTTCCAGGCCAGGGACCCAGGAGAATGACGGGCGGAGACGGATCTGGCCAAGGCTCTTCCGTAGTCGAGCGCGGTATGCGGAGTCTTGTTCATATCATGGTCCTTGAGGCAATTTCAAAAGTCGGTTACTTTTGAAATTGCCTCTTGCAGTATTTCTGCCTCAATCGCAAATATATACAATACAAACAATAACAGAAAAACTGCACACATCTATGGTTGATCTTTCAAAAGTCCCTGACTTTTGAAAGATCCTCCTTTATCGAAGGAAGGGCCGCCTGACGGCCCTTCCTTGCCTATTGCCTGTTACTGGAGCATGCCGAGGTCGTCGAGTTTGGCTTTGGATGAGGCTTCCCAGTCTTTCGCGCCGAGCTTGTCGAGGCCCGCGAGGAAATCGTTCCACCCGGTGATCGGCGCGGCGCCGATCGCGAATTTGATCACGTTTTCGTTGTAGAAGCGGGTGAAGTCCGCGGCGTTGGCCGGCGGGTCCAGAAGTCCGGCGCCCCAGCAAGGAGTGTACGCGGTCTTCTTGAACGCTTCCCAATACTGGATCGGGCCGAGCGTCCGTCCGTTGGCGGTCTTGAAGTAAGGATACCGAGCCGCGATCTCCACGGGAGAGTTGTAGAACACGAGGGTGCGCGCCTGCGTGACGGGGGCGCTGCTGTAATGGTTCGCCTTTTCGATTCCGGCCGCGGTCGGCACGCCGTTGGCGTCCTTGACGTAGTTCACGCCTTCGGTGCCCCAACCCACGGTGTAATAGCCTTCCGTTGACATCCATTCCAGGAGCTTGGCGATCGAGGCGAGCTTACCGTCCTTCTCGGCCCTCGCGGACACCGTGTATATGCGGAAATTGGCCACGTCAACGCCGTTGGCGCTCAGTCCCGTCGGCCCCTTGGGCGGATTGAACGCGACCCATTCGCCGTTGGGGAAATTCTTGTCGAAGGGCGCGTAGTTGGAGGCGGAGGCGAGGGCGGCGAACTGTTCCCACATGATGCCGAAACGGCCCTGCTTCCAGCGCGCGCGGAATTCGTCCTTCTTGATGTTCGGCCAGTCCGGATCAACGACGCCGGAGGTCACGAGGCTGTTCATGTACGCGAGGCCTTCCGGATAGCCCGGCTTGCGGACGTTCAGGCCGAAACCGGAAGCGCTGAGATCCCAGGTCCCCGCGGCGCCGTAGGCACCGAAGATCCAGTCGAAGCGGGGGCCGAGCCCGAGCTGGGGCGTAGTCGGTTCGACGTAACCGCCGAGGCCGTAGGTGTCGTTCTTGCCGTTCCCGTCGGGATCCTTCTCGGTGAAGGCCTTCGCCACCGCCATCAGTTCGTCGAGGTTGGTCGGAGCCTTCAGGCCCAGCTTGGCCAGCCAGTCGGCGCGGATCACGAGGCCCTCGGTGCGGGGCATGGCTCCGGGCACCGGCAAGCCGTACAGGCTGCCCTTGTAGGAGACGACCGTCTTCTCGATCGGTTCGCTCATGAACTGCTTGGTGCGGGTGGGCATCAGGGGCAGCATGGTATCGGTCTTGCCGATCAGGCCTGCCTTCACGAGCTTCACCCAGACCTCGCGGTTCACTTGGAAGAAGTCGGGCAGCTGGTTCGCGGCCGCCGCGGTGTTGAGCTTCACGTCCTGGTCGTTGAGTGTCGAAGGAAGCCAGGATACCTTGAGGTCGATGTTGAACTTTTCCTTGGCCACCTTGTAGACCACCCAGTCGGCGGGCGGATCGGCCGCTTCCGAAACTGCCTTGCTCAGCCACATCTCCACGGAAACGGGACCGGCCGCCGATGCGTCCTGTCCGGCCTTTCCCGCGTCCTGGCCGCCCTCGGCATATGCCGCGCCGCCCAGGGCGAACGCCACCACGATCGACGCCACGATTCTTCTTGCCATATCTTCCTCCTTAAGGAATTGAATACCGAATGCTGCAAACACGGCGGATACCTAACCCTTCACGCCGCCGAGCAGGGTTCCCTTGGTGAAATACTTCTGGATGAACGGATACGCGACCACCATCGGAAGGGACGCCAGGATGACGCCGGCCGCTTTGATGGAAAGGATGGACGCCTCGCTGAACGCGTTGGCTTCCACGTATTCGTTCATGCTCGCCGCCATGAGTATGTTCCGCAACAGGATGGGAAGCGGCGTCAGCGAAGAACTGTTGAGGTACAGCAGGGCAGAGAAGAAGTCGTTCCAGAAATGCACCCCGTAGAATAGCCCGATGGTGAGCAGGATGGGCTTGGACAGCGGCAGGATGATCCGGAACAGGACGGTGATTTCGCTCGCCCCGTCGATGCGGGCGGATTCGCGCAATTCCTCCGGAATACCCTGGAAAAAGCTCTTCATGACGAAGGTGTTGTACACGGAGATCGCGCCGGGCAGGAAAACCGCCGCCAGCTTGTCCGCGAGCCCCAGGCCCGTGATGACCAGGTAGTTGGGAATCAGCCCCGGATTGAAAAGGAAAGGAATCAGGATGAAGGTGCTGAGGATCTTGCGGCCGGGCAGGGTCTTGGCGGCCAGGACGTAGGCCAGGGGGATCGTCAGAGCGAGGCTCGTCACGACCCCTCCCGCCACGATTTTGGTGCTGTTGGCGGCGGCCCTGATGAAGGAGGGGTGGCTGAGCATCTGCTCGTATGCCTTGAAGGACCACTTGAGCGGGGACAGCGCCAGAGCCTGCAGATTGGTTCCGGCGAAGTCTATCGGCGTGACCGACTGCATGATGATGCGCCAGAGGGGGATGGCGACCACGAGAAAGATGAATACCATGAAGACTTCGACCGTGGTCTGGTATACGACGTCGAACGGCGTCCTTCGGACTTTCATTGCCTGCTCCTTCCGTTCCGGCTCAATACAGGCTCGAGCCCGAAAGCTTGCGCACCAGGCGATTCGAGGTCACGAGAAGCGCCATGCCGATGACGCCCTTGAAGAGCCCGACCGCGGTGGCCAGGGCGAACTGGAATTCCAGCAGACCCTGACGGTAGACCCAAGTGTCGATGATGTCGGCGACGCTGAAGACGGGATACGAATACAGCACGAAAATTTGGTGGAAACCCGCGTCCAGGATGTTGCCCAACCGGAGGAGCACCACGACCACAATGACGTCCAGGATGCTCGGCAGCGTGATGTACTTGATCTTCTGCAGTGCGTTGGCGCCTTCCATGTCCGCCGCCTCGAAGAGGCTCGGATCTATTGCCAGCAAGGCCGCGAGGAAGATAATCGCGCTCCAGCCCATTTCCTTCCAGATATCGGAGAGTATGACCACCCAGGGGAAGGTCGAAGCGGTCGTCATGAAAGCGATCGGCTTGAAGCCCAGAAGCTTCAGCACATCGTTGACAAGGCCGTCTCCCGGCGAGAGCAGCATGAGCAGCAGGCCGTACATGATGATCCAGGAGAGGAAGTGGGGCAGATAGGTGATCGTCTGTACGAGGCGGCGGAAGAAGGGGCGCTTGGATTCGAAGATGGCGAGGGCCAGCAGAACCGCCGTCGGGACGCCGAAGAGGAGTTTCGCGAAACTGTAGAAAAGCGTGTTCCGTATCAGTTCGGTGAAGTAGTACGATTTGAAGAAGGCCATGAAATTGTCGAAGCCGGACCAGGCGCTTCCCATGATGCCGTCGAGGGGCTGGAAATCCTTGAACGCGATCTGCGCGTTCCATAACGGAAGGTACTTGAAGATCAGAAAATAGACGACCGAGGGCAGGACGAGGATGTACAGGGCCCGGTGCCGGACCATCTCCCGCCAGAGGTTTCTTCGCGGCACGGTGGCCGCTCTTGAAATGGATCGCACGTTCAGCTCCTGTATCGCACTCCGCGAAGCGCGGAAGGTCCGACAAAGAAAGCATAGGTCCGGACGCGGGAAATATTCCGCGCCTTGCTTGCACTTTACCGGCTTTTTGCTATTTGGATCGACGGAATGGAAGTCGCTACAATACCGGAGAATCGCGCCAGGCAAGCGGGGAGCAACCGACGCGCCTGCGGAAGACCCGGCAGAAGTAGGCCTGGTCGGGGAAACCGGTAGCCGCGGCGACGGCACGGACACTGGACGATCCTTCGCGCAGCATGCTCTTGGCTTCCGCGATCCTCAGCCGTGCCAGGTAGTCCCAGGGGGTTATCCCGAGCTCCCTGCGGAAAACGCGGGTGAGGTAGTCCTCGCTCGCGTGGACGGCTTCCGCCAGCTTCCAGCGGGCGATCGGGACGGACAGGTGCAGGTTCAGGTACAGGATCGCGTTTTTGACGAGGTCGCCGGTGAAAGGCGGGAGGACCGGTCTTCCTTCAAGCAGGGCCGCTACGAAGGCGGCGAGTTCCCGGTCGTCAAGGACTCCGTCATTGAGCAGGAGAGTCCGGGTCGAGCCGAGGAAGCTGGAAACCTCGCCGAAGGAGCGGAGCCGGGGACAGAGGATAAGGATCGAGGGCCTTTCGGAGGTTTCCTGGGCGAAGGGCGGAGCCTCGGGGAAGTTCCCGTCCACCGCCCTTAGGATGACGACGATCCTCCCGGCGCCTCCGCGGCGCGGCGGACGAAGCTCGCCCGACGTTTCGACCGCCGCGACTTCGGCGAAACCCGCGGAAGAGAATTCCCGGACGAGGGCGGCCGCCCGTTCACGGTCCGCGTCGCGGATGAGCACGACGCCCCGCGCGCGCTCCCCGGCGGCGGCGGCGATGGCTTCGGAGACGGAAACCGCCTCGCCTGAATCCGGAGAGCCGGAGGCCGGCTCGCCTGCGCCCGCTTCGCCTGAAGCCGGCGCCGCCGGGAAAAGCAGGAAGGGCAAGCGGGCCAGATTCTCGTTGCGGGCCAGGGAAAGCACGGCCGCGGCTTCCGTCGGATCCGCTCCGGCCAGATCCCAGGCGAGCGCCGAAGGCTGCGCGATCGAAGACAGTTCCGCGGCCGCGCGCAGGGGGTCGAGCGCCACGATTTCCATCCCCGCCGCCGCGAGCGCCGGAGGCACCGGGAGCGAGCGCGAAAGGAAGAGCAGGGGGCCGGCAGCCGCCTCCAGGGACGGAACCTCGCCTGCGAGTTTGGGAAAGGGAAGGCGCAGGATCCAGCCGGAATCAGCCCCCTCGCCCTCCATCGTCTCCAGCATTCCCGAATGCGCGGCCGCCAGGGTGCGGGCGAGGGCCTCGCCGTGCCCGAAACCTTCGCGCGGAGCGGCCGTTTCCGGTCCGGTGCGGCGGAGGCGAAGCGCGAGAGAGGAACCCTCCACGGAAAAGGCGGCCGTTGCAGCGTCGCCGCGTTCAAGCAGCAACACGAAGAGGCGAACCAGTCGCTTGGGGTCGCCGAGGATGAAGGGAAGCCGCGTCGCCGCCGAAATCGGCGCCGCCGGAACCGGCGCCGCTTCCCCCGCGGCCGGGGATGCGCTGGTTTCCGCAGCCGAAGCCGCAGCCGCGCCCGTCGCCCCCGCCGCGCCCGTCGCCCCCGCCGCGCCCGCCGCGCCCGTCGCCCCCGCCGCGCCCGCCGCGCCCGCCGAGGCAGCCGTCTCGGCACGCGCCTGGGCGAGCATAGCCTCGGGACGCAGCAACACGGCGTCGAGGGCCAGGTCGCCGACCTCCGAGCGGGAAAGGTCCAGCAGGTCGTCCGTCAGGCGCAGCTGACGGCGGGCATCGGACTCGATGGACTCCAGCGCCTCGGAGAGGCGGGTCGCGGAAGCGGAGTGACCCCTCCGGGTCAGGACAGATGAAGCGATGCCGACGTTCTCCAGGATGCCCCGCAAGGGAAGACGGAATTCGGCGCTCACGTTCGCCAGGAAACGGGCCTTCAGGGCTTCCGCCTTTTCCGCCTCCTCGCGGGCATGCCGGATCGCGTCGATCGCGCGGAAACCCTGCAGGGCGCTGGCCACGGCGCCGCGCAGCTCTTCGTACAAGGCCCCGTCGGGGACGCCGAGACTGAGGATCAGACGGCCGAAATACTCGCCGTTGCCCGCGAGCGGCTCCACCACCCAGGTCCTGCCGGGACGGGGTCGTGAAAAGGACGGAGGGAAGAGGAACGAAGCCGGGAAGGGGGCCGGCGAAGCGGCGTCGACGATTCCGTCCTCGTCGAAACCCGCGGTTAGCCGGGCGGTTCCTCCCGCATCCTCCTCCACGAGCCAGGCGGCCCGGATATCCAGAGCCGGAAGCCGGGCGGCGAAAACCGCGCCGAGCATGGTCCGGTCCTTCGCCCTGATCAGGTCTTTTTCCAGCTCCCGGATTGCTCCGGCGAGCTTTCCCGCCCTCCAGATCCCGTAGGCGCGCGCGCGCCCGGCGGCTTCCGCCATGACCACGCGGGCGCGATCCAGCAAACCTTCCGTCCGCGGCCAGGAATCCGGCGGGAGGATTTCCTGCGCGACACGGCGGATCGCTGAAAGGACGTCCTGCCAGGGTTCTATATCGCGCTCCAGCCCGATAAGGCGCTCCGCGATACGCTCCAGGGTCCGCAGGAAGACCGAAGCCCCGGAAGAATCGCCCGACTCCAGCGCAACCAGGAAATCGTCGACCATGGGCTCAATCCAAGCCGAACGCTCATCGCTCCCCGCCCCCGCGGCCGCGCTCGCCGCGTCGCACAGCAGGGACCGAATTTCTTTCGAGGAACGCGGTATCCCGTCCCTCGCTCCGGCTTGCATCCCGCCCGGCGCCCAGGCCGAGCCGGCCGAATCCACCGAGGCCGAAACGCATGAACAGGAGCGGCGGATAACGAGCTCGGTGCCCAGGGTCTGGTCGGCGGGCACCTGATCCCCCGCCAGCAGGGAAAGCAGGACGGAGAAGGCGCGCTCCGCCTGGTCCGCGAAGGGCAGGCGCACCGTGGTCACCGGCGGTGAAAGGACGCGGCTTTCCTCCGAATCGTTGAAACCCGCGACCAGCAAGTCTTTCGGGACGGAGAAGCCGCGCGCCTGCAACGCGAGGACCGCGTCGTGGAGCTGCAGGTCGCTGGCGGCCAGCAGGGCGTCGAAATCGCGGCCCGGCATGAGGCCGCGCCCGTCGAGCAATTCCTCGATCGCCGAACGCCCGGCGTTCCAGGGCCGGGGCGAGGCGACGAGCCGTTCCTCGAACGGAATCCCCGTCTGGCCATGGAAATCCCGGAAGGCGCGGTAGCGGTCCTCCGCGCTCTCGTGCTCGGCCGGGCCGCGGAGGAAGGCCATGCGGCGGGTACCGTGGACCTCGCGCATGTGGCGCAGCAGCGGGAACATCCCGTTGTACGCGTCTATGCGCACCGTCGGACGTCCCGGCAGCCGGTGCGCCATGGCGACAAGCGGCAAGGAGCCGAAGCGGGCATGGAAGGCGTCCAGGTCGGCGGGTCCTACGAAACCGCCGAGGCTGGAAGCCCAGCTGACGATCCCGTCCAGATTCCGCGCGGAGGCGAGGTCGAAGACGCGGTTGCGGATGGACTCGTCCGGATCCTCGGCCTGGAGCCGGCCACCGGGAAAAAGGAAAAGCTCGACTCCGGCTTTTTCGGCGGCGGCGGCCAGGGGCGGCCAGAGATGGAGAGAGGCGCCCGAATGGACGCTGGCCGTGAGGAAGCCCACGCGCTTGCCGCGCAGGATCCGCGTCCTTTTCCGATCCGGCATCGCCGCCTCCCGCCCTCATTCTGGAACGGTATTCCAAAAACCGCAATACCCGGCTAGAATCAATCCCCATGCAGAGCCCTGAGACCTACCGCAATCCCGTGCTCCGCGGCTTCAACCCCGATCCTTCGATCGTGCGCGTCGGCGACTGGTATTATCTGGCGACCTCCAGCTTCCAGTATTTTCCCGCGATACCCATCTACCGGTCAGCGGATCTGGTCGAATGGGAGCCGATCGGCCATGCGATCGACCGCGACGAACAGCTGGATCTTCGGGGCATCGAGGATTCCCACGGGATCTGGGCGCCCGACCTCTCCTTCCACGACGGCCGCTTCCACCTCTTCGCCACCTTAAGGCTCAACGGAGCCGCCGGAGAGGCCCCTTCCCGCCTCATCCGGCGCCAGATGGTCATGACGGCCGAACGGGCCGAAGGCCCCTGGTCCGATCCCGTATTCATCGACATCGACGGCATCGATCCCTCCCTTTTCGTCGACGACGACGGAAGCTCCTGGATGCTGCTGGAACCCGGCGTCCGCCTGTTCCCGCTCTCCGCCGACCGCACCCGCGTCACGGGCGCCGGCAGGACCATCTGGGCCGGCACCGGTGCACGCTGCCCGGAGGGCCCCCGCATGCTGAAAAGAAACGGCTGGTATTACGCGATGCTCGCCGAAGGCGGGACCGGCTACGGCCACAGGATCAACGTCGCCCGATCGCGCTCACTGTCCGGCCCCTACGAGGAGTGTCCCCGGAACCCCCTACTTATGCAGACCGATCCGGCCGCCCCCTTGCAACGCGCCGGCCACGGCCAGCTGGTCGGGACCGCCGCCGATGAATGGTGGTGCGTCTACCTCTGCGGCAGGCCCAACGGCGGCAATTTCACGACCCTCGGCCGGGAAACCGCCCTGGACCCCGTGGAATGGACCGAAGACGGCTGGTTCACGATCAACGGAGGCCATGGACCGAGCGCCGTCCAGCGCCGCCCCGCCCTCCCGCGCCCGCCGGCCGCGGCGGGCGGGACGGGTGCGGC
>DPXI01000117.1:8064-10270 GCA_003527485.1 Treponema sp. | reverse complement strand
TGAGGGGAGGGCGTCGGCCGCCCAACGTAGCCGACAGGCAGCCGGCCCCCACGCGGTGGCTGGTAGCCTGCCGGCCACCGCTTGGGGGCCCCAATTCAGGCTTCGAACCAGTTTTCCATATTCAGATTCGGGATGGAGCGGAAATACTGGGTATTTCGGGTAACCAGTATGAGATTGTTGGCCAATGCGGTGGCCGCGATCAAGCCGTCCGCAAAACCTTGTGCCTTGCCCTCGGTTTCAAGGTTTGCCCTGAAGGAGGCATGCACCCAGGCAGCATGATCGTCGTACGCCAGCACCGGCAGGCTCGGCGCTACCACCTCAAGCAGATATGCGTGCAGTCGCCGTTGCCCTGCCCCTTGGGGTAGCCGGATGACGCCAAAAAGAAGTTCGTGCCACACGACCGACGGGATGGCCGCCATGCCGTCACAACGGCGAAGACGTTCGAGGACACGGGAATCAGGAACCGGTTTGAGCGGCTCGGATACGATATTCGTGTCCAGGAGGTAGAGGGTCTTCATAGATCGACGCGCCTGCCGTCTTGATCGGACCGTATGCCGGAGAACGGATCCTCCCATTCCGGCGATTCATCCTGTGGCCATTCAAGACGGAAGCGGTCAAGGCGGGCGGAGAAGCTTTGTCCCTTGTCGTCCAAAGTCGCATAATCGGCGCTACCCATGAGTACCGCCACCGCCTTTCCATGCCGCGTAAGTTGAATCGGGCTACCTTTTTCAACCTCATGGACCAAAGCCGTCAAACGGTTCTTTGCCTCAAACAAGGGTACGCTGCGCATGGCCATCCTCCCAACATCCTGTATTCTACCTTATATACAGCCATATTACAAAGATTATGGCTATAAAATCCGGACCGGTGCGGAAACCGCTCGATCTGGTCGCCTTTTCCCAGGACAGGCCGGAACCGCGCCGCGAAAGGCATGGCTCTGTGTCAACCGGGAGGGTGTCGCCCGGCGGGTGTCGCCTACAAATAATAGTCCCTGGCCAGCGGTTCCAGCTTGCGCCGGTCCGCGACGACGATCCTGCCCCTCCGTGTTTCCAGAATGCCTTCCTCCCGGAAACGGCGCACGACCCGGGCCAGCTGGCGGTAACTGGCCCCGAGCAGGTCCGCGAGCTCGCCCAGGTCGTCGGTCGCCTGCGAGACCTTCGCGCCTTTTCCCGTTTCCGCAGGATAATCCATCGTAGCCAGCAGGTAGCCGGCCAGGCGGTTTTCGACCGGATAGCGCAGGTTGATGGCCGCCGCGACGTTTGAGTCGGCCAATTTCGTCCCCAGCCGGGAGCAGATCCGCATCAGGAGAGGCGCGTTTTCGGCGGCGCGCCTTTTGATCAATTCCGCGCTCAAGCCCAGGCACAGCGTATCGGAAATCGCCACGACGTCCATGAGGTATCGATCCAGGGCGAATAGCTCCAGGTCTCCGAGGATGTCGAAAGGCCGATAGAAGCGGATCAACAGCGACGTCCCGTTCTCCATCCGGCTATAGACCTTCGCCTTGCCTTCCACGAAGAACAGGAGGCGATCGACCGGATCTCCCGAACGGATCAGGTACCCGCCGCTCCCGCGGCGGATCGGCCTGAGAGCGCCGATCAATTCCGGCGAAAGCAGCTCCCTCAGCGCGTAGCGCTCGACGTATGCGCTTATTTCTTCCATTCGCCCACTTTAGGACATATGTCCTATATGGGCTACGCTTCCGGCACGATACTGGTCCCTCAAGGAAGGTCCTATGCAGTATGCGCTCGCGCCGCTCGCCGGCGTTCTCATCACGGTAATGAATGCGGTCAACAGCCGCTTCTCCTTCGCGGTCGGGAACCTGCCGTCCAGCCTCGTCGTCCATCTTGTCGGCCTCACCGCCGCATGCGCGGTTCTTGCGGCGCGGCCCGAGCGGCGCGGCCCGGAACGCCCTCCGCTATACCTGTATTCCGGCGGTATAGTCGGCGTCGGCACCATCGTATGCTGTAATATCGCGTACGGGAACATGGACATGCAGCTCGCGGTGGCGTTCGCGTTGTTGGGCCAGACGGTTTTCGCGGTCTTCGTCGACGCCACCGGTTTCCTGGGAAGGAAGAAATACCCTGTCGGCATTGGAACCCTGCCGGGGCTCGCGCTCGCCTTGACGGGAATCGCCGTAATTTCCGGAAGCGATTTCGGTACCGCGAGGTACGCGCCCGTCGCGGTGCTCGCAGGCATCCTCCCCGCG
>DPXI01000117.1:0-7955 GCA_003527485.1 Treponema sp. | reverse complement strand
CCCTGAACGCCGCGGTCGCGGACACGCGGGCCCGCGGCCCGCGGAGCTGATTCTCGCCGCCCGCCTTGCGCTGTCCGCTCGGTTCGGTTATCTTCATTTACGCCGAAATCGGCGTCCCGAAATTGCGCGCAGGTAGAAACACGAACCGGTAGGTAGTCCGGTTGCGTGAAGGCCCGTCGATCGACGCGATCTTCACGTCAGTATCCGGCTCGTCGAGCCGTCCATCCTCCGCGGGAGTAATCCCGTGTCCGGAGGTTTTACATGGACGGCACCCAATTCATCGTATTTTTCGAAGATCCTTTTTGGGTCGGGATCGTGGAATCGCGTCGCGGCGGTCGTCGTTTCGTCGACCGGGTCGTGTTCGGCGGCGAACCCACAAACGCGCAACTCATCGTTTTCATGCGTGAGGAATTCGCGCGCTTGTTGGCGGCGGCTCCGGAACTGCCCGATGACGGCGCGCGTGACGTAGAAACGGAATGCGCGAAAAAAGCCCGGCGCGGTTCGCGCGGGGCAGCCCGGGAGCAGAAGGCCGGTCCGGGGAAGGCCGTTCTCGCTTTTCATGAAGCGTTTGAAAAACGGAAAGCCGAGATCAGGCGGAAAAGCGCCGAGGCGAAAGCCCGGACGGAATTCGAGCGATTCGAAAGCCGCAGGAAAAAGAAAAAGTCCGCCCGCCGCGGCAAGTAAGGGCCAAGATGATCCGACGGGACGCGCGCCGCCCGCGGGCGGCTATCTCGCCGCACCGCCCGCGGGCGGCTATCTCGCCGCGCCGCCCGCGGCTATCTCGCCGCTTTGACGATGCGGTCCACCCATTCCCTTCCGAATTGCGAAGCGGCCTTCTCGTACACCGTCTGGGTCGCGGCCCTGAACGGTTCGATCGCAGGACGGGACGTCCGCATGCCGTTTTTCTCCAACTGAGCCAAGATGGCAGCCTCGCTATCCGCGACCATCTTCCGGTGCTCCTTGGCGAATTTTACCGCGCCCTCTTTCAGTATGATTTGATGGGCCGGCGGGATTTTTTGCCAAGTACGCTCGGAAATCAGGATCGGAGCGCTCTTGTACTTGAAATTCAGGATGGAGATGTATTTTTGCACTTCGTACAGCCGGGCCGTCTCGGTGCTCGTGATGGTGTTCTCCTGCCCGTTCAACTCGCCGGAGGCTATCGCCGCGTACAACTTGGGGAAGGGAATGGCGACGGGGACCGCGCCCAAGGCCTTCAGGATGAGCTGGGTCATTTCCGTCGCCAGACCCCGGATCTTGAGTCCCGAAACGTCCTGGGGGACCAATATCGGTCTGACGCTGTTGGTGATCTGGCGGAAGCCGTCTTCCCAATACGCGAGAAGCCTCAGTCCCTTGCCCGGAAGGTCCTTCGCGATATCCTCGCCGATCGCCCCGTCCAAAACCGGGCCTACCTTTTGCCACGAATCGAAAAGGAAAGGAAGCTCCGTCAGTCCCAAAAGCGGTTCGAAATCCTGAAGGATGCCCGAGATGACCATGTCCTGCACGCCTTCGGCGGTATCGTGGATCATCTTCTCGCCGGCTCCCAGAATTTCCGCGGGGTACAACTCGATCCTGATCGCGCCCCCTGTCTTCTCCGAGACCCATTTCGAATAAAGTTCGGCGACGAGATGCCTGGGATTCGTCTGGGATTGGCCGTATCCGAGGCGGAGCACCGTCTCGCCGGTCGAATACGAACGAACGTTCGCGTACAGGGTGTCCGAGAGTCCCTTGTTCCGGACGCTCATCTCCTTGACGGTATCCACGGCGATCTCCATATGCCCCGTATTCTTGAGTATTTCCTTCATCGTATTGCCGACCCTGGCGCTTCCGTCGATCAACCTTTCCATTTCCGATTCGATCGCCCTGCTGCCGGTCACCATCTCCTCCGATCCGCTGCGTACGTCCGAGGTTATTTGCCGCAGCATGCCGGTCGATTCCATGATGTTCCTGGATCCTTCGCCCTGCTCGTCCATCGCGTGCTTGATCTGGTTTTCCAGGGTCGAGATTCCGGTGATCCTCTCCCGGACCGAGGCGAAGGCGTGGTCGGTGACGGTCGAAAAGCCGTCCACGTCCTTGATCCCGGAGCGGATCGTTTTGATCGTCTGGGNNGTGCGCTCGATCATGGCCGCCAGCTTCTCGTTGCCGTCCTTGAGTTCCGTTTGGAGCACACCGAAAGATGCGTCCATCTGCGTCGTGTTGCGGCCGATCGTCCGGAAGTTCGCGATCATTTGTTCGACGGCCGCGGCGGTCTGCCCGACGGCGCTGGCCTGGGATTCGATGGAAACGTTCTGCCGTTCCAGATTTTCTATGATCTTGCGGATCGTGGCGGCCGTCTCCTCGATGCCGGCGCTTTGGTCGATAACCTGGTCGTTGACCGCTTTCGCGCTGGCCGAGATGCCGTTGACGACGGAGGCCGCCTTCTCCATTTCCTGGTCCAACTCGCTGCCGACGCTGTACAGGCCTTGGCCGATCAATCGCCGTTCTTCCGTTTCCTTCGAAATTTTTTTCCTGAGGGACCCTATCGCGTTGTAGAGCTCCGCCTCATCGCTTTTACCTTTCGCGAGGGTCTCCCCGTTCATGGAAGACAAGCCTCCCTTCGCCATTGCGTCGATCGCTTCCCTCACCCATGAAATGGCCGTCCGTGCCGCACGGTTCCGCATGAAGAAGTAGAAAAAAAGAGCTGAAACGGCTATGCAGTAAAAGGCAAAGATGATCAATGGCAACATATCGTTACTCCGCAAGGAAATATAGACACAATGAAATACGCGGCGACGATTCCCGCGCTCCGCGCATTCATCAATGCCATGGACTCAAGGAAATTTACCTGTCCATTTATATGCCATCAAGTATCCGTAAATCGCAGGAATACCGCAAGCGCCGGACAGGACCATCATGGACGGAGGGCCGCAACGGAAGTAGTATGCTTAAATGATCCGTGTACTTCTGATCGCGCCGTACCAGGAATTGGTCGTGCCGTTCACGCAGCTGTTCGCCGAACATACCGCGACGACCGTCCACGCCGAGTACGCCGATGAGGACTTCGAACTCTCCAGCGTCGTCGTTTCCAGGATAAGCGAACTGAAAAGCCTCAAATTCAATGCCGAAATCATCGTCAGCCGCGGATATGTCGCCGCGGAAGTACGCAGACTCAATTTCTACGTTCCGATAGTGGAAATCCCCATCGCATCGATCGATCTGCTCCAGTGCCTTCATCGGGCGGGCAAGCAGTTCGGTTGCGATCGCGCGGTAGTCATCGGCTCACCGGTCATGGTCATGGACGTCGACCGCATCGCCGAACTCGTTCCGATTCAAGTTCTCGCGTATGTGGCGGAGACGTCGGAGGAGATCCGCGAAGCGGTGGGCAGGGCTGCGGCCGAGGGTATTCCCGCGGTAGTGGGAGGCGCCGTGGCGTGCGAATCCGCGCAATCCTCGGGCCTTCACGGCCTCCTCGTCGAATCGGGCCGCGAATCGATCTGGCACAGCATCACCGAGGCGAAACGTCTGGCCTACCTGGTCCGCCGCGAACGCGAGAGGATGGAACATTTCAGCGGTTTGGTCGCCGGAGTCGCGCACGAGGTCAACACGCCGCTCGGGGTTTCCGTTTCCGCCGCGTCCTTCGCGAGGGGCGCCCTGGAAGCCGTCAAGGCGGGATACGCGTCAGGTTCCATGGATGAATCTTCGTTCATCTCGAAGCTCGACGCTTCGACCGAAGCCATGGGCATAATCGAGTCGAATCTGGAGAAAGCCGTCGAATTCATCCGGACCTTCAAGCAGATCTCCGCGGACCAGGCCGTCGCGGACTTAAGGGAGATAGATCTCGGCGAATATATCCGCGGCATAGTTCTGAGCTTGCGGCCGAAACTCAAGCGGACGCCGCACGCCGTTGAGATCGAGTGCCCGGATGATTTGAGGATCGAGACGAATCCGGGCGCTATTTACCAGATCCTGACCAACTTCATAGTAAACTCCCTCATGCACGCGTTCGTCGGGGAGGTTCCGGGGCACATGCTCATCTCCGCCCGCAGGATTCCCGGCGCTGTCGAGATCGTCTATCGCGATGACGGCAAGGGCATCGAGCCCGATGTACTCGGTCGCATCTTCGATCCGTTCTTCACGACGGCGCGCAACCGCGGCGGATCCGGATTGGGTCTGTACATTTCGAGGAACATCGCGCTGAAACTCGGCGGAGAAATCACGTGCGCGAGCGGGACGGGCAAAGGAGTCCAGTTCACCGTGACCTTGCCGATAACACAAGCGGGAGAGGAAAATGACTGCAGCGGCGGACGGTAAGCTAGTAAGATTCGCCAAGCGCGAAGCGGTAAGAGCCGGCGGCGATGCGGGACGATGGAAGATCCTGATCGTCGACGATGAAAGCGAGGTCCACCGGATCACGGAGCTCGTTCTGCGCGACAAGGTATTCTTCGGGAGGAAACTCGAATTCCTGGACGCTTTTTCCGCGCTGGAATGCATGGACCTGCTCCGCCTCCATCACGATACGGCCGTCATCCTGCTCGACGTCGTCATGGAGACCGACGACGCGGGACTGAGGCTGGCCAAATGGATACGCGAAGACCTCAGGAACGACGCCGTCCGCATCATACTGCGCACCGGGCAACCGGGGCGCGCTCCGGAAGAGCGCGTCATCGTCGAATACGAAATCAACGATTACAAGGAAAAGACCGAACTGACCGCGGACAAGCTGTTCAGCACGGTCGTAAACGCGATCCGGGGATACAGGGACATCAAGAGGATCCAAGGATCCAAGAACGGCATGGAAATGATCCTGAACGCCGCGCCTTCCTTGTTCAAGTTGCAGTCCTTGAAACTCTTCGCTTCAGGCGTCCTCACCCAAATGATTTCCCTGCTTTCCGCCACGCAGGACGCGGCTTTCATCGATATTTCCGGATTCGCGGCCCGAATAGGCAAGCAGGGCTTCATCATCGTCGCGGGAGCCGGAAAATACAGCGCCCTCATCGATTCGACGACCGAAAACGCCATTTCGCCGAGCGCGCGCGCCGCGATCGCCCGCGTAATCGCCGAACGCGAACAGCTGTACGAGGGCGGTATTTTCGCCAACTGCATGGAAGGTCCTTCGGGGGAGCTCGGCGTGATCTACCTTGAAGGATGTCCCCGGCTGGAGGAGATCGATTTGCGCCTCGTCTCCCTGTACGGCGTCAACGTGACCGCGGCGTTCTCCAACAACAGGTTGTACGAAGAATTGGAGGTGCGGCTCAGGGAGAAGGATGCCCTTCTCCACGAAATCCATCACCGGGTGGAAAACAATCTCCAGATCATCGCCAGCCTCATCGATCTGGCGGAGAACGACAGCCTGCTTTCGCCGCCGGAGATGCTGGACGAGACGAAGCGGCGCATTTTCATGATGTCGATCGTGTACAACCATGTGCTGGATTCCGAACGGGGGGACGAAGTCGATTTCGCCTCCTGCATCGACGAAATTGTATCGACCGCCGAGAGGAGCCCTGCCGTCGGAAGAACGAATTTCCGAATCGGAATCAGCGTGGAGGAATTCGTTCTGCCTCTGGCGAAAGCCGTTCCCTGCGCTTTGTTGATAAACGAGATGGTCTCCATAGGTAGCCGTCTCGCCGGCAAAGCCGCTCCGGGGTCCGGAGCGCCAGCCCTTTCATTGGCCCTCGATGGAAGAGGCGAAGACGGATACGCGGTTTCCATACATCGTGACGGATGTTCCCTCCATCCGGATTCCGGCGATGCGGGGACCATCCTGCTCAAGGTCCTGGTCGATCAGCTCGACGGGCGCCTCGCTTTTGAAGAATGCGGGGGATCCGGCCGGATCTCCGTCGCCTTCTGATGCGGCGGAAAGGAGAAACGGTTATGGGAAAACGATTCGACATCGCGGCGGCGGCCTGATATGCCCTGGTATGCGGGAGATATCCACCAGCACAGCCACTACAGCAGTCCGTTGTACGGAGGGGACGACGAAGCGCCGGATACCCTGGCGGAGGTATTCGAGTTCATGCGGTCCAAGGGGCTCGATTTCGGGGCGGCTTCCGACCACCACAACATCCTGAACCACGAAGCGTGGAAGAAATTCGAATCAACCGATTTCATCCCTCTCGTCTCCAAGGAGATCTCCACCGGCTCCGGTCACGTCATGGCCCTCGGCGCGGACGGGGATGTCGTTTTCGGAGCGCTGGGTGGGAGCGACGAACGGAAGCGGGCCGAATTCCGCAGGGTCTGCGATGAAATCCGGCGGCTCGGGGGTATCGCGCAATTGAACCACCCCCGGGACAGGAAGCTCCCCATTTCCTTTCCCGAGCGATTCACCGGCATCATCGACTGCTTCGATACCATGGAAATATGGAACGGTTCCGAGCGGATGGAAGAGGGAACCAAGAACGGCGACGCCTTCAGGCTGTGGATCGCCCTGTTGGAGAAGGGGATCTACCTCCCGGCCACCTCGGGGTCCGACCAGCACTCGATCAAGGATTACCTGCGGGAGCGCTGGGTAAAGACCTTCGTCCGGACCGAACGGCTCGAAAGGGGGAACATCCTCCGGGCGATCAAAAACGGCAACGGCTTCGTAACCAGCGGTCCCTTCGTCGAGATAACCGTGAACGGCGCCTCCTACGGCGAAACCGCGAGGCACCGCGGGGAACTGGTTATCGATATCTCGGTGGATTCGGACCGGGAAGTCGATACGCTGGCTATCCACCGCGACGGGAAGCCGCCGACGGAATTGCGGATCGGAGCCGCCTCGTACCGGAACAGGATCACCATGGCGGCGGAGGATCGGAAATGGCTCTTTTTCGTCGCGGGAACGGATCCCTTCAACAAGGCGATCACCAATCCCGTCTTCCTCGAAAGGACGGGCGATCGATGAACGACTGCGACCGGTTGCTCCTCGATCGGGTCTTGGAGGGCTTCGGCGCCGCGTACGACGAAGCGGAAGGCCTGCTGGAGGATGGCGAAGAAGGGCATCCGGTGCGCGAGAGCGCGTACTACGCACTGGCCCTCCTCATGGCGGGCGGCGCCGACGAAAAGGCCGCGAAGATAATAGCTTCCGTCATCGGTACCCAGTATACGGAAAGCGGCACGGTCTACTACGGGACCTACAAGCGGACCATCGAGGAAATCGATCCGCCCGCGGATCCCGTCGTTTGGAAAGACTACGATCCGAATTGGCGGGAGTTCATCGCCCTTGCCTTCGCCGCGATCCTGGCGGAATTTCCGGAACGGCTCCCTCCCGCCCTCGTCGGTGAGATGATGGAGTCGGCCCGCAGGGCGGTGGAAGGCGCCGTCGAGCGCTATATCGCCGACGATACGCCCCTCAATACCAACATCGAGATCATGCACGTCTTCGCCGCCGATTTCTTCGGACGGCTCCTCGGCGACGACTACTTCCTTTCCCGCGCCCGCATCGCGGCGGACGCGTTGTACGGGCTCTACGCGCGCGACGGTTCGGTGTCCGAGTTCAACTCCGCCACCTACTACGGCGTGGACTTCATCGCCCTTGCCTGCATCAGGAAATACTGCGGGACCGGGGATATACGCGCAATGGCGGCGGAAATCGACGACGGCCTCTGGAGCGCCTTCTCGGATTTCTACAGCCCGAGCCTCGGGAATTTATCCGGGCCCTACTCGCGCTGCTACGAGATGGAGATGACCGCGCACAGTTCCCTCGGCTCGATCTTCTACCGCAGCCTGGGGGATGACTTCCGGCGAATGGCCGCGTCCAACGGGGAAAGCTTCGACGACCCGATCATCATCCTGGCTGACGTGAAGATTCCGGAGCGTCTCAGGGAGAAATTCGCCGTGGAGGGGGGCGAGCGGCTGGTAACCCGGCGGTTCACCGAGCTCTGCGAGCGGCACCCCAAGGGAGGGAGGCATTTCCCCTGCACGGCGACGGCATGGATCGTACCGGATTTCATGATCGGCGCCCTGGACGGAAGCCGCAACACGAGCGGCCAGCTCCATCCCGC
>DPXI01000121.1 GCA_003527485.1 Treponema sp. | reverse complement strand
GGAGACGGACCTCTCCGACGACTATTCCCGCTGGCGCTACGCGCGCGACCTGCGCGCTTCGGAAGGCGCGCTTTATTTTGCCTACGACCATGACGACCGCTTCTACAAGCTTGCCCGCATCCGCCTGGACGGCGCATCCGCAGGTACGGCCGTCTTTTCCGCCCGGGACTTTTCCGGCGGCATCCAGGCGCCGGTCGAGGCCGCGGGCTCCCTGTACTATCGCGGCGCCTTTTCAACCTGGGACTCCCTGATGCGCTTTCCAGAGGCCCCCGCCTCGCTGGAAGGCATCCATGCCGTGGTCAGGCTCGCGCCTTGGCCTGCAGCCTCCGCGCCCGCGCCCGCAGTCGCCGTGCCCCGCACCGAGAAGCGCTATTCGGCGCTGCCCTACCTCAATCCCTTTTCCCTCTGGATTCCGGTGCCTCTCCTCAGGACAGACGGAACCTCGATAAGCCTCGACGGCGGCGGCATTCTATCCTACCTTTCCGACCCGACCGACATGAACACCGTCGTGCTTTCGGCCGGAGGCGACAGGGCGGGAAACCTCGGTTACTTCGAGATCGAATGGAGAAACCTTGGCCTCGGCGTGCCGCTGACCCTATACGCTTCGGACGCGATCGCCTTCGAGGAGGGCGATCGCGAGTCGCGGGCTTACCGGGCGACCCGCTTCTTCTCCAGCCTCAGCTTTGAACGGGGGGTGCGTGGAGAGGGGACGCGGGCATTCATCGCGCCGACGGCTCAGGCGGCCTTCAACGCCCCCGATCCGCAGGACGGCTCAGGCGCCTACGGTTGGGCCTACAACGAACCGAGCTACGCGGTAGGGCTGGACATCGGTATTTCCAATATATCGCGGAAGCTTTGGCGCGTCTTCGCCGAGGGGTCCTCCCTGGCCCTCTCCGCGCGCCTGACGCTGCCTGCGGCCGAAGGCCGCCTGGACGCCGTGGCCCGATTCTCCGCCCAGCGGCCCTTCGGCGCGCGGGTGACCGCCTACGCCACCTGGGACGAGGGCGGAGTCGGGCTGGACGGCGAGTCCTTGCTTTTCGGCTCCTCTTCTTGGGCGTCCGAGAGCGCGGCTGAATATGCCCGGGAAGCGCCGTCGGCGTTGAAGTGGGTGGCGGGGGGCGAAATCGACCTGCTCGCCGTTTCCATCGAGACGCAGACGAACCTGTCGCACCTGTATTTCAACCGCCTGTTCGCCACGGTAGGCTGGCGCGGGGCTGTCTTCGATCCTGAAGCCGGCGCATCGCCCGGGACGAGCTGGCCGGATGATGTATCCCTGGTCCAGTCCCTGACGGCCAAGGCCGGCGCGGTCCTGTCCGGCATCCCCGCCGCGATGGTGCCCGTACGCTTTTCGCCGTACGCCTGGGCGGCGCTCAAGCTCTCCAATCTGAGCGACGACGACGACGGGAACGACCTGGCTGTCGGCTTCGCGCTGTCGGTGGAGTGGTAAGGAATTTTATGGCAGGGACATTCTGTGTCCCGGCATCGGTCGTATCCTGTCATTGAAGCCAAGGAGGCCGAAATGACAGACCGCTCCGACGACACCGCGAACGTTCCCGTCTTCCTCGCCACGGGGATCAGTTACGGGGCTAATCTGGCCGCGCTTTTTCTCCTGGCCAAGCGCTTCGTCAACGGAGGGGAAGCTGACGGCGCTTTCGCGTGGCTCTTCATCGCTGGATCCTGTACCGCGGCGGCCCTCGTCTGCGTGATCATCCTGCTCGTTCGCGGAAAACGCCGTTCCGGATTCAAGGTTCCGGCAGGCCGAATACGCCTAAAACCAAAAAGTCGCGCCCGTTGGAATTCGCGATGCGCCTGAATCCCGCGTCGTTCGCTCCCTCGGAAACAGCCACGGAATTCGGCTAAGTCCCGATATCCCCGTAATCGATGATTTCCTGCTCCACGCCTTTCCCGGTTTCCCTTATCCTTTCCGCAAGTTCCCTGATCCCGGGGAGTTCCCGGGCGGCGGCGGGCACTGAAGAGAGCCGGGATACCAGGGACGGGTCGAGGTCGCGGGCATAGGGAAGATACCGGTCGAAGGTAGAGGCGTCCATGCCGAAGGGTAGCGCGCCGCAGAGGGAGGCGGCCTCGGCAAGGATGGAGATGCCGTCCGCGTCCAGGTCCCCGGCATGGAAGACAGAAAAGCCGGAAGAGGCGAGGACGCGGAGGACGGCGCGGACGGCACGGTTGGGACGGCCTCCGGTGCAGAGCAGGAAATCGAAACCCAGTGGACAGCGGACGAAAGCATGGAAGGTTTCCTTGTTCTCGATCGAAAGGGCCTGGGGGGCCGCGCCTCCTACCGCACCCCCTGCCGCGAGGGCGGCGGCGGGTTCCGCGGCGGGGCTTGCGGCGGGGAGCGCGGCGCGGTCGATCCGGAGGATCTGCCCGGCCGCGGGCAGGGAGAGGGTGATGGCCCTGTTTCCGAGCGGCCAGCGTGAGCCGTCGCGGAAGACCAGGTCGACGTTTCCTGCGATGGCGACTTCCGGGTAGGTCCGTTCCGGAAGGGGAAGCGGGTCCGCCGGGCCGCCGGCCGTTGAGCCGCTGGTCTCCGAGCCGCTGGCCGCGCGGACGGCCAGCGGACGCAGGATGGCGGTCAGCGCTTCAAGGCGTTTGGAATCATGGTAAAGCCTGATGGAAAGGGCCCGGATGGGCAGGCGGTCGGCTTCGGCGCGGTCGAAGGCGAAGAGGGCGTCCACGTCCGCCAGGTCGCGCGG
>DPXI01000106.1:483-49820 GCA_003527485.1 Treponema sp. | reverse complement strand
AAGAGCACCTCGTCCTTGATCTGGCGCACGTCGTTGACGCTCGTGTTGGAGGCGCCGTCGATCTCGATGACGTCCATGCACGAGCCGCGCGCGATCTCCACGCAGGAGGGACAGGTCCCGCAGGGCACCGCCGTCGGTCCCTTTTCGCAATTGAGCGAACGCGCCAGGATGCGCGCCGCGCTCGTCTTCCCGCAACCGCGCGGCCCGGAAAACAGGTACGCGTGGGCGATGCGCCCCGTCTCGATCGAACTCTTCAAGGTCGCGACCACGAATTCCTGCCCCGCCATCTCGTCGAAAGTCTTGGGACGCCGTCGGGTCGCTGTCACTTCATACGCCATGGGGCGATTATAATGGGAAACCGGCGTTAATGAAACCGGACGGGACGAAGATCTGCGCTCGCCGAATGAATGGTTCTTTATATTTGACCTATAGTGCATTATATTTGACCTATTGGAGACGCAATGAAAGAATGGACAGCCGCCGAGGCCAAAGCCAATTTCTCCCGGCTCATGGACGAAGCTTCCCGCTCACCGCAAGTCGTGAGCAAGCACGGGCGCCCGTCCTGCGTCATGATCGACTTCGAATCGTATCGAAAAAATGAAGGGCGCCTTACGGACGTGATGGGCCGCCTCCTCGAAGAGATCCGGACGATCAACCAGCTTGAGGACGATTTCGAGCCGCCGCCGCGCATCGACCGCCCCATCGATTTCCCCGATTAGGAACGATCATGGAATATCTATGCGATACCAACGTTGTCGGCGAACTCATGCGCCGCGAACCGGATCCGCGACTGCTTCAATGGTTCCGTACCATGGACCGGGTCTTCATCAGCGTGATCACGGTCGAGGAAACGCTTTTCGGGCTGAGGAGGAAAGGCCTCGTCCATAAGGAAGCCTGGTTCAGGCGCTTCCTGCTCGGAGCCGCGGAAGTCGTTCCCGTCGACGGAGAAACGGCGGCCTGGGCGGGAGAACGACGGGGAGAACACGCTGCGGCGGGAATGACCCGCACCCAGGCTGACGCGCTCATCGCGGCCTGCGCGTGGCGGCGCGGCCTCGTAGTCGCCACCAGGAACGTCCGCGATTTCGAGGGCTACGGCCTTCCGGTCTTCAACCCCTTCGATCAACGCTGAAAGGACGATAAAAAACCCCGCGGCCAGGAAGACCACGGCGCAAAGAGCCTCCGCTTACCGTTGCTTCCTTCCGGACCTGGCGGGGTTGGGCGGCGCTCTTTCGCATGGTTCCTGACTACGGGGTAATTAAAAACGGAGAGAGAGGGATTCGAACCCTCGGTACCTTTTGGGCACATACGCTTTCCAAGCGTACACCTTCGACCACTCGGACATCTCTCCAAAGAAGGGACTCTTTCAAAACGCCGACCGTATGGAACGATTGGCTTACCGGAGAGAGAGGGATTCAGTCTTCGTCGCGCGCCTCGTGCGCGCTCCTTCGACCCGCCTCCGCCCTCTGCCGGCGGCATCCATGCCGCCTTTTCCTCCCTCCGGTCGGCGAGGGCTTCGGATCGAATCCCAAGCCATCACTGATTCGGTGGAAAAGTCCGGCAAACACAGTCGCCTAACCGGAGAGAGAGGGATTCGAACCCTCGGAACCCTTACGGGTTCAACGGTTTTCGAGACCGTCCGATTCAACCGCTCTCGCATCTCTCCAAAAAAACATGAGGCTGAGAGGATTCGAACCTCCGACCTTCAGATCCGCAATCTGATGCTCTATCCAGCTGAGCTACAACCTCGTCAAAAAGGAACAAAACATCGGCGACTCGTTGTCGCCTTTCACGGAGCAGGGGGGATTCGGTCTTCGTCGCGCGCATCGTGCGCGCTCCTACGACCCGCCTCCGCCCTCTTCCGGCGGCATCCTGCCGCCTCTTCCTCCCTCCGGTCGGCGAGGGCTTCGGATCGAACCCCCAACTTTTAACCAAAGTGAAAGAATCAACGACTCTTTGTCGCCATTCACGGAGCAGGGGGGATTCGAACCCCCGGTACCCTTTTGGGGCACAACTCCTTAGCAGGGAGCCCGATTCGGCCGCTCTCGCACCGCTCCAGTCATACCGTTCCGGATCGGATCGGGGGATTCGGTCTCCGTCGCGCGCCTCGTGCGCGCTCTTTCGACCCGCCTCCACCCTCTTCCGGCAGCATCCCCGCCGCCTCATCCTCCCTCCGGTCGGCGAGGGTTTCATTTCGAATCCCGAACGTCAAACCGAAGCAAAAGAATCGACGACCAAGTGCCGCACTAGCGGAGCAGGGGGGATTCGAACCCCCGGAACCCTCGCGGGTTCAACGGTTTTCAAGACCGCCTCCTTAAACCGCTCGGACACCGCTCCAGAAAGGAGCCTTACATTAGCTGAAAGGAGGAAGCCCTGTCAAGAGGAACGGAAACGGGGATGCCTCGGACTGCTCAGGAGGCGATCTCGAAACCGACCCGCTCGATGTGTTCGGATAAAGCCCCGTTCGCGGTCGCGAAGGGAAGAACCACATCGAAGCTCCAAGGGAAAAAGCGCTCTTCAAGGAGTTCCTTTGCATGCTCGGCATCGGCGAGGGTCCAGGCCGATCCTTCCACGGCGAGGTCCACATCCGAGCCTTCGCGAAAGTTGCCCTTGGCGCGGGATCCGAAGACAACGATACGGTCAACGGGAGCCACTGACCTTACGGTCAACGCGATATCGCGCCAGCGATCCTCGGAGAAGCCGCCGACGGTCATGGCTCGCCGAGTCCTTCCAGACGAGTCCGCAATTGCCTGAAAGCCGCCAGGAACCGGGCCTTTATTTCCTTTTCAAGCAGGATAGCGCGCTCCAGGTCATAGGTATGGGCGGCGAGGTTCCTCGCTTCATGGAGCGCGCCCCACAATTCTCCGTCCGAGATCAGCCCGTCAAAGAAAGCCTGGCGCATGACCGGTTTGGGACCCGCGATGTCATCGTAGCCGCGTTCCCTCAATAAATCCTGGAGGGTCTTCCAGGCCAGCTCGTGGCACAGCTCAAAGTCCTTGATGAAGCCCTGCCGCTCCAGTTCATTGTACGAGTCCTGGATCGACGCTTTTTCCAGGTTTTCCAAAGCCTTGCGGTAATTGGCAAAGCGCTGCTTCCAGCGAACATCCTGATCCATGAGGAAATTATAAGCGAAGGGGAAGACTTCGGCTATCGGAAGGCGTATCACGATGGCCACCGGCAAGCGTCATACGGAGAACGTCTACGGAAAGCTCGACGTGCAGGATCGGTACCAGCTTTTTACGATCATGGCCGGATCCGCGCAACCTGGCGGGGTCTGACCCTCCCTCCCCTTCTTCGCCGTTCGCTTGACGGAAGGATGTCCCGTGGGCATACTTTTCCCAAGAGAGCCCACCGCGCCTCTGCTCCGCATGTATACTTCGGTGGTCAAAAAGGTTGGATATACGCTATGAACGGCCAAAGACTACCTAAGCGGATCTCCCCTTGCCCGATCTCCGAAGCCATCTTCGAATTGCGATTTACTCCGAAAATGCCGGAAGAAGCTGTTTTTGGTGTAGTCTATAGTGCCGTTCGGGAACATTTCCCCGGCCAGGTTGAGAACCTTTTCCCCATCCAGCTTCCGGAAGCGCTTCGGCGGCAAGACCCGAATCTGCAATACGCGGCCCAATACCGGCTTCGCTCCGAAAACAAAATCATGAGCATAGGCCCGCGTACGATATCCTTTTCAAATACGGCACCGTATCTTGGATGGACTGCGTGGTCAGGTTTCATCCAGGAGTTGCTCGGGAAGATCCGCAGTACTGGAGTTTTCGGTACCATCGAGAGGACTGGCCTTCGTTACCTGAATGTGTTCGAGCGTCGGATTCTGGACGGTATCCGGATGAAGCTCTCCTTGAATGATTCCGCGATAATCGACGAGTCGACGACGATCAGGACGGAATTCCTCAAGTCAGGCATAGTCAGCATCCTCCAGGTCAACAACAACGTGGAAATCACGGTCGGGGAAAGATCGTTCCGCGGTTCCCTTATCGATATCGATTGCCTGGCCAATCTCGGTGAATCGCAGGATGATTTTTTCATGCATTCGAACGAGGTTATCGAGCGTTCACATAATCGGGAGAAAGAGCTTTTCTATTCGCTGCTCACTTCGGAGACGCTGGCGATGTTCAATCCTGAATACGAGGAAAAAGTATGAATCCGATATCGACAGTCGTCACTAAATGGGCAATTCTTGCGGGTAGCGCGGTCATCGCGACCAAATCCGTACCGAAAATTGACCAATCGATACATGAAACATCGGTTATCGTTCTCCCGCTCTCCCCTTCTTCTTCAGGTGATATCATTGCAATGAACTTTCCGGATGGCCGCTCCTATCCTTTCTTCAGCGAAAAAGACGATACCGTATTCGCTCTACCGATCGTCGCAAAAGTCCGTCTTAAATTGAAGAAAGGGTTTCAACCGTTCGAGTTTTTCATCGGGGATTAGTATGCCTCCGGATGTATCTATCTTTCCTTGGTATCAGGAACTGTACTGTACAGATTCCTTGACACAGGGCGATATACTTCTCGAGTGCCCGATCCCAATCCTTGATGAAAGCGTCTATGACGCGCTCATTTCGGGTTCGGAGTATCCGGAAAATCCAACAGGATCAATAAATCCCGATGTAATCATCATGTCCCAAGCATGCGATATCGAACAGGAAAAGATCGATTCCATCGTCGTTTGTCCGCTGACGACACTATCCATGCTGCAGATGAAGAACACGGATTTTTCAACGAAGTCCCGATTGGAAAGCTTGCGACAAGGAAAGGAGCCTGCGCTTCATCTGCTGAATTCATATCAGTCAGAAAAGACCATGTCCGACTTCTTCGTCGTTGACTTTCATCATATCTTCAGTCTTCCAAAGGTTTTCCTTCGCCGTCTCGCTATTTCCAAGGATTGCCGTATTCGCTTGCTTCCTCCATACCGCGAGCACTTATCCCAAGCATTCGCCCGGTATTTCATGAGAGTCGGACTACCGGTCGATATCGACCGTGACGCGCTCGCGAAGATTCGTGAAGTATCGAAATAATACCTATCATCCCCGCATGGTCCGACCCTCCCCTCGCCTTTTGACAACGCGCGCCAAGCCGGGTATCCTGTCTGCCAATGAAGGCCAACCTGCACCTGCATTCACGCTTTTCGGACGGAACGGACTGGCCCGCCGACATCGTGCGGCGGGCCGCGGCGGCCGGGCTGGAACACGTGGCGCTCACCGACCACGACACCCTGGCGGGAACCGCGGAATTCGCCGCGGAAGCGATCCGGTCCGGGATCAAGACGACGGTCGGCGTTGAGATCGATTGCAGGGAAGCCTCGATCGACTACAAGAGCGAACTGCTCGCCTATTTCCCCGAAGGCGGCTTTGCGCGCACCGAGGCTTTCCTGGCGGAGATATGCCGGGACCGACTGGATATTGCCCGAAAAGCCGTAGCCGCGGCGAGCCGGCTTTTCCCTTCCGCCGCACTTGGCTTTGAAGCCCTACTCGGGCGCAAGCGGGCCGATCGCGCCATGCTCCCGCCTGAGCGGTTTTCCTTCAACAAGGTCGACGTCTTCCTGTACCTGAAGGCCGCGGGTGCGATACGGCCCGACATGGAGTACCGCCTGTTCAAGAAGACTTACTTCGATTCCAGATTGCTGATCGAGAAAAGCCACGACAAGCCTTCATGTGCGGAAGTCGCCAAAGTGGTACGATCGGACGGAGGCTTCCTCGTGATACCGCATATAGGGCACGAATTCGCCGACAGCGCGGAAACTATCGAGAAGGAACGGAAACGTTTCTCGGCCTTCCTGGATTATTTCCGGTCCATAGGGATTGCGGGCCTGGAACTTTACTGGTACCGGAACGGTGAAACGAAGGCCATCAACCGCCTGATCCGCAAAGAAGCGAAGTCGCGGGGGCTGTTCTGCACCTTCGGTTCGGATTGCCACGGACCTTCATCCGGAAAGGAAACCCTCCCGGAATTTTCAGGCGCCTTCGCCGGTTTCCCGCGCAAGAACAAGACCGCTGTCGCGGCAGGGGAGTAGCATGGATCGCGATTCCATCATCGATACGCTGACTGCGGCCTTTTCCGACGGTTCCCTGCCCATGGAGGAATTCGAGCGGCGGGTCGAACTCGCCAACCGGACGGACACGGCGGACGCGCTCCGCGCCTTGGTCGAGGATTTGCCCCGCCCCGCCGCGGACGCGCCGCCCCTGCCGGCGAGGACCGGACGGTCAGTAGCAACCGGGCGGACCGCGGTAGCCGGAGGGCCCTCACTCGCTTATCTGGAGAATCCCGGCCCATCGCCCGGCCAGGGAGAAATCGTCAGCATCTTCTCTTCAAATCGTCGGGTCGGCCGCTGGACCGCGCCCCTCAAACTGGAAATCGAATCCATTTTCGGATCCGGCTACGTGGACCTACGGGAAGCCCTGATCCCGCGGGAAGGCATGCGGATCGAAGCTGTCGGCATTTTCGGTTCCACTTCCATCGTGGTTCCCGAGGGCGTCAACGTGCGGGTGGAGAGCACCACGATTTTCGGCTCCGTCACGGGCGGAGAGATCCGTGCAGAGGATCCGTCGGCGCCGACGATCGTAATCGAAGCGGTCGCCATTTTCGGCAGCGTCGGCGTGCAGGTGAAAAGCCGCGAATAGCGGCGGCCGCGAATAGCCGCGAGGGGCGCCTTCAGCGTGCGGCGGCGGGCACGAAACCTATCAGGATTGAAGAGATCAGTAATGAAACATCGCACATTTTGACATTTTCACTTTTTGACAATATAATGAAACAAAGGAGGACGCCATGCTCGTTTCAATCGACAAAAGGGGAAGCGTCCTTATCCCGCAATCAATACGCAAAGCATTGGATCTGGGACCGGGTAGCAATCTTGAGTTGCAGGTAGAAGACGGGGGCGCGATCATTCTCCGTCCGATCTGCGTTTTCGGAGCGATCAAGCTTTCAGATGTGGGGCTCAAGAAACTCGCCGAAGCCCGCGAAAGCGGAACAACCGACTTGCCCGCATGGTTGCGGGATGAGATGGACCATGCCGAAGCTGATACCAACAAAGAAATTCCTCTCTGATGTGGAGCAGCTGGGGAAGAACAAGGTACTCCGATCAAAACTGGGGAAAGCGCTGGCATCGCTGGAACGGGATCCGCACTACCCCGGACTCAGGATCGAACGAATTACGAACGATCCCAGCGCGTGGTCCGCAAGGATAGACAGCAGATACCGTTTATCCTTCGATATCAGCACATATCAAGCGAACGGTGCTCCGGATTGGAGCGCGCCGATCCTGCTCCTGCGCGTACTCGACCATGACGACCTCTACCGCATGCCCCATTGATTTTTGGTCTTCAGCGCCTCGCCGCCAGCCTGAGGCGCCTTCAGCGCGCGGCCGCCGGCACGGATCTCATTTCGAACGGGACTCCGAAGGTCTCCTCCAATACCGCGGGCACCAGGACTTCCGATGCCGCTCCGGACGCGATCACGCGCCCCGCTTTCAGCGAAAGGGCTCCGTCGGCAACGGAGGCTGCGAAGGCGATGTCGTGGGTGGAAAAGAAGATACCGCGTCCGGCTTCCGCTAGGCCGCGTATCGCGGAACCGACGGCGCGTGCGTGACAGGGGTCCAGCATGGCCGTCGGCTCGTCCAGCAGCATCCAGGGCGCGTCCTGGACCACGCAGCGGGCGATGCGCACGAGCTGGAGCTCGCCGAGCGAGATTCCCGTCACGGGCCTCTCTTCAAGGTAACCGACGCCGAGGACGCCGAGCGCGCGGCGCGCCTTTTCGATTTCTGCCTCGCCCGGGAACGCGAAGGGATTCACGTGGGCCGCGGTCCCGAACAGGGCGAATTCAAGACAGCTGAAATCGAAAGGAACCCGCTCGGACTGGGGCAGGGATGCGATGGTGCGCGCGAGGACGCGGGGGGGGAGCCGGGAAAGGTTCTGGCCATCCGCCGTCGCCTCTCCCGTCTCCGGCCGCATTCGGCCGGCGGCAATGGCGAGAAGTGTGGACTTGCCCGCCCCGTTCGCCCCCACGAGCGCGATGACGCGGCCGCGCTCCAGAGTGAAGCCCGCTCCGTCGACGGCGGGGCGGGGCGCACCGGGGTAACGGTAGGTCGCCGCCGATACGATGAGGCTCATCGTACTATCCTCGTCTTTCCTTTCATGAGGAAACGGGAAAAGGCCAGGGCTCCGAGGGCGGACACGGCGGCGCCGAGCGGGAGTTCGCCGGGAAAGGCGGCGCGGGATACGGCGTCGCACAGCACCAGGAAGACCGCGCCCATGGCCATGGAGGCAGGCACCGAGGCGCGGGCCTTGGCCCCGACCCAGGAACGCGCCGCGTGCGGCACCACCAGGCCCGCCCAGGAAACCACGCCGAGCGCGGCCACGCAGGCGGCCACGCCGAGGGAGGCCGCGGCGAGGATGGCTATCCGTTCCATCCGGGGACGTGCGCCGAGCGACCGGGCGACATCCTCGTCCAGGGAAAGAATGTCCATGCGGCCGCGCGCGACGATCAGGAGGACCAGGGACAGGACCGCAGGCGGGGCGAAGTACGCCAGGGTGGACCAGGTCATGCCGGAAAGGCCGCCGAGGGTCCAGTAGGCGATGTCCGGCAGTACCCGCAGGGGATCGGCCGCATACTTCACGACCGCGAGGGCGGCCGAAAAGAGCGCGGAAACCGCGATGCCGGCAAGGACCAGGCGCAGCACGCCGCCCCCGTAACGGAAGCGCCGCGCGAGGGTGGTGGAAAGAGTCAGGGCGAGCAGGGCGAAGAAGAACGCGGGCAGCGAGACGGCGGGGCCGAGCGGGGCACCGAGGACCATCGCCAGGGCGGCGCCGAAGGCGGCGCCGGAAGACACGCCGAGGAAGCCCGGCTCCACCAGGGGATTGGCGAATACCAGCTGGAAAGCCGCGCCGGCGCCCGCAAGCACCGCCCCCGCAAGCAGGGCACCGATCACGCGGGGGAGCCGGGAACCGAACAGGACGGCGCGGGCTGTCGGGTCCTCGGAGAGCAGGCGCAACGGCATGAGGCCGGGAGCGGGGTAGCGGCCGAGCAGGAGGCAGACGAGCGCCGACAGGACCAGCGCCGCGGCGAGGACGGGAACGACGGCGCGCCCGGCGCTATTCGACCCCATGCTCTCCCTTCAGGCGAGGGAGGATAACCGCGTCGAAGCGCGTCTTGTCCATGCCGTACAGGAGTTCGAAGAATCGCCGCGCCTCCGCTGAGGAATCGACGTCGGCGAAGCGGTCCGGATGGATGAAAGCGGCGATGCGGCGCAGGCCTATGATCCAGCGCGTGTCGGCCTGGTCCCAGGAATAGAAGTCCTGCGGCATGGCATGGACGCGGCCGGAGATCACCGCCGGCACGCGGCCGAAGCGGGGGTCGGCGCGGAAAGCCTCCGCGGCGGCGGCGGAATCGGAATTGTAGGAAACGGCGATCACGACATCCGGCTTCCAGGCGGCTAACTGCTCGGCGCCGACGCGCATCCAGGCGGAGCCGCGCTCCGCCGAACCGACGTTCTCGCCTCCTGAGAGGTCGACCAGCCGGGCCTGCATCCAGGATGCGGGAGCCACCTCCCAAAGGCGTCCGCCCTCGGCGGCCTGGGCCAGCAGGACGCGCGGCCTGGCGGCTCCGGCGACCCTGCGCTCGGTATCCGCCTGCAGCTCCCGGTAATAGCCGACCAGCTCGTCCGCGCGTTCCGCCTGGCCGAAGGCCGAGCCGATGGCTTGGATATCCCGGTAATAATCCTCCGGGGATTCCAGGTCCACGTACATGGTCTTCAAGCCCAGGGCTTCCAGGGAGACGCCGAGCGGGGAACGGACGTAGGATTTCATCACGAAGAGATCGCCCTTGGTGGCGGCGTAGCTCTCGGCGCCCGCGTTCCGGTCCAGCACGGCCTTGGCCGGAAAACCGGGATCGACAGCCGACAGGAAAAGGCCGAAACCCTGGTCGGGTTTCACGGTCGCGGCTACGCGGGACCGGAGTCCGGGAAACGCGTAAACAGCGTCGACGACGAGGGCGGCGCCCCGGCCCGCGACCACGACCCGGGAGGGCTGGACCGAAGCCGTCTGGGCCGAAGCCGCGGCGGCGAGGAGGACGAGGAAGGCGGCTATGATGGTGCGGGAAAAATCGGCACGGATAGTACTCATCCGATGATGATATATCCCTTGCCGAAGCGCATCAAGAAGGGGTCTGACCCCGCGTGGGGCTCCGAGCGAGGCTCACGAGGACGGCCGCCTCCACGGAGGACGCGGCACAGGAAATGTCTCTGCGCGTCCGGTCCAGATCCAGCGTCGCCGCGCCGATTCCGCGGGCGCGGAGAGTATCCGTGAAGGCCTCCAGCCGGTCGCGGCGGACCGACAGGACGAGGGCGCGCTGGACGCCGTCGATCCGTCCCAATTCCTCAAAGGCGGACTCCAGCGAACCCACGAGTCCCTCGCCGCGGTCCATTTCCAGCTTCCCTATCTCGTCCAACAGGAGGACGCGCGCCCCAGCCTCCGCGGAAACGCGAAGGAAGTCGGCGACCCGCGTGAAGGCGGCGCGGGAGAACCGGTACGGCCCGAGCGCCAGTTCGCCGGTAGCGACCGGACCGCCGAATCCGGCCGGGCCGCCGGCCACGACCAGGCCGCCAGCCGCGTCCGGGCCTCCTTCGCCCCCCTCTGCTTCCAGCCTCCGTGCGAGCGGAAACGATTCGAGATCGTTCCCGTATTCAAGTTCCAGCCGGTAGGCCTGCGCACCGGTGCGACCGGCCGCGGCTGAAGCCCCGGCTTCCGGACGGCCAGAGGCGATCTGGAGGCAGGAAGCGACGGCAAGACCCCGGGACCGCAGAAGGCGTCCGGCTTGTTCGAGAGCGCCCGTCTTGCCGGCGCCGATGGAGCCGGTGACGAGGACCGCGAAGGGACCCGATGCCGCGTAATCGGCGGGGATGTCGAAGTCCTGGAAAACGCCCTCACCGGCGTCGGCGGTCCAGGGCACGAGATCCAGCCGCGCTAGCACCTCCTTCATCGAAAGGGAACCGCCGGTTTCCGCGATAATCGGCAACGCGGAAGATTCGAACAGGACAGGGTGCCCCGGACGTCCGAGTGAGACGGGCCTGAAGGCCCGCGGTCCGGCAGACGGACCGGCTCCGGGGGGAGCGCCGCCGGGCTGGGCGCCCGGCTGGGCGACCGGCGCTCGCCGCAACGCGTCCAACGCAAGGAAAGTCCCGCGCGCGATAAGCGGCATGTCGGCGAGAGCCACGAAAAAAGCCTCCGTCCTGACCTCCTCCGCGCCGCGCTTGAGGGAGGTGAACATGCCTTTTTCCCAATCCGGATTCCTCACCACGAGCACGCGCTCGGCGCCCCTGAAAAGAGCTTCCAGCTCCTCGGCGCGGTGGCCGGCCACCACGATCGCCCGGGAACAGCAGGAAAGGACCTCGGCGACGACGGCTTCGATCACGGTGACGCCGCGCCAGGGCAGCAGGAGTTTCCATGCGCCCATGCGGGAAGAGGCGCCGGCGGCGGGGACGATGCAGTCGAGTCCGGTGAACGCGGAGGACGCGGTCATGTCGCTCATCGCGCCATCATAGCACGACGCGCCGCCGCGGCTCCGCTCTGCGTGGAGCGAAGCTGGCGGAAGCCGCTGGGTCATGCTAGTATCCCGGGAATGGAGCCTTCGATACACGACGCGGAGTACCTTCGCCTCCTCGACCAGCTGCTGTCCCGCGGAAGGCGGAAGACCGACCGCACAGGCACCGGCACCCTGTCCATCTCCGGAGCCCAGCTCCGCTTCCCCCTGGACCGCGGTTTCCCCCTGCTGACCACCAAGAAAGTCCCCTTCAGGGTTCTCGCCGAGGAGCTCTTCTGGTTCATCCGCGGCGACACTTCGCTGCGCTCCCTGCTCCTGAAGGATGTCCACATCTGGGACGAATGGCCCTTCAAGTCCTGGCTGCAGCGGACGGGCCAGGACGTTCCCGCGCCGCACGGCGCGGAGTGGAAGGCGCTCATCGCCGATTTCCGTTCGCGCATTCTTTCCGACGACCGTTTCGCCGCCGACTACGGGGATCTGGGTCCGGTCTACGGCGCCCAATGGCGGCGCTGGGCAGCGCCGGACGGCAGTCGCATCGACCAGCTCGCCGAAGCGCTCCGCCTCATCCGCACCAGCCCCGATTCGCGCCGCATCGTGGTCTCGGCGTGGAATCCCGCCGACATCCAGGCGATGGCCGTCGCGGGCCTGCCGCCCTGCCACCTGCTGTTCCAGTTCCTCGTCCGCGACGGCAGGCTCGACTGCCTGCTGTACCAGCGCAGTTGCGACGTCTTCCTCGGCGTGCCCTTCAACATCGCCAGTTACGCGCTGCTCACCCACCTGGTCGCCTCGGTCTGCGGCCTGCAGCCGGGCGACTTCGTCTGGACCGGGGGCGACGTCCACCTGTACCTGAACCATGCCGACCAGGCCCGCGTCCAGCTTTCCCGGGAACCGCGCGGGGCGCCGAGCCTGACGGTCGAACCCGGGACTGCGGACCTCTTCGACCTGAATTTCGGAAATTTGACCCTGAGCGGCTACGATCCCCACCCCGCCCTGAGCGCTCCGGTGGCCGTCTAGGATGGAACCGCAGGCCAGGATGGAGGCGTAGCGTGGAAGTCTTCCTCATCGCGGCCATGAGCGCCGACGGCTTCATCGCCCCGGGCGGGACGGCGGGGTCCGGCCCCTCGACCGCCTGGACGGGCGCGGCCGACAAGAAGCGCTTCGTGGAATTGACCAAACGCGCCAAGGCCATGGTCCTCGGCCGGAAGACCTTCGAGACATTCGGATCGCGCCCCCTCAAAGGCCGGGACATCTTCGTCCTCTCGCGCTCCCCCCCCGGTGGTACGAAGCCTATGGTTACCGTGACGGAGGGGGCGAAGGATGGCGGGGCGGGTACGGTCGAATGGACGAGCCTGCCGCCGCGCGAGCTGGTCGCGATGCTGGCCGGACGGGGTTACGCCGAGCTCGCCCTTTGCGGAGGGTCCGAAGTCTACGCCCGGTTCCTGGAGGCGGACCTCGTAGACCGCCTTTACCTGACCATCGAGCCGGTGCTGTTCGGCGACGGCATCCGCCTTTTTTCAAAGCCGCTGGAAAAGCGGTTGGAGTTCGTCTCCTGCGGGAGCGCGGGGAACGGGACCGTATTTCTGGAATATCGCCTGCTGCGCGAGGGAGGATCGGCTACATGAAGATTTCAAGGATCTGGGCGGACAAAGCGGGCGAATCGCATTACGAGGATATCGAGGTTGAGCTGAAGCCCTCAGGTCCCCTCGGCCGCATGTCCGAACCCCTGGCTGTCGCGTCCATGATCCTGCGCGAGAACGAGCCGGGCTACGACTTCGACTGGCACGTCGCTCCCCGCCGCCAATATATCGCCATGCTCGCGGGTCTTGTGGAGATCCAGGTTTCCGACGGGGAGATACGGACCTTCGGACCCGGCGAGATCATCCTGGTGGAGGACACGACCGGCAAGGGCCACAAGTCGCGGTCTCCGGACGGCAAGGCGCGCAAGTCCATCTTCCTGCCCTTGCCCTGAGGCTCTCGCCGAAAGCCGGGGCCGCCCGGGTCACCATTTCACTATTCCCGCCACCGCATCGAAATGGGCATCACGGGAAACGAGGACGGATCCGCTCTCCATGACCGCGGCGGCGATCCAGACATCGTTGACCGGAATCGGCTTGCCTGCCGTACGGAGAGCGCTGAATACTTCTGCATAAAAGATGGCCGTCTCTTCCCCGAGCGGGTGAACGCGGACACGGGGACTGGAAAGGAACGAATGAAGCTCCCCGATATTTTCCGCCTCCCGATTCCTTGAGCGGAAACCAGAACGCAGTTCACCGATGACCGGAGTCGGCAGCAGGATTTCATCGGCTTGGGAAAGAATCCGGATCATCCTTTCATCTCCGCGCTTGAAAGCGGAATAGGCATTCGTATCAAGCATGATCCTCATCAGGCCCAATCCTCTGGATCGATCTTTTCAAAGTCCTCGGTCGCCTTGTCGAAGGCGTCCGCTTCCGCGACCGACCAGGTCCCGGCCAGATGATCCAGGTCGTCATAGCGGCGCTTTTTCTTGTCGCGCCCGAGCAGGCAGTCCCGGAGGGTATCCAACACAAAACGGTTCACGCTGACCCCTTTCCGGACGCTCGCTTCCTTGAGGGCACGGGTCAGTTCCTCATCGCAACCTCGTAAGGTCATGGTAGACATACACAACCTCCCGCACGATCTGCTATCATAATGATAGCATCTTTTGAATGCATATTCAAACTTTCGTTCTACGAATTCAAAAAGGCCGTCCCCCTTACGGAGGACGGCCTTCGTTTCAATTGAGAATCCGGACTAGAACGAGGACGTGTCCGTATCCTTCGGGCGGAGGATGAGGTTGAGCACGATGCCGAAGATCGCGGCAAGGCCGAGGCCGGAGAGGTTCAGGTTGCCGAACTTGAAGGTGGCGCCGCCGAGGCCGAGCACGAGCATGGCCGCGGTGATGATGAGGAGCTTGGGCTTGGAGAGGTCGACCTTCGCGTCCACCATGTTCTTGATGCCGATCGAGGAGATCATGCCGAACAGGAGAATGGAGATGCCGCCGATGACCGGTCCGGGGATCGTCGCGATGACCGCGGTGAACTTCGGAACCAGCGAAAGAATGATCGCGAAGACGGCCGCGATGCGCATGATGATCGGATTGAAGGCGCCGGTAAGCGCCACCGCTCCGGTGTTCTCGGAGTAGGTGGTATTGGCCGGTCCGCCGATCATACCGGCCACCGAGGTCGCGACGCCGTCGCCGATCAGGGTGCGCCAGACGCCGGGCTCCTTGATGAAGTCCTTTCCGACCACGTTGCCGATCGCGAGGACGTCTCCGAAGTGCTCCACCATCGTGACGATGGCGATGGGCAGCATGAAGACGATCGCGGTCACGGAGAACTTGGGCGCGGTGAACTTCGGGATTCCGATCCAGGCCGCCTTGCCGACGCCGGAGAAGTCCACGACGCCGAGGACGATCGCGAAAAGATAGCCGGCGATGAGGGCGATGAGCACGGGCAGATTGGAGAGCATCTTCATGCCGAACTTCGGCAAGACGATCTTGACGAAGATGCCGACTGCGAAGGTGAAGAGCGCGATGCCCCAGGCGCCGTTGACGCCGATCGCATCGACGATGGGTTTGGAGAAGTCGCCCTTGGCGTTCTGCACCGCGATAGGTGCGAGTATCAGGCCTATCAGGATGATCATCGGCCCCGTCACGTGCGGCGGGAGGATCTTATGGAGCATTTCGTAGGGCACGAACTTGAAGATGATCGCGACCACGACGTACAGCAGACCGGCGACGACGATGCCGCCGAGCGCGTAGGGCATGCCCTCGCTCGCACCGACCGCGATGAGGCCGGGGATGAAGGCGAAGGAGCTGCCGAGGAATACCGGCACCTTCCAGCCCGTGACCAGGTGGAAGATGAGGGTGCCGAGACCGGCGGCGAACAGGGTGACGCCAACGTCGAGTCCCGTGATGATGGGTACCAGAACCGTCGCTCCGAACATGACGAACGTATGCTGGAGTCCCAGGATTACGTTCCTACCGGTTAGATCTTTTTCTGCCACAGTAGCCTCCTCGTCTTTCTATCGCGTCGGGCGCACGGCCCGAATTTCCCAAAATCGAATACAACTCAGTATACATGGCTTATCCGATTCGACAAGTTGAATCGTTTTGTCGAAGGATTCCCATTGGCCGGCAGCCTACGGCGTGATCGCGTGGTCCGGATCGTGCCTCCTCGTCGCGGGATCCGAGCGGCAGGAGCCGGCCGGGGTCTTGGTGATCCAGTTGTCGATGGGTTCGGAATTCCGCATCGCGCGCCAGACGTCTTCCGCGCGGATCGGCATATGCAGGAGTTCCGCTCCGACCGCGTGCTGGATGGCGTTGCCCAGGGCGGGCGCCACGGAGATCATCGGATGCTCGCCCACTCCGCGGGCCCCGTAGGGACCGTCCAGCTGCGGCGTCTCGATCACCGCGCAGTCAATCTCGTCGGGGATATCCTTGGACGTGGGGATCTTGTTGTCGGTGAAGGACGGGTTCAGCAGGTGGCCCGCCTGGTCGTAAATGTAGCCCTCGCAGACCGCGGTGCCGAGTCCCTGGACCATGCCGCCGATGCACTGGCCGCGGACGAGGTCCGGGTTGATCGCCTTGCCGACATCGAAAATCGACGCGATCTTGAGCACGCGGAATTCTCCGGTCGAAGGGTCGACATCCGCGACGATGCCGTGGGCTCCGTAGGTCCAGTCGAGTGCCGGATTGCCCTGGCCGGTTTCCTTGTCCAGGTTCGAAAGGCCCTGGGCCACGTAGCGGCCGACGCCGATGATCGGTCCGCCGATGGCGTTGCCGTCGGGGAAAGCGTAGCCGATGGCCATCGCCGCGAAGGTGACCCCGTGCGAACGATGGTGCCGGACGAAGACGCGCGTATCGTCGTGGTCCAGGTCGCAGGCCTGGGCGCGGAGGATCTGTCCGGCGGTTTCATAGGCGCTCCTGAGCAGGTCGTCCGCGGCGAGGATGCACGCGTTGCCGGTCAGGATGAGTCCCTTGGAGGCGACCGTCTGCCAGTCGTAGGGATCGCGGTCGGTATCCTTCTCCACGCTGACTTTTACCTGGTCAAGACGGAATTTCAGCCGCTCCGCCACGATCTGGGTAAAAGCGGTGACGGAGCCCTGCCCGATTTCGGTCAGGGACAGGTTGACGAGCACCGTGCCGTCGGAGTTCATCTTGATGATGACCGCCGTCGCCGTGAAGGGCGGCATCGCGGGCGCCTTGTGCAGGGCGGCGATGCCCTTGCCGATCTTGCGGCCCGTCTTCTTTTCGTGGGCTTTTTCCGAAGCGCTGAGCGCGCCGTAACCGATGGACGAGGCGACCCCTTCGATGCACTTGAGCACATTGCCCGTGTTTTCGGTGATCGTTTCTCCGGTTAGGGTGACCGACCCGGGCTTGAGCGCGTTCTTGCGGCGGAACTCCAGGGAATCCATGCCGATGGCCTGGGCAACCAGCTCCATGTGCCGTTCCAGACCCCAGAAGAATTCGACATGGCCGAAGCCGCGGTACGCGGTGCCGTAGGGCTTGTTCGTGTAGATGGTATACGCATCCAGCCAGGCGTTCGGGATCTCGTAGGGGCCGGCGGCCGAGTAGCCGGAGGCGCGCGTGACGTTCACCGCGTAGTCGGCGTAGGCTCCCGCGTCCCAGTACATCGACATCTTCTGCGCGACGATCTTGCCGTCGCTCCGCACGCCGGTCTTGATCCGGTAGGTAAGCGCCGAGCGGCAGGGCAGGAGGCTGAACTCCTCCTCGCGCGTGGCCTGGAACTTGACGGGGGCTCCGCCGGCCTTGCGGGAAAGGCAGGCGACAAGGGGTTCGATATGGATGCCCGCCTTGCCGCCGAAG
This sequence comes from Treponema sp., assembly GCA_003527485.1. Taxonomy (GTDB): domain Bacteria; phylum Spirochaetota; class Spirochaetia; order Treponematales; family Breznakiellaceae; genus UBA12037. The sequence goes on along the minus strand of DPXI01000106.1, from coordinate 32,435 downwards.
CCGCCGCCGACATGGGGGATCACCACCCGGACCTTGTTCAGCGGCAGCTTGAAGGTGTAGCAGAAGAGGGCGCGCACGGTGAAGGGGGACTGTGCGCTCGTCCAGATGGTGACGTCGTCGCCGGTCTTCCACTGGACGATGGCTACGTGGGTCTCCATCGGCACGTGCTGGACCGAGGGATTGGTGTACTCCCGCTCCACGATCCATTCCGCCTCCGCGAAGCCCTTCTCCACGTCGCCCTTTCTGAGCTTGGTCAGGTTGGCGATGTTGGTGCCCGGCTGGGGCGTGAAGGCCGCTTTGACGTAGTCGTACTTGCCAAGATCCGGGTGGACCAGGGCCGCATCCTTCTTCAGCGCGTCCATGTGGTTGAGTATGGCCGGCAGGACCTCGTACTTCACTTCGATCAGATCCGCCGCGGCCTTCGCGATCTCCAGGGTATCGGCGGCCACCGCGGCCACCGCCTCCCCGTAATGGCGGACTTCGCCCTTGGCCAGGATATCCTTGTCCACCACGTACAGGCCCAGCCTGTACTCGAGCTCGGAGCCGACCAGGACCGAGCGGACACCCGTGAGCGCCTCTGCCCTGGACGTATCAATGCCGAGTATCCTGGCGCGGGCGTGGGGGCTCTTCTTCACCTGGGCGTACAGCATGCCCGGCATGACCATGTCGCTGGCATAGACGGCCTGGCCGGTCATCTTCTCCGTGCCTTCGGCGCGGGGGGCGCTTTTCCCGACATATTTCAGGGTTGCGGGATCTTGATTCTCAAGCATGCCTCAGTTCTCCCTTTTCCTTGAGCTGGCCGGAGGCGTCGAGTACGGCCTCGACGATCTGCTGGTAGCCCGTGCAACGGCAGAAATTCCCTTCGATCCCTTCCTTGATTTCTTCGACCGAAGGCTTGGGATTCCGCTGCAGCAGCTCGCGCGTGGACATGATCATGCCGGAGGTGCAGAACCCGCACTGGACGGCGTGGTTGTCCCGGAAGGCTTCCTGGATGGGCGAAAGTTTCCCGTCCCTGGCTTCCCCTTCGATGGTCTCGACCTTGCGCCCGTCGGCTTCCACGGCCAGGACCATGCAGGAATTGACGGTCAGCCCGTCCAGGAACACGGTGCAGGCTCCGCATTCCCCGGCGCCGCAGCCTTCCTTGGTGCCGGTCAGCCCGAGATCTTCACGGAGGAAGCGGAGGAGGGTCCGGTTCTCTTCGACCTCGCGTTCATAACGGCTGCCGTTTACGGTCAGACTGATCTTGGTCATTTCATTTCCTCCATGAGGCGGCGGACGAAGGTCTCGATCATGAAAAGCCGGTATTCCTTGGTGCAGCGGACGTCGCTGATCGGATTGACGGCGGCCAGCGTGGCCGCGACGGCTTCGTCTACGGTCGATCCGGCCGAAAGGCCCGTGACGAGCACGGGAACGGGCGCCGCCGAGCTTACGGCGATCCTGAGGCTTCCGCCCTTGCGCGCGATCGCCACGCCGACGATCCCGAGATCATGGCCGTTGATTCGCTTGAGCTTCCGGTATTCGCCCTTGGTCCCGGCGGCGGAGGCCGGAATCACGATGCGCTCCAGGATCTCGTCCTTGGCGAGCACGGTTTTCTTGACGCCGGTGAAGAATTCCGTGAACGGGACGGTGCGCGTTCCCCGCGCCGACGATATTTCGGCGAGGGCGCCGAAGCAGAGAAGCGCGGGAGCCATATCGGAACAGGGGGAGGCATTGACCACGTTTCCGATCACGGTCGCCCGGTTGCGGATCTGGTAGGACGCCAGGTCGTGGCCGCAGATGGCCAGCAGGGGGAAGTCCGTCCGGACGCGCTTGTCGCGAAGAACGTCATTGATCGTTGTCGCCGGCCGGAGGGTCAGCCCCTCGGCGGGGTCCCAGGACAGGCCGCCGTAGCCTTCGACCCGCTTGGCGTCGATCACGAGAGCGGGTTTCATGTTCCCGCCCCGGATGTTGACGAGCAGGTCGGTTCCGCCTGCGAGCACCTTCGCCCGCTCGCCGTGTTCCGCCAGCAGATCCAGCATTTCCGCACGGCTCCGCGGAGCCGCGTATTTGAAAGCATGGAGCATGATTCCCCCTTCAATTCGCTATGATGCGGGTTCCGGATTCGCCCTTCAGGGCCCTGGACATGTTTTCCGAGTTTGTGATGATGGCTTCCTTGCCGCCCCGCGACAGGTACTCAAGCACCGCCAGGATCTTGGGTTCCATGCTTCCCTTGCCGAACTGGCCTTCGGCGAGCCAGCGCTTCGCCTCCGCGACGGTCATCCGGTCGATAGTCCGCTGGGTCGGCTTGTTGAAGTCAAGGCAGACCTTCTCGACCTCGGTCGAAATGAAGAGTAGATCGGCCCCGATCGAGGACGCGAGGAGGGCGGAGGCGAAGTCCTTGTCGATGACGGCTTCCACGCCCGAAAGGGTTCCGTCGGCCTGCTCGAGCACGGGGATTCCACCGCCGCCGACAGCGATCACGGTCTCGTTCCGGTCGACCAGTTCCCGGATGATTTCCTGCTGTACGATGCGCAGGGGCTTGGGAGAGGGCACGACGCGGCGCCAGCCGCGGCCGGAATCCTCCATCACCGTCCAGCCGTCCTCGTCGCGGTGCTTGGCGGCGTGATCCTTGTCCATGAAGGAGCCGACCGGCTTGGTCGGATTCTTGAAGGCCGGATCTTCCTTGTCCACAACGGTCTGGGACACGAGGGCGACGGCGCGGTTCTGCATTCCCCTCCGGCGGAATTCGTTGTAGAGGGTCACCTCGAACATATAGCCGATAGAGCCCTGGGTGTTGGAACCGCAATAATCCAGGGGGGCGGGCGGCAGCTCGCTGGCGCTCATCTCGGACTTGCGCAGAAGGAAACCGACCTGCGGTCCGTTGCCGTGGGTCACGACCACCTTCCAGCCGGCTTCGATCAAGTCCACGATATAGGGCACAGTCAACCTCACCGATTCGAACTGGTCGTACAGCGAGGTATGTTGGGGATCGCGGATCAGCGCATTGCCGCCCACTGCCACCACGGCGATTCCGGTCTTCTTCTCCATGCTCATCCTCCGATTTCTTCCCTGTAGGCGAACAAAAAACCTGCCGCCGCGTCCGTACCGGAACTGTGTCCAAGGTCGCCGAGGACGGCGACCGAATTTGCGATTTCATCCGCGGAGCGCGCCGCGATAGCGGCGTCCGCGATCACCGCGTCCGCGAAGGCGACGAGGGCCGAGCCGAAACGTCCCCCGGCGGCATCCGCGAGGAAGGCCGCGGAGATGTCGTTCGTGCGTTCGGCCAGGCCGCCCGTTCCGTGCGCGCCCGCACTGAGCGCGTCGGCGCCGGGCTCGGCGGTGCCGAGCGCCGCGGCGCCAAGCGCGCCCGCACCGAACGCCGCGGCGCCGCACTCGTCCAGGAACGCCGCCGAACCCGGGCGGTCCGCCGCGCGCGCGCGCTGGCCTGCGAACCAGCCGCAGAGGAAATCGTCGCCTGCGGGCGTCAGGCCGGGGCCGAAACCCGCGAGCTTGCGGGCGGCGGCGAGAAAGAGGGGGACGGAACGCGCGGCCTCCGCGCGTTCAAGTTCCCGGGCGGCGCGCACGAAACGCGCGGAGAAACCGTTGCCGGCGGGAGGGGCCGCGGCGAAAAGTTCGGCGAGGGAGGGCTCGGCCCGGCGTTCGGCGCGCAACGCTTCCACGGCGTCCGCCGCCGCGCGGAGCGATTCCGCCCGCGGCCTTCCGCGCGACGGGCTTTCATCGTCCGCGGGCCTGCGCGATCGCGGCAGGGTTATCTCGGGTGCGGCCGCGCGGCCGCCGCCGCGGCCGGCGCCGAAGCGGATGACTTCCCCGTCGAAACATCCTGGGTCCCCCGGGAGAAGCCCCCAGTCTTCGAAGCGGGCAGATGGGACGACCGAGGAGTGCGGATGCGCCTTGGCCGCGTCGGAAACGAGGGAGAGCAGAAAGCCGCCGCCGGAGGGACGGAGGTTCGCGGCCCGCGGGAATACGCTGTGCACGGTGAAAGAAAAAGGGTACGCGGGGAAAGAGGATCCCGCGACGGAGGCGATGAGGCTACAGGGCAAGGTGCGCACGTACCAAGGCGTCCCTTATCGCCGCTTCCACGTTGGTTTTGCCCCATTCGATATTGCGCCTGAGCGAGGCGACGGCTTTTTCGCGGTCGCGGCGTTTCAGGGCTTCGATGATTTCAAGATGATCGGCGCAGGTGATCTTCAGCCGCTCCGTGTTGGTGATGTCCGAGATCCGGACGAAGTGGATGCGCGCGTCGATGTCGGCGAGGGTCCGCGCGAGGGCGCCGTTCCCGCATTCGGCCGCGAGCAGGCGGTGGAATTCTTCGTCCTCCCCGGCCGCGTTCGACGCCAATTCCGGGAGCCCTTCCAGCAGGGCTTTCCAGCGCGAGGCGAGCTTGTCCAGGATCGGTTCGCCGACGCCTTTCAGGCACAGGACCTCCACGACGGCGATTTCCAGGATGAGCCGAAGGTCGTAGAGGTCCTTGATTTCCTTGAGGTCCAGGCGGCGCACCGTATAACCCTGGCGGGCTTTCTTGTCCACGAGTCCGCGCTCGGCGAGCATGCCGAGCGCCTCCCGTACGGGACTGCGGCTCACCGCGAATTCGGAACACAATTCTTCTTCGGTGAGACGATGGCCCGGCGGATACTCCCATTTGAGTATCCGCTCGCTGAGGCGGTCATACACGTCAACGCTCAGATTCGCCTCGGCCATCGCCTTTTCCTTATTTGAATACGAAGATTTTCACCGGCTTGCCCGGGCGTTCGTCGGATTCTTCCACCGTCGCCGTCAGCTTCATTCCGGTCTTCGGTTCTTCCACTTCCACCCGTCCCGAAGCGCGCAGTCCGTTTTCGAATTGCACGATGCCGAACTGGAGGAATTTCTTGTTGTAGCCGTCGGGAAGGTTCCAGACGCGCGTCCATGTCAGGAGCGTACAGGGACCTTCAAGATCGAAGGTGGACCAGCCTTTGCCGGTCACCGGATCGCGGCGCGAATCGCATTTACGGCAGATCATCGGCGCGGGATAGTAAATTTCCCCGCACCCGTCGCACTTGAACGCGCTGATTTTGGGCGCCTTGACATCGTACATGCTGAAATCGATCATGGCGTCCTCCTCAATCCTTCGCGCAGATGACCGCGGCCACGTTGTTTCCGAAGCCGCCGAAGTTCACGGACATGCCGTACTTCGGATCCTTCACCTGCCGCCCCGGTTCCGCCTCCCCGCGCAATTGCCGCACGAGTTCCACGACCTGGGATACGCCCGTCGCGCCAACCGGATGCCCCTTGGACTTCAGGCCTCCCGAGGTGTTGATCGGCAATTTCCCGTCGATCCTGGTCTCTCCGTTGCGCACCGCCAGGAAGGATTTGCCCCGCTCGAAGAAGCCGAGTTCTTCGCTTATCGCGAGTTCCAGGATCACGAAGGCGTCGTGGAGCTCGGCGAAGGAAATATCCTTCGGGCCCAGGCCCGCCATCTTGTAGGCTTTTTCTCCCGCTATGCGGACGGCGTTCAGCTGAAGGGGATCCTTGCGGTTGTGCACGCAGTGGGTATCGGTCGCGCTGGCCACGCCGGCGACGCGGATCGGCTTCTTGGCGAATTGCTTCGCCCTGGGCGAATCCATGTTCACAAGCAGCAGCGCCGCCGCTCCGTCGGTAACGGGGCAGGTGGAGTACATTCGCAGGGGCTCGGCGATGTAGTTGTTGACGACGTCGGCCTCGGGACCGTCGGAGATGGCCTCGATGGTACAGGTGGCCTGGACGTGGGCGTACTTGTTCTTGGCGCCGTTGTCGTGGCTCTTCACGGCGACGAGGGCGAGGTCGCGCTCGGTCAGTCCGTACTTCTCCATATACATCCGGGTGAACATGCCGCCGAACCCGGGAAGGGTAAGGCCCATGTTGTACTCGGTCTCGGTGTCCAGCATGGTCGCGACGATGTCCGTCGCGTTCCATCCGGTCACCTTGCGCATGATTTCCCCGCCTACGACCAGGACCACGTCGGCCATTCCCGACGCGATGGCCATGTAGGCGATCTTGACCGCGCTCGCGCCGGAAGCGGGTCCGTTCTCGATGAGTTCCGCGGGCACCGGCTCCATGTCCATCCGGCTGATGAGGGCCGAAGCGACCGCGGACTGGTGGCAGAACATGCCGGAAGCCATGTTCGCCACGAAGACCTGGTCGATCTCTTTGCGCTGGGCCAGATAGCCCGCGTCCCGGAGGGCGTCGGTGGCCGCGTAGGCCATGACGTCCGCCAGGTCGTATTCCGAGGAATTCCCGAACCGGGTGTGTCCGATTCCGACGATTCCGACTCTGGCGGCCATACGCTACCTCTTGAAGCCGGGGAGCTGGGGGTACTCCGACGGCATGATGAGTTTTTCGGCGGATTTGAGGTCGGCGTCCGAGACGGGGCGGCTGCCCGTGCATTTCACGGCCTTGACCGCGTCCCACAGCTTCTTGGTCAGCGAGAAAGTGGGGACGCCGCCGAGTTCATGGCGGACATCGGGGTACTTCGCGGAGCGGTCTTCCATCTGGTATTCGATCATCCAGCGCTTGAAGCCGTTGGGACTCTCGGCGACGACCCATACCTCGTCCTCGCCGAGGACGTCGATATGGTGTTCCATCTTGGCGGCGAAGAGCTGGGCGCCCACGCGCAGTCCGCGTTTGATCGTCATGGTGTGCAGGCTCATGCCGAGCTTGGCGGATACGTGGCGGCTCGTGACGATGCCGGCTATGACGCCGTTGATGGCGCCGACAAGGACGAATTCATTGGCGACGCGGTAGCGGTACCAGCCGAGCAGCTCGGAATACATGCGCGCCGCGACGATGTCGTAATAGTCCGTGGGAACGCCGATCAGCGGATATACGGTTCCCAGAAGGACGCCGATTTCTTCGCGCTTGGCCTCGCGGACTACCATCTTCTCGCCGGAGGCGAGGGTGATCAACTTCGAGGGGTAAGGCTTGAGCGCGATCTCCGGGGGCCTGAGCGTCTTTTCCATTTCATCGATTGCCATGATCTTCTCCTTGTATGTCCGTAAAATTTATTCTGCCCCAATCTGAAAAAGCTTCAGCTTTTTCAGATCAGACCAACCTGGAGAATCCCTCCGGGATTCTCCAAGAAAGGTTTGAGGCCCAACCGGGGCCTCAAACCTTTCGAGCTTCTTTATGCAGCCATTCGTTTTTGGCTCCAGCTACGTCCCCGAATTTGGTGAGTTCGGCCTTGGCCTTCTTCTTCATGAGCGCCGCGTACCGGTCGTCTTCGACATGGGCCACGATGCGCGCGATCGAGGATTCGCCGTCCACGAAGCGCCAGGGGTAGCAGCCGATCGTCGCCCGCTGGTTCAGCAGCAGGTCGATGTCGCCGCCGACGCACTCGGCGTGGATCAGTCCCTTGTCGAACATCTCGATGTGCATGAGCTGGTACTTGTCCTCGGAAAAAATCTCGTCCAGGGTCTTGCCGTACTTCTTCTGGAAGTGGGCGTCGCATTCCTTGGCCTGTTTGGGCATCCATTCCCTGATCTTGGTATTCATGGGATGGTCGGCCGAGCCGCAATCCACGCCGATCCAGCGCAACTTTTTTTTCTTGGCCCATTCGGCGAACTCGCGGTCCGGGCCCGGATGCTTGATCATGTAGCGGATCTCGTCTCCGGTGGGCTGGTCCCAGCCGTAGTGATGGAACCCGGTGTGGATGAGGAGGATGTCCCCTTCCTTCACTTCGACCCGGTCTTCCACCATTTTGGAAGTATAGACGTCATAGTCAGCGCAGACGTCCGAAAGGTCGACGATGGCGCCCTCATGCACGAGGAAGTCCATGTCCAGGCTGGCGATGTCCTTGCCGGGGGTATAGAAGTGGATCTCGCCATCAAGGTGCGTGCCGATGTGGTTGGAGTGCGTCACCACCTGGCCGTTGGCGCCGTTGGGCGCGAGGCGCTTGAAGTACTGGACCTGGAGCGGAATATAGGTCGGCCAAGGCGGCGTCCCGATACCGAGGGGGATGGTCAGATCGATTACCTTCATCGTGTTCCTCCTGCTTTGGAATATTTTTCGGCGAATGCCGCCAATGCGTCCTTGAAGCAATTCTCCGGCGGCTTCACGAGGCCGGCGCCGACCATGCCGATGCCGGGCTCCCTGTGGGCTATACCCGTGTTGATGACCGGCATGATGCCTTTCTCCACCACAAGCCTGAGATCGATGGCCGTCGGTGTGCCGCGGAAGTCGAGAACGGGAATCTTGTAGACCTCGCTCTCGGCCAGGGTGATCTCGTACATCTTCTCGGTGAACGCGATCGCGTCGGCGGGAGTGCCGCCGACGAATTTGACGATGGCCGGAGCCGCCGCCATCGCGAAGCCGCCGATACCAGAGGTTTCGGTGATAACGGAATCGCCGATGTCGGGAGCCGCGTCCTCGGCCTTGAAGCCGGGAAGGTACAGGCCTTCCACGATACCCGCCGGACCGGTGAACCATCGGTCGCCGAGGCCGGAAATCCGGATGCCGAAGTCCGTGCCGTTCCGGGCCATCGTCGTGATGACGGTGCTTCCTTCTATGCCCGCCGCCGCGTCCACCGCGGATTTGGCGGACGGCATGGTGAGGTTGAGAAAGAAATGGTCGTTCGCGTTCATGAAGGAAAGGACCTTGGATATCTTCTCCCTGCTCTCGTCCAGCATCACCAGATGCGGGGCGAGCTCTCGGATGACGATCGAAGTGCCCGCGCGGTTGCGGTTGTGGCCTTCGTCGCCCATCTGCAGGACCTGCGCGATGATGGAGCGCATGTCGAGGGGACCGTGCAGCTTCAGCGCCTTGGAAAGTATGGGGGCCAGGTCCGTCTCCATCCAGCGCAGGCGATCCAGGACCTCGCCGGAGAACGCGCCGTAGCGCAGCACCTTGCCGAGGCCCTCGTTCAGGGTCGCGTAGGCGCGGTTGCCGTAGGTCTCGTTCTCGATGATCCAGACCGGCATGCGGCTGGTCATGACGCCCGCCATCGGTCCGACGGATGAGTGGTGGTGGCAGGGTTCGAAGTCTATCTTTCCGGAAGCGGCGAGCTTCTCGGCTTCCGCTCGGTCCTCGGCCAGGCCTTCGTAGATGAGTCCGCCTATCACCGCGCCCCGCATCGGGCCGCACATGCGGTCCCAGGTGACGGGCGGTCCCGCATGCAGCACGAGGTTCGGCCGCATGCCGGGAACCACGTCCCGGGCCGTTCCGATGCCGACGAGGACCGGCTTGCTCTTCAGGATCCGCTCCACGGCTTCGGCGTTGGCCGCTTCCACGTCCACGCGGGCGTTCGCGATGCTGTCCAACGCCGCGATCATCGCCGTGTCGCCGCCGGCCGGAGGCCGCCAGTCCACCTGGACCACCGGGACGCCGAGGCCGGCAAGGGTCTCGCCGAAGGATTCCAGTCCCAGGTTCACCACCTTGAGTCCGGATGAAAACAGATCGAGTACGGGATTTTTCGCGCTCATTTGGCGGCCACCTTTTCCATGATCTTCACGGCCAGCATCGATGCCTGGTAGTTGGAGGGCATGACGATGACGCCCGCGGCTTCCAGCTCGGCCTTCTGGTGCTCGAAGCCCTGGAAGTCCCCCGGAGTCCCGGTGATGGACGCCACCACCGGCAGGTATCCGCCGCGCTTGACGGCCGCGGCCTTGGCCGCGGCGAGCGAGGGCACGAGGGCTCCGGCCGGATCGGCGTGCGAACCGTAGCCGAGCACCACGTCCACCAGCATGACCGCGATTTCCGCGTCGTCACGCTCGGCGTCGATGCGCTCGGTGCGCGTGCTCGGATCGATCATGGGATGCGGGCGGCCGACGGTGAAGGCATCGTCGCCCAGGTCGACCACCGTATGCCCCACCGATTTCATCGGATCCTTCGGAACGAAGGCCGGATCAGTCTGGTTGTTCGACCATACCGCTCCGGTCAGGCCGTGCAACAGGATCCATGCTTCGTCGGCGAGGGTTCCGCCGGTGAAGTAGCCGCGGATGTATTTCTGGCCTTTCTTGATGCGGGAGGTCTCTCCGGCCACCAGCGCCAGGATATCCGCGTCGCCGAGGTCGAAGGTCCTGCCGGCGGGGCGGTCTTGGCCGGCCGCCATGCGGGCGGCCTCCTCCAGGTTCGTAGCCCAGCGGATCTTTCCGCCCGATTTGCCCGATTTGCCCGCCGGGCCCGCCGAGCTTGCCGGGCCCGGCTTCAGGCCGATGAAGTGGACCACCGCGGGTTTCCCGGCGGCTTCCAGCGCCGCGATCACTTTGTCGGCGACGGACCGGGCAGGCGGCTTGGAAACCACCAGGATGGCATCGGTGGCCGGATCGGCGGCCAGGGCCTCGATGCCGGTGAGCATGGTGAGTCCGCCGACCTTCTCGTTCTTCAGGTCGCGTCCGCCCGTACCGATGCCCTGGCTCACGCCGGCGCCGAAACGGTCCAGAAGGCAGGTGGCTTCCTGCAGGCCGGTGCCGGAGGCTGCGACGACGCCGACCCTTCCGCGGCGCACGACATTCGCGAAGCAGAGGGGGATGCCGTTGATGATGGCGGTTCCGCAGTCGGGGCCCATGACGAGCAAGCCCTTGGTCCGGGCGTAGGTTTTCAGGGCTATTTCGTCTTCCAGCGAGACGTTGTCGGAAAAAAGCATGACGTGCAGCCCCTTTTCCAGTGCCCTGCGCGCCTCGCGGGCGGCATAGGCGCCCGGAAGGGAGATCACCGCCACGTTGGCGCCTTCGATCCGTTCCATCGCGCCGTCCAGCGAGCGCGGATTGGCCGCCTTGCCGCCGCTGCCCGATCGGGGAGCGACTTTGCGGGCAAGCAGGGTGTCCGCGGCTTGGGAAGCCGTTTCCAGATCCGCGGCAGTCGGGCTTTCTATCGCGATTACGAGGTCGTTCGCTCCGGCGCCCTTGAAATCGGCGACCGGATAACCGGAATCGGTGAGAAGGTCAAGGTTCATCGGCGTACCCATGGCGACCGTGGCGTCGGTGACTTCGGGTCGGGCCGTCAGTTCTTTACTGAGGAGCATCAAAAATACGGAATCGAAGTAGGCGTCTTTCTTTACCAGGACTTTCTTCAAGGGAGTACCTCCCGGAAATGTGTATTCCCCATCATATACCAGATTGTATACAAGTCAAGCACTTTCAAACTCCCTCCCGAAGGGAAAGAGGTGAGGCCGCACGGGAAGAGACAAGCCGGGCCCGACACGGTATGCTGACGCATCATGACCAACAACGACGTGCTCCGCCGCCTCCGCTACGCGCTGGACATTTCCGACCGCGAGGTCGTTGCCCTCTTCGCCGCCGCGGGCTATACCCTTGAGATCGACGAACTGGACTCCCTCTTCAGGAAGGACGAGGACGAAGGATTCGTGGAATGCCCCGACCTCATGCTCGACCTCTTCCTCAAAGGCCTGATCGTAGGACGCAGAGGGCGCAGGGAGGGGGAGACGGCGGAGCCGCCGGACGAGAAGATCGTCCTTTCCAACAACGACATCCTGAAGGCGCTCCGGATCGCCCTTTCGCTGAAGGACGAGGACATCGTCGCGATCATGGAACTCGCGGGCGTCAAGGCCTCCAAGACGGAGATCAGCGCCCTTTTCCGCAAGAAGGGACACCCCAACTTCCGGCCCTGCGGCGACCAATTCCTGCGCAATTTACTGAGCGGGCTGACCAAGAAGTACCGGAGCGCATAGGCGGGTCGCGGAGGCGGGACGCGGGAGCGGGACACGGGAAGGGGTCAGAACCCGAGCGGCAGGGTGAATTCCAGAAGGCGGTCGAAAATAGGCGTGATGCGATACGCATCGGGCGTGGAGTTCGGACCGAAGCCGCTGCCTTCGCGGATTTCCAGGAGTCCGAGCTGGATCGGGATCTCGGTCAAACCGATGCCGATCGTGCTCTCCAGGAAGCTGAAGCCCACAACTTCGGACTCTCCCCGGAAGTCCTCGCGGAGGGGGGGAAGGCGCGGAGGTAGGCCTTCGCGAGCGCAGCCCGCGCGGTCCACGAACGGGCGAGTTTCCCGAGCAGATGCAGGTTGACCACGAAGCTCCGCTGCATAAGCGGACGGAACATCCGCCGATACCCGCCTTCCTCGTTCCCGGGGAACGGAATCACCTTCGCATCGATCCCGCCGCAACAATGCTTGTATTTCTTTCCTGATCCGCAGGGACAGGGATCGTTGCGTCCTGGTTTCGTCATCGTTCGAACAGCTCCCGCAATTCAATGGACAGTTCGGGGAAGATCGAAGAGTCGACGGTCTGCCCTTCCTTCCGATCGTCCCATTCGAATATCTTGCCGATTCCGAATTTTCCGTCCGCGCCCCGGACGTAGGCGGCGACCGCGCGGTCGCCCGGATGGACTATCCAGTACTCACGCACACCGGCGCGCTCGTACAGTTCGAATTTTTCCTTTTGATCCTTTTGGGACGTGTACGGGGAAATGATCTCCACGACAAGGTCCGGAGGGCCGAGACAGCCCTGCCGAACCAGTTTCCGTTCGTCGCAAATCACGACGAGGTCCGGCTGGACTACGTTGACCGAGTCCTCCAGGCCCTCATCCTCGTCCGGAAGTATCACATCGAAAGGCGCATGGTACGCGCGGCACGGCTTTCCGAAGAAAAAATCGCCGATCCGCCTGCTCAGGACCATGCTGATGTCCTGGTGGTAGCGGGAGGGAGCGGCGCACATGTCGTACGCGACCCCGTCTATCAACTCCCAGCGCTCGTCGTCCGGCCAGGACACGTAGTCCCGGTAGGTGAAGGGCAGTTCGCTCCGCTTGATCGCGATCGTCACCGGCATGCCTCCATTATAACCGATATACGGGCCGGAGGTGTGCGGCGCATTGACTTCCCTCACGTTCCCGGTCTGAGTAAATCCAGAATATTTTCACGGGTCAGGAATTCGAGATCCTGGCTGTTCTCAATGAAAGGCCGGACATCGGCCAGCACCTGGGGCCAGTCCATGGCATTGAGCCGTTCGGCTATCAGATCCCGCCAGGTCTTTTCAAGATCGGCGGGAATCGCATGGTTGGACTGGACCAGAGCAGCATGAAGCAACGGCAGATTCGGCTGCGGCCAGCCCGGGTCCGACAGATACCACATGAGGTCGTACACATCCCGGCCCTTCGTATGCGGCCTGCTGAGCAACGCATGAAGTTTCCCGGCCAGCAAACTGGCTTTATCATAATGCTGGAGGTTCAGGAACACATGACGGCGCACCAGGGTCCGGCCAAGAACGGCATGATCAGGCGGATTCGTATCGATTTTCAGCTTGATGGACAATTTCTGCGTCAGGTGAGAGGACAATCCCAGTTCGTGGAGAAGCCCGGGAAAGGCGATGAATGCGGATTGAACGACATTTTCCGGTCGCGTCCTGATTTCGATATCATAGGTTTCAGCCTCAAGAAAGCGGCGGATATTCTCCGTATATTTAAGAAATTCCGTTTGCGCTTCCGGTGTCGGGCCGCAGGCGAAAGTACGCGAGAAATCGAGATCTTCCGAAAACCGGGGAAGTTGGTATAGAAAACGAAGCGCCGTTCCGCCCAGGAAGGCCCAATTCTGGAAAGCTCCGGAACGTTGCAGGATCTCGAGGATACGGGCCTGGAGGTACTCGCGGACGATCAGGCCTGCATCAATCGAACCGATCCGCCTGACGAGCAGCGACTTGATTTGCTCTTTCATCGGGTCTCCATGCGTTTTTGAAATTCCGGCTCCCTAAGCAAGGCTGGAATCGACGCAAGATTGGACTGAGCGAAACAGGCTGCCATTTCCGAAAGTTTTCCAGGATTCAGGTCCTGCATATTCTGGAGTCTCAGACCGTCGATATAATTCCTGTCGGCGCCCCCGGGGGTGAGATAGATCAAATCAAGCAGGGCTTTTTCGGCAGAGGCCATAAATGCGGTTTGGCCATCGAAGGCCTCGGTATAGAAGCCCCGGAAAGCGTTCCGCTTGAGATGCCGATAACTGATCCTGCCGAAGGGCGTCTGTATGATCTGGGGTCTACCCGTGGTGATGCAGGTCGTTTCCGGGACGTACTCCGGAATCATTCCATGAAACGACAAGGCCGATTGCATGCTTACGTAGGAACCGGGCTTGATGCTGCAAGCGATCACGAAGGGGTTTACCGGCATGCGGCGCCAAGGCGCGGCCAACGCATACCAGCCTTTATGAATTCTGACGAGTTTCCCGGCCCGGACCCAGCGGCTGAGTTGCACGCGCACTTGATCCATTTTTTCTCCCGCACCGAGAATTCCGGCGGAGAAACAATGAAGATCCTGGCAAATCTCAACCACTCTATCGAACTTCATAGCAATATTTTAGCATTATTGATAATTTGATGCAACAAACAGGGTCTGACCCGCCTCCCCTCACTTCCCCAGAATCACGTAGCTCGCCAGCGCCTCCGCCTGACGGGGAACCGCACGCCCGCCCGCCTGCGCTTCGTCCTGGCCGGCGACCGCCTGGGCGCCGCTTCCCCTGACGCCCAGGCTGAGGCCGCGGGTGATCGCCCCGCGGGCGTCGCCGCCGAGTTCCTGGAAATCGGCCTCGCGGTCGGCGAAGGGGACGGTGGAGGCGACGGCCTTGATGAATTCGGTGCCGTAGGGCGGGCCGAGCAGAAAGTCGAAGGGGTCGCCGGGGGCGGGAATGGTCACCGCGGTTCCGGCCCGGAGGGCGCCGGAGCCGCCTCCGAAGCGGTTGGGCCAGATCAGCTTGGCGTTGCCGTCCACGTCCACATGGTAGAGCTTCAGGTAGGCGTCCTTGTTGACCGTGGCCATCACGGTCAGCTTTTCCCCGTCGCGGTAGGCGCCGCCCGGACCGCGGTCCGTAGACAGGGAGACGACGAGTGCGTCCAGGCGCGCCGCGGCGGAAGTCGCGCCGTCGCCACCGCCGCCGCCGGCGCCGGCGCCCGGGCCGAGCAGGCCCGACAGGGCCTTGGCGGTGGAGGCGGCGCGCGGGTCGGGGGCGACCGCGACGCCCCGCGGAATCGAGCTTCGATCGAAAAAGAATTCTCCCGTGCCGATGAGGTTGCCGTTCTTCAGGCTCGTCAGTTCCATGCGGACGCGCACCGCCTCGCCTTCCTGGAAGTAGCGGCCGGAGAGCAGGGCGTCCACATGGTTGGACGCGAAGAAGTCCGCGTATAGATCCCGGAACGCCGGGTCCATGGCGGAGGCGGCGGCGCGGTTGAAGAGCCGCACGCGCGTGGCAACGGGGACCGCAAAGGTGACTTCGTCCTGGAGCCAGCGGGAAAAGGGCGTGGCCAGCTCGGAATATTCATAGGTGAAGGTCCCGAAGGCCGCCTGCAACTGGTCCTCGTAATGGCTCGCCGCCAGGGCGTCCAGGATACCTGCCAGCCGGGAGGTCTGAGGCGACTGGGAAAATGCGGGGAGAGCCTGGAGAGCGAGGACGAGGAAGATCGCGGAAGCGATGCGCGGGGAAAACGGTTTTTCGTTCATAGCCTGGAACCTCTTTTATTAGCCGAAACGGTAGGATGTCATCGTGAGGGAGCCGCCGACGGGAAGCTCATTGAAGATCGCGACTTCTTCGTCCCGGTCGCGGAGGGCGAGCGCGTAAAGGAGGGGCAGGTAGTGGTCGGCGGTCGGGATGGCCAGGGCGGCCGCTTTCCCGAGCTTCCTCCAGTCGGCCAGCTCGCGGTCCCGTCCTTCCCCGATCATCCTCTTCACCAGCGCGTCGAATTCCAGGGCCCAATCGAAGCCGTAGGGATCCCCGTCCAGCCGGTCCCAGACCACCATGCCCAGGTTGTGCACGATATTGCCGCTCCCGACGACGAGCACGCCGCGATCTCGCAGGACCTTCAGGCGCGAAGCCAGCTCGTAATGGTAGGGCCCCGGACGCCCGATATCGATGCCGAGCTGGAAGACCGGAACGTCGGCGTCGGGAAATACTCGGCGGAGCACCGACCAGGTGCCGTGATCCAAGCCCCATGACAGGTCCAAGGGGGACGAGGCGGGAGCCAGGAGGGCGGAAACTTCCGCGGCGATCGCGGGGGAGCCGGGCGCGGGATACTGCAGCTCGTACAGTTCCCGCGGGAAGCCGCCGAAATCGTGGATGGTGCGCGGCCTCTCCATGGCGCCGACGGGGCTGGCTCCGGTCAGCCAGTGGGCCGACACGCAGAGCACGGCGCGCGGCCGCGGAAGGCGCGAGCCGAGCTCCGTCCAAGAACGGGAGAACGCATTGTCTTCTATCGCGTTCATCGGCGAACCGTGCCCGACGAAAATGACGGGCATCCGGACCGGATCAGGCTTTGCCATCTTGCGCCTCCCGTTTGGCTTTCAGCGACTTGCGGAATACGGCGTCGGCGTCCACCCGCTCGTCCACTCCGAAAATCGGTTTGGAGCCGAGACCGTCCACGCTGCGGAAAAGGCAGGGGGCGGGATCGGCGTAGGCCCAACCCGCATCGTCGTTCATAAGGGAATCCAGCGCGATGACGGTGGAAAGGGCGTAGTAGACGAGGGCCGCGTTGGTCTTCCGTTTGGAGGATTTCCCGCCGAGCAAGCCATCCAGCCGGAAGGAAACGGGGTTGGGGACCTGGAAGACATAGGGATCCCAGGGGTTGTCGATGCCGTCGCAATGCGCGCCCTTGGCCGCCCCGCCCGCCTTGGATCCGGCCTCGATTCCCGCGGCGACCGTGGTGAGCAACCTCCGGAGCTCCCTGACGACCGAGAAGACGGGCCGTATTTCCTGGCGCCTGAAAGGGGGAGCCGACATCATGTTGTCGAACCTGAAGTACGGCAGGAAATAGAGCCGCTTGATCCAATACAGCTCGACGAGCATGCGCTTGGCATAGGTGGAAACCCTGGCTTCCGGGCTTCCGTCGAGCACCCGGCAATATTCCGAAAGACGGGGCAGGTATTCCTTCCCCAGCGGCGCTTCGATGAACTCGTGCCATCCGCCGACGATGCGGGCGATCGCCACGTCCGCCCGCTCGTGATCGCCGACCGGACTGACGATGCTTCCGAAGGCGACGTAGCGCAGACCGTAGAAAATCTCCTCCAGAACGTGCATGAGCACCACGATCTGCTGAAGGGGATCCGTCGGAGCCACGAGCTCGAAACCCTTCTTGAACTCGAAGACCCCCGCGAAATAGGGGTAAAGGTCGGGAAATTCGACCAACTTTTCCCAACCCGCCTCGGGGAAAAGGGTTTCCAGCGCGCCCAGACTCCGCTCCAGCGCGCGGGACGGAGTTTTCGCCCTGGACTCGCCTTCAGCCGGAGCGGTCGCTTGCCCGGCCCCGCCCGTGGCAGCCCCGCCCGTGGCAGCCCCGCCCGCGGCAGCCCCGCCGGCGACAGCATCCCCAGTGGCCTCCGCGGAGGAGGTTTCCGCGCCCTCGCCGACCGCATCCGCAGGCTCGGCCGACTCGTCCTGGTCCGGTTCCGCCGCGGCGGCCGCGGCCGCCTCCTTCTCCGCGGCGCTCCGTGCCGCTTCCTCCGGATCCGGGGGAGCCAAGCGCGCGGTCTCGGTCGTTTTCAGGAAGATGCGGATGGTTTTCCGTTTGCGGACGAAGAAATCCTCGTAGGAAAGCCAGCGCTCGGAAAGCAGCTTCATGAGCAGGGGATACAACAGAAAGCGCACGCTCCGCTGGATGGTCGCATAGGCGGCGAGCGCGGCGTGGACCTGGCCCTGGAATTTTTCCTTGGCCTCCACCGGGTTGTCCAGGAGCAGTTGCTTGTACAGCGAACGGTAGGCTTCGCGCACATGCGTCTCGGGATCAAGGCGTTCCAGAAGGAACAGGGGCAGGTAGAACGTCCGCAGTATGTCGGCATAATCGGCCACCACGGAATCGCGCGGGCGCGCCTGGATGCGCGCGAGCTCGGAGGCGATGAGTTCGATGTTCCATTGTCGGATCACGTCGAGGACACGGTAGGCGAAAGGGAATTGAGCGCGCAGGCGCTCCTCGCGCAGGCGGTTGTTGCGCGGCAGCAGGGTCCGGGTGGAAGCCACGAGCAACTCGAGCCTGTGATAGTATTCGTTCATGCGCCGCGTCGCGAACGCGGAATTCACGAGGTCGGGCGGATCGCCGAAAAAAGAGAGCATCGAGTACAGGGTCTGGCCGGGATTCTTGATTTCGAATTCCGGCTGCGCCGCGTAGCGGTCCATGCGGAGCCGCTCGCGGTAGGAAGGCCTGGGGGTTCCGCCTTCGTCTTCGCCCGAAGGCGCTCCCCCGGGCGCGCCCTTGGACGAGACCTCGGCGGAACCGCTCTTCCTTTCCTTCGCTTTCGCCCTCGCGCGATCCGGGGACTCGTCGGCGATCAGTTCGACATGCCGGCGGGGCGGCTTGCCGCCGGACGGCTCCCCCCGCCCGCCGACGCTTACATCGACCAGCTCCTCGCGGGATCGCGTCCGCTTGTCGTGGACCGCGGCCTGCTTCACGCGTTCGATCCCGACTTCCCCGCCGAGTCTGGAGGCGATTCTCTTGGCCTCCTGCGCATCGACGGAACCGAGACGTTGCCGGACCCGGTCCAATTCGCCCGGTTCATAGACGGCGGCGGGTTTCTTGGCCATGGTCAGACCCGGATGTAGAGCTTTTCGCCGAAGCCCCACAGGTTGCGAACGGCCAGTTTTTCGCCTTCGGAAGTCATGACCATTCCGTTGAACACTCCCAGGGGAGCCCGATAATCGCAACGCGTGAGCAGCAGGTCGAAGCTGTAATCCTCACGCTCGCGGGGAATGAAAGTCAGGTCGACCATGCCTTCAAGATCCTGGATGATCCATTCGTTTTCGATCCCGTTGGGCATCGTGATCCGCACTGGCGGCAGGGGATAAAGCCGGCCTTCCAGCCAGAGGGCGTTTTCGTTCTGCCGGAACGCATCCTTCGCCTGGTTCTCCGCCAGGTCGAAGCCGAAACGCCGGCCAGCCCCGTCGAATCCGAAGCCCGACGCCCAGGTATTCCGCATGCGATAGGGGTAGAAGCCCTTGAAATCATGAAGTATGCCCGAACTCTTCTTTGGATCGAAGGAGATGTGCCTCCCTCCGAACACGAGGTCGCCGCGGGCGGGCGCGAGCGCCTTGTACGCGTACATGAATCGCTGCCCGGAAAACGGGAGGCTCACCACCAGGGGAGTCGCCAGGTCGCGGGCGAGATCTAGTTCCACGTGCGCGGTGAATGAAGGCCGCTTGCGGGTCGGCTCGATGTCCAGGTCCAGCTCCACGAGGTCGGCGTCCAGCCAGTCGTGGATGCGGAAATAGAAGCCGTAGCTCCGGCTCGTCACCGAGGAATTGGACAGGCTGCGCGGAAAGCGCCAGGCGCCGAAGGGAAGGGCCTTGCGGAAGACGAGTTTTTCCTTGGTTTCCTTGTCCCAGAGCGTGACCTGCGCGACGCGATAGTATTTGGCGTTCAGGAGGGCAGCCGTCAGGTAATAGCGCTCGTCCTGGGCCTGGAAGGATTGCCATTCCTTCACCCGGTAGTTCCGCATCCATCTGGGAAGGGGCAGGGCGAAGGGACGCGCCACGCCCAAGGGGTCGACATCGTCGAAGGGGCGCGTCCAGGTGCCGTGGACGGGTCGGTTATTTTCCAAAGGCGTAGCTCGCGGTAGCTGTATGTCGCGGACGTACATCAAGGCAGTATACAACGGATGGCCCGCCGGGGGCAAATGCGCCCCGGGGGACCGGAGGACCGGAGGACTTTCCTACTCCGCGAAGGCTTCCGGATACAGCGTCACCCGCACAGGTCCCCCGGCGAGCAGACGTGCTGCCGTCCCGCGCAGATCCCCGACGGTGAGCTCGTCGAACAGGGCGGGCCGGGAGGCTAGATCCGCGATCGGAAGGCCGTACACGACCTCCAGATTGGCCAGAGAGGAAGCGAGATAGGTATTCTCCTGCAGGGAAGCTTCATGGCTTTTCCGGAGGGCTTCGACCGCCTTCATGAATGCGTCCTCGTCCACCGGGCCTTCGGCCACCAGACGCAACTCGGCGGCCGAGGCCGCCGCGAGTTCGTCGGCCCGCCCGGGATCGCAGGAGAAGCTGACCGAAAGCGACAGCTCGCCGCGGGGGGCTACGCCGAGGCCGACGGATGCCGAGGCGGAATAGACGCCGCCCCGCTTTTCCCGGATTTCCTCGGTCAGCCGGATGTCCAGGTACTGCTCCAGAGCCGCGGCGGCGACGGCCTCCTTTTCGGAATAGTCCCCGGCGGGGGCGAACCAGCCGAGGAAGACGAGGCTCTTGTCCTCGGTTCCCTTCCTCACCTCGGTCTCGCCCCCCGCCGGACGTTTCATGCCCAGGTCCGTCCAGTCCGCGCGCGCCCGTTTTCCGGGGACGGAGGCCAGCCAGGTCTCGACCAGCGGTTTTATTACGGCAGGATCGACGTTCCCGGCGAACACGAAGGTGTACGCCCCCGCGTCCAGGCGGGAAGAGAGGAAGCGCCGCGCGGCCGCGACGGACGCCTTGCCCAGATCCTGGACCGTAAGGGGGGCGAAGCGCGGATGGCCGCCTGAGACCACGGCGAGCACCGCGTCGGAGTAGACCGCTTCGGGATTGTCCTTCCGCTGGGCCAGGGAGGTGCGGACGCGGTCCAGGTAGGCGGCGGCCGCCGCTTCGTCGATGCGCGGGGCGGCGAAGGAAAGATGCAGGAGTTGGAAGAGGGTGGGCAGGTCCTCCGTCGTGGAAGAACCGCGGAAACCGGTGAGGTAGTCGCCCGTCCAGAACGTAAGCGAAGCCTGCTTGCCCGCGAGCATGCGCCGGAGCTCGGGAAGCGGATACGGACCGAGCCCCGAAGCGGAGGCCATGCCCGAGGCGAGGGAGGCGGATACGGCATCCCCGTCGGAGGCGTCGGCTTCCCCGCCGCGGGCCGCCGCGTACAGCACGACCTCGTCGTTGCGGTTCTCCGTGCCCTTCAGGATCACGCGCGCGCCGTTGGACAGATCCCAGACCAGGGATCCGGTGGCCTCGTCGAAGGATTCCGAGAGGATGCTGCCGCTTTCCTTCGGCGGCTCCGCCAGATTCGCCGTGGTCGCCTTTTCTTCGGGCGCGGGGATGTCCGCAGCCGCGGCCTCCGCGACCAGAGCACGGATGCGCGCCTCGGTCGGTAGGGCGGCGGTTTCCGTCTCGGGAGCCACGAGCAGGACGGTCAGGTCGTTCCCGGCGAAAAGGGCGCGTGCGGCGGCGGCGGCTTCGGAAACGGTGATGGTCGGAAGCAGGACGCGGGCCGCCTTCGCCTCCCATTCGATCCCGCTCGCGCCCTCGGCGTCCAGGTAATGCGAGACGAGCTCGTCGGCGAGGTCCGCGGACTCCTGCCTGTCCTTCTCCCGCAACGCCCGCTCGTAGGCGGACGACAGGGAGGCCGCGGCGCGCCCGAGTTCCGAGGCGGTGAAGCCGTGCCGGACTACGGACTCTTTTTCCCGCAGCAGGGCGGCGAGCGTGGCCTCCGCGGAAAGCGGCTCGGGGATCGCGGAGAAGGCGAAGTAGCGGGATTTTTCCCCGTAACGGACCGGGCCGGAGCCGGCCCCGGCGAAGGGCGTCTCGGGCGCACTCGCGGCCTCCTGGAAACGGACGTTCAGCATCCTCCCGATCAGGGTTTCGACCAGGGCGCCTCGCCAGGAACCGAGATCCGACGGAGGGGGAGCGTAGGCGGTCTTGTAATATAGATGGACGTAGCCGTAGGTAAGTTCGGGGTCGGTCGCGACCGTCAGGGAGAACGCGCCCCTGGAAGCCGCGGGCAGGTCGAAGCGGGGCCGACCGAGCTTGACAGCCGGCTTGGCGGCGGTGAAATGCGCGGCCAGCTCCGCTTCCAGGGCAGCCGCGTCGAAATCGCCGACGATCACCACCGCCATGTTATCCGGCCGGTACCATTTCCTGTAGAAACCCGTCAGGACCTCCGCAGGCGCAGTCCGGACCACCTCCATCAGGCCGATGGGAAGCCGCTCGGCATAAGGCGACCCCCTCAGGATCGCGGGCAGGGTCTTCCGCTGGACTCGGTCCGGCGCGCCGAGGCCGCTGCGGTACTCCTCCTGGATAACGGCCCGTTCGGCGTCCACGTCCTCGGGAAGGAAGGTGATGGCGCGGGACCACTGGTCCAGGACCGAAAGTGCTTTGGCCGGGAGCCGGCGCCCGCCGGAGCCCGTCGTTTCCACGGGCACTTCGATCCCGTAGACGGTCTCGTCAAAGGAGGTGTACGCGTTGGTTTCCGGACCGAAGCGCATACCGAGCGAACGCAGGTAGTCGACGAGTTCCGCCTTGGGAAACAGGGCCGTACCGTTGAAGGCCATGTGCTCCACGAAGTGCGCCAGCCCCCGCTCCGCCTCGGTCTCCAGAACCGAGCCCGCATCTACGGCCAGACGCAGGAACGCGCGCCCCTCCGGCTTGCGGTTCTCCAGCAAGTAGTAGCGCAGGCCGTTGGCCAGCTCTCCGGTCCGCACTTCGGCATTGAAGGGGATAGGGTCGGAAGCGAGGCCGAGACCGGGGTATTCAACCGCGGCGAGCCTTGTCGCGGCGGCGGGGAGGTCGGCCGCGTGGAGACGGGCCGGACCGGAAATGGTACCGATCATGAAGAGCGCCAAGCAGAGTACCGCCATGCCGTGGCGGATCATTCGGTCATGCCGCTTCCGTGAATGGGTATCCGTTCGTGTCGTATGCATCGTCCTCTCCTGAAACCGGGTATGGCAACCGCGATTCTGCATTATAGCGTATTTTGATAACCGGAACTACTTGATATATGACTAATTTGGGCTAGTATTAATTCAAAGAGGAAATCCGGACTTTGGAGGGCGACATGAGAAGATCGGTTGGAATATTCCTTGCCCTGGCGTTTCTGTCCATAGCAACATCATGCAATGTCATAAGTTCCCTTTTTGGAGGAGACGAAAGCGCGCCGACTGTCCGGATATCCGGAACGATAAGCGTTCCCGGCACAGTGCCTCCCGGCGGATATATCTACGTCGGGATTTTGAATACCGTTCCGTTCCAGGTTCTTTCGGCCGTAACCGGATGGCAAAAATACCAGCAACTTGTCATCGCGCCCGGCGCCGATGCAACATACGCTTTCCAGGACGTCAATCAGGGAAAGTACATAATCGGAGCTTTCCTGGACTTGAACAGTAATCTTGTGTACGACGAAGGAGAACCCTCGGGAGCCTATCCAGGCCCGAACGGCGCCATCCTGTTCGATTTCAGTTCGGACATGTCGAGCGCCAACATCACCCTGACATATACGGGATCCGGCAACGGCATCACGGATGCGGAAGCGGTCGAAACCGACAAGAGCGCACTCGCTATCGGGTACGCTTCCGGAGATAGCGCATCCTCGGTTTCCCAATCTCTGACATTGCCGATCACGGGCGCAAATGGTTCAACGATAGTCTGGACGAGTACGAACGAGACTCTGGTCAAAACCGACGGCAGCGTCGTCCGCCCCGCGGCCGACACGCAGGTTACCCTCATCGCGACTATCCTGAAAGGCAGCGTCAGTTCCTCGAAACTCTTCAACCTGATTGTGCTTGCCGGGGTAGCCACGGATGCCGAGGCGGTGGCGGCCGATAAGACCGCCCTCGCGGTCGGATTCGCCGCGGGCGACTCGGAAACCGCCGTCACGTCCAATTTGAGCCTGCCGACTCAAGGCGCGGGCGGTTCGACGATATTTTGGGTCAGCGGCAACGACTCCCTAATCAGTGCCCAAGGCCTCGTCACCCGTCCCGCGACGGCGACGAACGTGACGCTCACCGCGTTCCTGATGAAAGGCGGCGATAGCGCGCAGAAAACCTTCACGCTCACCGTACTTGCGGCAACCCTGACCGATGCCCAGGCCGTCGCGGCTGATGCGGGAGCCTTGCAGCCGGGATATTCGGCGGGCGATAGCGCAACCGCGGTCACCGGAAATTTGTCCCTGGCCCTCGTGGGCGCCAACGGATCGCTGATCTCATGGAGTTCTTCGAACGCAGCAGTAGTCTCCCCGGCGGGAATCGTAACCAGACCGGCGACCGATACGACGGTCACCCTGACCGCCGCGGTCATCTACGGCGTCGCGTCCCAAGCGAAACAGTTCGTCCTCACCGTGCTTTCGGCGTCGCTCACCGACGCGCAAGCCGTCGCGGCGGACAAAGCAGCTCTCCAGATCGTCTACGCTCCCGGGGATTCCGCGGCGGGAGTCACCACGACGCTCGGACTTCCGGGCAGCGGGACCAACGGCGCCTCGATAACCTGGCAGTCCAGCGACGATTCCATCATCTCGGTCTCGGGAGCCGTCAACCGGCCGGCATCAACAAGCTCCGTCGCGCTGACCGCAACCATCACCAAGGGTGGCGTCAGCGATATCAAGGTATTCTCGCTGACGGTGCTCCAGGCTACCCTTTCCGACCAAGCCGTCGTCGAAGCCGACGTCAACGCCCTGGCTATCGGCTTCGCCTCAGGAGACTCGGCTTCCTCCGTCACCGCGGGCCTGACTCTCCCGACGACTGGGACCAATGGATCAACGATAGCATGGGCATCCTCCGATTCCGCGACTGTATCCAATGCGGGCGCGGTTACCCGTCAGGATTCGAACAAATCGGTGACCCTCACCGCGACGGTGACGAAGAACGAAACCGCGGCTACGAGGACTTTCTCCGTCGTCGTCATAGCGCGGGTCCTGAGCGACGCCGAAATCGTCGCGGCCGACAAGGCAGCCCTCGCCATCGGCTTCTCGGCCGGCGATTCGGAAACCGGAGTCACCGGCGACCTGGTGCTTCCGCTGCTGGGTACCAAGGGTTCTTCCATCAGTTGGGTATCCAGCGATTCCACGGTCATAGATCCGGATACCGGTATGGTCGAACGGCCGCTCGATATGAGCGTCACGGTAACCCTCACCGCGACCCTCATCAAAAACAGCACTTCTGATGCAAAGATATTCACGCTCATCGTCCTGAGCCGTACCATGACCGATGCCGAAAGCGTCGCGGCGGACAAGGCTTCCCTGGAAATAGAATTCGCGATCGGCAACTCCGCGACCAACGTGACTTCCAATCTCGTCCTGCCCGTCAACGGAGCGAATGGCACCAGCATAACCTGGGCGTCCAGCGAGCAGGCCATCGTGAGTTCGGCAGGTTTCGTCACGCGACCCGCGGTTACCGCGACCGTCACGCTCACCGCCACAATCGCGAAAGGTATGGATTCTGATACGAAACCATTCGATGTAATCGTGATCCAGGCCGCGCCCACGACACCGACTGGTCTCGCGGCCGGCGACGCCACGACGACGAGCCTATTCCTTTCCTGGTCCGCCGTAGCAGGCGCGGAGAGCTATCAACTCTTCAGGAACGGCACCCAGGTTTACACCGGGGCCGGCCTGACCTTCTCCGAAACCGGCCTCTCGGTCGGAACCGCCTACTCATACTCCGTAAAGGCTACGAACGCCAGCGGCTCAAGCGAACTCTCCGCGGCGGTGACGGGAACGACGCTGAAACCGATCCCCTCCAACCTTACGGTCAGCGGCCCGACGACGTCGAGCCTGAGCGTCTCATGGACAGCTGAAACGGGAGCGATCAGCTACGAAGCGTACCGGGACGACAGCGCCACCGGGGCGTTCACCACCAAGGTCCATGATTCGGCTTCCTCGTATTTCAATGATTCGGGCCTCGATTCTTCAACGACCTATCATTACAAGGTAAGGGCGGAATATCCCGCCGGATTCAGCGACCTGTCAACCGCGGTATCGGGGACCACGGCTACCGCCGTCACCTATTCCACGCCGACCGGATTGACCATCGCTTATGATTGGGCTACCGGAGGAGCCCAGCTCACCTGGGACACTATGGCCGGAGCCACGGGTTACACCGTGTATCGCGATACGAACCACGCGGGCACCTTCGACGAAGTTGTCAATTCCGGCGGCAGCGCGGCCAGTTACGTGACGCCCGTCGGAACTTCAGCCGTCTATTTCTATAAGGTGACCGCGACCTATCCGGGCGGGACGAGCGGAAAATCCGCGGAGGTATCAAGCATCGCCGATGCATCCTGGACTTCGGCTCCGCTTTCCTACCCGACCGCCAAGAATCCCACGCCGATATCCTATCTGGGAAACGGCGAGTATCAGTTCGGCGGTTACACTATCTTCGCGGGAACCTATGAAATCAACGCCGCCTCTCCTTTCAGCCTTACGATGACGGTCCCGTCCAATCCGAATTATACCGGTTTCGTTTGGGACATCGGCACGGGAACGGGGATGCTTCTCACCAATTCGTCCTACGCGGGCGCCACGATGACCCGGCAGGCGCCCTTGGCGCCGACCCCCACCGGGCTGGCTGCGACCGCCTGGACGGCCACCGGCGCCACGATGTCCTGGACCGCCTCGTCCGGCGCGACGGAATACAGGGTTTACCGGGATACGACTTCCGCCGGAGCGTTCGGAACGATGGTTTATTCGGGAGCATCAACAATTTACTCCACTTCCAGCGTCCCGAGCGGGACCGTGTATTACTACAAGGTCAGCGCCGTGAGCGCGGGAGGAGAAAGCTCCAAATCCGCCGAAATCTCAAGCCTGGCTGGCGCCACTTGGAAATCCGGCCCGAATGGATCGACACCGACGAACTCGGGAGCGATAGCGTATATAGGAAACAACACCTATACAGTCGGCGGCGCAACGATCTTCAACGGGACCTACGTGCTGGATCCGGCCGCCAGCCCGGATACCCTGACGATGACCATCCCGTCCAACCCGAACTACTCGGGCTTCATCTGGCGCGTGGACAGCCTCATTCACCTCTACCTGACTAATTCCGGTTATGCAGGAGCCACGATGGCAAGGTAGGCGACCAAGGACGGAGCGGCGCGAACCGTTCCGTCCCGGTCATGGACGCCCGGAACTTGGCCGCGTATAGTGGTCGGATGAGCGAGCGATTGCCGGGGAACATCCCCGAATGACGAACGGATCGTTCCCGCCGGCCGCGCGCGGCATCGCGCGGTCATGCCTCATCGCGGTCCTCCATCTTGCCGTCGTTGCCGCGGCCATCGCCGCGACGGGCGGCGGCGGCGGTAAAACCGGCGGCGAAGCTCCCTACGCGCACCTCCCCTTTTCGACCATCTCCGCGGAGGACGGGCTATCCAACGATTCGGTCTATTGTCTCATGCAGGACAGCCGCGGCTTCGTCTGGGCCGGTACCTTCGGCGGGCTTGACCGTTGGGACGGCAAGGAATTCGTGTCCTTCAAGCCGGGAGGCGTTCCGGGAGCCTCGCTCAGCGCTTCCGTCGTATTCGCGCTGGCGGAGGGCGCCGGGGGAGAAATCTGGATCGGGACGGACGGAGGGGGCCTGAACCGCCTGGAGCCGGAAAGCGGCCGCATCAGGGCGTACCGCGGCGCTGCCGCGGGCGGCGAAGGACCGGGCAGCGACCTGGTGTACGCGCTCGCGGCGGAGGCGGACGGGGATCTCTGGATCGGGACGGGCGGATCAGGGCTGGCCAAGCGCAGCGGCAAGGACGGAAGATTCAGCCGCTTCACCGCGGAAGCGTCCGGCCTTACTTCCAACATCGTCCGCGCCCTGTTGATAGACGGCCGCGGACGGCTCTGGATCGGCACCACGAACGGCGGTCTGTTGATGTCGGCCGCACCGGACGCGGTGGTTCCCCGCTTCGACCCGGTGGCCCTTCCGGGATCGGCCAGGCGGACTACGGTGCGCGCCTTGTGCGAAGACGCGGCCGGACGGATCTGGGTCGGAACCGAAGGGAACGGCCTTTTCGTAGCCCCCGGCGAGGGCGGTCCGCCCGTCCGTGTGGAGATGCCCGCGACCCAGGGCGGCGAGCGGGCGACCGTACGCGCGATCGCGACGGACGGGGCGGGCCGCATCTGGGTCGGCACCGAGGGCGCGGGCCTGGCCGTTTACGAATCCGACCTTTCCCTTTCGACACTGATCCAGCGCGGAGAGCCCTTCGCGGGCGGCCTGTCCGGCGATCAGGTGCGCTCGGTGATGCGCGACCGGTCGGGACTCATCTGGATAGGCGTGAAGGACCGGGGGATCTCCATCGGAAATCCGGCCGCTCCCTCCTTCGGCCTGCAAA
This sequence comes from Treponema sp., assembly GCA_003527485.1. GTDB lineage: Bacteria > Spirochaetota > Spirochaetia > Treponematales > Breznakiellaceae > UBA12037. The sequence continues at coordinate 4,523 of DPXI01000106.1, read as the reverse complement.
GCGCGGACGGATCCGGCAGCCTGCCCCGCGGCACGGTGCGCGGCTTTTCCGAAGACTCTTCCGGCGCCCTATGGATCGCATCGGACGGCGGCTCGCTACTCCGCTTCGAACCGGAGTCCGGCGAAGTGCGCGCGTTCGGAGCCCTCCAGGGACTGGCTAGCAACCGGCTGTGCTCGGTGCTCGCGACGCCGGACGGCTCGGTGTACGCGGGATCCGACGGCGCGGGCCTGTTCCGCCTGAATCCGGAACTCGGACGCGCCGAACTCATCCCGCTCGGACTGGGCGACGATTCGGGCGTCGCTTCCGAAGGCGGTCCGGTCGTCTGGGCCATCTACGAGGATACGCGCGGCAGCGTCTGGGTGGGTCTTGAGGGTTCGGGCTTGGTCGAATTGAGGAAGGACGGTTCGCGCGTCCGCTACCGTTACGGCCAGGACTCTCCCGGCGGCCTCGGCGGGCGTTCGGTGCGCTGCCTCCTGGAGGACGATGACGGGAAGATGCTGGTCGGAACCTGGGACGGCGGCCTGCAGCGCCTGGATCCGGAATCGGGAACGGTCGAAACCTTCCCCGCCCAGGGCGGATCCGTCGCCGCGACCAGCGACGTCTCCATCTATTGCATCGTCCGCGATTCCCGGGGCAAGGTCTGGATCGGAACGGGTTCGGGCCTCGACCGCTGGGAACGCGACGCGGAGGGGATCAGGATCATCAGCATTCCGCTCGGACCCCTTCCGCGCCGGCCCAGCGTGTTCGGTATCGCCGAGGACGCGTCAGGCTCCCTCTGGCTTTCCACCGAGACCGGTTTGTTGCGCTACGATCCGGAAACGGGAACGCTCCGGACCTGGACGCGGTCCGACGGACTCCAGGACGACCATTTCGCCGCGGGATCATTCCTGCGCCTGTCGGACGGACGTCTCGCCTTCGGCGGAACCGAGGGCTTCAACCTCTTCGATCCGGCGGACCTGGCGCTTCCGCCCGCCCCGCCGCCGGTGCGAATCGTATCCTTGCTCCCCCTGGACGGAATCGGACCGGCCGAGCGGAGCGTCGCCGTCCCCGCGGACGGCGCCCGCATCCGCGTCTCCTACGCAACTTCGGGCTTCGCGCTCAGCCTGGCTGTCCTGGATTTCACCGACCCGGATAAGAACCTCCATGCGCTGCGTATCGAGGGGAAGCAAGACCAGCGCTATTACCTGGGCACTTCGCACACCGCCATCGTGCCCCGCCTGGCTCCGGGACGCTACCGCTTCATCGCGGCGGGAGCCGGCAACCGAGGGCTCTGGAACGAAGCCGGATCATCGGTCACGGTTGAAGTGGTGCCTCCTTTCTGGATGACCACGTACGCGCTGGCCGCCTTCGGCGCGCTGGCGGCCCTGGCCGTCTACGGGGCTTTCAGGCTGAGGCTCGCGCGCCTCGAAAGCCACACCAGGGACTTGCGGGATCTGTCCGCCCACGTCCATGACGCCCGGGAGGAGGAACGCGCCGAGATCGCCCGGGAAGTCCACGATCAGTTGGGCCAGACTCTGACGGCGGTCAAGATCGGCCTGTATTGGGCCAAGGCCAACGCGCGGATATCCTCGGAAGCGATGGAGGAGCGGCTCGGCGAGCTGCTGGATTACACGGACCTCGCCCTGGATTCGGTGAAATCCATTTCCACACGCCTCCGTCCTGCCGTCCTGGATACCCTCTCCCTCCGGGAAGCCCTGGAATGGCTCGTACGCGATTTCAGCCGCTGGAGCAAGGTGGAATGCCGGACGAAATTCGACCCGACCCCCTTCGACCTGGAAAAGCGCACCAAGACGACGATATTCCGCGTGCTTCAGGAAAATCTGACCAACGTCGCCCGCCATTCCGGCGCGACCGCGGCGGACATCACCCTCTCGGTGACCGAGGAACGCCTTGAATTGACGGTCCGCGACAACGGCAGGGGGATCGATCCGGAGCGGACGAATATGGACCGGTCATTCGGGATCGCCGGCATGCGGGAACGTTGTTCCTACCTCGGGGGATCATTCGAGATCTTCCCTGCCCAAACCGGCGGCACCGTGATGATCGCCCGGCTGCCGAACCTGCGCTCCAGGGAGGAAGACGATGTTTAGGGTCCTTATCGCAGACGACCATCCGCTCATCCGGAAGGGACTGGGCCAGATCCTGGCCTCCTCCGTCTACGTGGACGCGGTGGACGAGGCGAATGACGGTTTCGCCGCCCTTGAGCTCGCCCGCTCGCGCCATTACGACGTGATCATCCTGGACATCTCCCTGCCCGGGAAGGACGGGATGGACGTGCTGCCCGAGCTGAAGGACGCGGTACCGGATACGCCCGTTCTGATGCTCTCCATCCAGCCCGAGGAGCAGTACGCGGTCCGCGCCTTCCGTCTGGGCGCATCCGGTTGCCTGAACAAATCCAGCGCTCCGGAGGAACTGGTCGAAGCGATCCGCACGATCGCCGGCGGAGGCACCTACCTGAGCCCCAAGGTGAAGGACCTCGTGATGGAAAGCTTGCGGGGCGATCCCCGGGACAAGCCGCACGAGCACCTGTCCGAACGCGAGAGCCAGGTGATGCTGAACATCGCCCGCGGCAAGACCGTCGGCGAGATAGCCGACAAGCTCGCCCTCAGCGTGAAGACCGTCAGCACCTACCGCTCACGCCTTCTTGAAAAACTGGGCCTGCAGAACAACGCGCAAATCGTGGAATACGTGTTCAGGCATAAGTTGATCGACTAAGCGCCGGCCGCCCCCCTTGTAGGTGTCCGTCCTACAAAAAAAACGGACGCCGTCCGACTTTCCCGCGCGAAGAACGGATTTACCATGCATCCGTGGACGCATACCGCACCAAAGTCGAAATCCTGCACTCACGCGATGAAAACGACCGGAAACGGGTCCGGGATTTTCTGGAGGCGCGCGGTCTGGAGAGCGAAAGCGACGTCGAAGTGACGGCTTTCGTCTCTTACGACGGCCGTCCCGCGGCTACCGCTTCCCTGGCGGGAAACGTCGTCAAGGGCGTCGCCGTGGATCCGGCCATGGAAGGCGAAGGGCTGGCCGCGGTTGCCGTGTCCGGCATAATCGGCGAGGCCCGCGATCGCGGCATCCACCTCCTGCGCGTCTTCACCTCCCCCAAAAACGAAACCATCTTCTCAGCCCTCGGCTTCAGGCGCCTGGCCGTCTCCGGCGGCGACGCGATCCTGCTGGAAAACGACAAGCGGGCATTCGGCCGCTGGGCGGAAGCCGCCAAGGCCGACTTCGCGCGGCAGGTCCCGGCGGACGCCGCGGCGGCGTCCGTCGCAGCCGCCGCGCCGCACGCCTCCGCCGTCGCAGCCGCCGCGCCGCACGCCTCCGCCGTCGCGGCCGCAGCGGCAGCAGCCGGAGAGCCGCGCTACAAGGCGGGCGCGGTGGTGGTCAACTGCAATCCCTTCACCAAGGGCCACCGCAGCCTGATAGAGCGCGCGGCCGCGCGCTGCGGACGCCTGCTCGTCTTCGTACTCGAGGCCGACAAGTCCTCTTTCCCCGCCGATGTCCGCCTGCGCTTGGTGCGCGAGGGGCTGGCCGATCTCAAGAACGTCGCCGTCATCAAAAGCGGCCCCTACCTCATCTCCGAAGCGACCTTCCCCACCTATTTCCTGAAAGAAAAGTCCCGCGCCACGGAAATCCACGCGCGCATGGACGTCACCCTCTTCGCGACCCTCATCGCGCCGGCGCTGGGCATCGAAGCCCGGTTCATGGGAACCGAGCCCTACTGCGTCGTCACCGGCCTGTACAACTCGCTGATGAAGGAGATCCTTCCGGCCCACGGCATCGCGGCGCATGAGCTACCCCGCGTGGAAGCCGAAGGCAAGGCGATCAGCGCCTCCACGGTGCGCGAAGCCCTTCGGACCGGCGACTGGCCCGCCTTGGAAGCGCTGGTGCCCGACACCACCATCAACTATCTTCGGTCGCCTGAAGCGGCGCCCGTGATCGAACGGATCGCGACGGGCACGACCCGCCATTAGCAGGAGGAATAGCGCGATGCGCATCACCAAAACAGCGGCGGCCGGGACCCTGGAGTCCAGCGA
>DPXI01000106.1:0-416 GCA_003527485.1 Treponema sp. | reverse complement strand
ATGTTCGACCTGGAAGATTCGGTCGCCCTGCGGGAGAAGGACGCCGCCCGCTTCCTGGTGTTCAACGCCCTGAAGACCCTGTTCTACGGCGACATCGAGAAAGTGGTCCGCGTGAACGCGCTGGACGGCCCCTTCGGCCGCGAGGACGTGCTGGCCATGGTGGCCGCCGGGGTGGACGCGATCCGCCTGCCCAAGACGGAGACGGCCGACGACATCATCCAGGTGGAGAAGGTGGTGGAGGAAGCCGAGCGCCGCTACGGGCGCAAGCCGGGCTCCACCAAGCTCATGGCGGCGATCGAGGGCGCCAAGGGCATCCTGAACGCCCGCGAGATAGCCCTTGCCAGCCCGCGCCTCGTGGCCATCGCCATCGGAGCCGAGGACTACGTGACCGACCTGCACACCACCCGCTCGCCCGA
>DPXI01000102.1:5343-13611 GCA_003527485.1 Treponema sp. | reverse complement strand
TGGAGGGTATATATTTCCATCCGCCTGACCAGTTCCTCCATTTTGAGATTCCGCAGACGTTCCTGCATGTATTCCTGCTTGATGTTTTCCTGCCATCTGATTTCTTCTATATACTTCCCGATTTCATTTTTCATCCTGTTGAACGCTTCGACCACATGATCGATCTCGTAGATCGAACTCGTCTTGATGTCTTCGACCCCGAAATGGCCATCGGACAGTTCCGTAGCCATTTCGGAAAGTCGTACCATGGGATCCGTCATTTTTTCGACGGCACGGAGCAGCAGCAGTATCGAAAAGAAGGAAATGAAAATGATGAACAACAGATTCCAGAGCTGGATATTCCTGAAATCGGCTACGAATACGCCGTAGGCGTCCAATTGATCGCGGAAACGCTCCGTGCTCAGCTTTTCGACTTCCTCATTTATGTATTTCAAAAGCCGCGTCATCTCTTCGTACACGGGTATGTATCCGGCGATGTTCCTTCCCCGCTTCGCTTCCACCGCCGCGTCGGCCATATCCAGGAAAGACAGAATCAGGGCATACACTTCCCGTTCGCGCAATTCGGTGCTGTCGGTTGATTTCGGCATGTTCGCCGGAATCTTGTTGCGCAAGGTTTGGGAATCCACCAGCAGTTTCGCCAACGCATTGGATGACCGGGTGGAAAGGTATTCCAGCAAAGGCGTCTGATAGGTCATCAACGATTCCTGCATCGATTTAAGGTTGCGCTCTTTCTGGAAACTGCTGTCCGCTATTTCCTGCATCCTGATCGACGAAAAAAGAATATAGGTCGTGGAAAGCACCAACAGGATGAATACCCCGAAGACGCTCAATACCATCTGGATCCGGAACGAATTCCGCAGATTCTTTTTCACCGTCCGCTTCCGTCGACGATTTCCACGCCCGTATCGACCGAGGTGGAGGTATAACCCGCGGAGCGAAGCTCCACCAAAGACTTGACGGCCTGGTATCCGATCTTTTCCGGATTCACGACGATGCTTCCCGTGACGATTCCCTTCCTTATGTATTCGATGATTCCCGGATCATTTCCCGATCCGATGATCCGCACCCGACCGACAAGATTCATGTCTATGATCACTTGCGCAGCCGCGATCGTATCGTTGGAATCGGTGAATATCACCGTGTTGATCCGGGAGTCATCCGTGAAGAGTTCGTATACCATCCGCTCCGCATCCAGGAGGTTGCTGTTCGTCTTCAGGCTCATTATGGGGCCCCGCAGCTTTTCCCTCAGCGCGTCGGCTATCCCCATTTCGACCAATTCACGTTCCGCGAACATTCCCGGTTCTTTTTCGCTGTAGACGACCGCCAATCGCACTTCTTCTTCCGCGGTCCGGCCGGCGATGGTTCCCATCTTCCTGCCCACATCAAAATTATTCGTGCCGATATAGGGCCAAGGCCTGTCATTCGGAACGTTATGGTTGATGAGGACCAGCGGAATTTGCCTGGCCTGCAACTTTTCAAGCTGACGCCGGGCGAAGGAATGCTCAAGATACGGACAGACGACGACGCCGTCGACGCCGGAAAAAGAAGCCATCTCCAAATCGAATCGGGCCGGATCGATGGTATGTATGGAAAGAACCGCATTCATTTCCTCGGCCGCATTCTCGGCCCCCCGGATGATTTCAGTAAAGAAGGAATTCCGGTTATCCGGTAAATATAGGGCGAAATGGTATTCCGGCGCTCGGCTATCCGCTTCCGCCCCCCGGACATGCAAAGCGCGCACCAGGGCAAGGGAAAGGGAAAAGGCGACCAACGCCAGAAGCCCGGAAAGGATGAGGCCGATGCGCAACAATAATTTCACCGCCCCAGTATACAACCGGTTCCCCTTCCGGACAACGGCGGGATGCGAACCGGTTCAAGACCCGCTATCCGGGCGTACGCTAGATCTGCCCCTGGAAGATTCCCGATCTTTTTGGTTCCATCTATTTGACATTCGACCGATTCGGAAATAGCGTAGGAGCATGAGAAAGCCCTGCGTCCCCCTGCTCGCCGCTTGCATCGTCTTCTTGGCCTCGTCGGCCGGGGCCCAGTCGGACCCGGGAAACGTTCGCAAGAACATCGTGGATACCGCGAAAACCTACCTGGGAGTGCCCTACGTATACGGCGCGGAATCGCCGAAGGCATTCGACTGCTCCGGTTTCGTCCGCTATGTCTACAAACAGGCCGCCTCCATCGTGCTGCCGCGCACGTCCAAGTCGCAGTGGGCCGCAGGCGTCCCGACTTCGCTGAACAAGGCCAAGCCGGGCGACGTGCTCGTTTTCGACACCGTCGGCGGCGCTCCGAGCCACGTCGCGATCTTCATCGACCGGAAATCCTTCATCAACGCCATCTCGGAGGGGCCCAAGACGGGCGTGGTCATCTCCCAGCTCGGTCCGTACTGGTCGCCGCTCCTGCTCGGCGCCCGCGTCTACGTTGTCGCGGGGGACGAGCCGGTCATTCCGCTGAAACGTCCCGATGAGCCGGCCAAGCCGACCCCTGAGCAGTCGAAACCGGCTCCGGCCCCGCAACCAGCAAAACCGGCTCCGGCCGCGGCCCCCGAGCCGGCGAAACCCGCTCCCGAGCCCGCCAAGCCCACCCCCGAACCCGCGAAACCCGCTCCAGAGCCCGCGAAGCCAGCGCCGCAACCGGTAAAACCCGCGCCGACAGTCGCGGAAACGCTTCCGCAGGAGGAGCTGCCGGTCTCGTTCATCGGCTTCGCCATCACGAACAGGATGGAGAAGACCACCGACAAGATTCCCGCGCAGGTCGGAACGGCTATCCAGTACGCGGTCACCAACCGCACCGGTTCGGACGGCGTGTTCGAAATACTTTTCTACAAGATGGATATGGACCCCGCCAAGCATAAAACCTTACGCCGGGACCGCGTCAGCATCCCCTCAGGCGGCATGAGGCTCGTGGAACCCTTCACCTTCACCGAACCGGGACAGTACCGACTGATCCTGAAGACCCATGACAATATGCAGCGCGTGGAGCGGATCTGGAGGGTCGTGGAGATCGAATGATACGCCCCGGGACGCTGCGTATGGACTATAATGGGAATCGAGTTCAAATAGACGATGGAGGATGATCCATGGCAGCCAAGAAAAGCCCTCTCGTACACCCGGCGGATTTTGTCGAAGAAAACCTCGGTATGGATTCGGAATCGCTGAAAAAGTCGTTCCTGCACCATATGGAGTATTCGCTCGGGAAAGACGAGTATTCCGCGACCACCCAGGACAGCTACAGCAGCATCGCCCTGGCTACCCGGGACCGGCTGATAGAGAGATGGATCACCACCCAGCAGACCTACCACAAGAAGCACGCCAAACGGATCTATTACCTCTCCCTGGAATTCCTGATCGGGAGGACTTTGGGCAACAGCCTGATCAACCTCGGAATGTACGAGGAAGCCGACAAAGCCATGGCCGAGCTTGGCCATTCCCTGGAGGAACTGCGCGAAAAGGAGTGGGACGCCGGCCTCGGGAACGGCGGCTTGGGAAGACTGGCAGCCTGTTTCATGGATTCCCTCGCGACCCTTGAAATTCCCGCGGTGGGCTACGGCATCCGCTACGACTACGGAATCTTCTTCCAGAGCATCAAGGACGGCTACCAGGTGGAAACCCCCGACAACTGGCTCCGGCTGGGTAACATCTGGGAATTCCCCCGGCCGGAATTCAGCTACATCGTGAATTTCTACGGAAAGGTGGAAACCTTTTTCGACGACAAGGGCCAGGCGCATCGCCGCTGGGCGAACACCCAGGACATCATCGCCATGGCCTACGATACGCCCGTTCCCGGCTATGAAAACAACACCGTCAACAATCTTCGCCTATGGTCGGCAAAGTCGACGCGCGAGTTCGATCTCAATTACTTCAACGACGGCGATTATATCAAGGCGGTTTCGGAGAAATCGGTTTCCGAAAACATAACCAAGGTCCTGTATCCCAACGACAACCTGTTCGAGGGCAAGGAACTCCGCCTGCGCCAGGAGTATTTTTTCGTTTCCGCCACCATCCAGGACATCATCAGGAGATACAAGGCCGAACATGCGGATTTCACGGAATTCTCCGACCAGGTCGCCATACAGCTAAACGATACGCATCCCGCCATTTCCATCGCGGAATTGATGCGGACCCTCGTCGATCTCGAGAACCTGGGCTGGGAAGAAGCGTGGGCCATCACCCAAAAAACCTTCGGCTACACGAACCACACGGTCCTCCCGGAAGCGCTGGAACGGTGGACCGTCGATCTTGTGGGGAAAGTGCTTCCCCGTCACCTGGAGATCATCTTCGAGATAAACAGGAGATTCCTCGCCGAACTCGCCGTGCTGTTCCCCGGCGATACGGACATGGTACGGGAACTCTCCATCATCGAGGAAGGACCTGTGAAGAAGGTCAGGATGGCCAATCTGGCCATCATCGGAAGCCATTCGGTCAACGGCGTGGCCGCTCTGCATACCGAGATACTGAAAGCGAACCTATTCAAGGATTTCCATACGCTATGGCCCGCCAAGTTCAACAACAAGACCAACGGCATCACGCAGAGACGGTGGCTCAAGCTCTGCAATCCGCGCCTGTCATCGTTGATAAGCGGGAAAATCGGAGACGGATGGGCTTCGGATCTATTCGAACTGAAGAAACTCGAGCCCTTCGCCAAGGATCCGGAATTCCGGAAGAGCTGGTACGAAATAAAACAAGCCAACAAGGAATTCCTCGCGGCCTACGTGCTGAGCCGCAACAACATCAGGATCAACACGGATTCCATTTTCGATATCCACGTCAAGCGCCTGCACGAATACAAGCGGCAATTGCTGAACGTGCTGCACGTCGTCACCCTGTACAACCGCATCAAGGACAATCCGGGGAAGAACTTCGTCCCGCGAACCGTCATTTTTGCGGGAAAGGCCGCACCCGGCTACCACATGGCCAAATTGATCATCAAGTTGATCAATTCCATTTCGGAAACGGTCAACAACGACCCGCGGATAGGGGACAAGCTCAAGGTCGTATTCCTGAGGAACTACGCGGTATCGAACGCGGAAAAAATCATACCCGCCGCTGATCTGTCCGAACAGATCTCGACCGCGGGAACCGAGGCATCCGGCACGGGCAACATGAAATTCGCCCTGAACGGAGCGGTCACCATAGGCACTTTGGACGGCGCCAACATCGAGATAATGGAGGAGGTCGGAAACGACAATATCTTCATCTTCGGCCTGGACGCCGAAGCCGTCGCCGGACTGAAGCGTTCCTCCTACGACCCTCTGAAATATTACAACGCCAATCCTGAATTGAAGCAGGTGATCGACCAGATAAGCAACGGATATTTCTCGAAAGGCAACCCGACCTTGTTCAAGCCCATCATCGATTCCCTCCTGTACCACGGAGATACGTACCTGCTTCTGGCCGATTACGAATCTTATATCGCCTGCCAGGAACGCGTGAGCGAGGCCTACAAAGACAGGGACAGGTGGACCGCGATGTCCATCCTGAACACCGCCCGCATGGGCAAATTTTCGACTGACCGTACCATCGCCGAGTACGCCAAGGAAATCTGGGACGTCAAGCCGGTGCCCATCCAGCTCTGAGCCCANNAGGACCTGCCAGGCAGCTTTGAGCGTGAGCGCTTCCGCGGACGAGAGGTCCGCTTCGGACAGTTCGCCCCGCTCGGCCAGTAGGCGGGACTCTTCGGCCGCAAGCTCCGCGGACTCCGCGGAGAGGCGCGCGTTCTGAAGGCGCGAAGCGACCCGGTCGGCTTCCTTGAGTTTCCCCGAGTATTCCAGCTTCGCGTCACGCAGCGCCTGTTCCGCCGCGGAAGCCTTGGCGCGGGAGGCATCCGCCTTGGCGTCGGCCTGGGCACGGAAGACCAAATCGACGGGCAGGGTCAGCGTCGCGGAGGCCGTCCAGCCGGTAGTCCCGGCCGCCGAGCCGGCCAGGATGCTGGACAGGTTCCCCTGAATGGCGAGGTCGGGTCGCGGAACCGCCAGGCGGGCTTCGTCGGCCGCGCTCTCGGCATCGGAGGAAGCCTTGACGACCTTTTGGGAAGAGCGAATCCAGGTTTCCTCCGAAACCGGCGCGCTTTCCGGGGCGAGCGGCTCGGTCATGACCGACAGCTCCGCGCTTTCCATGCCGGTGCCGGTAGCGAGGGTCCAGCGGGCGTCCTCCGCAGCGGCTTCGGCGGCATCCAGCGCGATGAGCGCGTCGGTCCGCGCCGAAAGCGCGTCCAGCAGGCTCGCCCTCTTCGCGTCCCCCCTCTCCACAAGCAGGCGGGCCCTTTCCAGCGCGAAATCCTTCGCCGAAAGTTCGGCTTTACGGTAGGCGACCTCCGCCTCCGCGACCTGAAGCGCGCGGACGGACGAGCGCAGCGCCAGGGTCGTGGTCCGGACCAATGAGAGGTAGTCGAAGAGCGCGGAATTTGCCGCCAGGCGCGCGGCGATCGACGTTGTCGCGAAAGGCTTGAGGGAGGCGGTCACGCTGCCTGAAGCCGCGCCTGCGGTATCGCCTGAAACCGAGGCTCCCAGCGACAGCCGGTCGAACAGGGGCAGCGAGGCGCCCGCGCTCCAGCCGTAGGCCGATTCGCCCGTTTTCACGGAATCCTGATCCTTCGCGTCGGACTTGAGGGTCAGGGCGCTTGACCGCCAGGGAACGTCCGCCTCCAGGGCGGCATCGCTGGACTTCAGCCGCGCCGCCGCCGATGCGATTTCCGGTGAACGGAGGAGGCCCTTGCCGACGGCGTCTTCCATGGAGATGGCGGATCCCTCGGCGAAAGCCGCCGAAGCCGCGAGGGACAGAGCCGTGAAGGCGAAGACAAAAATGAACCTTGCATGGAATCGTGTGTTTTTCATGACCTTCTACTCGTTGAGTCCTTCCGCTATCGCCTGCGACGAGGAACGCAAGGCCGGCAGCAGGGAAAAGAGGGCGGCGAAGGCCACGGCCGACAGGGGGGCGAGCAGGGTACGCGGTTCCAGGAAACCGCCGCCCAGATCCCCGCCGCTGACGCCGAGGGCTTCCAGGAAGGGCGAGAGGGAAGCGACCGCGGCGTTCCCCGCGGCGGTCGCGACAGCGAAACCGAAGAGGGCGCCGAAAGCCGCCAGCCGGACGCCGCCGGCGCAGAGCTCCAGCGCGGCGCCGAAGGCAGTCAGTCCCAGAGCCCGCTTGATAGCGAATTCGCGCTTGCGTTCGGCGGCCTCCGCCATCATCGCGCTCACTATCCCGAAGGAAGCCACCGCCAGGATGGCCAGGCCGAAGAGCTGGGCCACGAGCGAGAGGCTCTTCAGGCTACGCCGGACCCGGTCCACCGAAGTGGCCCCGCCGAAACCGAGCGAGCCCTCCCAGACCGTTAGTTTGACCTCATCGTCCTTGGCTTGGGCGAGGGACGAGCGCAGCCCCGCCTCCACCTGCGACAGATCGCGGGAGTCCACCCTCGCGGCGAAGGTGCGGACGAAGGGAATCCGGCTCATCCCTTCCGGGAACATGGTGGTATACGGAATGATGTAGTCGGGTATGTCGAATGCGTCCCGTTCGAATTCGGTCACGTCCCGATAGACTCCGGAAATCGTATATGAATCGAAGCTGGATTCCTGCCGTTCCGAGGGCGCGCCGCCGGCTCTCCGTATCACGAAAATGTTGCGGTCCGCGCGGAAGGATTTGCCGACCGCCGACGCCGCGTCCCCGTATAGGATGACCGCGGCCCGTTCGGAGATCGCGGCGGTCTTGGCCCTGGAACTAACGTCCTGGGCCGAGAAGAAGCTTCCGGCGACGAAGGAGAGCCCCATCACGTCGGGGTAGCGTTCGTCCGAACCGAGGACGGTGCCGGGCCTGTAGGCGACTCCTTCTACTTCGATCTGCCGCCAGGGCAGCTCGTTGACGATGGACGCGTTCCGTACTCCCGCCCCGGCATCCAACAGGGTCCGCAGATCGTCGGTGGTAAAGGTCGGAGGCATCTGCCAATCGAAGGAGGAATCGGCGCGCAGATTGGCGTTGGCGATGACGACGCGACGGCCGCCGCCGTCCACGGCGACCGCGACCAGGCGATCCAGCCGCGCGGCGATGCGCTGGGAAAGCGCGAGCGAACCTGTGCCGACCGCGACGACCGCCAGGAGGAGTCCGAGGCGCAGTTTCCTGCGCGCCGAGCCCTTGGTTTTCTTTTCGTTTTCCATGATGTACTCCTTCATTCGTCGCGTAGCGCGTCGACGATCACGGTGCCCGCGGCGTTCGCGGCGGGAGGCGCGGCGAACAGGAAGGCGGCAAGGACGGAAAGCGCCGCCGTCAG
>DPXI01000102.1:0-5244 GCA_003527485.1 Treponema sp. | reverse complement strand
CGGGAAAAGGTCGCTTCCAGACCCCGTGCGGCCGCCGAGGCGTCCCCGCCGGCTTTCACCGCGAAATTGAGCGAATTCGCCCCGCCGAAGAAGCCGCCTCCCGGTCCGCCCCGTGTAGCCGTCCGGGTCGGCACGAACACGAGCTCATCGAAAGAAGCCGACAAGCCCTCCGATCCGTACGCGTACGGCTCGAGCACGGCGCCTATCGAGTAGACTGTGCCGTTCAGCCGGATCCGTTTGCCGAGCGCCTCGCCGTCGGCGAAGATCTTGCCCGCGAGTGCCGAGCCGACTACGGCGACCGCATTCCCCGCCGAGACGTCGCGGTCGTCGAAGAGGTAGCCGCGGGCCGCCTTCAGCTCGTACGCGTCGAAATACGAAGCGGAGATCATATAGCCCTGGACCTCATCCAGCAGCGGAACGTCCGCCGTTTCAGCAGCCGCCGCCGCTTCCGCGGTCGCCGCGGTCGCCGCAGCCGCAGTATCGACCACAACGGCCCCGCCGCCCGGACCGCCGCCGGGACCGCCCCCGAGACCGAACCGGGCGACGTTCGCGGTGGTGAAGCGCACGAAGCGCTCCAGGTAGGCCACGGAAAGCTGCTCGTTCTCGGCCAGGGCGGTCGCCGCGTCCGCCAGTGACAAACTGATTTCTTGCTGGGCGCTCGCGTCCAACCGCACGGCGGCTCCGCCCTCCCCGCGTACGCCCCTGTTGCCCTCCACGGACACCTGCCGCGCCTGGGGCTGGCGCGCGTAGCGCTCGAAGGCCGCGTCGTAGGATCCGATCAGGGACACGGTCGAAGAAAGCACGGCGACCGCGATCGCGGTACCGAGGATCGCGAGGGTCGATTCGCCCCTTTTGACGGCGATGTGCCGGAGGCTCATCCGAAGGTCGTCCATGGCTCAAGCCTCCGAGCGCGTTCCGCGCTCGACCACGGAATCCAACGCTCCGTCTTTCAGATGGACCGTCCGCGTCCCCAGCGCGCCGAGAGCCTCGTCATGGGTGACCATCACGATGGTCATGCCCTCCCGGTTCAGGTTTTTCAATATATCCATGATCTCCCTACCCTTCTCGGAAGGAAGGTTTCCGGTGGGCTCGTCCGCGAGCAGGAAGCCGGGATCGTTGGCCAACGCCCGGGCCACGGCCACGCGCTGCTGCTCGCCGCCGGACATGGTCGAAGGCCGGTGGCCCAGCCGGTGCGAAAGCCCGACCCGCTCCAGCAATTCGGCGGCGCGCGCCTTCCGCTGTCCTCCGGGGATACCGGCATAGCTCATCGGCAGCATCACGTTCTCCAAGGCGCTGAGATCGGGAAGCAGATGGAAGCGCTGGAAAACGAAACCGAAATGGCGGTTCCGTATCCTCGCAAGTTCCTTATCCGGCAGACCCATCGCATCGCGGCCTTCGATCGCGTAGCTTCCCGCGGAAGCCAGGTCGAGCAACCCGATGATTTGCAGCAAAGTCGACTTGCCCGAGCCGGAAGGACCCATAATGGTCACGAATTCGCCACGGACGATATCCAGGTCGATGCCCTTCAAGCCGTATACGCTGTCGGCGCCGCGCGCCCAGCACTTGTCGATTCCTTTAAGCGTCAGCATGTCTGCTCCTTATTTTCCTTCGTCGAAGGGGAATGTATCGAGGTGGATGAAATCCCGGTAATCGGAAACGATGACGTGTTCTCCCTCGGCCAGTCCCGAAACGACCTGGATAAGCGATCCGTCCGCGATGCCGAACGAGGCGGCCTTTTTGGATGCGGTCCCGCCGGAAACGACGTAGGCCGCGGCGTAGTTCCCGCTGGACAGGAAGGCGCCCCGCGGAAGCACGAGGGCGTCGGCGATGGTGCCGGCGACGATCTCGCCCGAAACCGAACCGCCGATGGTGGGCCGCTCGGGCTTCTTGTCGAAGCCGGCGGTAACGCGGACCACGGACCCGGCCGAGGAGGACGAACTCGTCGCCGAGGGGGCGACCGTCTCCACCCGCGCCGGATAGGACGAATCCCCCACGTATACCGTGACGCTCATGCCCTTGGAAACGGAGGCGATCCGCGTCTCGGGAACATCCAGGGCAGCCCGGACGTCCTGGGGATCGGCCACCACCGCCAGTTCCGCATAGGCCTTCACGGTCCCGCCCGTCTCGGCGGACAGCGAATAAACGGTCCCTCCGCGGACGCTCCTGACGACGCAGGCCGCGATCGTCGCTTGAAGATCGGCGATTTCGGCCGCCAGTATCTCCATGTCGACTTTTTGGTTCTTCTGCGCCAGGAGGTACAGCGTTTCGGCCTGGTCCTGCTTCAGTTTCGACTCCTCCGCCGAGCCCTCCGCATTCGACAATTTGCCCTTGGCCGCCGACAGCTCGGATTCGGAAGCGAACTTCTTCCTATACAGCGACTCGACCCGGTCGGCCTCCGCGCGGGCGTCCGTGAGCGCGCGCTCCGCCGCGGCGATGGAGATCTCGTTCTGGCGGCGGGAGAACCGGCGTTCGGCCTCGTCCTGTTCGCCCTGACGGATGAGCTTCTCCAGGGAGAGCTTCTTCGTCGAAAGGCTCGCCTCAAGCTCGTCGGTGTCGATGCGGAGCAGCTCCTGACCGGCGGCGACCTGGTCGCCTTCGTCCACGAGCACGCGTTCCACCGTTCCGTCGCCCGGGGACGTCAGGATCTCCTTGCGGGAAAGCTCCAGAACGCCGGAAACGGAAACGATGTCGCGGATAGTCTTCCTGGCGACGACGGAAACGGTCGCGCCGCGGACCACTACGGTCTCGGCCTGCGGGCGGGCGGCCAACAGGGACGCTCCGACGAATATCGCCGCTGCCGCGATCGCGGCGACGAACAACCAGATGGGAAGGGGGGGGCGCTTTCTTGAGGAAGCGGCAGTGGAAGCGAAGATCGGTTCGGTATTTGGCATATCTCCTCCGTTTTCAAACAAAGGATAACGAAGCGAAGGAGGAATATGGTTAAGCCCAGGTAAAACCCTTCGTTAAGAATGTAAAAACGGGACGCCCGAGGGGCATGGGGCGGGGACGCGAAATGGGCGCTGCGTTACAATACAGGGCGTGAGATACATCCGCAGACATTGGGCCCTCGTGCTCACCGCCTTCCTCATTCCTCTGCTCGGCTTCCTGGAGATCCTCCAACTTCGCTGGATAAACGAAGTCGCGGAGCGTGAACGATTCCGGCTCATGCAGGGCCTTTCGGCTACGGCGGGGCAACTCGCGGCCGCTTTCCAGAACGAGATAGGCATACTTCCCGCCGTCTTCGGCTTCGATCGGCGCGAGCTGGAAGANNCGTACGAGTTGCGCGTCTGGGACGGAAGCGACTTCGCGATCGATCGGCGCTCCGACTTGAAGGAGGCCTTGGGAGCTGTCGTCGCGGAACGAAAGCGGAAGTCGGCGTTCCTGGACACCTCCACGCTCTCGGACGGCACGGAAGCCTTGATCCTCCCGCTCGGGCCCGACAGCGAATACTGGTTCATCATCCGCATCGACAGGGAGGTCCTCGTCGAAAGGCTCATTCCCCTCCTCGCGGATCGCTACCTGTACGGCAAGACGGATTACCGTTTCCGCATAGTCGACAGGAGCGACGGATCGACGATCTACGCTTCGGATGCGTCCGAAGCCGGTTTCGGCGAAAACGATCTGAGCTTCCCCCTGCTTCGATCCGATTTCATGATGGCGTTCGGCCCGCCGGAAGGAACCGAAATGGAGTCCGGCGGAGATCCGCCCGCGCTCGGCCTGCTCAAGACGAGGAGGGATGCCTTCTTCGCCCTGGTGGACCCGGATCACGGGGACTCGCAGGGGCCGAAGGACAAGCGGGTGATCCTTCGAATGAGATCCAACAACGACCGATGGGTCCTGGAAGCCGTCCACAAGTCCGGGTCCCTCGCGGCCGCGGTGAGGGCCATGACGATCCGGAGCGCCGCGATCGGCACGAGTATCCTCGCCCTTCTCGCCGTCGCCCTGGTTACCCTCGCCCTGGCCTTCCGCCGCAAGCAGGAACTTGCGGAACGGCAAAGCGAGTTCATCGCCTCCGTCACCCACGAGCTGAAGACCCCCATCGCCGTCATCCGTTCCGCGGCCGACAACCTGGCCGACGGCATAATCCGGGACGCGGACAAGACCGCCCGGTACGGAGAGACGATACGCCAGCAAGGGAAGCGCCTTTCGGACATGATAGACCGGCTCCTGCGCTATTCCCGCATCGGCGACGACGGGCCGATGGAACTCCGTTCCATCGACCTCGCCGAGCTTATCGAACGCACCCTGGATCGCTTCAAGGCGGAATTGAACGACGCCGGCTTCCGCGTCGAACGGACGCTGCCGGCGGGAATCCGGGTTTCCGGCGACGCGACCGCCCTCGAACTCGCGCTCGCGAACCTCGTCTCGAACGCCCTGAAACACGCGCGCGATGGAGCCTTCCTCGGCGTCGACCTCCACGCCGACGGGAAATGGGCGACGGTCTCGGTCCGCGACCACGGGAACGGAATCCCGCGTACCGAGCGGAGGGCGATATTCGAAGCCTTCTATAGGGGACAGGAAGCCAGGGAGCGCCAGACGGGCGGAAGCGGTCTCGGCCTCAACCTGGTGCGCCGCGTCTGCCGATCCCACGGCGGCAACGCGTTCTACCAAGGGCGGGGAGCCCTCGGCGCGGCCTTCCGCATGCGCCTGCCCCTGGAAGTCGCCAATGGATGAGAGCGCGCGAGTGCTCCTGGTCGAAGACGAAGCGGGACTGGCCATGACCGTTGTCGACCGGCTGGAAGCTGAGGGCTACCGTTGCGATACGGCCGCCGACGGGGAGACCGGATTCGCCGCCGCTTGCGACGGAAACTGGGACCTCATCCTTCTGGACGTCATGCTCCCGCGGAAAAGCGGTTTCGACATCTGCCGCGACCTGCGCGCGCGCGGCAAGACGACACCCGTGCTGATGCTCACCGCCCGCGGCCAGGTGATCGACCGCATCCTCGGCCTGAAGCTCGGCGCGGACGATTACCTGTGCAAACCCTTCGACATGGCCGAATTGCTGGCGAGGGTGGAGGCGCTCCTGCGTCGCAGCGCGGTCAAGGCCCTTGGCCCCGCTCCCATCGCGCTCGCCGCTACGGGCGCTGCGGGCGCCGCGGGCGCCGCCTGGGACCGCGCGGCCGATCGCGGCCGCCTCGATTTCGCCTCCTTTACCGTGGATTTCGCCAAAGGAGAAATATCGCGGGGGACTGAAATCCATCCCCTTTCCGGCCAGGAATATAAACTGCTCGCCTTCTTCTGCGA
>DPXI01000128.1:2734-9044 GCA_003527485.1 Treponema sp. | reverse complement strand
CGGTCTACGGACTACCATCGTCTGTTCCTCCCTCGCTCGTAATCTTATTCATGAATTCCGGATACAGCCGGCCGCGGCAATCCGGACAAAGTCCATGTGAAAATTCGGCGCCCGTCAGGGTCGCGACATAACTCTCCACCTGCTGCCAGTAGCCGGAGTCGTCGCGCACCTTCTTGCAGGAGGCGCAGATCGGAATGATGCCCTGCACGGTGCGCAGGTCTTCCATCGCCCGGGAAAGACGTTCCACGAGGGCGGTCTTCTCGTCCAACAGGCGACGGCGCTCGGTGACGTCGCGCATGGAATACAGGTTGAGCCGGCGGCCCTTCGCAGGAACGTCGGCGACGCGGACTTCGTACCAGACCTCCCCGTCCGGGCTTAGTTCACAGGAGCCTCCGGCGCTGCCGGCGATCGCGGACATTACGGCCGCCAGGAAGGCGCTTCCGTCCGCCGCCGTCTTTCCGGAAGGATCTTCAGGCAAACCGCAGACGCGGCACGCGGCGGAATTGGCGGCTACGATTCTTCCGTCGCCGTCCACGGCGATCAGGGGATCGGCCAGTGCGTCGACCAAGGCGCGCTTGGCGATGGGGGCGAGATCGAAAAGCCGATCGTGATAGACGCCGACGGTGAAGATGATGCCCGCGAGGGCGAAGCTCACCGATGAGAAATCCTTTTGGAGTCCCGGAATGAGTCTTAGGACATAAGCGATATTGAAGGCGACGGGCACGAGGGCGCCCATCGCGACGATCGCGCTTTGCCGGTTCAGGGCACGCGCCGTACGGAAGAGGGCGCCGATCACGAAAGCGACGCCTCCGAATACGAGGAATTGCAGATAGAAATACAGGCCCCAAAACAACGGACCATAGGAAAGCGCGCTCATCGCGACGAAGGGTCCCGTGCGGAAGAAGGTCCATTCGGCCCAATGCAGGCGATGCCAGGAATTCGTGAAGACAACGGCGAGGGAGGCGAAGGGCACGATCCAGAGGAAGGGCCGCAGGCGGCGGGCGAGCGCGTGCTTGCCGGAATGCTCAAGGGCGAAGAGGAACCACCCCGTTGGCAGGGCCGTAAGGAATAGATAGCAGAGCGAGGCGAAGAAGAGCGTACCGGCATCGGTCTGCCAGAGAATCTCAAGCGAATTGACGATGAGGTAGCCGATGGAAAAAACGAGGAAACGCGACAGTTCCAGCTTGGCTCCGCCCGCGGTGTCCGAAACGCGCGAGCGCCAAGCGTAATATGCGGTAGGCAACAAGGCGAGCACGAGAATCGCGGCGCACGCGAGGTAGACGTAGTATTGCAGGGGCGGCGGCGCGGTCATGACAGAATAATAGGTCCTGAACGGCCCGTGGTCAACGCGTATTGCGGTAGCCCCCTCCGGCGGTCGCCGGGCGCTTGCCCCGACGGCGCGCTGCGGCTACACTCCTGCCCATGAACCTCATTGACTTGCGAAGCGATACGGTAACCTGGCCTACCGAGGCCATGCGGAAAGCCATGGCGACCGCCGCGGTCGGGGACGACGTCTACGGCGACGATCCGACCGTGAACGAGCTGGAGGCCTATGCCGCCGAGCTCGTCGGAAAGGAAAAGGCCCTCCTCGTCCCTTCGGGGACTTTCGGGAACCAGCTCTCGCTCCTGACCTGGTGCCCGCGGGGCACGGAAGTCATCCTCGGCGAGGAATGCCATATTATCCAGCATGAAGCGGGAGCAGCGGCGCTCATAGCGGGGGTTCAGACGCGTACCGTGGGCGCTCCCTGCGGCCGGATGGATCCGGTCGCCGTGGAGACGCGCATCCGGGGCTCCGACATCCACTATCCGGCTACCTCGCTCATTTGCCTGGAGAACGCACATTCATCCGGCCGGGTGGTTCCCCTGGACGATATGGACCTGGTCCGGGAGGTTTCGTTGCGGCGGGGCGTTCCTGTCCACCTGGACGGAGCGCGGCTCTTCAACGCGGCGGTAGCCCTGGGCGTCCCTGCGTGCGACATCGCCGCGCGCGCCGATTCGGTGATGTTCTGCCTATCCAAGGGTCTCTGCGCGCCCGTCGGCTCCATGCTCGCGGGTAGCGCCGACTTCATCGACAAGGCGCGTTCCAGGCGAAAGGCCATGGGCGGCGGGATGCGCCAGGCGGGCATCCTCGCCGCGGCAGGCCTTCTGGCCCTCCGGGAAATGCGGGAACGTCTCGCCGAGGACCACAAGAACGCCCGTATCCTCGCTTTCGCCCTGTCGCGGATCAGGGGCATCACCGTGGACGTGCCCGGCGTCCAGATCAATATGGTGTTTTTCCGCGTGGATCCCTGCAGGCTTCCGGCCGATGCGGGCGACCGGCTGGTTGAGGTTATGAGGGAGCGCGGCATCCTCGTGAATCCGGGAGAGGACGGCTCGTTCCGTTTCGTCGTCCACTACTGGATCGACGAAGCCCGGATAGCGGCGGTCGTCGCCGCTTTCTCCCAAGTACTTGATGAAATCGAAGGCCGCCGCCAAGGAGCTTGCCCGTGAACGCATACGAAATCCGGAGGAACCGGCTATACGATTGGATGGCCGGCGAAAGCGTCGCCATGCTCATGCTGGAGGACGCCGAAGGGCGGCGCGATCCGGCGGTCCGCTGGCTCACGGGGCAACCGGGGGATTCCCTCCTGTTCCTCTCCGTCGACCGGCGCTGCGCGCTGGTCCCCTGGGACGCGCACCTGGCGCGGCTGTACGCCGACGCCGAGCACCTGATCCCCTATACCGATTTTGAGCGACACCCGATCAAGGCCGCCCGTTCCATCGCCGAATTCTTCAAGATCCCCGCAGGGTCCAAGGTTGAGATCCCTTCGGGGACGGCCTATCCGATGTTCCTGAAGTACGTGGAAGGCCTGGGCGATTACGACGTACTGTGCAGGGACGGAGGCGCCGATGAGGAGATCGTCTCCATGCGGGCCGTCAAGGACGAGGAGGAGATCCGCATCCTCCGCGAGGCTGCTGTTATCACGAACGAACTGACCGGTCTGCTGGAGACCGAATTCGCCTCGGGCGCACTCAAAACCGAGACCGACGTGGCCCTCTTCATAGAAGCGGCCGCGCGGAGCCGCGGCTGCGAGGGGACGGGTTTCGAGACCATCGCGGCGGGGCCTTCACGTAGTTTCGGGATCCACGCGGTCCCCGCCTTTACTGCGGACCCCTTCGGCGGTAACGGTCTTTCGATCCTGGATTTCGGCCTTAAATTCCACGGCTATACGACGGACGTGACGATCACCGTCGCGCGCGGCCCCCTGTCCCGTACCCAGACCCGCATGCTGTCCCTGGTGGAGAAGGCTTACGACCTCGCCCTGTCCATGATCGTTCCGGACGTCCCGACACGGGAGATATCCCTCGCCGTCGACGCTTTGTTCGCCAAGGCCAAGCGGACGATGCCGCATGCCCTCGGCCACGGCATCGGGCTGGAAGCCCACGAGGCTCCCGCCCTCCGCAGCCGCGCCGACAACGAATGGAAACTTTCGCCCGGCATGGTTTTCACGCTGGAACCGGGCCTGTACGATCCCGTCCACGGCGGCTGCAGGCTGGAGAACGACGTGCTCATGAGCGCGAAGGGACCGGAAATCCTCACCAGGGCGCGGATATTGAGGCTGTAGCCGGGAGCGGGCGTTGGAGGGCTCGTCGGGGAGAACCCTAGGAATCCTGGACATCCGATAGCAGGCGGTCCAGTTCCGTCTTTACGACGGCGTAACATTCGCAGGCATGCTTTTCCAGCCCCTTTCGGTCGATCACCGCTATATGGCCGCGCCGGTAGCTTATCAAGCCGTCGCGCTGCAGATTCCCGGCGGCTTCCGTGATGCCCTCCCTGCGGACGCCGAGCATGCTCGCCACCAATTCCTGCGTCATGATCAGTTCATTGGTCGGCATGCGATCGAGGGTAAGCAGCAGCCAGCGGCTCAGCTGCTGTTCGACCGAATGGTACCTGTTGCACACCGCGGTTTGGGACATCTGCGTGATGAGGGCCTGGGTGTAGCGGAGCAGCAGTCGCTGGAATTTACCGGCGCGCCTGAATTCCAGCATNNAGGAAGCGGCGGTCCAGCCGGTAGGCCTGACCCGCGGTTTGCACCACCGCCGAGCTCGGAGTGGTGTCGCCTCCCATGAACAGGGAAATGCCCACGACCCCTTCATTACCCACCCCCGCGGTTTCCGCCGAGGCGCCGGACTCCGTGACATAATGCAGGGAGACGATGGCCGTGGTCGGAAAGTAGGCGTACTGCATCTGGTCGTCCGGCTCGTACAGCATTTTCCCGAGCGGCATGGGGACGAGTTCCAGGTGCGCGGCCAGCGTATCGAATTCCGTTTTCGGCAACGCGGAAAGAAGGCGGTTCTGTTTCGGACCGGGTACTTCGGACATCGTCAACGGGCCTTTTCCGCTATCCTACGCACGTTCGATCAGCTCGACGCCGATGCCCCGATAGCCCGTGAAGCGGCAGGATCGATCGAACATCGGCTCTCCGCTTACCTTGAATTTCTGTTCGGTTCCGTCGGCTTTTACGCGACTGAATACGCGATCCAGGAAAGGCTGCCGGGCGGCGATGCTCGCCTGAAGCGCGATCCGTTCGGATTCGTTCCATCCGCCCGACCCGGCATCGGCGGGATCGCCCTCCAGTGGCCCGACGCGGATTCCGAGCATCTCCAGGACGGGGCCGGAGACTTTGGTGAAGTTCATGTTTTCGTCCTGTTCCCAATACCAATCGGAGGCAAGCTCGGTAAGGCTGCGGAAACGGGCTTCGCTTTCCCGCAGTTCCGCGGTGCGTTCCCGTACCGTCCGTTCCAGTTCAGCGTTGTAGTTCTCCAGCTTTGTGTACAGCAGCCTCACTTCAAGCATGTTGTGGATTCGCGTGCGGACTTCGACCAAGTCGAACGGTTTGCTGATGAAATCCTTCGCACCCGATTGGAGGGCCCTCAACTTGTGGCTCGGTTGGGCGGTTATGACCAGAACCGGAATATAATCCTCCGCATTGTCCGACTTGAGGCCTTCCATAACCTGGAATCCATCCATGATCGGCATCTGAAGATCCAGAAGAATCAGATCATAACGGTTTTCCCGGTGCAATCCGCAGACTTCCTGCGGATTCATCGTGGAGCTGACGTTTATGTAGCCGGTCTCGGCGAGCAATTGCTCCAGCAAGTATATGTTCGTCTGCTGGTCGTCCACGATCAGGATGCTCGCTTTGAAGATTTCGGAATCGCTGACAATCATGCTTTATCCTTCGCGAATTTTAGAGCCTGGTCCAGGGTATCCATGAATTCGTTGACGCGTATGGGTTTGGTAAGATAACGGAAAAATCCGGCTTTTAGTCCTCGTTCGATATCGCGGGGAATCGCGTTCGCGCTTACCGCGACTACCGGAATGCGNNGCGGCCAGGATCTTCAGCGCGTCCATGCCGCTGATGCCGGGCAGGTTGATGTCCATGAGGATCACGTCCGGAAGGGCCGAACGGGCAACGTCGATGCCGTGCTGGCCGTCCCTTGCGCTGAGCAGGCGAAGGTCGGGTCTCCGGGCGATGAGATCCTCGACCAGCATGAGGTTGGCCGGGTTGTCCTCGACGTACAATATGGTGCGCTTCGAGGCGTCGCCCGGGACGGCGCGCTTCATTTCCGAATCGGTCAATGTTGAGGGAGCGATACGATCGGTCTCATCCATGAGGTCCATCTCGATCCAGAACACGCTGCCCTGTCCGACAACGCTTTCCGCGCGGATGACGCCGCCCATCAATTCGATCAGGCGCTTGCATACGACCAAGCCGATGCCGGTACCTTCTTCCATGATCGCTTCCCGGCCTAGCCTGTTGAAGGGTTCGAATAGCTGCGCCAGTTGTTCCGGAGCCAGACCCTCGCCGGTGTCCCTGACGCTGATCCTTATCGAATCGGGAGGATCGGGGATGCAGTCCACGGTTACGGAGCCGCCCTCCCTGTTGTATTTTATCGCATTGGAAAGGAGGTTGATGAGTATCTGCTTCAATCGCATCCGGTCGGCAAGTACGAAACCGGGGATGTCCAGCGGGGTGAAAACGACATTGATATCGCGCTTTTGGGCTTGGGGCTCTATCATCGAACGACATTCGGACAGGAGTTCGGCGAGCGCTACCGGTTCCATCGACAGGGACATTTTTCCGGATTCGATGAGCGCGAGATCGAGGATTTCGTTTATCAATTCCAGCAGGTACCACCCTGCCTTGAGTATCTGATCGATGCTTCTTTTCTGCGACGGCGTGGGGGGAGGCTCGCCGGATTCCATGAGTTGGGAAAAGCCCAGTATGGCGCTGAGCGGCGTTCGCAGCTCATGGCTCATGCTGGA
>DPXI01000128.1:0-2691 GCA_003527485.1 Treponema sp. | reverse complement strand
GGGAAACGGCTGCCGTCCTTGCGTATGTAGGTCAGTTCGTAGATGTCTTCGATCCCCCGGGACGCTTTGAACACCAGCGCTTCGAATCCCGGCGAGATGGGAGTAGAAAGCTCGAGGCTCAACGCTTCCGCGCGCGCTATCACTTCGCGCGAATCGGAGATGTCCGCGGGAGTGATCTTGTTCATCACTTCCGCGGCCTTGTAACCCAGCATGCGTTCCGCGCCTACGTTGAAGATCTGGATGACGCCTTTCGCGTCCGTCGCTATGCTCGAAAAGTTCGCGCTGTTGAATATCGCGCGCTGCAAGGCGCCCTCATCAAGGAGGGCCTCTTCCGCATTCTTCCTCGTGGTGATATCGCGCAATATTCCGGTGAAGAACCGTTGCCCGCCCAGAATCATTTCGCTCACCGCGATTTCCAAAGGGAATAGGCTTCCGTCCTTTCGTTTTCCGACGACTTCCCGCCCGAGGCCGCTGGCGCGCGCTTCGGCGCTCGCGCTGTAATACTCCAAAGATCCGTTCCGTCTGTCCTGGTCGAGCTCGGGAACCAGCAGGCTGAAATTACGGCCGACAAGTTCCGCCGCGGTATAGCCGAACATCCGCTCCGCAGCCGGATTGGCCGTCTCGATGATTCCGCCGCGGGCCTGGATGGTGATGATGCTGTCGACGACGGTATTGAGGATCGTGTGGACGAGCGCTGTGCTGTCGCGCAAGGCTTGCTGGGCGGCGTACTCCTTGGATACGTTGCGGAACACCAGGACGGCGCCGGACACCTCTCCGTCGCGGTTCCGGATCGGCGCGCAACTGTCGGCGATCGCGCACTCGCTGCCGTCGCGGGAAATCAGCACCGTATGGTTGGCCAAACCCTGCGTCGTCCCTTTCGCCAGGGTTTCCATAATCGGAATGGCGGCGGGTTGACGGGTTTCCTGGTTGATGATGCGGAAAATCTCATCCACCGATCGACCTCGTGCCTCCGCGTACTGCCAGCCGGTCAGCTGCTCGGCGATGGGATTCAAGCCGGTCACCCGCCCGGACGCGTCGGTGGTCAGCACTGCGTCTCCGATGGAATTGAACGTAACGGATAGTTTCTCTTCGCTTTCCTGCAGGGTGGCGTTGGCCTCACGCAATTTCCGGTTCGTCCCCTCCTGTATTTCCAGCAACTCTTTCGTTTCGTGGTATATGGAGTTCTTGAGACGCAATTTCGTCTCTTTATATAGCAGGAACGCGAAAAGGAAAGCGAACAGGAGGGTGAAAAGACTTGTGGCGGAGATCATCATGCTGAGCCGGCGCATCTTTGCCTGGAAATCCGCCTCATATCTGATCAGCAGTTCGTCTTCGATATTGATGAAGCCGTGCATGCCGGCACGGATGGAATCCATCAGGACTTTGCCTTCATCGCCCCGCACTTCCGCGATGACCGAAGTAAGGGCACCGGTGCGTCGGAGATCGATGGTCCTCGCAAGATAGCTCAATTTAATGGCGATCAGCGGATCAAGCTTGTCGAGATACCCGCGGCTATCGTTTGAACGGGCAAGACGGTGCAATTCTTCCAGACGTTTTCCGAAATCGTCGCGGACCGCCAAATAGGGTTCAAGAAATCTGTCGTCATCCGTGATCAGGAAGCCGCGGAAGCTGGTTTCAGCTTCGTTCAATGCGGACAGGAAT
Organism: Treponema sp.; assembly: GCA_003527485.1. Taxonomy (GTDB): domain Bacteria; phylum Spirochaetota; class Spirochaetia; order Treponematales; family Breznakiellaceae; genus UBA12037. The sequence continues at coordinate 1,029 of DPXI01000128.1, read as the reverse complement.
TCATTCGCCCGCTTCAATACGGCCAGGGATGCCTTCCTCACTTCGCCCGCTTCCGTGATTTGCCTGAAAGACCGGAAGGATGAAATGATTCCGATCGCGACCAACAAGGCGGTCGCCGCGATGGAAGCGGCGATCTTGTAGGAAGCCGTATCGGACTGTTTTCTTGCCATCGGCTACCTCTCAGAATNNGCTATTCCGTTCCTCGTATATGCGCGCAAGTCCCTATCGCGATCCGGCTGCGAAATGAAAGGGACAAGGCATCGGATTTGAACCGATGCCTTGTCCACGTATCGATTCGGTCCATTTTATATTGTTGCCGATAGAGCCAACGGGTCCGGAATTATTGGGCTGGCTGCGTCACCGCATTGGCGTCCAAGGTGACCGCGGTCTGCGAATAGAGCCGGCCGTTGATGGTCGCTCCGGTCGCAAGGGCGATTTCCGAATAGCTCAGGATGATTCCCTCCGCATGTACGGTCGTACCCAAGGACACCGCGCCGAAGGTCTGCCAGAAGATGTTTTCGGGTACCGCCCCTCCGGCCAAAACGACATTCACGCCGTTCGCGAATGTGAGGCCTTCGGCGATCTGGAAAATCCAGATATCGGTCGGGCCGCCTGAAAGTGTGATATCGGATGTGATCAGGAGCGCCGTTCCCCATTTGTACAGTCCGGGAACGAGCGTCATCCCGCTGATATCGCCGGCGCCGAGTTCGGTGAAATCGGGATCAGGCCGGCCCGCGGCGTTGGTGTAGGCGGTTTCCATATCGCCCACCGCGGTGGTCATGTAGCTCGGAGTCGGCGGCGTGTAATCGGCCGCATATACTTTCTGGGTCACCAGAGGAGAAATGGAGAACGTGTTCGTCGCGTCCATGGCCAGGGAGAATCCCGTGATGTAGGTTGCGGCGGCGGGGCTCACGCCGATGTCTCCGGTAATCGCAGTTGTCGCCGAAGCGGTATCGATACCCGATTTCGACAGGATGACGAAATTTCCGGCGCTTCCCAGGTCGACCGGCGCAAGGGTACTTGCGGGGC
>DPXI01000119.1 GCA_003527485.1 Treponema sp. | reverse complement strand
GGGCGTCCGACGCTGGCGTCTTCCAGACCCGAAGGCCCCTGTGCTATGGTCTGGAAATGAGAACCAAAGCGAAACGCGCCGGCATCGCCTGCGCAATTTCCATCCTCATCGCGGGCGCCGCGATCGGCGCGCCCCGAGACGTACCGACGGGAGACGGCATGTACGCGAACATCAAGACGACGAGGGGCGAGATCACGGTCCGCCTGGAATTCCAGAAGACCCCGATGACGGTCTGCAACTTCGTGGGCCTCGCGGAGGGCACCCTCGCGGCGGCGGGCGGAAAGCCCTTCTACGACGGCCTGGCCTTCCACCGGGTCATCGCTGATTTCATGATCCAGGGAGGCGATCCGGCCGGCAACGGATCCGGCGGTCCGGGCTACAAATTCCCCGACGAATTCGATCCGGGCCTCCGCCACGACGGACCCGGCGTCCTGTCCATGGCCAACGCGGGACCGGGCACGAACGGCAGCCAGTTTTTCATCACGCACAAGGCGACTCCCTGGCTGGACGACAAACACACGGTCTTCGGCCGGGTCGTGCAGGGCCAGGAGGTCGTGGACGCGGTGAAGCAGGGCGACAAGATCGAAAAGATCACTATCGTCCGCGAGGGCGCTGCGGCCAAGGCCTTCAAGGCCGACCAGGCCTCCTTCGACGCGTATCTGAAGGACTCAGGCGGCGCGGCGGCCGCCAAGGCCAAGGCCAGGAAGGACGCCGACCTTGCGACCATCGCCGCGAAGTATCCCCAGGCCCTGAAGACGGCGTCGGGCATGCGCTACCTGATCCTGAAAAAGGGCACCGGGGCCAAGCCCGTGGCCGGAAAGACGGTGAGCGTCAACTACAAAGGCATGTTCCTCTCCGGCGAGACCTTCGACGCCTCGGACCTGCACGGCGGCCCCATCGATTTCCAGGCCGGAGCCGGCAGGATCATTCCCGGCTGGGAAGAAGCCGTCCTCGACATGCAGGTCGGCGAAAAGCGCCTTGTGGTCCTTCCGCCCGAACTTGCCTACGGCGAACGTGGCGCGGGCGGGGTGATCCCGCCGAACGCCTTCCTCGTCTTCGAGATGGAGCTGGTCAAAATAAAGTGAGGCCCTCCGCGCGCGCCGACCCCGAAGCCTTCGCGTCGCGCGCGCTGGGGTTCCGCGATCTGGCCGCCGATTCGTCGAGCCTGATAGTACTGGCGGAGATAGGCCTTCTCGCTTCCGCCCTCGCGCGTTGGCGCCTTTCGACGACGGCCGCGGTCGCCGCCGAGCTCCGCGCGGGAGACCGCGGGGAGGGCTGCGGGGAGGGCCGCGGGGAGGGCTGCGCCGCAGACGGCCGGCCGGACGCCGGAAGGCAGCCGGACTCCGAGGCTCCTTTCGGCGCGGTCCGCGTCGTGGAAGACCAGGCTTCCCCCGCCCTCGGGGCTGACGGAAAACCCCTTTCCGCCGACGCCGGCCTCGTTTCCCTCGCCGCCCGCCTGGGCCTGCCGGTGCTCTCCGAAGACGGACGCATCCTGCGCGCCGCCGAAGAGCGCGGCCTCGATTGCCTCGATTCTCTCGTGGCCGTGGAACTGCTGGCGGCGGCGGGTTCGATCACCGGGGAACAGGCGGAGGACGGCCGCCGGCTGATCCGGGCGCGGTCGATAATTTCTCCCGCGCGCGCGGCCTGGGCCGGGGCGGTCGGCCTGGCGGCCGAAAAATTCGGCTGAAAGGGAAGCGGAGGGACAAATTCCTCAATCGACGATGCGGTAGCGTTCGTCGGAGAGGGCGAAATCCTTTTTTATCCCGGGGGTCGCCCGGACGGTCAGATCGTCCCAGACGAAGATCGCCTCCGCCCCCGGTATCGATTCGACCAGGGCTTTCCCTTTCTCCCAACCGAGCGCGAAGGCCGAGGTGGAAAGGGCGTCCGCGTCCACCGACTTGTCGGCGACGATCGTCACCGAGATCAATCCGTTGGAGACGGGATATCCGTCGCGGGTGGAAAGGATGTGGTGGTAACGCCGGCCGTCTTCCTCGAAGAAGCGTTCGTAGACGCCCGAGGTCACCAGGGTCTTGGCCTCGATCCGGACTATGCCGATATGGGAACCGCGCAGGCCGGACGGGTCCTGGACGCCGACGCGCCAGGGGCTACCGTCCTTCTTTTTCCCGTATACGAGGACGTTGCCGCCCAGGTCCACGACGGCGCGTTTGATCCGTCTGCGCGCGAGAATTTCGGCGACCGCGTCGGCGGCATAGCCCTTCGCGATGGCGCCGAAATCCAGCCTCATGCCCGGTTTTTTCAGGAATAGGGTGCCGGCCTTTTCGTCCACGACCAGATCCCGCCAGCCTATCAGCTTCAGCGCGGCCGCGATCTCTTCGGCGGAGGGGACGCGGGCTTCCGGCGTGCCGATGTTCCAGAGTTTCACCAAAGGTCCGACCGTGGGGTCGAAGGCTCCGTCTGTGAGTTCGGCGTATCGGACGGCCTTCACCGCAACGGCCATCATGTCCGCGCCGACCGCGACGGGAGCGATACCGGCGGCGCGGTTGACCGCGTCCAGTTCGGTGCCGTCCTTGTTCGCGCTCATCGCTTCCTCGATCGACCGCAGCCGGGCGAAGATCTCGCGGTAGGCGGCGTCGCTGCCCTGGTCCTGGAGATCGATCCTGCACAGGGTGCCGATCACGAACTCGGTCCGGGCTTCGATGCTCCGGGCGCAGGAGGCGGCGATCAACGCGAAGGCCATGGCCGATGCGATGGCGAAGAGAGGAAGGAGGCGGGGCGAAGTGCTGCGCATGGCGAAAGATACCCCGGCGCGCCTCCGTTTCGCAAGGACCAGGGTAATGGAAAGCTGTCCGTCCCGTCCTTGCTACTGTCGTCCGCCTGCATTACTCTATCCTGATGAGCGACGAGCCATCCCTCCTGGGGAAAAAAGTGTTTTTCCTGTATCCGCCAAGCGTAGTGCGCGATGATCTGATAACCCAGCTGCTCGAAAACGAATTCGAAATCTATATGCTAAAGGACCACGAGGCGGCGCGCAGGCTCCTGCGTAAGTTCCCCGATTCGATCATTTTCGTGAATATCGACGAGGGAATGCTGGAGGCGGCGTGGGAGGCGTGGATGCGTGCGATCCTCGCCGCTCCGGAGACGGCGGGAGTCGGCATCGGCATCGTCACCTACAACAACGACGAAGCCCTGCAGCGGAAGTACCTCATGGATGTGGGCATACGCTGCGGCTTCGTGCGCCTGAAACTCGGCATCGAGCAAAGCGCGAAGATCCTGCTGGACACCCTCACGGCGAACGAGGCCAAGGGCAGGCGGAAGTACGTACGGGCGAACTGCGCGAACGACTCCCTGTCCACGGTCAACATGAATTATGCGGGAGCTCAGGTGCTCGGGACCGTCAAGGATATCAGCGTCGTCGGTTTTTCCTGCGCCTTCACGCCCGATCCCCGCATCGCGAGGAATTCCCTGCTGGAGGATGTCCAGCTGAAGCTGCGCGGCGTGCTCGTCAAGGTGGAAGGCATCGTCTTCGGAACCCGGGGCAGCGATTCGACGGAGTACGTGGTGCTTTTCACCAACAAGGTGGACGGCGCCGCCCGATCCAAAATCCGCCGCTACATCCAGCTCGCCCTCCAGTCGGAGATCGAATTGGTCGGGAGGTCTTGAATGGAATACGCGGCGAACGAAAATCGATACGAATCCATGCCCTACCGCCGATGCGGCAAGTCGGGCCTGGACCTGCCGATACTCTCCCTCGGATTCTGGCATAATTTCGGCGGCAACGGGACTTACGACAACGCGCGCGCCATGACGCGCGCCGCGTTCGACCTGGGGATCACCCACTTCGACCTGGCCAACAACTACGGGCCACCCCCGGGTTCCGCCGAGGAAACCATGGGCCGGCTCCTGCGCGACGATTTCCGGCCGTACCGGAACGAGCTCGTGATTTCCACAAAAGCCGGTTACCACATGTGGCCGGGGCCCTACGGAGACCGCGGATCCCGCAAGTACCTGCTTTCCAGCCTGGACGCGAGCCTTCGCCGCATGGGACTGGATTACGTCGACATCTTCTATTCGCACCGCCCCGACCTGGAGACTCCCCTGGAGGAGACGATGGGGGCCCTCGCCCAGGCGGTAAAATCCGGGAAAGCCCTGTACGTCGGTCTTTCCAACTATCCGGCCGACCGTACCCGGGAAGCCGCCGCGATCCTGCGCGAGTCGGGCGTTCCCTGCCTAATTCACCAGCCCAAGTACCACATGCTGGAACGCTGGATCGAACAGGACCTCCTCTCCGTCTGCGCCGACGAAGGCATGGGGATCATCGCCTTCATGCCGCTCGCGCAGGGCGTGCTGACCGACCGCTACCTGCACGGCATTCCCGTCGATTCGCGCGCGGCCTCCGCGAGCCCCTTCCTGAAAGAAACGCAGATCACGGAGCTCCTGCACGACAAGATCAGCTCCTTGAACGCGATCGCCTCGGGCCGGGGACAGAGCCTGGCTCAGATGGCGATCGCCTGGACGCTCCGCGACGCGCGCGTCACGAGCGCCCTGATAGGCGCCAGCAGGCCGGAGCAGATCGTCGAGAACGTCAAGGCCGCGGCAAGGCTGACCTTCACCGCGGGCGAGCTCGCGGAGATAGACAAGGTCCTGGCGCAATAAGGAAAGATGATGGACGAATCCAGTCGCGGTTTCCTGCTCGGGGCAATGGAACGCGCCGCACGCGCTGCCGCCGCCATCCAGCTTCCGGAATTCCGAAAACGAGATCCGGGATGGGGGGACGCCAAGGACTCCAGCGACTTCGTTTCCTTCGTCGACCTTGAATCGGAGAAGGCGATCCGGCGGATCCTGGACGCCGCGCTGCCTTCGGCCGCCTTCTTCGGCGAGGAGACCGAGCGGAGCCTGGGCGCGGGCGCGACCTGGGTGGTCGATCCCTTGGACGGCACCACGAACTACCTCTCGGGCTACGACCATTTCGCGGTTTCCATCGCGCTTTGGGAGGAAGGTTGCCCCGTGCTCGGTCTCGTGCTGAAGCCCGTCGACGGGGAACTGTTCACCGCGAGCCGCGGTGGCGGCGCCTTCCGCAACGGCGAGCGCCTGCATACCGCGACCTTCCTTGAACCGAGGGGCGCCCTGGTGGGGACGGGCACGCCCTACCGCTCGCCGGGGACTGAGGACGCCTTCTTCGGGACCACGCGCCGCGTGCTCGGAGCATGCCGGGATATCCGCCGCACCGGCTCGGCCGCCCTCGACCTCAGCCACCTGGCTTCGGGTTTCCTCCAGGGCTTCTGGGAGGTGGACCTCCAGCCCTACGACGTGGCCGCGGGCCTCCTGATGCTCTCCGAGACCGGCCATGGGTACCGAAACTTCGCCGGCGACGCGTACGACCCCTTCCGCCACCGGACCTTCGTCGCGGGGCGGCCCGGCGTCTTCGAGGTCCTGCGGGAAGCCGTCCTCGCCGAATACGGGCCCCTTGAATAGCCATAAGCTTCGACACGCTAACCCGGAGACGCCATGCGCAGGAAAGACAGGGAAATCGCCGACCGGACAACGCAGGACGCCGTCCTGGACGCGGCCGCGGAAATCAGGCTCGGCCTTTGGGACGGAGAAGAAGTCTATATCGTGCCGCTCAACTTCGTGAGGATCGGCGGATCCCTATTCTTCCATTCGGCTCCGCATGGGCGCAAGCTCGACATCCTGCGCGAACGGCCTCGCGTCTGCTTCCAGGCGACCGGTGCGACCCGCATCGATCCCGGAACGGGAGGCGGCGATTGCACCACCCGGTACGAATCGGTGATCGGCTGGGGTTCGGCGGCGTTCGTGGAAGCGGAAAGGGCCAAGCATGAAGCGCTCGTTGCCCTTAACCGCAAATTCGGGGCGGGCGAAGGTCCCTTCCCGGCGGAGCTGGTCGCGCGGACCGCCGTGGTCCGCATCGACATCGAGCGGATGACGGGGAAGGCCAACCGGGGGAAGATGTAG
>DPXI01000085.1 GCA_003527485.1 Treponema sp. | reverse complement strand
GAGGAAGGGCTGAGGGGCCGGTACGGCGTAAACTTCGGGAAGATGCTCCTGAAGCGCTTCGGCAACGACTTCAAGACGCGGGCCATGGCGCGCGCGGCGGCGGGCAGCGACGCGCGCATGAGCGGCTGTTCCCTTCCGGTGGTGATCAATTCGGGCAGCGGCAACCAGGGCATGACGGTGTCCCTGCCGGTCATCGCCTTCGCGGAGGAAATGAAGCTGGGCAAGGACGCGCTCTACCGCGCCCTCGTGTTCAGCAACCTCATCGCCATACACCAGAAAACGTCGCTCGGCAAATTGTCCGCGTACTGCGGGGCCGTCAGCGCGGCATGCGGCAGCGGCGCTGCCATCACGTACCTGTCCGGCGGCGACTTCGACGCCATTTCCAAGACGATCACCAACACGCTGGCCAACGTGGGCGGCATCGTGTGCGACGGAGCGAAGCCCTCCTGCGCCGCCAAGATAGCCTCTGCGGTCGACGCCGCCATCATGGCGCACTACCTGAGCGCGGAAGGCATGGCGTTCCTGGACGGAGAGGGACTGGTGACCGGAGACATCGAGACTACCATAGCGAACATCGGGCGCATGGGAGGCAGGGGAATGAGGTCGACCGATCTGGAAATCCTGAAGATGATGGTGGGCGAGACCCTGGCCTGAACTGACGCGTCGCGCTCTTGAATTCGCCCGAGGGAAAATCGTCACGCCGGAGGCCGGGCATCTTCCTGATGCCCGGCCTCCGGCGTGTTCCGGAATTATTCCTTGACACCACATGATAACCATTCTAATATAATAACCATTCCATATTAGCTGCGGTCGTTTCGGTAATTCATCGAATCGCTCCGATGCGGCATCAGAGAGTATACCGACTTGATCGATATCCAAGTACGCAAGCTGAAGGAACTCGGCTTGAAGATAACCCCCCAACGCCTGGCCGTGCTCGACTTCCTGGACGGGAACACCTCCCATCCATCCGCCGCCGATATCTACCTCTCGCTGAGGAAGGAATACCCGTCGATGTCGATGGCGACCGTCTACAATACCGTCGACGTTCTCGCGAAGAACGGGTTGCTGCTGGAATTGCCGATCACCAAAGACAGGATGAACTACGACCCCGACACGTCGGAGCACGATCACGCGTTCTGCTCGCGCTGCGGGAGGATCTTCGACGTATTCCCGGACGGAGCCGCGGGCGTCCCCGCGACGCGGGCCGCGGAGCTCGACGGATTCAGGGTGGTAGCGGTGAGGAAAGTCTATTACGTCGTGTGCAAGGATTGCGAAGGAAAATAGGAGGATCGAGGAAATGCTTGAGACGTTGAGCCGTTGGCAGTTCGCTTTGACGGTGGGATTCCATTACCTTTTCGTTCCCGCAACGATAGGGTTGATCGTACCGGCCGCGATATTCGAGACGGCGTACTTCAATACCCGCAAGTTCGTGTACAAAAGCATGAGCGACTTCTGGAGCGAGATTTTCATCGTTTTCTACGTGATCGGAATCGTCACCGGGATCATGATGCCGATCCAGTTCGGCACCAATTGGGCCAAGTACTCCGTCTTCATGGGCGACGTCTTCGGTACGCCCCTCGCCTTCGAAGCGCTCCTCGCCTTCTTCCTGGAATCCACCTTCGCCGGGATCTGGATCTTCAAGAGGGACAAGATCGGCGCGGGACTGCGCCTGGCGACCATTTGGCTGATCGTGCTCGGCACGTCGATATCGGCCGTCTGGATCCTGACCGCGGATAGCTTCATGCAGCATCCCGTCGGATACAAGCTCGCGGAGGACGGCTCCAAAGTCATCATGACGAGTTTCAAGGAAGTTCTCCTCAATCCCTACGTCTTCTGGATGTTCATCCATAATCATACGGCCGCCCTGCTCCTCGGGGCGTTCATCGTACTGGGCGTCAGCGCCTANNGTCGTCGGCGACCTGTACGGGAAATACATCGCGACGGTCCAGCCGTTGAAGGCTGCCGCGATACTGGGCAGGTTGCAGGTCGACGAGGCGGGAAACACGGTCATCGACGCCACGTCCTCGGCCTCGCTCAATGAGGGCATCGGCTCCCCTCCGGGATTCCCCAACGCGAGGCTCGTGAATATCGCCTACGTCGCGATGGTCGTCCTCGGCGTCATCTTCATCGCCGCGATGGTGCTATTCCTCTTCCGGCGTAAGCTAATCTACGAGAACGCCTTCTTCCGGGCCTTTACCGTCTTCCTCGTCCCCGCCGCCTACGTCGCGATCCTCTGCGGCTGGATCGTCACGGAGACGGGTCGATTGCCATGGATAGTCTACGGCCTGATGACCGTGGAGCAGGGAATTTCGAACGTTCCGGTAGCGTCCGTCGTTTTCTCCCTCTTCCTGATCGTGGCCTTATACGCCTTGTTGTCCGCCATCGCCCTTCGGCTTGTCTTCAATGCCATCCGCAAAGGCCCGGTACTCGTCCAGGAGGAAAACGATGTTGCCGCATGATATTTTGGCCATACTCTGGTATGTGGTCCTCGCAGTCGCCTGGTGCGCCTATCTCGTCCAGGAATCGTTCATCGTGGGAAGCGGCATGCTGCAGCGCATCGGGCACGGCCCCGCCAAGCAGCGTTCCATCCAAATCTCCGGAGGCTTGCATTACGACGGGATCGAGGTCTGGCTCATTACGGCCGTCGGCGGCACCTTCGCGGCCTTCCCTCCGGTATTCGCCATGATCCTGGAGAGCCTTTACGTCCCCTTCTTTCTCCTGATCGCCGCCCTGATCGTGAGGGTGGTTTCCATCGAAATGATGTACAAGGACGAATCGTCGGCTTGGCGGAAGGCGATGTCGATCGCCTGGGGTATCAGTAGCCTCCTCATTCCCCTCGTCCTCGGTGTCTACTTCGCGAATGTCTTCCGGGGATTGGCGATCGATCAAGGCGGATACCACGGCTTCATCCTGGAGCTCTTCGACGTCATCGGGCTCGCGGGCGGCGTTTTCTTCACGGCCAACTCCTTGGTGACCGGTTGGTGCTGGATCCGTTTCACCACTATCCCGGAAGATGCAGGGGAAACCGCCTCGACCGCCATTCCGACGATCGCCTCCATCGCGCAATCGCTGGCCTTGATCGTCCTCTTCCTCGGGCTGAACAACAAGTCCGCGCTCTTCGCGTCCGGCTTGTTCGCGAAAGCTCCCGCATTGTGGGCCGTTCCCGTGCTCGCCGTGCTTTCGAGCGGTGCGACCGTCCTAGCGAGCCGGAGCGGCAAGACCACGCTCCAGTTCACGGGCGGGATAGCCACCATGCTGCTCGCGATGGCTTCCCTCTTCGCGGCCGCCTTCCCGAAGATGGTCGTATCGTCGATCGATCCGTCGTTCGGCATAGACGTCATGGCGGGAGCGTCCAGCCGACTGACCTTGAGCATCATGACGTACGTCGCAGCCGTCTTCCTTCCGATCGTATTGTTGTATCAAGCGTGGAAATACGTCCGCTTCAGCAAGGACAAGAACGGGGAAGCCTGACGGAGCGAGTGGGGGCGGAAGGGCGGNNTTTTTTGGTCTTCCTCGGCGCCTGGGCGGGCAATGCTCAGCCTTCGTCTTCAAGGGCGTCTTGTGCAGCTTCAGGATTTCTCATCGCGGATGACAGCGTAGACCAGTGTTTGGTTCAACAGCTGGTAAGCGATCTCTCCGAACGTGACGGGGCCGGTGATCGCTCCGGCTCGCCTGCCTTCCAGCTTGGAATAGAGATAGTTCAGGATGCAGTTGCAGGAAAAGAAAATGTTTTCCGCAGGCTCCTCCGGCGTGTTTTCCGCGAAGAGCGAAGCATAATCCTCGATCGGTTCGGCGAGCTTATATTCCACACCCCTGAATACGGGGGCATAAAAGGACACATCGCCCGTCATCGTATCAATGGATTTGAAACTGATGTTTATCATCGAACCGAAATAGTCGGCGACCAAGGGGAAACGCGTATCCACTCCCCGCTGCGCAATGTAATCCGCGAGATCGCGGATTTTGCCGTTGACAATCACGGAGGATGCGGAAAATCCGTCCTCAAGGAACATGAGCGTATCGCCCTGGTCCTGACGGAAAATGTTGACGATGTTGATATCCGCCCGCTTATCAGCGGCCAGGCTGATATGCATGACGACGGCTCCGTCCTCGATCGCCTTGCGGTTCTCTCCGCAGTAGATCAGCGGTTTTTCATGAGGATCCGGACCTATCTCCGTGCCGGAAACCCAGCCGATCAGCGGCCTTGTGGCGAACGCTTCGCATTTGGTGACGTTCAAGGCGAACTCGAAATGCGTCGGACTGGACGCCGGCAGAACGACGACCGTAATACCGTTTTCCGGAGCGTCGGCATAAATCCGGCCGATATCGGTTGAGTCGTATATCTTGATCTCGCAACCGACGGAACCCGAAGGCAATTCGTTCACGAGGATCAGATCTCTGGAAAATCGGCCGCCGTCCTCGGTCATGAAGTATGGAATGGTTCCCGCTATCCAGTGCCCTCGGGGAAGACTTGCCAGGACGCGGGAGTCGGCCGCGAGCATCAGACGCTCCCCGTTGCGAATTCTTAGGGAGGTTTCTTCGACCGTATGCATGACTTTACGCACGGATTGCCCGAAATGACCCTTTGAATCGCATGGGCTCATTGTACTGTCCTTTTTTTACCGCGTCTATTCGACACATTGATGATTTCCGGTCCCCTTGAAGAGGGATATGATCGGCCACTCTACATCGGAGTTTACGATAATATAGTATGCTGGTAATGTAGAAAACGAATCGCTCCGCTGAAGAACAAGGAGATGGAATGCCGATTCGAATACTCATCGTAGACGATCATTCAGTGGTTCGGCAGGGGCTTCGCATGTTTCTCCAGATCGATCAGGACTTATGCATAGTCGGAGAAGCTTCCAACGGCGAAGAAGCCGTTGAGGAGGCCAGGAAATTGAATCCGGATATCGTACTCATGGATCTGCTCATGCCGGGAATGGACGGGATCGAGGCTACCGCGATCATCCGCAAGGAATTGCCGGATACGGAGGTGATCGCGCTGACCAGCGTGGCGACGGATCAAATGGTGATCGGTGCCATGCGGGCGGGAGCCATCGGTTATATCCTGAAGGACACCGGAGGCGAAGATCTGCGCATCGCGATCAAAGCGGCGGCAGCCGGACAGGTTCTTCTATCCCCCCAAGTCGCCGCCCACCTTATCAGCGCTTTTCGGGAACAACCCGTGTCGCCGGGGACGCTCACCAAACGCGAACTTGAGGTGTTGGGCTGCATCGCGAACGGCGAATCCAACAAGGAAATTGCCGCCCGCATTTTCGTGAGCGAAGAAACGGTAAAAACCCATGTGAGCAACATTTTGGGCAAGCTCGGCATGACGAGTCGAACTCAGGCCGCGCTTTACGCCATGAGGATCGGTCTTGTCCCAAGAAAATGAGACGAAGATGGACGATTCGCCTCCGCTCGACACCGCAGGATTGGCGGAACGGTATGAATCGGCATCGAAAATAGTCGACGGATTCGCTTATTCACTGCGCATACGGAAAAACGGACCGATCACGCTTGAATGGTGCACGGAGACAAAATTACTGAAAAACGCCTATCCGGAAAACGAAGGCGATGAATTTCCCGGTTTCTTTCACGACATACATCCGGACGATGAAGCGTCCCTTCTTCGACATTTCCATATTTTATCAACGGGAAAAACCGATGACCGGGATTTCCGGTTCAGGTCGTCCGACGAATCCTATGTCTGGCTGAAGATCCGGGCGACGCCGTATCCCGAAACGAACCAGGACGGATCTGTCCTCGTTTTCGGAATCGCGGAGGATGAAACCGAACGGACCTCAGCCCGGCTTGAGCTGGAAGCCGACGCCGAGCTTCGGGAACGGGAATTAGCCTCCCTCCTGGAAATTTCCCACAATATGGCCTCGACGCTGGAGCTTGAACCGCTTTTGCGCCTGATCCTTACCGAACTGGAAAAACTGGTGGACTATACGGGAGCCGCGATATTGAAGCCCGACGGCGACGATTTGGTCATGCTGGAATACCGCGGGCCTATGCCCCGCGACCAAACCTTGCGCCTGCGCGTACCCATCGCCCGATCGCAAGGCTACCAAAAAATCATCAATGAGCGCGTTCCCGTAATCATCTCCGATATCCTGGAGGACACACCGGGAACCTCCGGCTTTCAACGCTCCGTCCGGCAATTCAGGCCTTTCTTCGGCTACGCGTATTCCGTGCTTCTTACGCCGCTGATCGTAAAAGACCGGCTTATCGGCGTTCTGAGGCTGGACCATCGCAAGCGCGGCCATTTCATCGATCGCCATGCGACGCTCGCTCTGGCGGTCGCAAACCAAGCCGCGGTCGCCATGGAAAACGCTCAATTGTACGAAAGCGCCCAGCAGCTGGCCAAACTGGAAGAACGTCACCGAATAGCGCGGGAATTGCATGACTCCATATCCCAATCGTTGTACGGAATAAGGCTCGGGGCCCAGACCGCCATCGAACTTCAGGGAAAGGATCCGGGAAAGACGGCGGAATCATTGAACTACGTTCGGGATCTTGCCGACGCCGGGCTAAAGGAAATGCGCGCCTTGCTGTACGAATTGCGCCCCGAGGCGATCGCGAGCGAAGGCCTCATTTCAGGATTGAACAAGTTGACCGATTCGCTTCAGGCGCGTTACGGAATCGAAGTCAGGCAGGAATTATGCGTGGAGCCCGATATCGACCTTGAAAGCAAGGACGCTCTTTACCGTATCGCGCAGGAAGCGCTGCACAATGTGGTGAAGCACGCGAATGCGAAAACCATCCTCATCAGGCTGGCATTCGCGGATGCTTCGATTTCCCTTCAGATCATGGATGACGGAAAGGGATTCACCGCCGAAAGCGTGCCGCCCGGCAGGATGGGTCTGCTGTCCATTTCCGAGCGCGCATTCAAGCTCGGGGGAGCGCTCGACATCGAGACTGCGCCCGGTGAAGGAACCAAGATTCACGTCCTTATTCCGGTCAGGCAGTGATCGACTACCGTTTAACGCGAACCCCCGCAAATGCTACCGGCTCTATACAAGCGGGAGAAAGCTATTTATGTTCAATGCCCTATGATCAAGGCAGTTATATTCGATCTTGACGGAACGCTGGTCGACACCATAGAAGACATCGCCGCGGCGGTGAACTCCGCCTTCGCGAAATACGGATACCCTCCGCGGCTCGGCAGGGAAATGTACAAGATGGTCGGAAACGGCATGAGGAACCTGATCAAGCAAGCCCTGCCCCAGGCCGTGAGCGACCAGAGCATCATCGAAGAATGCGCGAGCGCGGCCATCAAGGCTTATGCGGAGAAACCCGCGGTCTATTCCCGCGCGTATCCGGGCATCGATGAACTGCTCGTCGGGCTGAAGTCGCGGGGAATCCCTTCCGCGATCATATCGAACAAGCCCGACATCCTTACGCGCATGGTGGTGGACGCCGTATTTCCCGGTCATGACTTTCGCGTCGTGCAAGGGGAAAAACCCGGAGTGCCGCGAAAACCGGATCCGGACTCTTCGCTTGAAATCGCGGCAGTTCTCGGAGCCAAACCGGAAGAAGTTCTCTACCTGGGTGATTCGGACGTGGATATGCTCATGGCCGGCGCTGCCGGTTTCTTTTCGGTGGGCGCGGCTTGGGGATTCCGGGGAACGGAAGAATTGGAAAAGGCGGGCGCGATGAGAATCATCGACCAGCCCGTCGAGCTCCTTTCGCTTCTGTAGTTCGTATTCATTTGCTTCGACCGCCATCCGCGTCACCGTTTTGGGGAGTTAGTTCACCTGGCGCAGCGCTTTGCGGAGACCCGAAGGCCGCCGAGGCCTAGATGTATAGGCCCTGCCTGAGTTTGATGCCGTGCTCGAGCCAGACTTTCAGGGCAAGAAGCATGCCCGTCCAGCCCTCGCAATTGCCGTAGGACGCCTTGAGCCCCTTGGGCGTCTCGCGCCAGCCCTCCTCGCTCACCGTCACCAAGGTCCGGCCATCGTCGAGCTGTTCGAACACCATGGTTACCGTAGTGTCGTGCGGCTCTGCCGGTTGCCCTTCCGGACCGTCGTCGGCCGCTGCCCAATGGAGACGAATGCGCTTGTCCGCAACGACCTCGTCAACCTTGACCGGAAAGGCGCCGGGAAAATCGTGAAAATCCCAGATCACCGTCGCGCCGCTCTCCATCCGGCCTTTGGCCCCGCCGGTGGTGAAGTAGCTCGACAGGCGTTCGGGGTTAACGACGGCTTCGAACACGTCCCCGACGGGTTTGGCGATCCGGGCCGCCACGCTGAATTTGAGGTCCATTTCTCGCTCCTATCACTGTCGGTAGCGGCGGATTTTTCGCCTGAAATCGTGGGGGGCCCGCGATCGAGCACTATCCGCTGCCTACGACAAGTTACGCCTTGAGTACCGGGTATCGCAGGTGCGTGACGCCGAAGCCCGCGATTACCGTCGGGTTGCCGAGGACCGCCGGCGTGCCGGCGAGGCGGTCAAAGAGCCTGACTCCGGAGCCGAGAAGAACCGCCGCGATGTCGACGCTGATTTCGTCGAGGAGGCCGGCATTCAGGCACTGCTGGATGATGTCGGCGCCGTGGACCCCGACTGACTTCCCGGCCGCGGCGGCTTTGGCTTGGCTCGCGGCGCTCTCGATTCCGTCGGTGACGAAATGGACCGTCGAGTCGGGCCGCGGCCATCCGGCGGGGATGCGATGGGTAAGTACGAATGCCGGCCCCCAAGCGTGGTTTCCGCCCCACCCCTGGGCCGCTTCGAAAGTGCGTCGCCCGGTGAGCACGGCGCCAAGTCCGGAGGTGAGACCGCGAAGATGCTCGGCGCTCGGAGCGGACACCCTGAATGTCATGGGGTCCGCGCCTCCGGTGTGGATTTCGACCTCCCCCGAGGAGAAGTACCAGTCGAACACCTCATCTACCCCATCGTCGAGGTCGGCGATGTAGCCGTCAAGCGACATGGACATAATCGCGATAAGCTTCGACATACCGGTTCTCCTTATTAAGGAGCGATGACCGCTTCGAGTTACAGTCTACTAATAAAATACATAGATGACAAGATTTGTCATATTCTTCTGTAGCAGATTTCTCGCCGGAAATTGGGGTCTCCGCGATGGAGGGCTATTCATTGCCCATCCGATAAATCCCGCTCCGTCTACCCGGGATTCCTCCTCTGAAAGATAACATCTCATTGCATGCTTCCTTACTATGTCATATTCTTATTGTAAGGAGATACCGATATGCTCTGCAAAGTAACCTCTAAGAACCAGTTGACCTTGCCGAAGGAGATCCTCGATCGCTTCAAGAATAGGGAATACTTCGATGCGCGCCTTGAAAACGGACGCATAATACTCGAACCGATGATTGTCCGTCCGGTAGTCGGCGAACGGCTCAACGGGATACGCGATGCCGTCGCTGAATCGGGACCCGACGAATCGGAGATCGAAAGTATCGTACACGAGGCCCGGCGTGCTGGTCGTAATTGACACGAACATCGTCGTCTCGTCGTTGCTTTTCCGCGGCAGGGCGTCATTCGCGCATCGGCTCTGGGTTGAAGGTCAATTCGATCTGGCTTTCTCGGATGCTGTTCTCGATGAGTATCGTCAAGTCCTCGGGTATCCGAAGTTCGGACGATCAGGTTCAGATGTGGAGTACCTGGTTTCGCAGGAATTGACCCCTTTCGGCAGAACCTTCAAGACACGGCTACCTGTCGGCGCCTGGATTCCCGAAGATCCGGATGATGATAAATTCATAGCGCTCGCCTTGGCCGCCAAATCCGATTTTCTGGTCAGTGGGGGCGCCCACATCTTGGACCGGAGGCATGAGCTGCCTTGTTCGGTACGGTCGCTTGCCGAGTTTCTCGAACTGTTCGAATTGTCCGGTTCGTTCGGTTGAAGACCGCTATCCTTGTCGATTCTTGGGCATCTCCGATGAAAGCTGCAACCAGGCACGGGGGGCGTCTGCGGTATCGCCAATTGTGGGTTTACGGTTCACGGTTGACGATAGTATCGGCGGTTGTTCCTGCTTCCAAAATTCCTGAGCCAAGCGTTTTATGACCGGATACTTGGGCCAGTTACAGAGAGAAAAACCATCATTTCCGAAGGCAGAAAATCCGGGGTGAACTGGATGCGTCGGAACACCCCGTCTATGCTCTTCGCGAGGCGCCATCGCCGGATTCACCTTCGCGGGAGCTCGCGGCCGCTATTCCTCCGCTTCCCCGACGCGCCGGAGGTATGGAATATCCTTGAATCAATGAAACAGAGGTTTTACCAAGATCCGGCACTTTTCTCTGCCTAATCGACCAATCCTGCTCTGTTTTCAGGAAACGCTGGCATAATGCAAGCATAGAAAATGTGTGTTTTGCCATCAAGCGTGGAAAATCAGGGGATTCTACCAGGTAATTTACTGACTACCAAGCTAAATCGGGAGGTGAGCGGGTGCGGGCAGGTAAACATACCGGAAGGTTCCTGGTGCTTCGCCCATGCGTCAGGGGCGTCTGGGGGCTCGGCGGTTTGGGGTTCCAGACTACCTAAACCCTTGAAACAATCCTCAGTGAGGATAAGGGTCAAGGTCTTCAATATAACAATCTCGATGGCTCCGAACCTTGTTTTATATCGATAATGAATTATCCTTTTCCTGAAGAAACCTCTTTGGACTGTCCGGGTTGCATGAGGCTTTGAACATCCTGCGGTCAACGACCCCTCCGAGTACCGTTGATGAGCGAATAGGGAGATACGGTGATGGAGAAAAGGACAAGCGCAAAAGGTTTGAAATGGAAGAATGTCGGACTGGGATTCAAGATTCTTATCGGCATTGGATCAGTCTTGATTTTACTCATCATCATTTCCGGCTGGTCCGTCAAAAGCATCAACACCATCATTACGGAAAGCAAAACGACATCGGAAAGTTATTTCCTTAGCTGTGAACTTCTTCAACGGGAAGTCGATCATCTGAAATGGGCCCAGGACGTCAGTCTTTTCGTCCACGATCCCGAGGCGAAGGTACTCAAGGTTCAGCTTGATTACAAAAAGTGCGAATTCGGCAAATGGTACTACGGAGAAGGTCGAGATAAAGCTCTGAAGCTACTCCCCTTGCTGGGAAGCCTCATGAACGAAGTGGAGGAACCTCATCGCCGGCTTCATGAATCCGCTAAAGCGATACAAAATGTCCGTAACGAGGGCAATGACGGAAAAACCCAGATCATATATAAGACAGAGACTCTTTCGATGTTGGAAAAGGTCCAGGGTTTCTTGGCTGATATGCGAAACATCGCCAGGGAGAATATTGCGACCGTCGAGGCCAGGATCGACGGAGAGGTGAGAAACATCAGGATGGCCGTCATTGCGGCAAGCCTCTTCGCCGTGATATCGAGCATAATTCTCTGTATCGTAATTACCGGATCGATTACGCACGTTGTCAAGAAATCGGTTTTATTCGCCCGAGCGGTTTCCGATGGCGATTTGCGGATGCGGCTGGAAATTCATCAGAGCGATGAAATAGGGCAGCTCGCGGACACTCTGAACAATATGGTCGCTACATTGGACGGCATTGTTTCGCAGATCAAATCGGCCGCAAAAAGTGTGACAACAGGGAGCCGGGAGCTTAGTTCCAGCGCGCAATTGCTATCGCAAGGAACGACCGAGCAGGCCTCCTCAATTGAAGAAACCACCGCGGCGATGGAGGAAATGACCGCTACCATCAAGCAGAACGCCGATAACGCTCAACAAACCGAACGGATCGCCGCCCAATCGGCGAAGGACGCGGACGCGGGTGGGACGGCGGTTTCGGAAATGGTTATCGCCATGAAGGATATCGCCGAGAAGATCGGCATCATCGATGAAATCGCGCGCCAGACGAATCTCCTCGCATTGAACGCCGCCATTGAGGCGGCCAGGGCGGGGGAGCACGGCAAGGGTTTCGCCGTGGTGGCTTCGGAAGTCAGGAAGCTGGCGGAGAGGAGTCAGAAAGCCGCCGGGGAAATTACCGCGCTCGCGTTACGGAGCACCAATACGGCTGAAAAGGCCGGAACTATGCTTAAACGGCTCGTTCCGGACATTCAAAAAACCTCCGAACTTTTCCAGGAAATCGCGGGAGCCAGCCGCGAGCAGGAACAGGGGGTCGTTCAAATGAACCAAGCGATCTTATCGGTAGATCAAGTCACGCAGCAAAACGCGAGCGCCTCGGAGGAGATCGCTTCGATGGCGGAAGAATTGTCCAGCATGGCCGAACAACTGCGGCATACCGTCTCCTTCTTCAAGACGGAATCCGAGAACGAAGAAGAGTCTGACGCCTTGGGTCAGGAAAAAGAATACGCTTAACCCGGTTTTCGCCCGCTGAAATTTGGACAATAATTCTCAAATTCCCTATTCGATATTCTTCAGGCCTTCTGTTCCAGCCCGTTCTTCACGCAGGAGAGCGATTCCGCAGGGTCATGCGCGAGGTAAAACCGGCTTGGATGGACCTCGGACGTCGATCGCATCCGGAAGCGCGGGAATGCGATCCTGATACGTCTCGTCAAGGCCTTGGCGGTATCGGCTGATGGGTCCGGTTCCAATATTCCGGGAACAAGCGAAAATGCCCGGTCACAGGAGTCAGCTACAGACGGAGAAACCCGTCACATCCTGAGACAGGGGATCCGGGGTTAAGCGGCTTCGCCGAAACGCCCCGCCCATGCCGTCCGGAAACAGCATGGGGGGAGGTTCACGCCCCTGGCCAGCGCCTTCCCGCCCTGTCCGGCGGACTGGGCAACGGTGGATCCGGCCGCCCCAAAGGAAGAAATAACCTTGCAAATGTTTTTGTGTAAAAGATTTGACAATATATACATTGCAAATGTACATTTGGAATTACTATGATTACGCGCATGTATGATACAGCGATTCTGACTGCACTGGGGTTTTATCCGGTTTTGGCTTTGCTGGGGGCCCGGCAGACCGGCAAAACCACCTTGTTGCGGCAACTTTTGCCCGATTACTCCTATGTCACCCTGGATCTTCCCAGCGAAGCCGCTTTGGCCGAACAGGATCCCGAGCTGTTCTTTGCCCGGCACCCGGCTCCGGTGGTAATCGATGAGGTGCAGTATGCTCCGGGTCTGTTCCGCCACATCAAGTCCATGGTGGATCGGGATCGCCACCGGATGGGACAATTCGTCCTTACGGGCAGCCAAAAATTCAGCTTGATGAAAGAACTCTCGGACAGTCTGGCTGGCCGGGTCCATATCATTGGCCTGGAGGGTTTGAGTCACGCCGAATTATCCGCGATCGGTACGGGCGGGATAGGCAATTACCTGTATCGGGGGGGATTTCCCGAGCTGTGGCGGGTTCCCGATCTGCCTGCCGCTGGTTTCTTTTCGTCATATATGGCCACATATCTGGAGCGCGATGTCCGCCAGATCCTCAACGTCGGCAGCTTGCGGGATTTCGAGCGTTTCGTCCGGGTCCTGGCGACCCGGCATGCCCAACAACTTGATTTGACGGCAATCGCCAACGCGGTTGGTATTACTGCCCGGACAGCCAAGTCCTGGGTGTCCGTATTGGAGGCCTCCAACCAGATCGAACTTCTGGAGCCATGGCACGGCAATGTCGGGAAACGCATCGTCAAGACCCCCAAGCTCTATTTTTCGGATAGCGGCCTGGTCTGCTGGCTATTGGGCATCGGGCCGGATGGCCTTTCGGCTTCGCCGTTTGTCGGGGCCGTCTGGGAAGGGGTGGTTTTCGCCGAAATGCGGCGCCATACACAGGCGCGTGGCCTGAACCGCAGTTTCTGGTATTACCGGGACAATGTCGGCATGGAGCTGGATTTCCTTGTTCTGGGCGAGGGTGCCCGTTTTATCGAATGCAAATGGACCGCCCAGCCTGATGCCTCGGCGGCCAAGGCAATCCGGAAATTGGCCGAGCTCGCCACCGAAAGCGCCAACGCGGAGCTGGCTACGGCCAGGGGCGCCATCGTATGCCGGACGCCCAATCGCTATCCCTTGGCGGATGCCGGTGTGCCTATCTGGGTCTGCGCCCTGTCCGATATCGGTACCATCATGGAAAGCCTGGATCAACCGGACTGACGCTGTGGCCGGAAAGCGGATAGGTTTTTCCCTTGGTCGGTCCATCGATCCGGGAATGTGAGCGCCGGAACGCGCCCCCCCCCCTTTTGCCCATCGCGAGGCTTCACCGCGGATGTCGCCGCCACGGGATGTCGCCGCTGCTGCGGCTGCCGTTGCCGCGGATGTCGCCGCCGCAGGATGTCGCCGCCGCAGGATGCCGCCGCCGCAGGATGCCGCCGCCCGCTATTCCTCCGCTTCCCCGGAGTGCCTGGAGCCGAGGGGATCCTTGAACCGATGGAGCAGCATGGCCACGAACGCCATGTTCAGGACGCTCGCCGCCGCGAAGAGATTCCATTTCGGATTGCCCGACGCGACGCTTCCCACGAGAGCGTGAAGCTTGACTCCTATCGGATACAGGTCGTCATCGGAAAGGAAAACGAGGGGGACGAGGAAACCGTTCCACGCGGAGATGAAGGCCGTCATGGTCGCGGCGGTGAGGGCCGGAGCGGCGAGCGGCGCGAGCACGCGCGCCATGTAGGACGGCCAGGCCATGCCCTCCAAGGCCGCCGCTTCCTCAAGGGAGCGCGGTAGCCGCTCGATGTGGGCCGCGATGGTGAACAGGGCGAAAGGGAGGGCGTGGAACAAGTACACGACGACGATGGGTAGGTAGCCCCCGAGGAGTCCGAGCGCGCGGAAGGCCGCGTACAGGGGGATGAGCGAATGTATTCCTCCCGTCATCCCGAGCGCCTCGATGGAAGCGAAAATGCCCGCTTTGCGGTCTTTTCCGCTCCGGGCCAGCAGCCATGCGGCGGGAAAGACGATCAGGGGTACGAGCAGGGCGGTCGCGCCCGCGACGAGCAGGGTGTTCAGGAAATAGCGGAAGATGCCTTCGTCCCGCACCACCGCGATGAAGGGCCGGAATGAGAGGAATCGGGGCAGAAACCCGTCGATATATACGGCGGAAAGGTCGGAGAGGGAAAGCCAGGCTGTCGCGTAGAGCACGAGTGCCGCGGATAGGACGGCGAGCGCCGACGCGCCGAGTTTGGTCACCCTCCAAGCGATGTCCGCGCCCGCGCCCGGCGCCTTCCCCCCGATCGACGCTCGGCCGTCATCCGCGCGGCGGCGCAGGCGCAGCCAGCAGGCGGTTGCGATGACGACGATGCAGGCGACGGCCGTTGCGTAGGCGGCGGGGATTCCGTAATCGTCGAGGTCGCGGAAGGCGTCGTACAGGAAGATCTCCAGGGTCGTCGTCGCGCCCACGATATGGCGCTCGGTGATGCCCGCCCGGAACGGGGGACCGCCCGCGGTCATCAGGAAGGGGACGGTGAACTCCTTGAACGATTTCACCAGTTCCAGGGTACCCATGATGAGGATCGAACTCCGGATTTGGGGAAAGTAGATCCACCGCGCCATGGTCCACGGTCCGGCTCCGTCCATCGCGGCGGTCTCCGCGACGCCGCGGGGGAGCCGCGAAAGAGCCGCATAAACGGCGAATGCCGCCAGCGGCGCGCCCAGCCAGACGCCCACCGCGAGCGCCGCCGCGAAACCCGCGACCGGATCGGTAAGCAAGTTGATCTCGAACCCGAGCAAGGCCGACAGGAACGACCGTCCCCCGCTTCCGTGGATCAGCATGCGCCAGATCGGCACGGAGATGAAGGCGGGTATGCCCCAGGGGACGAGGAGGGCCAAGAAGAGGACCTTCCTGGTCCTCTTCGACTCATAGAGGGCGATGCCGAGGATGCAGCCCAGCGTCGTCGAAAACAAAGCGGAAAGGACAGCCCAGAGGGCGCTGATGGCGAAGGACAGGAAGAAAGCCCTGTCCTCCACCAAGTCCCGGTAATTTTCCAGTCCGGCGAAGCTGCGCGCGCCCCAGACGTCGTGGAAGAAGCTGTCCCGCGCGGCGGTCGCGAAGGGCAGGACCCCCACGACAGCGATGAGGACGAAAACGGGAAGGGCGACGACCGCAGCCGCCCTTCCCGGACCTATGCCGCGCGCGGACATCCGGGCGCTTAGAACCGGAGAACGATCGAAGCCGTCTTCTTCACGTTCTTCAGATCGGGATTCGCGGCGGAGGACTTCTTGTCCCAGACGAGGGCCAGGGGGAATTCATCGTCGGCGAGGCCCACGCCGTTCTTGTACATGCCGAGGATGATGTCGTCGTCTGCGTCGATGGCGCGGGAATCGAGGGTCAGCTTGAAACCGTCCTCCGCAACGATGTCCACCTTGTAGCCCGCCCTCGCCGCGGCCTTGTCGTAAGCGAGCACCTCGGTCGCCTGCCGGTGCGG
This sequence comes from Treponema sp., assembly GCA_003527485.1. Taxonomy (GTDB): domain Bacteria; phylum Spirochaetota; class Spirochaetia; order Treponematales; family Breznakiellaceae; genus UBA12037. The sequence continues at coordinate 21,339 of DPXI01000085.1, read as the reverse complement.
CGCGTACAAAGGGTCATCCGCGTACGCGAGCGCGAGGCGGAGCGGGAAGCCGACGTAGGTCGCGGAAATCCCCTTCCGCTCGAAATTCACTTCGCGCCGGTGGCAGCTGACGCAGGACTGGACGGTCGATCGGTCGATCGTTTCCGTGCGCTTGCCGGAGAGCGTCAGCTTGAAGTCTTTGAAATCCTTCTCCTTCACGACGATGCGCTTGATCATCTTGACCGAAAGGTGCCCGTCGATATTCGGGTTCTTCGGGCCGACCTTGATCGTGCGGATAAACCCCGGATCCTTCGGGAGGTAATCGCCGTCCATCCGGAACGCGAGAAGCCATTCTCCGTCCGCTTCGTCCAGCACCCGCGAGCCGGGGTAGGTCATCTCGTAGCCGTCCGTGGCGACGAAGGTGATGGAGTCGTCGGGCGAAAGATCCATGAAGCGGCCCAGTATTGCGCGAAGTCTCACCCCGCCGTAGGGATTCGTGTACTTCGTCCCGGCGCTCGTGGTGAAGCTGCCGGTCGCCTCCATATAGGCCGGGTCTTTCTCCAGCTCCGCGAGGGTGAAGGAGGTCTTGTTTCCGTTGATATCCATTTCCAGCATGAAGGAGGAAGCCTCCGAGGCGACCGCTGTCGGCGCCAGGCTGGTCGCGATCTCCGCGATGTCACGGACCCAGAGGTTGCGGGGCGCGTCCCCCACGACCATGGGCCGGGCCAGCGGCTTGCCGTTTTCGGTATCGGCCAGGATGAGCGCGTCCTCGGCCAGATCGGCGGTCGCGAAGGTCGCCGAGTACCCGTCCGCCGACGTGAGGGTCACCTCGTAACCCTTTTTCCACAAGGCCGCGTCAAAGGCGTAGGGATGGGCGGAGTCCTGTCCGTCGACCATGGCCAGGATCGCCCTGAGGCGCAGGCCGCCGTAAGCGATCTTCTCGCCTTTCTTTTCGACCGTAATTTCCGTATATTCCTTGCCTCCGGCTTTCAGCTTCTGGTAGTACGACGGCCCGAGCCAATCGGTCCGCGCGCCCTTGAGCGCTACGGACCACTCGCCCTCCTCCGACGCTCCGGTTACGGCATCGGCCGATTGCGCGAAGGCCGTTCCCGGAATCGCCGCGCATACGAGCGCGAACGCGAGCATGGCCGCGAAAGCGCGTTTCCCGATTCGATCGATCATGATGAATTCCTCCTGTTTCAATTCTTGAAGTTCGCGTCCACCAAGCGCCGCGCTTCCGCGAGCGCCTCGTCGACTCCCATCGATCCGGCGAATACAAAACGCAGCATTTTCCACATGATGTTCTTGTAGGTCGACCAGGATTCCGACGAAGGCACGACGACTCCGATTTCAGCGCTGCGTTCGAGCTCGGGGAAATAGCGGTTCGCGGAACGGACCAGTTCCCATGCGTCGGAGTTCGCCGGCAGCTTGGAGACGGCCGCCGTGAAGCGCTGCTGGACGCCGGAGCCGGTCAGGTGGGCGGCCAAGCGCCGGGCGGTGATCGGCGATCGGCTGGCCCGGGTTACCGCGAAGCCTTTGAAATCCAGGAAGGGAGCGACCGGCGATCCCGTCTCGGGTACCGTAGGATAGGCGGCGATGCCGAAGGGAATGCCCAGCCGTTCGAATTCCGGAATGGAATAAGAGGCGGTCAGGATCATGGCCGTTTCTCCGGAGGCGAAGCGTCCCATCATGGCGTCCCGCTCCAGGACCGCCAGCAATTTTTCGTCCCGCATGCGGAGCAGCCAGGACAGGGCTTTCCCGGTTCCCGCGTCGTCGGGGCGGACCGCGCCGTCGGAGTCCTCGATCCCGGCCTTTCCGAAACCCAGCGCGAAGGGCAAGAGCCAGTACGCCGAATAGGCGTTCCAAGCCATGGGCGTCCGTCCGGAGCCCGCGACGAGCCTCGCCTCCGCCTCCATATCATCGAGCGTCCAGGTCCGCGCCGGCCGGCGGGAAAGGAGAGCGGGATTGTAGAACACCAACTGTGCGTCGAAGTAAAAGGGAAGCGCCCAAATTCGTCCGGACGCGGTGAACGCGTCCCGTCCTTTTCCCGACAGGCGCGAAGCGTCCATCCCGTCCAGAGGCTGAAGGCTGGAAGCCGCGATGAACGAGGGAAGGTAGTCGGATTGCACCATGACGAGGTCGGGCATGCGACCGCCGCCCCTCTGGACGGAGAGCAGCTTGGACCGGATGTCGGGAACGTCGACGGTCTTCGCCTTGACTCCGACGAGGCGGCTCCAGCGCTCCACTTCCTTCTTGAGCTCGCCTGTACCCTCCCAGGAAACCCAGACTTCAGGCGCCCGCTCGTCTGCCCGCGAACCCAGCAGTTCGATGGAGCCGATACCGCGCAGCGCCTTCCCGTCGAAGGCGAGGTTCCATGCGCCGTCCCTTCCTTCCAGCAGGTAGCAGCGGTCGAGCCGTTCCGCCAGGTCGTCGGTGTCCCAGACCGCTTGGGCCGCCTGCCCGCCAGGCTGCCCGTCCGCCTGCCCGCCCGCAGAGCCGGAGCCGGTACCGGAGCCGGCGACCGCTTCCGGGCCCCGCACCTGCGGGCGCCGCACCTCCAGGCGCCAGGCGTCCGCGAGCGGCGGCGTCAATTCCGAAAGCGCAATCCCCCGCTCCGCGCGCCCGTCTACGGTCAGCGAGTACAGCAGGGAAGGAAATTCCTTTTCTGAAGGGAGGACGAGGCTCTTGCCGTTGAGACGCAGTTCGAGCGCGCCGACGGCGGGCGGGATTGCGGACGCGAGGGAAAGCGAGCACAGGGAAATAGAAAGCCAGAGCGGGACGTACCTTCCACGCATGGCGTTTCCTCCTTTTCGAACACGGAAGGCCCCGCCGTTTCCGGCTAAACCCGATGGCTTCAGGTCCGTGGACGGAGCTCGCCGCTCGCGCCGTTAGGTACCGAAGCTCGAAGGAAAACGTAGTTCGGGGATTATAGCACGGGATCGGGATTGTGCAATTATTTTTTCGGACAGCGGCTCCGGACGGCCTCCTCGGACGGCCGCCACTAACGGCCGCCCGAACGGCCGCCCGTTGACATTCTATATATGGCATGATAATACTACCTGTAAAATAGGAGCCAGGGATGAATGGCTAAGCAAAGATTGTATCTGGGCATAGACAACGGCGGAACTCTTTCCAAAGCAGCCCTCTATGACGGTTCCGGCAGGGAGCTGGTCCATGCGGCCCGAAAGACGGCGCTTTTGATGCCTCATCCCGGATTTACCGAGCGGGACATGGAGGAAATGTGGGCTGCCACCGCCGAGGTGATTAGGGAAGTCATCCAGCGCTCTGGCGTCGATCCCGGCGATATCGCCGCGGTCGCCGCTACGGGCCATGGCAACGGCCTTTACCTGGTGGACGGCGACGGCAAACCGAGCCGTCCCGGCATCATTTCCACGGATTCGCGGGCGTTGTCATATGTGAGCCTATGGGAAAAGAACGGAGTTCTGGACATGGTCCTCCCCAGGACTATGCAATCGGTCTGGGCAGGTTCGGCGGTTTCCCTGTTGGCCTGGCTGGCGGACAACGAAGCGGAGACCATACGGCGCAGCGCCCATATCTTGATGGCCAAGGATTACATCCGATATCGGCTGACCGGAGAAATCGCCGCCGAAATGACCGATATGTCCGGCACCAACTTGCTGAATGTCCGGGACGCGAAGTATGACGAAAGCCTCCTTCACGCTTTCGGCCTTTCATGGGCGATGAAAATGTTGCCGCCGCTCAAGAAATCCACGGAAATTTGCGGACGCGTCACGGCGTCGGCGGCGGAGGCTACCGGTCTTGCCGAGGGTACCCCGGTCGCCGGCGGATTGTTCGACATCGACGCCTCGGCTATCGCCACAGGCGTCGTGGATGCCGCGAACTTGTCGGTGGTCGCCGGCACCTGGAGCATCAACCAATATATCAGCCGGACGCCGATCGTAAAAAAGGGTCTGTTCATGACCTCGCTGTATTGCATGGACGGCTGGTGGTTGATTTGCGAGGGCAGTCCGACCTCGGCAAGCAACCTGGAATGGTTCGTCACCCAATTCATCGGGGAAAATGAGTCCGCTTCCAACGGGAGACAGGCCGGATTATTCGAACATGTGGAAGAGCTGGTGGCGCAAACGGACAGCGAGGACGCGAATATCGTCTTTCTTCCATTCATCTTCGGCTCGAATGTGGTCGCGGACGCGAAGTGCGCATTCATGGGCCTCTGCGGCTGGCACACCAAATCGCACCTGTTACGGGCCGTTCACGAGGGCATCGTTTTTGGGCACCGTTCCCATATCGAAAGATTAGCTGCTTTCGGGAACCTTCCGCGTACGGTGCGCATCTCCGGAGGAGCCGTCAAATCGCGACTTTGGATGCAGATGTTCGCCGATGTTCTGCAAATGCCGGTCGAAGTCACGAGCGGGACGGAACTTGGGACTCTGGGAGCCGCACTTTGCGCCAGGGTCGCCTGCGGAGACTCTCCTTCCCTGTCGGAAGCGTCCGGCGCCATGGTGAAGGTTGCCGCTCGCTACGAACCGGATCCTGGGCAGCGGGCGGTATATGACCGAAAATACGGAAACTATCTCGCTACCATCGATACCCTTGCCCCGCTTTGGAAAAGGTTGGCTTGAAAATACGATTTCCGAGGAGGGGCCGTGGATCTTAAGCTGAAAGGGAAATGCGCCATCGTCACCGGAGCATCCCGGGGCATAGGAGCCGCAATCGCGCGGATGCTCGCCGCGGAAGGCGTCCGGGTGATAGTCAATTATAACGGCAGCCAGAAAGGAGCCGAACAAACCGTCAGCCGGATTTGCGACGCGGGCGGAACGGCGCTCGCTATCCAGGCGGACATCGGCATCGAAGCGGAATGCGAAAGGCTTTTCGAATCCGGCGAACTCGCTTTCTCGCGGGTCGACATACTCATCAACAATGCGGCGGTCTGGTTCACCAATCCGGTTCAGGACATACCGTTGGCCGAATGGAACCGCACGCTCGACGTCAACCTCACTTCGGCCTTCCTGCTGACCAAGGCCTTTCTGAAGAAGAACATCGCCGACGGCAAGGGAGGGACAATCCTCAACATCACCTCGCAGGCGGCTTTCAACGGCTCAACTACCGGGCACGCCCACTATGCCGCAAGCAAGGCCGGACTGGTCGCGCTTACCGTCAGCACGGCGCGGGAAGCGGCCAAGCATGGCATCACGGTAAACGCGGTCGCCTTGGGCATGGTTTATACCGACATGGTCCGCAAGGCGGTCGACGAAAACCCGGAATATTACCGACAGCGGATTCCTATGGGCAGGTTGGCCGACGGCGACGACATCGCCAAGATCGTCACTTTCATGGTTTCCGATGCAGCCGCCTACATGACCGGCGCCACGATTGATGCCACCGGCGGGATGCTGATGCGATGAATAGAAAGGGAGATTACAATGCTCGTATCGCTTGTTGACGTTTTGAAGGAAGCCAGCGCCGGAGCTTGGGCAGTGCCGGCGTTCGACTGCACGGAGGATCTCATGATCCGGCCGATCTTGGACACCTGCGAAGCCCAGGGGTCGCCGGTCATCCTGATGGCCCTCGAACACGATTTGGTCGGCCGGGGCTTTGACTATATCGCGTCGATCGTCCGGGGCGTGGCTCCGAAATATTCCGTTCCCATCGTACTTCATCTGGACCATGCCACGCGCCCCGACTTGGTGGCGAAAGCGATCGACTACGGCTTCACATCGGTCATGTATGACGGTTCGGCCCTTCCTTTTTCCGAAAATGTCCGAGTAACCCGGCAGGTAGTGAAAATAGCCCATGCCCACGGCGTTGCGGTCGAAGCCGAACTGGGCAAGGTAGCCGGCAAGGAGCTTGACGGCAGCAATTCTGGCGACAGTCAGCTCACCGATCCGTCCGAAGTCCTTGATTTCATCGCCCTCACCGGCGTCGACGCGCTCGCGGTGTCCATCGGTACAGCCCACGGCGTCTACGCCAGCGCGCCGCGGCTGGACATCCTGCGGCTCAAGGAAATCCGCAATGCGAGCAAGGTTCCCCTGGTTCTCCACGGCGGTTCGGGAACCCCGCTTGACCAGGTGCAGGACGCCATCCGCAATGGCATCGCCAAAGTCAACCTGTATTCCGACATCCGGGCAGCCATGCTGCGCGGACTCAAGACAGCCGTTGCCAATGAAAACCGGATCGACCCCTTGCCGGATCAATTGTTCAGACCGGTAAAGGAAGCCATCGCCCGGGCCGTGGAATCCAAAATAGCCATGACCATGTCCGGCAATCGCGTGAAGGCGGCGAACGTGAAGGCGGCGAAGGTATGAAAATACTCGCCATCGGCGACCAATTCATCCGGGCCGCCGTGATGGAAACCGGTTTGGAGGAACTTCAAGCCGCCGGTTTCCGAATAGTCGTTCGTGAATGGAAACATGCCAATATTGAGGAATTGCAGCGCGACAATCTTCGGATCGAACAAGGCGGCAGCGCTTCGGTGGAACTTCCCCCGGAATTGTACGCGGACCTGGCTTCCTTCGACGCCTTGATCGTCCAGTTCGCCCCGGTACCGGCAGCGGTCATCGAATCCGCGAAAGCGCTTAAATTCATCGCCGTGTTGCGAAGCGGCACGGAAAATATCGATCTCAAGGCGGCCAGCGCGCGCAACATCGCCGTGCTCAATACTCCGGGCCGTAACGCCCGGGCGGTCGCGGAATTCGCCCTTGGTTTGATGCTCGCAGAAACGAGGAACATCGCGCGCACCCATGAGGCTTTACGGCAGGGGCGCTGGCTCAAGGATTTTCCCAACAGCGGGACAGGCATTCCGGAATTGTACCGAAAGACGGTGGGTCTTGTGGGCTTCGGCCAAGTCGCCCGGCTGCTCTCAGGATACTTGACGGCTTTCGGCTGCCAAGTCATCGTCCATGATCCCTGGTACCGTGGCGATGTTGCGGGCATCCTGTCCACGGATCTCGATACCCTGCTCCGGCGCTCGGACATCGTGTCGGTCCACGCGCGCTATTCAGAGGAAACCCATGGGCTCATCGGCGAGGCGCAGTTCAACCTGATGAAGCGGACGGCTATCCTCGTGAATACCGCCCGGTCGGGGCTGGTCGACCAACACGCATTGGTCAAAGCCCTCCGGGAACGCCGAATCCAGGGCGCGGCTATCGACGTTTTCGACGAAGAGCCTATTCCGGGGGAAGACGGCATTCTCCGATTGGACAACATCACGCTGACCCCCCATCTGGCGGGCTCCACCAAGGATGCCTTCGAGAACAGCCCGCGCCTATTCGCCTCCAATCTGCTCTCATGGATACGGGAAAAAAGCACTTTGCCGATCGTAAACGGAGTCCCGCTGGAATCGCTTTTATAGCCGTGCCGCCTCCGCTATTTCCATGAGCCGTTTCCCATAGCGGACGTAGGACTGCATCCTGGCTTCCTCGGGCGCGATGCCGCCGTCCTCGTGGTACACGGTCGCGGTGTGCGGTTCGATCGAAAGGAAGCCGTCGTAGCCCGACTTCATCAGGTCCTCCACGATGCGTACGACGTCGCCGTCCCCTTCGCCCGGGAGCGTGAAGCGCGCCTTCGGAAAGATCCCGTCGCCCGGGCCCAGGTAGACGCCGTCCTTGATGTGCACGTGCCTCACTAAGGGCTTCACGTGCTCGTAGAATTCCCAGGAATTCTGCAGCCTGCCGTTCCTGCGGTCGAAGGCTAAAGACGGGTTGCCGGTATCGTAGATGAGGGCGAAGGCCGGGGATTTGACGGCCTCCACGAGCCGCAGGCTGTGTTCCCAGGAGAGGCCGCCGAAGTTCATGCAGTTTTCGTGGAGGTACGAGACGCCGGCTTCTTCGCACATCCGCACGAGGGTCGTCAGTTTTTCCACCACAAGTTTCCGGATGCGCGGGCTGTCGGGCTCCTCGTCCCGGACTATCGTGAAGCTCATGCCCCGGATCATCGTGGTGCCGAGGCGCTTGGTCGCCTCTATCTGTCCCCGTATCCCGGCGGCCGCCTCGTCCGCGAAACCCGTATATTTGATCGCCATCGTGGCCTCCGCATCACTTCTTGTACGAGCGTTCGAAATCGTCCGCGCTAACGTCGAATTTGCGCTGGACCTTCACGAAGCGCGAGCCGGCCTGGAGTTCCCGCAACTTTTCCTCGAAAGCTCCTTCCGAAAGAGGCAGCGCCACCGTCCGTTTTTCCAGGGCCGAGTACATGATCGCGTTGTCCAGGGCCGCCATGTTGACGCCCTCCCGCGCGTCGATGCGGGGAGGACGCCCTTCCCGTATCGCCGCCGCGAAATCCTCCAGCACGATGCGGTGGTTGCCTGTCATGGGACCGGTCACCGGAATTTCCAGCTCTTCGCAGGGCAGGGGCTCCCAGGGGGCCGTCGCTTCGCGCAGGTGGGCGAGCATGGACTTGGCGTTCTTCGAAAAGAATAGCCTTCCCTTCTCGCAGACGAGCTTGCCGTGCTCACCGACCAATTCCAGCCGGTTGGTGCCAGGAGCCTCCGCCGTGGAGGTGATGAAATGCCCCACCATGCCGTTTTCGTATTCGAAGTAGGCGGTGACCTCGTCCTCCACTTCGATATTGTGGTATTTCCCAAGGCTCGCGAAGGCGGTCACCCGGGAGGGCATGCCGACGAACCACTGGAAGAGGTCCAGGTTGTGCGGACACTGGTTCATGAGGACGCCGCCGCCCTCTCCCGACCAGGTGGCCCTCCAGCCGCCCGAATCGTAGTAGGCCTGGGTGCGGAACCAGTCCGTGATGATCCAGGAAGCCCGGACGATGCGGCCGAGCTCCCCCGCTTCGATCATTTCCTTGACCTTCATCCAGTTTCCTTGGGTCCGCTGCTGGAACATCGCCGAGAAAAACAGTTCCGGGTGAAGTTTTTTGGCGGCCTCATAGGCCGCGGTCATTCCCCGCGCGTCGCGCACGGTGACGGCCACCGGCTTCTCGGAGAGCACGCTCACGCCGCGCCCGAACGCCTCCGACGCGACGGTCGCGTGGTCGTAATGGGGGGTCGCGATGACCACGCCGTCCAAGGGAACGGCCGCAAGCAGGGTCCGGGCGTCATGGTAGGCGGGCACGGAATATTTCTCCGCGGCGGCGTCCGCCTTGGCTCCGTCCACGTCGCATACGGCCGCCAGCTCCACGCCCTCCATCGCGGCCAATTCCCGCAGGTGCTGGCCGCCCATTCCTCCGATTCCGACGACCGCCAGACGTGCTTTTATTTTCATGCTCTCCCCTTCCGGACCGCCCGAAGCGGTCAGAATGAATCGAAATCGAAACGCCGCTTGAACTCTTCCGCCAGGCCTTCCACCCAGACCAAGCTGTCGACGCCCCCACCATCAGTCCTCAGGCGTTCTCCGGGGAAGTCGGCGACGGGAAAATCCTGAATGCTGTTGATGCACCGTGTGTGGGAAACGGAAGCCGCTATTCCGCAGGGCACGGGTAGCTTTTCCCGGATGCAGCGGATCGTGACCTGGAGCTTGCCGAAAACCCGCTCATCCGGAAGTCCGTAGGTCTTCACGCGTCCGTCGCGGAAGCGGGCGCGGATGAGGCGGTCAGGCCCGGTCTCCACCACGGCGTCCTCGAACCGGAAAGAGACGAGCGGATCCACGGCCTCCCTGACCGGATGCGCGGCGTACATGCGCAGCTCGGTCCCCCCGGAGGTAAAAGCCTGAAGGGCTGCGGTATCGTAATTTTCTATCTGGTTCGCCCGGTACAACTCGGCGCGGATATCCGCGGCTTCCGCGGCGGTTTCCGTCGAGCCGCCCAGCAGGTACAGCATGTTGTGCAGGTGGTGCGCCATCGCGTTGTTGAGCGGGCTGTCCAGGACCCAATTGCCGTCCGCGGTCCGTATGCGGCCCGCCCAAGAATTGCGGGTATAATAGGAAAGGCGCCGGGGCCAGAGCACAAGGGTTTTCAGGCAGACCGGTTTGCCGAGCGAAAGCGAAAGGATGTCCTTCTTCAATTCCTGCACGGCGTCGGAAAAGGCCCACTGGTAGCCGATGGCGACGACCAGGCCGGACCCGCGCTCGGCGGCCATCATCTTTTCCGCGTCTTCCGGACGCACGCACAGAGGCTTTTCGCAGAGCACGTTGGAACCGCCGGCCAATGCCCGGCAGGTCAGGTCCGCATGCAGATGGATGGGGGCGCAAATCACCACCAAGTCCGCATGGTCCTTCTCGTAGAACGACTCCAGGTCCGGGTACAGGTGAACGCCCGCCTCTTCAAGTTCCGCAAGGCGCGGACAGCGCTCGGGGAAGGCGTCGATAGCCGCACAGAACAGGACGTCCGCCGCTGCCCCCTCCGCGGCCCCTTCACCGGATCCCGCGGCAGCGTCCTCCGCGGCCCCCTCCGGCCGCAGGAGCTGGTCCAGGTAATTGTCGCCGTAGCCGGAGATGCCCACCAACGCGACCCTGAACTGTTTTGAACGGGTCATCGGTCCTCTCTCAGCCTTCATGAGCTCTCCTGTGGATGGGGCATACTATCGCGCCGATCCCATCCCCGTCGAGCCTGATCTCCCCATGGCTGGATTTGGCCGACACGCATCGCCTATAATCGGATCAAGGGAGCCTGGGCGCCTCCGGATCGCGCGACGCGACCCGGGAAGGCTTCCGCGCCAAGGGTACCCACAACGAAGCTTCCGATATAGACGTGGCCCTTGCGGGTCACGATATGGATCTCGCCGCGCTTTCCCGGCTGGAGTCCTGTATCGATGATCTTTACCTGCCCTGGATCGTCGACTTGGTACCCGTCAGTTCGATCGACAATGAAGCGCTTCTGGAACATATACGCGGGTCGGCGTCACCCTTTACCAGCGCCTGACCGCCTACGGGAAAATCCGCCCGCTTTGGCGTACACTTGGAAACGGGAGAGGCAATCCATGGCCGTCGGCGTACCCGGGGATTCAAGAACAGGCGTTTTCCTCAGACTCGTGCTCATCCTCTCGGCCGCGGGTACCGTGCTGGCCGGTTTCGGCTACGCCGTCATCTCCGAACGCGACCACCGACAGGCAGTCGGCAAACAATTGGAATCCATAGCGGAGCTCAAGGTCCTGGAATTGTCGCTATGGAGGAAAGAGCGGCTGGGCAACGGGTCGGTTTTACAAGGAGACGCATACTTTTCGGAAAACGCCGGGCGCTTCCTCCTTGACCGGAACGATGCGCAGGCCGGCGCCTGGCTACTTTCACGGCTGCGGCAAGTCCGAGCCATTTACGATTACGACCGGCTTTTTCTCATGGATTCCGCCGGCGCGATCCTGTCGAGCTGGCCCGAAACAGGCACGGACGATCCCGTCATCGCGGCGGCGGCGCCGGCTTTCATCAGGGAGGGCGCCGTCGGATTCCTTGACTTCTACCGCAACCCCGCCGACTCCCGCGCCTACCTGACCGTCATGGTTCCCGTCGGACAGGAAACGGGCCGCGGCATCCTCGCGATGCGGATCGACCCAGAACGCTACCTGTATCCCTACATCATGCGCTGGCCCGCCGTCAGCTCCACCGCGGAGACTCTCATCGTACGGCGCGAAGGGAACGAGGTCGTCTTCCTCAATCGGAACCGCTTTGACGATACGGCCGCCCTTCGCCTGCGCTTCCCCCTGGATAGCGGGAGCGAACTGCCCGCGGCGCAGGCAGTGCTCGGAAACCGGGGACTCTTCTTCGGCAAGGATTATCGGGAGAATCGGGTTTTGGCCGTCCTGACGTCCGTGGGGGATTCACCCTGGTTTCTTGTGTCGAAAATGAACCTTGCGGAGGTGGACGCGGGAGTGCGGGACCGCCGCCTGATGCTGATCCTCCTCGCGGCCGCGCTTTTGGGCGCGGAAACGGCCGGCGTGCTCGCGGTACGGAACCGATGGAAGATGGAAGCGCTCGGACGCGAAGTCGAAACGAAAGCGGCGCGCGAGCTTGAAATGGCGGGAATCAACGCGGAATTGGAAAACAGGGTGGCCGAGCGGACCGCCCTGCTGGAGGCATCCAACAAGGAACTGGAGGCCTTCGCCTACTCGGCGGCCCACGACCTGCGCACGCCGCTCAGGTCGATCGACGGTTTCGCCCGGATACTGCAGGAGGATTACGAAAAGGCGCTCGGACCGGAAGGAGCGCGGCTGCTAGGCATCATTCGATCCAGCGACCAGAAAATGGACGAACTCATCGGCGGACTGCTGGATCTGACCCGGATCGGCAGGATCGATCCGAACATCGCCGAGGTGGATATGCGAGCCTGCGCGATACAGGCGTACCGCTCCTGCGCCGACATCGCCGTACTGGGCGACTTCGAATTCGAGGTAGGAACGCTTCCTGAAGCTCTGGCAGATCCTTCCATGATAGCCCGCGTATGGACTAACCTCTTATCGAACGCCGTGAAGTATTCCGTCCCGTCGGATGCGCACAAGATCACCGTAACGGGACGAACGGAAGACGGCATGAATATTTACTCGGTCCGTGACCGGGGCATCGGCTTTGACCAGCGATACGCCGGAAAGCTGTTCAACCTGTTCCAGCGGCTTCACGGCGTGGATCAATTTCCGGGTTCGGGAATAGGGCTCGCAATCGTCAAGCGTATCGTGGAGCGGCACGGCGGATGGGTCCGGGCCGAAGGAAGCCCGGGCGAAGGCGCGGAATTCCAGTTTTCCATACCCATACTGGAAAGGAGTCAGCCATGAACGGGTACAATCAGATCGACATCCTCCTCGTGGAGGACAATCCGAACGACGCCGAATTGGCGATCAGGGCCCTCAGGAAATATAACCTGGCGAACAACCTGGTGCACGTCAGCGACGGGGAAGAAGCCCTTGACTTCATTTTCGCACGGGGCAAGTTCGCGGACAGGAATATCGCCGACCGGCCCAAAATGGTGCTCCTGGATCTGAAATTGCCCAAGATCGACGGGATGGAAGTGCTGAAGGCCGTCAAATCCGATCCGCGTACCGCCCTGATTCCCGTCGTCGTGCTCACGACCTCGAAAGAGGAGAGCGACGTGATAATGAGTTACAGCCTCGGCGCGAACAGCTTCATCGTGAAACCGGTGGACTTCGACAAATTCATCGAGGCGGTCAGGGAATTGGGCTACTACTGGCTGCTCCTGAACGAGCATCCATGAACGACGAGCGCATCGCGGTACTCTCCGCGCTGATGGAGAGTCTGCCAGGTACGGTGGTTTTTGCCCTGGACAGGGAATACCGCTATACGATCTTCAACGAGCTTCACCGCAGGGAGATGGCGAAGGCCTGGAAGGCCGCGATCAAGGTCGGCGACCGCATGCTGGACTTTATTACGGAAAGCGGGACGCGCGCGACCGCGAAGGCGAGCTTCGACCGCGCGCTCTCGGGCGAATCGTTCGCCGAGATCCGGAACCGGAGGGAAACGGACATCGGTTACGAGTGCAGCTGGGGGCCGGTACGCGACGATGCGGGCGGCGTCATCGGCGTCCTGGCGATCGTCGCGCGGGGACTCCTGGAAGAATCCCAGGACATCGCCCACCTGGGCGGCTGGGAATACGACATTCCGAGGGCGCGGATCACCTGGACGCCCGAGGTCTACCGCATCTACGGCGTCGGATCCGACTACGACCCGAGCGACGTCAAGCGCGATATCGGTTATTATGCGCCCGCTTCCGCGCCCGTCATCGCGGAAGCCTTCAGGCGGGCGGTGGAAGAGGGAAAGGGCTACGACCTGGAACTGGAACTGATCCGCTCCGACGGATCCAGGATCTGGGTCCGGACGATGGCTTTCGCCGAAAAGGAAGACGGCAAGGTCGTGCGCGTTTCGGGCAATATCATGGACATCACCGAGCGGAAAACGGCCCAGCTGGAATTGGCGGCCATGAACGCCAAACTGGAACAACTCGTCCTTGAACGCACGAACAGTCTGGAAGCGACGAACAGAGATCTGGAAACCTTCGCCCGCACCATGACGCATGACCTCAAGGCGCCCCTGCGCGCGATCGCGGGGTTCTCGCGCATGGTCGCCGAGGACTACGGATCCATCGTGAACGGGGAAGGGAAACGGCGGCTCGGCATAGTATACGACAACGCGGTAAAACTGGACGCGCTCATCTCGGACCTGAGTTCGCTTTCCCGGATCGGAAGGCATGAGCTGGACAAGACCCGCATCGCGATGGCGGCCATGGTCCGTGCCATGTACTACGAGACGGCTTCGCCCGATGACCTCGCGTCGATCGAGTTCGTCATCGGCGACCTGCCCGACGCGAACGGCGATTCGGCCTTGATGCGCAAGGTCTGGGGCAACCTGCTGTCCAACGCGATCAAGTTCACGGCGCAAAAAGCGGTACGGACAATCCGGGTCTCCGCGGAGAAAACCGATGCGGAGATCAAATACACTGTCCGGGACAACGGGATCGGATTCGATCCGTCCAACGTCGGCAGGCTCTTCGGACTATTCAGCCGCCTGCACGCCGAAGGGGAGTACTCAGGCACGGGAGCAGGCCTTGCCATCGTCAAGCGTATCATCGAACTGCATAAAGGCAGGGTCGGAGCCGAGGGCGCGAAAGGCGAAGGGGCCGCTTTCTGGTTCTCCTTGCCGTCGGAAGATACTACAATGGGGGGAGAATGATTCCATCCGGAAACGGCGTCGCGGACGATCAATGCATCAAGATAGTATTCCTGGAGGACCTTCCGACGGACGTGGAGCTGGCGGAGCGGGAATTCAAGAAGAACGGCATCCGCTACGAATCCATAAGGGAAGAAACCGAAAGCGCGTTCCTGGCCGCGTTGGATTCCTTCGATCCCGATGTCGTTATCTCCGACTACTCCATGCCCCTCTTCAACGGCATGCGGGCCTTGCTGCTGGCCAAGGAGATAGATCCCTTCCTTCCGTTCGTGATCCTGACCGGCTCGATGAACGAGGATACCGCCGTCGCCTGCATGAAGGCAGGCGCGAGCGACTACGTGATAAAGGAGCACCTGGCGCGGCTCCCGTTCGCCGTACGCGAAGCGATCGAACGGCGAAAGATCCAGAAGAAGGCCGCCGCGCAGGAAGAGCTGCTGCACCAGAGCGAAGAACGGTACCGTTCGATCTTCGCCAACAGCAACGCCGTGATGCTGATCATCGATCCGTCCGACAATTCCATCCAGGATGCGAACGAAGCGGCGGCCGCCTTTTACGGCTGGCCCAAAGCGGCGCTCATCGGCAAGAGGATGGAGGAAATCAATACGCTCAGTCCGGAGGCGATCAGGGAACTGATCCGGAAAGCGGTCGCGCAGGAGAGGAAATATTTCCAGTTCAAGCACCGAAAGGCGGACGGAACCATCGTCGACGTGGAAGTCCATTCGGGGCCTATCGCCATCGGCGAAAAAATCTACCTCCTTTCGATAATTCACGACATTTCCCAGCGGATAGCCGTACAAGAGGAGCGGGACGCGCTCGCGCTGAAATTATCCCATTACCTGTCCACGAGCCCGACGATAACCTACTCGTTGCGCCTGGAGGACGGCTCCGCCCGCTGGGAATGGATCAGCGAGAACGTCGTCGGGATACTGGGCTATTCCCTTGACGAGGTCCTGGAGGCGAATTGGTGGTTCAGGAACGTATACGCCGCGGACCGCGCCTTCGCGCTGAAAGGCATCGCCGAGCTGACAAAGAGGGAACGCTATTCGCAAGAGTATAGATTCACCCGGAAAGACCGCACGGCGGTCTGGCTGCGCGATGACATGCGCCTGGTTCGGAACGAGAGCGGGGCGCTGGAAATCGTCGGCACGCTGACCGACATCACGGAACGGAAAGTCGCCGAAGCGGAGATATCCCTGAAAAGCGCCGCGCTGGAGGCGGCGGACAACGCTGTGGTCATCACCGACCGGGACGGATTCATCGAATGGGCGAACACGGCTTTCGAACGACTGACCGGTTACTCCTTACGGGAGGCGATCGGCAAGAATCCGCACGATCTGGTGAAATCCGGAGAGCAGGATGCTTCCTTTTATAGCGCCCTCTGGGACGATATCAATTCCGGAAAGGTCTGGCGCGGAGAGCTCGTCAACAAGAAGAAATCCGGAGAGCTGTACCAGGAAGAGATGACGATCACGCCGGTCATGGACGCCTCGCGCCGCTTGGAGCATTTCATCGCGATCAAGAGCGACGTGACCGAGCGGACGCGCGCCAAGGAAAATATGGAAGCCTCCTTGCGCGAAAAGGAAGTGTTATTGCGGGAAATCCACCACCGCGTGAAGAACAACATGCAGGTGATCTCCAGCCTGCTCACCCTTTCGGAAAGGGGTATCGGCGATCCGGCTTTGAGCCGGGTTTTCGAGGAAGTGGAACGCCGAATCCAAGCCATGGCCATAGTCCATGATCAATTCTACGAATCCGAGGACCTGGCCCGGATTGATTTTTCCCTGTACCTGCGCCAATTGGCGAGTTCCCTGATCGATGATTCGGATGCCTCCGGAAAGAAGCCCGAACTGGTTTTCGACGCGGAAGAAATCAGGTTGACCCTGGAGGCGTCGATCCCGGCGGGCCTTATCGTCTCGGAATTCGTTTCCAATGCCTTGCGCTTCGCCTTCGTCCGCGACGATCGTCCCGGGATGATCAAGATAGCGTTGCGCCCGAAGGACGACGGAAATCTTGAGATCGAAGTGCGCGACAACGGTATCGGTCTCTCTGACGGCTTCGATCCGAAAACCGCGCAGACCTTGGGCATGCAGCTGATCGGAATCCTGACCGAACAGCTCAACGGAACGGTATCATTCTTTAACGACGGCGGCACCGTCGCTGTCCTGCGCTTCCCGTTTCCGATCAGGCCGAAGTGAGGCAAGCGGCTGCCGATACGGCAGCCGCTTGGGGCAGTACTTGGTTCGCTCCCATTGTATTCTCCGTTCGCCGGACTTACACTTTAACCAGACTCTTCTGGTCATTCGTCCTTTCATCACAAACGTTCGAACGTTTCATAAACCGGAGAGCATAAGTGAAGATCGTCATCAAGGCCGTCCATTCGGAGCAACTGCCATCCGCGGCATTCTTGCGCGTTTCCTTCCCGGATGTTCCCGATAGGAGGCCCTGCCAAATTGAGTGAGCGGCTGCGCCTGCGTATTCTGACAGTCATTTCATTCATCGTCATAGCGCTTTCGGTCCTCGTCTTCCTGGTCGCCCTTTACGTATATTTCAACCCGGGGGAATCGGGCGCCGCATCGCCTGAAAGCCCGGTCGGCCGATTCGGGAGCCTCGGCCGCTTCATCATCGGTTCCTCGTTGATCGCCCTTTTCGCCGCGGCATTGAATTTCATCCTTTTACGAAACAGCCGGAAAATTTTCGCTGAATTGGAAAAAAGCAGGCAGGTGGCCATCGCCAACAGCAACGCGAAAAGCGAGTTCCTCTCCAATATGAGCCACGAGGTAAGGACTCCGATGAACGCCATCATCGGCCTGTCCTACCTGGCCTTGAAGACCAGCCTTACCCCGAGCCAGAAGGACTACCTGAAAAGGATACAGATTTCCGGCCAGCACCTGCTCGGGATCATCAACGACATCCTCGACTTTTCCAGGATAGAAGCGGGGAAGCTTCCGATCGAGCGGATTCCCTTCGAGCTTGAGAAGGTGCTGGACAACGTCGCCAACCTGACGGCGGAGAAGGCCAGCGCGAAAGGCCTGGAGCTCGTATTCGAAATCGGCAAGCGCGTGCCGAACAACCTGGTGGGCGATCCCCTGCGCCTCGGCCAGATCCTGATCAATTATACGAACAACGCCGTCAAATTCACCGAAACGGGCGAGATCGGCATCCGCATCGATATCAGGGAAGAGTCGGAGAAGGACGCGCTCCTGTACTTCGAGGTCAAGGACACCGGCGTCGGGATGACGGAAGAACAGAAAGCCCGGTTGTTCCGCAGCTTCCAACAGGCGGACGGTACCATCACGAGGCGCTACGGCGGCGCCGGCCTCGGCTTGGCCATTTCCAAAAAATTGGCGGAAATGATGGACGGCGAAGTCGGCGTGGAGAGCGAATTCGGAAAGGGGTCCACTTTCTGGTTCACGGCGACGCTCGGGAAAGGCACCCGGGTGCCTCGGGTTTTCGTCCCGAAAGCCGACCTGCGCGGCTGCCGGGCGCTCGTGGCGGACGACAACGAGCACGCGCGCATTATCATGCTGGACATGCTGGCCAGCATGACCTTCTCCGCCGTCGCCGTCGGGAGCGGCTACGCCGCGGTAGAAGAGGTCGAGCAGGCGATCCGGGCGAAGCGGGAATACGCCATCGTATTCCTGGATTGGCAAATGCCCGGCATGGACGGGATAGAGACCGCGAAAAGGATCGCCGCGGCGGCGCGGGCGACCGCTCCCCGCATGGTCATCGTCACCTCCTACGGACGCGAAGAAGTGATCCGGGAAGCGGAGGAAGCAGGCATCGAGGAGGTGCTGATCAAGCCCGTCAACGCCTCCATACTCTTCGATACCGTGATGCATCTGCTCGGCTCGAAGGGCGGCGAAACGCGCGAGGCGCCGGAGAAGGCGTCCGGGGGCGATGGAGACCCCATGGACCTCAGAGGCGCCTCCGTCCTGCTCGTGGAAGACAACGAGCTCAATCAGGAAGTAGCGACGGAAATCCTGGAGCAGGCCGGTTGCGTCGTCAGGCTGGCTGCGACCGGCGCCGAGGCGATACGGAAGGTAGGGGAACAATCCTATGATCTCGTCCTCATGGACATGCAAATGCCGGTGATGGACGGCTTGACCGCGACGCGGGAGATCCGCGGGCAAGCCCGCTTCGCCTCCCTTCCCATAATCGCCATGACGGCGAACGCAATGAAGGAAGACAGGGACCGCTGCATCGAGGCGGGGATGGTCGACTACATCGCGAAGCCAATAGACCCGGACGCGATGATCGCCACCCTGCGCCGGTATTACGCCCCGAACCCGGCGCGGGCGGCTCCCGCGGCGGCGGCGGTGACGGCGGCGTCGGAGGAGGGCGGCGGGATACCGCGGATCCCCGGCGTGGATACGGAAGGGGGGCTGCACCGCGTCGTCGGGAACAAACACCTGTATCTCGATCTCCTCAAACGCTATTCCGAAGGTCAGCGCGGAGCGGCGGAAAGAATCCGCTCGGCCCTCGCGGAAGGGGACAGCGCGCTCGCGGAGCGGATCGCCCATACGCTGAAAGGCGTCTCCGGCAACATCGGCGCGTCCGGAGTCCAAACCGTAGCCGGAGAAATCGAAGCCGCGATAGCCGGCGGATCTTCTGTGGCGGCGATCGGGGAAGGATTGGCGCGCCTTGCATCGGTCGTATCGAGCGTCATAGAAGCCATGGATGCCGCCTTGGCCGACGCGGCGAAAAACAGGCCGCTGCCCGTAAAGGCGGAAGCCGCCGCGCGCCCGGTCGGGGAAATCATCGGAAAGCTCGCGCGCTATGCGGAGGGAAGCGAAAGCGAAGCCTTGGATTACTACGAATCGGTCCGCGAAGAATTGATCCCTTCATGCGGGGAAGCGAATTCGGCGAAGCTGGAAGCCGCGTTGCGCGCGTACGACTTCACCGCCGTCCTCGAGATCCTGCAAGGGCTTTACGGAAATGGATACGCGTCCGTCAAGGGGAGGTAATATGGAAACGGAATTCGGAAAAAAAGCTACGGTTCTGATCGTCGATGATTCTCCCGACAGCATCGCTCTTCTCAGTTCCTTCCTCAGATCGAATTACCGCGTGAAGGTCGCGTTGACGGGAGAAAAGGCGCTCGAAATCACCGAAGGCGAAGATCCGCCGGACCTCATCCTGCTGGACATCGTGATGCCGGGAATGGACGGATACGAAGTATGCCGCAGGCTCAAGAAAAACCCGCTTACTTCGGAGATTCCCGTCATTTTCCTCACGGCCAGATCGGACGTCATGGACGAGGCGAAGGGGCTGGAGCTCGGAGCGGAAGATTATATCACCAAGCCGCCGAGCCCCCCGATCGTGATGGCGCGGATCAGGACGCACCTCCGCCTCAAGAACGTCAGGGATTTCCTCAAGGACAAGAACGAATACCTTGAAGCCGAAATCGGACGCAGGACCTCGGAGATCGCCGTAATCCAGGACGTCACGATGATCGCCATGGGGTCCCTCGCGGAGACGAGGGACAACGAGACCGGCAACCATATCCGCCGCACGCAAAACTACATCAAGATCCTCGCGGAAAAGGTACGGGAATTCCCGCGTTTCAGCGGAATACTGCCGGACTCGACCATAGTGTCGCTCCGCAAGTCGGCGCCCCTCCACGATATCGGGAAGGTGGGTATCCCCGATCATATCCTGCAGAAACCGGAGAAACTCGACCCCCTCGAATTCGAGATCATGAAGAAGCATACCACGATCGGCCGGGACGCCATCCTGGCCGCGGAGAGGACTTTCGGTTCGCCCACTTCCTTCCTCTCCCTCGCCCGGGAAATAGCCTGGTCGCACCACGAAAAATGGGACGGTTCGGGCTATCCGCAGGGTTTGTCGGGGGATGCGATCCCCCTGCCGGGCCGGCTCATGGCTATCCCCGACGTCTACGACGCGCTGATCAGCGAGCGCGTCTACAAGCGCGCCTTCTCCCATGAAGAAACCGTGGAGTTGGTCAAGAAAGGAGCGGGAACCCAATTCGACCCTGACATCGCTTCCGCCTTCCTGCAGATCGCCGGTCAATTCCGGGAAATTTCCCTGACGCACAGCGATCGCGCGAGGAACGATAAATGAGCGGGGACAAACGCGTCATCCTCGTCGTGGACGACGTCCCCGACGATATCGCCATCCTGGACGAGATACTCAAGAAGGATTATCAGGTCAAAGCCGTCACGAACGGCGAAGCCGCGCTCAAGATCGTGCGCGACGGGAGTCCTCCCGACCTGATCCTTCTGGACATCATGATGCCGGGGATGGACGGCTTCGAGGTGTGCCGCAGGCTCAAGGAGGATGCCGAAGGGGCGAAGATCCCCGTGATATTCCTGACGGCCAAGGGCATGACGGCGGACGAGAAGCTGGGCCTCGAACTCGGGGCGGTCGATTATATCAAGAAACCGATTGAACCGGAAATCGTGATCTCACGCATCAAATCCCACCTGGAACATAAGGACCGGATACTGCGTTCATCGGAGGTACGGTTCCGCCGCCTTTTCGAGACTTCGGCGGACGGCATCATAATCGTGGACGCGGAGACGGGCATGGTCATCGACGTCAACCCATCGTTGGCGATGATGATGGGACTTTCCCAGGAATCCTTTCTGGGCAAGCGGATCAACGACCTCGATTTCATAATAAGCGTCCTTTCCCAAAAGGCCGGAATCCTGGACCTGCATAAACAATGCTATATCAGGTTCAAGGACAATCCCCTGGAAACCGCGGACGGGCGGTCAATCTACGTGGAATTCCTCTGCAACCCGTACCGGGTAAACAGCCGCGATGTCATGCAGCTCAACATCAGGGACATCACGGCCCTCGTCCTCGC
>DPXI01000013.1 GCA_003527485.1 Treponema sp. | reverse complement strand
TCCACGACATCCTCAGGCTCCACGTAGATCGTCTGCCCCGTGGCGGACACCTCGTGCACGATGCCCTTCACGCGGTTGCGGTAATTCGCCTTCAGGGCCAGCACGATGCGTCCGTCGCGCTGGGTCGGCACGTCGGACTGGAGCATCCGGCGCGTCTCGTCGTCGTTCAGGTAGCGCGCGGTAGTCGCTTCCAGCTCCCTGCGCAACGAGGCGATGCGCCGCTTGATCTCACGGAACTCGGGAAGGTCCCGGAGGGTGCCGTCCTTGTCTACGACGCGGAATACCTCGCGGGCGACCGCTGAACAATCGCTCGCGTCGCGGACCAGCAGGCGCAAGCGTTCGCTGGAACCGTCCCCGGAAACCCATGAGATCAAGGCCGTCGCGGCGAGCACGAAGAGTCCCAGCGCGTACGCCTCCTCCAGTTCCAGGGAGGCGCCGTCCTTTCCGAGGCGCGGCAACAGAGGTCCGATGGAAGGGATATTGGCGCGGTTCTCGGCCTTGCCGCGCTGCAGGAGTACGACGATATCTGCGACGGTGGCCTTCAGATCCCGTACAGCGTCGGGTTCGGTGAGTACCGGATCCTGGGCGACCGCAGCCGCCGCTTCCTCGCTCATGCAGCGCAGGGCGACACGCTCGCGCACAAGGGCGAATTCAAGCAGCCTGAGGGTTTTTTCGTTCATGTTTTCCTGTATCCGGGCGAACGCGAAGCGAGTTCTTCCTTGATCCGGAGGTAGCTCTCGTACCGATCCTCATGGATGACGCCTGCGGACACGGCTTCCATGATCCTGCAGCCCGGTTCGGTCTGGTGGGAGCATGAAGCGCCGAAGGTGCAGGTGCCGACGATCGGGGCGAATTCGCGGAAATGGGAGGCGAGGTCCGCGGCGCTCGTTCCGTCGGGCACGAGGCGCCTCACGCCGGGCGTGTCGACGACGAAGCCGCCCCCGCGCGGGGCGTCCACGGCGATCAGGCGGGCCATCGTGGTCGTGTGGGAACCCCGGTCGAACTTGGAGCAGAGTTCCCCGACCCTCAAGGCGAGTCCCGGCGAAAGCGCGTTCAGGAGGCTGGACTTTCCGACGCCCGATTGGCCGACCATGGCCGCGGTCCGGCCGCCGATCAATTCGCGCAGCTCCCCAAGGCCGAAGCCCGAGACGGCCGATACCCGCAGGATTCGGTACCCGATACGCCTGAAATCCTCAAGCCGTTCCGCGGCGTCCGGATCGAAATCGTCGCCGCCCTCCGGAGATTCCAGATCGCACTTGTTCAGTACGATGACGGGCGGAATGCCCGCGATGTCGCCCTGCAGAAGCGCACGATCCAGAAATCGCGGCCGGAAGGGCGGACTGGCGGGCGTCACGACGCAAAGGATCAAGTCCAGGTTGGCCGCGAGCAGTTGGGGCGCGTTGCCCTTCTGGTTCCAGCGGGCGTAGACGTTGCGCCGCGCCGAAAGCGCCGTGATGAGCGCTTCACCTTCGTTGGTGTCCTCCCGCGCCAGGACGACGCGGTCACCGGGAGCTATGGGGTTATAGAAGCCCTCGGCGCCCTTCAGCACTTTTCCCTTGAGACGGCATTCCAGGATCTCGCCCTCGTCGGTCCGGGCGAGGTAAATGTTGTTGGAGCCGGAAAGTATGAGGGCCGTCATCGCGCATCGTCCAGGAGCAGGCAGGAGCCGATGCGGAACAGTCCGGCGAAGCGGTGCCAGGATTCTTCCAGGGGACGCGTACCCGTAACGTACAGGACGCGCTCCCCGGTGGTTCCGCGCGCCTGCAGGAGGGATGCGGCGCGTTCGGCCACTCCCGCGCGGGAATCGAATACCTTCATGTCGCCTCCCGCCGCCTTCGCGAATTCTTCGGCCAGGTACAAGAAATGCGTGCAGCCGAGCACGAGGGAATCGACGCCGAGCGCGCGGAAGCGCTCGATGTAGTTCGACGCCATGGACTCCCGCTCCGCCCTGGAGGAAGCGATGAAATCGTTTTCCACGAATTCGACCAATTCGGGAGCCGCGATTCCTTCCACCGCGCATTCGGGCGCGAAGCGTTCAACCAGGTGCCTGGAATACTGATCGGATATCGTCCTTTCAGTGGCGAGGATCCCGATGCGGCCGGTCTTGCTGGAAAGGGCGGCCGGTTTGACTGCGGGCACGGTCCCTACGATCGATATATTCGGGAAGGCGGCGCGCAGGTCGGCCAGGGCGGAGACCGACGCGGTATTGCAGGCGATAACGACGAGCTTGGGATCCATGCGGACGACCAGGCGCGCGACGAGGACCGCCAGCAGGTCCGAAAGTTCTTTTTTCGATTTGGGGCCGTAGGGGAAGTTTTCGCGATCCGCTACGTAGACGATGCTCTCCATCGGAAGGATGCGCGCGAACTCGCCGCAGTAAGGCAGCCCCCCGACACCCGAATCGATGAAGACGACGGGACGCTCGTCCATGGAACTAGTCATTGAACAGGGAGCCGAACGCGGAACGGGCGTCGCCTTCCGCTTTCCGGGATTTGCCCTCGCCCGCGCTCGGCGAGCGGAATTTCGGATTGAGGGCGAACCAATCGCAGAAATTGGCACGTTCTTTGTCGCTCACGAATTCCGTGGAGGATTCGGCGCAATCGCCCTTTCCTCCGGGAAGGAAAAAACGGCAATTCCGGCAGGATCTCAGATCCTTGGAGCAGTCGAGGCAGCGCGCGGAGCGCCCGATAGGTTCCGCGTCGACGACGGCGGACCCGCAATACCAGCACATGCCGCCATAATACCCTTGAGGCCTCGGACTAGGCAAGCATGGGACCCTTGCGCGCGCGCCTCCGGGCGGCCTATTATACCCGCATGTACGCTTTCACGCCCTGCGCGGCCGGATGCGGCAGGCCGGTCCTTTCATCATCCTCCACCTGCGCCTTGCATTCAGCGGACCCCACGGCGGAAGCGGACCGCTTCGCGGCATTCATCGCGGACAGGATCGTCGTAAAGGATCTTAATGCCGCGGCCCTGTCTTTCAACAGCGTTGATTTTTCCAACCGCAAGTTCTTCGGCTGCAGTTTCTCTTCTTCCACCTTCTCCTTGTGCCTCTTCACGGGAGCCTTCCTGCGCATGTGCTTCTTCGATTTCTGCGTGTTCGACGGTTGCGATTTCTCCGGCAGCGACGTGCAATTCTCCACCTACGGAGGCTCGACCTTCCGTAACTGCACCTTCGAAGGATCGGAACTCGTCCATGTCAACTTCAACGGCGTCACCATCGCCGAATGCACCTTCAACGACTCCAACCTCTACAACAGCCGTTTCATCTCATCCCGGATTTCGTCTACGGATTTTATCGATTGCAACATCAAGAAGACCTTTTTCGTGAAATCCCGGCAGGAACGGGTATCCTTCAAGTCATCCAACACGGCTGAAGCCATCTTCGACCTGGAGCCTTCCCAGTGAAATTATTCTTCTATTATTGCCTGTACGGTTTTTCCAATTGCTACTTGATCGGCGAAGACGAAGAGCCTGCCGGGGGCGGGAAGCGCCGAGCCCTTATCGTCGATCCGGGCAGCATGGACGAAAAGATCGTCGGTTTCATCGAAGATAACGACTACGACCTCCGGGCCGTCCTGGTGACCCATGACCACATGAACCACGTCCACGGGCTACGCACGCTCAAGCGCATCTACGACGTGGAAGTGTTCGCCGGGGATCCCACGGTCTGCGAAGAGCGGGCGACTCTGGTCAAGGACGGCGACCGGCTCGAACTTGGGTCCTTCGCCGTCGACGTGTTTTCGGTTCCCGGCCATTCCTCCGATTCCGTCGTGTACCGGATCGACAGGCTCTTGTTCTCGGGAGACGCCCTGACGGCCGGGCTCGTCGGCACTACGGCGAGCGCCTATGGCCGTTCCGTCCAATCCGCCGCGATCCGGTCCAAGATCCTCTCCCTGCCGGGGGACTACACCGTGTTGCCGGGCCACGGTCCGCCCACCACGCTGGAGACGGAACGGCGCCACAACGCGGGATTGGAAGCCGCGGAGAAGGCGGGCGCTCAGCGCGCGGCGTTCGTCCGGGATATCTGGTAGATCGTCGCCAGGTTTCCCGCCCGAAGGCCCCAGCGCGCGCGCACGTAAGCATCGAAGGCCGTCGTTTCTGCCTCGAAACCGGCCGTGAGCAGGGGCCATGATTCCGTGGCCGCGTCCTTCGCCGGCAACGCGATGCGGCGGCGCGGGTCCGATTCCAGCCTGGAAGGCAGATTTTTGCCGAAATACGCCCCGGCCGCGGCGAGACCCTGCTGCAGGCAATACGCCATGAGTTCGTTCGACATCAGGAAATCGTCTTCCGTATCGTAGCGGCGCGAATCGAAATACGCGACCAAAAAAGTTTTCAGGGGCTCGTCCAGGTTCGCCCAGCGCTTCGCCGCGAAAGCACGGAAATCCCCGTCGGCGAAGAATAGGCCGTGGTAGCACTCATGCGTCATGAAAAGCGATCGCAGGTAATCTTCGGATTCCCTGGAGATCGAAACGACCGCGCCCGTTCCGGCGACGATGGACGACGAACCCTCGCGCGGTGCGATGATGCCGTTGGCGCGCAGGATGCCCTCCAACTCCCGTTCTTCCCGGTTCAGCGGGAAATCCGTTTTCCTCGCCAACTCAAAGAAAGCGGCCAGATCCGAAGCTCGGTAATCGTGGGCATTCCAGCCGTGGAAGCCGGCGATCTGGGCATCCGTCGAAAGTTTGCCGCGGAAGCCGGCCTTTTCAGTGAAGAAAGCCAGGCGTTTAAACAGGCGGTCCTGCATCGCATAGTCGGCAGTATCGAAGATAAGGATCGAAGGAAAGCGCTCCCAACCGAAAACCTCGTAACGCGGATCGCGCCATGAAGATCGCGATCTGGCCAAAATAATGCCCGGATCGGAGGGAACCGGTTCTTTGGGAAATATCGGCGTCGGCGCGGTCTCGACGATGAATGAGGGCGGGAAAGCCGGACCCTCGATTGCGACGGGAAAGAAAGATTCCCCCGGTTTCAGCGCGGAGTCCGGTACCGTTTGCTCGAAGTCGGCCTGGGCGGCCGGCGCGCCGGAGAAGCGGAACTCGGAATCGCCCAGGCGCAGCCGCGAGCGGGCGGATCCGAGCCGGGCGCGGAGACGAATGCCCTTTTCAACGGCATAGTCTTTGCCCGGAGCTACCGAAACGCGGACGAGACCGTCGGCGTCCTCGCGGAAGACGAAGGGCGTCAGCCACAAGGCTTCACCCCGACGCTCGTAACCCCAAGCTTGCGGCGCGATCCGGACCGACCTGAGAACGATCGCCGCCTCGCTTCCGGTAATCCCCGAGCCCGAGATCCCCGTAACCGACAGCCCCGGGCTTTTTCCGTTGTCCTCTTTCATCTTGAAGGAGAGCTCGAAACCCGCAAGGCTTCTGCCGCGGAGGGGAATGCGGTACCGTACCGTCGCGATATTTCCGCCGAGGGAGGGATCAAGGAAGGCGCCGTCCAGGGGAAGGGCCCAGGCCCCTTCCCCTTCGGCCGAAAAGACAAAAAGGCCGGGCGCATTCCCGCCGCGCGTCTCGTATTCTATCTCCAGGGCGCCCCGCTGCGGGACGGGAAGGGCACCCGGGATCGTATAACGGAATATCTTTTTGGACGACGCCGGGAGAAGCCCCGTCAGGGCAGCTTCATCCCGTGCGAGCAACGTGAAAATCCGGCCTTCCCCGTCGTACGCTTTGGCCGCCGCCTCGCTTTCGCGCGAACAGGCGGCTGAAGAGACTGCGACGAAAAGCGCGAGCGTGAGCGCGGAACGGGTCGGCGGAGAAAGCGAGGACATGGAATCGCGGCTACAGGGAGAGCACGCTCTTCGCGATCAATTGCGCCAGGGAATACTTCCGTTCCACCGTCATCTCCGAATCGTTACGCAAGAAGCTCTCGAAGCGGCCGACGAATTCGGCAGGCAGTAGGGGCAGATCCTTCACTTGGGCATAGAAACCCCGGTGCGAGGGTTCAAACTGCTTATTCGCGCAAAAGAGCACGACGCAGGCGTTCTTGATGAAACCCGCCGACGATATCAGGTAGTGGAAATCGTCTCCCTGCATGAGAGCGGCGCCCAAATCGCTGAGGAAATGCTCCATCTTGGACTCGTGGGCATCCCGCATCTGCCGCCAGAATTCGTCGCCGAGGGCATCCAGCCTGCTACGGATGTCGTCCAGCCAGGAACTTCGCTGGTACAAGATCATCCCTCGCGCAAGGCGGTAAAACATGTAGGTGCCTGAATCCTTGATGAGCCAAAGCTGTTCCATCCGTTTGTCAGCGATGTCGACGATTTCATCGACCTTCGCCATCGCCTTGAACTCGATGCGTACCGGCAGGCCGCCGACGAGGAAGCGGTCCTTCGTCTGGAGAGCGGAAGTTTCCAATGCTGCGATATCGTCGCCGTACGCGTCCCGCCGCTCGGTGAAGGAGGGGATGACGCCCGTATGATAGACGTCAAGGATCAACGCGAAATACGGATCCAGGGTATCCGGCAAGGCAGCTTCGTTCAGGGCGATGCACTCTACGGCATCCCAGGCCGAGATCGTCTCGATGAATCTGTCCGCAAGTATTTTCGCTTTCCGCTTCATATGCCTTCCTTTACACTTTATATCCTCGACTGTATCATGCCTCGGGTGCTTTGAGAATATGAAAGACGCCGAACGCGGCATCGTCCGCTTGATAGCCCTGTTTCCGCACGAGGACGCCGCAAGGGAACTCCGCGCGCTCCGGGCCGAACTTTTCCGCGGCGGCTTCGCCGGAGCCCGCGCCTTGCCCCTGTTCGGCTTCCTTGAAGCTTCTTTTCTTGAGTCCTGCGGCCTCGGACCTTCAAAACCCGCATCCCGCGGGGAACTCGCCCTCGTGGCGCACGCTGTCGCAGCTGCGGCGGTTGGAGATGCCAGACCTGCCGGGGTCAGGGCCGGTCCCTGGGCCGGCTCCGGCACAGCTCCGGGCACTGAAACCAACGATTTCTCGGAGAATCAAAAGGGTTTTCGCTTCATGACGGGGGTTCCCGCGCTGTTCGCCGATCCGACCCTACCCTCTTCGCTGCTTGTCCTCCCTCTTCGTCCGAACGCGATCCCCCTCGTCATGGCGGTATTGCGCCCCGACGACATTGTGCGGCTGGCTGATATTCCGACAGGAACACAGATCCGCTTCAACGCGGCCTACGTAGCCAATCTGGCGGTGCGTATACTCGATTCTGGCGTTGACGGGTTTTCGTACGAATGGGAACGCGGCGCACCCGTCTGGCTGCCGCCTCCCGGTAAGGATTCCTGAATGATTTCGATGAATCAGGCGGGAGACCGCGTGCTTCTTGAGGTCAAAGTAGTCCCTTCCGCGTCCAGAACGGAAATCGTCGGGGAGAAGGACGGGAAGTTGCGCGTCCGGGTAGCCGCCGCGCCGGAAGACGGCAAGGCGAACCTGGAACTCCGCACCTTCTTCGCCAAGCTTCTCGGTTGTTCAAAAAGCGCTGCCGAACTCGTACGGGGCGAGAAATCAAGGATCAAGACACTGGCCTTCCCCGCTTCTGCGGCCGAGAGACTGCAGGCCCTCATCGGAATATCGGATACCGTGCCGCCGCTGATTCATAGAATCGAGAAAGCCTGATCCAGATCCTTGATCAGGCTTTCGGGTTCCTCCAAGCCTATGTGAAGTCTGATGACCGAGGGGTCTCCATCCTTGGCGACAAGCGAGGGAAATACCAGGCTCTCGTAGCCTCCCCAGCTTACTCCAATACGGAAAAACGTGAGTCGGTCAACCGCCTGTTTGATTCTGGATACATCCGTGGACTTCACTTTCAAGGAAAGCAAACCGCAACCACCGCTCATCTGGGAGGTTGCCAACCTGTACCACTCGCTTTTTGGATGCATGGGGTAATACACCTCTTCGACTTTTTCGTTGTTGTAGAGATGATCACAAACAGCCAGAGCAGATGCATAGTGGTAGGGCAATCTCACATGCATTGTTCGCATTCCGCGTTGGATCAACCATGCCTGGAAGGGATCGGGAACATGTCCGATTGGGAGGAATTCCGTTCTGAATATTTTTTCCACGAGCTGATCGCTTCCGATAACCGCTCCACCGATGACATCGCTGTGCCCGCCGAGATACTTCGAGGCTGAATGGACTACCAAATCGATGCCGAAGGACAGCGGATTCTGGTAGAGGGGCGTGGCCCAGGTATTGTCGACAATGGTTTTAATACCGTGTATCTTCGCGAGGGACGCAAGCGCACGTAAATCATGGACGCGCAGCAAAAGCGTTCCGGGACTTTCCAGATATAATACCTTGGTATTCTTCTGAATCGCCCGCTCAACCGTCAGGATATCGGTGGCATCGACAAAGGTGACGGTGACCCCAAACCGGGCGAGGTAAGTTCCGCAAATATACTTGGCCCACGAATAGGCATCCTTCGTGCAGACGATGTGGTCCCCTTGTTCTACGCAGGACATGATGCTGCTTGCGATAGCGGCTACACCGGAAGAAAAGAGTTTGGCTTGGTCCCCGCCCTCGAGTTTTGCTATCCGTTGTTCAACAAGTTCGACGGTAGGATTGTTTCCCCTCGTATACAGATGGCTCAGCGACTCGTCCTTGACGGCTTCACTCAACGAATCCACATCCGGGAAGGTAAAAAGCGATGTCTGGTACAATGGAGCGGCAACAGGCCGCTCAATACCGGAAAAACTGTAGGTATCGTCCGTAAGGATGTCGCCGGAATATTTCATGGTGATTCTTCCTGTTATGCAAGTTTATCAAGCGGATAGGGATTCAAGTCCCCTCACTCCCGAATGGGCTCAAATACTACGGATTCGCCCTCAATTTCAACGCAAATCACTTGGTCTATTTCCGAGCCCCCGCGTGCGGGAAGTTTGATCAGCCAGCTGCTGTCACCCTCGCAGGTAGTCCGTTCCTTGAGGGAGAGGGGCATGCCGTCCGATAAGCGATAGACTTTAAGCGGCTTGTTGGCGATATTCAGAAGATATGCGGAATCCATCTTCTCAAAGATATGTATGTACAATTTCCCTGGTTTGCTCGTGAAATATCCCCAGTCGATATCGTAGGGATACAGGGGAACAGGCGTGGTATCGTAAATGCTATCCCCGTTGAGGGCCATGAAATCGCCAACTTCCTTGAGAACCCGCACGCTCTCCCCGGGGACCGTCCCGTCGGCGGTCGGTCCGACGTTCAGCAGGTAATTTCCGCCCCGGCTGACGATTTTGACCAATGATCTCAGTATCTTTTCCGTGCTTTTCCAATTCGTATCGAATTTATTGAAGCCCCAGGTACTATTGATGGTCGCAGGTACTTCGAAGGCGCCGGGATACGGCAAAGCAGGAATAAAATTATCCCCGGTAGTCATGTAGTCGCCGAGAGAATTCCCGATCCGGCCGCTGATCATGCAATGAGGCTGCATGCCCTTGATTATTCGTTTCAGCTTGCTGGATTGCTCAAAGGACATGTACATTGGCGTATCGAGCCAAATAAGTCCGATCGGGCCGTAATGGGTGAGAAGCTCTTTGATCTGCGGTATGCATTTATTCTCGAAATAGGATGAAAAATCCTTTTCTTCCCCGCCGATCCCGTCTTCGCAACCGTTCGGATCATCCCAGTCCTGGGCTTGGGAGTAATACAGGCATAGTACTATGCCATGCCTGTCGCAGGCTTTTCTTAATTCCGCTATGGGATCCCTGCCGAAAGGAGAAGCATGTACGCAGTTATAGCCGGAAACGTCCGAGCGGTAGAGCGCGAATCCTTCATGATGTTTGCTGGTGAATACGAGATATTTCATGCCGGCGTCCTTCGCCATCTTTACGATGGAATCGGCATCGAAACGGGTCGGATTGAATTGCCCTGCAAGTTGTTCATATTCCGGGAGAGGGATGCGCAAATCATGCAATATCCATTCTGCGATATTCTCAGTCCGCTGGTTTTTATATTCGCCCGCGAGCAGTGAATATAAGCCCCAATGGATGAACAATCCGAATTTGCCTCCGCTCCACCATTGCTCTATTGAGTCATCCATTGCGTTCCTTTTCCTTTCTATCCTTCAGGTAGCGGCAATATCAGTGGTAAGTCCTTCAAGCACTTTCACATCGTACTGGTAAATATACTCATGGGCTGCAAGCGCGAGCGATAACTTGTGCTGTTCCAGGGCAACGGCGATATCCAGATGGAATGAAATGGTCTTCAGCCATATTTCCGACACGTTGCCAAGCATGCTCGTGTAATAATTCAATGAATCAATCAAGGAAAGAACAACCTGCGAGAGCGTCGGACTACCGCCGCAATCAAGAAGCGCCGTATGGAACTTCCTGTCGGCTTCAATTGAAAAGACACCTTTGTCAGCAAGTGCGCATAAATGAAGCGCAATTTCCTTCAAGTTCACGATCTGTTCCTTTGTCGCTATTTCCATCGCTCTCCGAATCGCGAGCTGTTCCAGACAGATCTTGATTTCAAGAAGGTCCTTGTAGTTGACGCACAGTAATTTTAGTTGGATCGATTCCGCGGAGACCTCCCGCTTCACAAAAGAACCCTTGCCAACTATCCTCTCGATGAAGTTATCCTTCTCCAGATGATGCATGCCTAACCTTACCGAATTCCTTCCAACCGCGAACTCCTCCGCAAGCTGACGTTCCGAAGGCAATTGGTCGCCCGGTTTCAATCCATTTCGATATATATAGCTTATGATGGCGTCGGACACTTTCTGGCGGAGAAGGTCCTTTGATATCGGTTCTATCGGCATAATAACATCCGTCATTTTCTGTACTTGCTATTCCTTTACCGCACCTGCGGTCAGCCCTTCAACAACGTACTTCTGCATAAACGCGAACATGATCGCCGTCGGCAATAGCGCACAGAAACCGCCGGCCATCAGTACGCCCCATTTGACATCGTATTTTCCTATCAAGGACTTCAATCCGACAGGAACCGTCCACAGGTCAGCGGTATTGATGAAGATAGTTCCCGCGATCAATTCATTCCAGGCACCGATGAAGGCAAAAACAAAGACGGCGACGATGCCGGGAAACATGACGGGAAGGACGATGCGGACCAGACCGGTCATCTTCGAACAGCCGTCAACGTAGGCGGCCTCTTCGAGAGTGTAGGGAATCCGCTCGAAAAAACTCCGCATGGTTATGACACAATAGGGCAGATTGGTGATCATGTAATAAATGAATAGGCCCAGGCGGGTATTGACAAGTCCGATTCTTGAAAAAATGACATACAAGGGGATTATCACCAGAATCCCCGGAATCATCTGGGTAACCAGAAAGAACAACAACATCGTATCCTTTCCCTTGAATTTATATCGTGCCAGTCCGTATCCTCCGAATATCGACAATAGCGTGACGCACAATCCGGTTCCTGCCGAAACTATAAAGCTGTTGAACAACATGCGGCGATAATCGTAGAGCTTGAATAGCTCTACATAATTTCCCATGGAAAATTCCTTGGGGAAATACGTGATTTCCTGAGCGTTGATTATCTCTTTATGGGGTTTGAATGAAGTGATGCACATCCAATATATGGGAAGGATGACCAAAAGCAGAAAAAACACCAGCAAAAAAGTACGTCCCAATCCAAACAAGCTTTTCTTGACTTTATGATTCATCAAAAATCACCTGCCTTGTTGTACTGGGTAACCCTCAGGAATAAGGTGACATAAACAACCAAAACCGCCATCAGCATCACACCCAATGATGAGGCAAGACCGAAATCATAGCCGGAGAAAGCTTTGGTGTACATGTAGGAGGGAAGCGTCTGAGAATAATTCGCAGGTCCTCCATTGGTTATAACCACAATCAAGTCGAAGGAATTGAAAATCCAGATTGTGCGCAATAATACAGTGACGATAATAGTAGGTTGGATGTAGGGAAATGTTATACGGAAAAAACGGCGCAACGGGCCGCAGCCATCGATGTATGAGGCTTCATATACGTCGGCCGGAATGGATTGCATGGCCGCCAGGATCATGATCGCGAAGAAAGGAACGCCCATCCAAATCATCGCGATGATAACGACGAACAAGGAAAGTCCGGGAGTCCCGAGCCATGCGACTTTTTCGGAGATCATATTCAATTTCATCAAAAGGTTGTTGATTACGCCATATTCGCCATTGAAGGACCATCGCTGTATCAAGCCGATCACGAAAGCGGAAAAAGCCCACGGCAGGAAGACGATCGCATGGTACAGACCCTTGAGAGGAAACGGCTTTTTCAAGGTCAGGGCGAGCGTCAGTCCGAGAACGAACTGACCAGCCACAGAAGCGACGACATATAACAAGGAATTCCTGATTATGAGCCAGACATCCGAATCGGCGAAAAGTTTTCTGAAGTTGTCCAGTCCATTGAAGTACACTTTATCCGGAGCAGTAAGCTTGTAGTACTGGAATGCCATGATGGAGCTGTTGATCAAGGGATAAGCGAACATCAATACCAGCAAGAGCAAAGTCGGAAAGAGAAACAGATAGGGTTCCCTCTTCCTTCTTTGAATATGGCTCATTACCGAACTGTTCTGTCTGCGGAAATGCCTGCTGATATAAAACACACCCGCTCCGCACAGCGCAGCTATACCTATCAGATAAAGAGCGAGTATTCCCATCTTTCTTTCTTCCTATCGTACCATCTGATCAGAGTAAATAAACTGCAGGGATGCGGCTACCCCTGCAGTCAGGAACAATCGGAGGACTAAAACAGTCCCTTGGGTTTCTCGACGGCGGAACCCGGATTCGCAGCCAAGTATTCCTTCATCCTCTTTTCCAATTCGTTGCTGACATTGGCGAGAGAGGTTGCCGCATCCTGTTTTCCCAACAAGTATTTCTGCATTTCCTCATGCATGGTACCCTGGTGCATGTCGGTATAGTTGAATGGGCCGAAAGCGCAGGGTACGACCATGGCGGGGTCATTCAGTTGCTGAACGAAGGTGGCATAGGGCCCGTTCGGACCATAGAACGGATCATTTCCTACAGCAGTCTTGATGGGAATCAGGCCCGTAAGCTTGCAATATTCGATGTTGTTGTCAGGCCGCGTCAGGAACTGAATGAGCTTCCAGGAAGCATCCTTGTTCTTGGAAGAGGCGGAGATCGAATAGGCATAGGGCGAGTTTACCGTATTGTAGATTTTTCCGTCCTTGTCGCTTCTGGGCATCGGCATAACCGTCCACTGGGCAGCGGTCATGTTTTCGATGCACGTCGCGGCTACCTCGGAATCGTTGATCAAGGTACCGGTCAGCCCGCCGGTGAAGTTGCTGACCATCTCGACGAACCCCCAGTTGATCGCATCCTTGGGCGCGGCGCCGTCCAGGTATAAACCGTTCCAGCGTTTGTAGGCTTCCAGGCTTTCGGAGGAATCAAACAATGCTGAACCGTCCGCGGAATAAGCGGCGCCGCCGTTGAAGCTTTCAAGATATACGAAGAGCGGATCGAAGGCGCCCCTGGATCCGCGGAAGGAAGTACCGTAATGGTTCTTGGAAGAATCGGTCAGTTTGTAGACTGCATCGAAGTAGTCCTTATACGTCCAGCCTTTTTTGGGATCAAGTTTCAGGCCGGCATCCTTGGCCCAATCCTTACGGACGAACACGCCCTTAACCATCATGCCGTCCGGGATCGTATAGATGTTGCCGTACAATTCCTTTTCGGACTTCCAAACAAGTTGCGTGACGGTTTTGGCATATTCATCAGTCGTTGTCCCGATATACTCATTAAGCGGCACTATCCATTTCGCTTCGGTGAACTGCCCAAGCCAGCCGGCCCAAGTCGTCATGACATCGGGAAGCTGATTTGAAGCGCCCAGGACGGTGAGTTTGTTCGCCGCATCGTCCCAGGGAACGCTTTCATAGACTACGGTGATACCGGTTTCCTGCTTGAACTTATCAAAAGTCTTGGTAAAGTATTCCTGTCTTGTGGGACTCGGCGACACATCGATAAATCGTAATTCGGTTGCCTTCGCCGGCTTTTCAGCGGACGGGGCTGCGACAAGGCTTGATACGGCCAGTACGAGCACGAATGCCAAAACCGATAGTTTCTTCAACATCTACGGACCCTCCATTATGGATTTTGAGACTCTATTCTTACCCAAGGCGTTTTTTTGCCCAGGACAACAACCGAAGACATCCCCGTGATGAGCACTCGACCTGTATTAAATAAGAACCAATAAGGGCCAATGGCACCAATTATCATTGCTGTATCAAGATTTTGCCTTGCGTAATGGTTCCATATTAGAACCACATAAAGCAGGATAGCATGGGCCTGTCCAGGTGTCAATGAAATACCGGGAATGATTTAAGACTGGAACGAACCGATCAGATAGGGATATTTATTGGTCCCTGTTGACGGGGTGGTGATCTTCGTATGGAGGAAGGCGCTAATCCGGGTATATGAAAAAACGGCGTATCGCTCCTTCACATAGAAAAAAAGCAGTTCGCTTTCCTTCCAAGTTCTCGGAGCAAGGCGCCGTTTTTTCGGTGGTCTTGCAGGACTTAAGTCCTTATCTAGTAAAGATGAGCCGCACAAGATTCGAACTTGTGACCCACGCCTTAAAAGGGCGTTGCTCTGCCAACTGAGCTAGCGGCCCGGGAGGTCCCAGAATACCGAAACGGGCGGCTCGCGTCAATACCTGAAGGTCAAGCTTAAATCCATTACGAAGGCCGGGTTCTCGCCGGGATCCAGACCCAGTTCCTTTCCCCTCATCGCGAAATCGAATTTCATGAAGCTCAGATCTATGCCGAAACCTGCGTTCGGCAACGCGTCGGCGATGCCCGCGCGCAGGCTCAGAGCGTCCAGCACCACGATTTCCGTACCGAGCGCGACGTTGAGCACAGGATTGCGGGGAATAAGCGCTGCAAGATCCAGGAAATCGCGATAATCGGCGGCAAAAACAAGGCTGGACACATACCGCTGGATGATGTCGATGCGCGGAGAAAAGGCGATGCCGACATCCAGACTCGGATCTATCCTGCCGTACTCCTCGCTCGAAGCCCCTGAACTGCCGGAAAGAAGCTCGTCCACAGAGTTGAAATCCGAAACAAGGGCGGGAGAATACGCGTCGCGGCATGCGATCGCGACAGCGAAGAGCGAATCATAGGAATATATGACGCCGACGTCCACGCCGACTCCTGCGGTCATCTTGATGGGAATTCCGCCGAGCGGATCGTCGGGAATGATTGTTTCGATCGAAAAGACCGAGGCTCCCAACTCTCCGGACGCGCGCAGGAAGCCCTTTCCAGCGAAGCCGAAGTCGATCGTATGCCCCGAGGCCGGTTCCAGCCTGAACGCGTAGCCGCCGACCAGGAAAATATCTTCAAATGCCGTCGCGTTCAGTTGGATCCCGGCTGCCTTCGCTTCTACATAGGTCCGGTTGAAGAACCCGAACCCGAGTCCGCGTCCTATCCATCCGAACGCCATCGGTCCCCCGAGATCGAAACCGGTGGTCAGCCCCCGTTCGCCCACCAGGTTGGATATATCCAGCGTTCCGGCAGGACCCAGGAATTCGGTCACCGCATCTATGATGTCGAATACCGGACCTACGGTCTCCATACTTATTTCCGCAACGGAAAGTTCGTCTTTCGCCCCCGCGAATCCTGCGGGATTGTAGAAAAGGGTCGAAAAATCGTCCGCCATCGCTACATGCGTTCCGCCCATCCCCCCCGATCGCGCCGACGGGAATACGAAGGGAGCTACTTCGACGGCCCAGCACGCGGGGATCAGGATTGAGGACGACACCAGACAGAAAAGCACCCGAAGCAGGATTAAGCGATTTTTCATGACGGATTCCTCATGCTAGATAGAGAGATTCAGATTCGCCAACATATCCGTGAGGAATCCGGATCCTCCCTCTGTCTGGCTCTTTTCGATCGCCGCCCTGGCCAGTTCGACAGCCATAGTCTCGGCTCCTGGGTCGGGATTTTCGGGATCCAGATTATCGATATAATCGGAAGTTCCGCCCGCGGATGCGTCCGCGCTTGAGGCAAGGAGGGTGATGGCGGCCATGGCGAGTTGTTCCGAGTCCGCTTCCAGGACGAAAGCATCGAATCCGGCGGAATCCGCAACGGGATCGGGGATAATATCGATCAGTCCGGCCGAAGCGTCGGCGAGCTGGTTCAAACCGCCCAAAGCCTCTTCCATGATCGTTATTATTTCTTCCTGTGCCGTCGCTGATTCAAAATCGATGGCGACGATATCGCCTCCCGATGCGAGTATGGCTTCGCTCAATCCGGAGGCCCCGGTCGCCGCGGTGACCGCGGCGCTCTGCAGTTGGACGAGTTCGGCTCCCGTGGCGCCGTCCAGAGCATCGATGATGCTGTCCATGAGTGCGAGCGACATTTCCGGATTGCCCGCCGCTTGAGCCAGGAGTTCGTCGACGTTTCCGGTATCGACATCGGGCATCAGGTCAGCCGGATCACGGGCGAGCTGCGCTGCGAGGGAAGTCGTGAAGAATTGCTGGCACGAGGAAATCAGAAGCGCCGCCGCGAGTGCGGCATAAATAACGGTTTGCGATTTGCGCATCTCGATCCCTCCCCCTGCATGAACGAAGGGCCGCCCAATCGCGGCCCTTCGTCGATATGCACATTATTATCCGAATCGTCGCATCACGTCCATCAGAACCTGAGGGCGATCTCCGCCGACATGCCGCTGCTGGCATTGTCGCCGGCGTAGCGGCCCAATTCGCGGGTGAAGGCCGCGATGTTCAAGTCCAGGAACAGGAGCCGCACGCCCGCGCCCGCGGTGATATAGCCCTGGTTGATGCCGCCGCGGAGCTTGATGAATCGGAAGACCTTGACCTCCGTTCCGATATGGAGCAAGGACCACGGTGACTTGTTGTCGCGGAACACTCCGATCGGGTCGGCTATGTCCGCATGGATAGTCGGATCGAAGAAGAAGCTCAATCCCCCGAGGTCCGGGTGATAAGCGCCGCCCAGGATGATGTTCATCGGGACGATGTAGGTATCGCTAGATTCGGTTCCCGATTCGGGGAGGCCGCCTGCGGCTTGCGCTGCGTCCAGCCAATCTCCGAGCCCATAGGTGGTCATCGCGTAACGGGTGCCGAAAAGGTCGCGGAAGGTCAACGCCACGGTGAAGTCGCCGAGAGCCAATTTGGCTCCGAGGTCGATTCCGAGGCCTGCGCCCTGGTATACGTCGATCGAGTTCATCGCGTCCGTATCGTTCATATTATCAAGGACTTCTAGCGCTCCTTCAGCAGTCAAGGGAGCGAATACCCTGATCGTCGGACGAAGGTCAGCGCCGATCGAGAGTTTGAAGTTCGAAAGATTGATTGGCGAGAGGGCAAGGCCGCCGATGAGGGAAATGTCATTGGAGGTATAGCCTTTGATGCCAGCGGGAAAGGGATTGCCCGCGAGGAAGAGATCGCTTGAAACAATAAAACCCAGTCCGAGGCCTCTGCCGACATACGCGATTCCTGCGGAAGTCCCCGCACCGACTCCGTTTTTTGAGGCAGCTTCCATATAATCGGATATTCCCTGACTCGTATCCAGCGTATCGGACGCATCCCCTAATTCTTTAGGATTACCGTAAACCCAAGGCATCGCGGATGCAATGGTGAGGCTACCCTTAGGACTCGCGAAACCTGCGGGATTGGAGAAAAGGGAATCGTAACCGCTTGCGACCGCGGTATACGAACCGCCTTGGGCCATAACGACTGGGCTGCGTGGAGCGAAGGGCGCCATGCTAATTTCTTTGGCAAAGACTCCCCCTGCGACCACCGCGGCGACGAGAGCGATTAAGAAGGTCTTCTTCATGATGCGCTCCTGCCTATTGGTCGATCATTTCGATAAGGGTGGAAGCTCCGCTGTAAAACATCAGAGCGCTAAAGGAACTATCAGCCGGATCGATTTGAAGGCCGATAGTGGCGGGATCATCGGGATCATCGGGTACCGAATCGACCGGCATCAGGTTGTCGAATGCTGTTTCGGCCGCAGTACCCGTGCCGAAGGCTGTGGTAAGGTCGGCGGTGTCACCATTAAGCATCGGGGAGATGACTTCATCAAAGAGGACGACGCTCTTTTTCTGGTCATCGGTCAGAGTCGTCATGCCGGGATAACTGGCATCAAAGGCGGTTATATCGACGATATCGACCAGCGTACTGAAAATTATCGAAACGGCAGCCGTCTGCCCGTCGGCGAGATCGATCGGAACAAGCTCACCATTGGTCGTGTATGAATCGCCGATGTTTTGATAGGCATCGGAGACCATGATCATATTGTCCATGAATTGATAAAACTCGGTGGAATTGGTTGCCGCTGTGGTCCCTTGCAATACCGAGGAAAGAATAGTTTCCGGCGCAATATTTGTTTCGCCAATGACCGCTCCGACGATGCTGTTGACTACATCGCCGGTCTCAGTTGTTCCGAGAAGAAGGTCAGCCGCGAGGTTCGCCGCTTCTGCTTGGCTGGTAGGTGATGCGGTCGATCCTGAAGCATAAATCAGCGCAAGATTCGCCACGATAGCCGGTCCGCTACCTTCAGTCTTAACTTTTTCCAAAAAAGTATCGCCAAACCCTCCGCTCTCCCCGCCCTTGCTCTCATTGAGCAAGTCGATGAGGTCTGACCCCGTCGCTTTCTTTAGCTCGTCCATATCCGGGCCGTCGAGGCCGGCGAACAGGTTCTTGCCGCTGAAGAGCAGCTCGCAGCCTGTGATTGACGCGACCAAGGCAATACCCGCCGCGATCCGCAGCATTCGTTTCATTCACTACCTCCACGGGATCTCCGTCTCGGAGATCGTAGACATAAGTATAGCGCAGGGTTGTTGCCTCCGCCAGTCGGATTAATGGAAGATCTCCAATAACTCCGCGTCCAGCATGTCGGAGGCCGAAAGGACGGCATCGATTCTGCATCTGATGGAGGCGCCTGGATGGGGACGTTCCTGATCCGGAAGAGGACGGACGAGCAGCTTGAGGTAGTTCTCGGAAAGGGCCGGAAACGCCGCTTCAGCGGCAAGCGCTTTGCCTGCCTCAGCGACCGCGTTGACCTCTCGGCCGGCCCAGCGAGCCGCATAGGCATCGTGGCCGCTCCGCGCGAGGGCGCCGAGGACT
This sequence comes from Treponema sp., assembly GCA_003527485.1. Classification (GTDB taxonomy): domain Bacteria; phylum Spirochaetota; class Spirochaetia; order Treponematales; family Breznakiellaceae; genus UBA12037. Next base: position 90,388 of record DPXI01000013.1, on the reverse strand, counting down.
TCCGCCCGTTCGGCGGCGATCCGTTCCGGAATACGAGGCAACATGTCCATGGCTTCGGTCCCGGGACGGGGGGAGAAAGGAAAGGCGTGGATCCAGGCGAATCCGATGCGCCCGCAAAGCGCGAGGGTGTCCCGGAAATCCTCCGCGCCTTCCCCCGGGAAGCCGGCGATGAGGTCGCAGGCGAGGAAGGGATCTTTTTTTGCCGTCCGGAGAAGGACCGCCGCGCGTTCCACCGCCTCGGCGCGGTAACGGCGGCGCATTCTTTTCAGTATCGCGTCGCTGCCGGACTGCACCGAGAGGTGGAAATGGGGACGGACGCGCGGATCGGAGACCGCATCGGCGAAATCCTCGTCCACGCCGTCCGGTTCGGTCGAAGAGATCCGCAGGGAAATGCGCGCGGTGCCGGCGAGGAGCAGGCGTATGAGGCCGGGAAAGCCGAGTCCCGCCTCGGCATCGAAATAGCGGGAAACGTTGATGCCGGTCAGCACCGCCTCGGAATAGCCCCGCCCTTCCAGCTCGCGGAGCCGGGAAAGGACGATGTCCGCGGCAAGGCTGACGCTCTTGCCGCGGGCCAGTCGGACGCGGCAGTAGGCGCAGGAGTTGTCGCAACCGTCCTGAATTTTCAGGGAAGCCCTGCTGTGGAAGGAAAAATCGGCGGCGTCGAAGCGGAATCGGCTCAAGGGATCCGCCGCGCTCGGGGCGCTTTCTTCCCCGTTCGTCCAGGATTCCAGGGCGTCCCGGATCGAAGCGGAAGCGCAAACGGTTTCGGCGAGGTATCGCGGCAGGTCCAGCAGGGCTGCCTTGTCGTCGCCCGAAACGACGAACAAGCGCTTGCGGTCCAGGATTTCGCCCGATTCGGAGTCGAAGGCTTCTGCGACCGTCGCGACTGCCGCTCTCAGGGATTCCGGATCCAGTTGGGCGTAGCAGCCTGTCGCGACGACGCAGGAGGCGGGATTGTCTTTCAGAGCCTTGCGGATGATTCTGCGCGCCTTCTGTTCAGCCATGGAAGTCACCGTGCAGGTGTTGACTAAATAGATGTCCGCCGCTTCCCCCCATTGAACGACTTCGAAGGCTTCAGCGATGAAAGCTTGCGCGATGGATTCGGTTTCCAGCTGGTTGAGCTTGCAACCGAGGGTATGGAAGGCGACTTTCTGCGCGCCCATTCGGCTACCTTGCGGCGGTCCCGCGCCGCGCCCTGTCCAGTCCCAGGCGGGCATCCGCAGAATGGGGATCCAAGGCAAGGGCTTGTTCGTAAGCCGCGATCGAATAGCGTTGGTCGTTCGCGCGTTCGCGTGCGTAGCCTAGCCTGGTCCACCAGGCGGCGTTTCCGCTCGCGTAGCGCACGGCCGCGGAAAGCGCGATATCCGCGTGCCGGAAGCGTCCGAAGCGTATGAAGAGTTCTCCCATATAATAATACGCGGAATCCACCCGGCCGCCTTCGGGCGCGAGGGTCAGGTATTCCTGAAAAAGTTTTATCGATTCCTCGTTCCTGCCTTGGTGGTACCGAGCCTCCGCAAGGATCTCAACGATGCGGGGATCGTAGAGATTTATCGCTCTGGCCGCGACGGCATACCGGGCGGCCTCATCGTAGCGACCGAGTTGAACGAGGCTCCAGCAGAGAACCGTGTGGGAATCCATATTGGCCGGGGAGGACTGGAGCTCGGCCAGACATATCTCAACCGCGGTTTTGTAATTCCCCAGTCGGTATTCCTTCAGCGCGTCGCGTACTTCCTGGGAATGCATCGGAAATCCGAGTAAACAAAAGACGATGAGCGGGAGGATGGAATGCGGTTTACGTCTCATGCGTTATTCAGTCCGGGCGTTTTTCGTCATGGTACAGGATCCGTTGAACACGCAGCCCTTCTCCATGTGGATCTCGGGAGCCGCGATGTTCCCCACTAGGCTCCCGGAGGCCGCGATCTCCACGCGGTCGGTCGCGTACACGTTGCCACGAACCGAACCGCGAACGATGACGGAGGGGGCGCGCACGTTGGCTTCAACGACGGCGCCTTCGGCTATGACGAGGAAACCCTTGGCGTCGATCTCCCCCGTTACCCGTCCTTTGATAAGGAAGGGTTTTGAGAAGATGAGCGTGCCGGAAAATTCTATGTCGGAGGAGAGGGTGGTGTCGAAGTCGTCCTCGTCCATCGAATCGTTGCGGATCTCGGTCATCTTCCGGCTCCTTCTTCGGAATGTACCGGCGAGCGGGCTCCCTCGTCAAGTGCGCTTCGTTCTCCGACTCTTGCGTCTGTGGGTCCCACGAGTGCGGAGATGTCCTCTCCCAGCTCGGCGAGCGTGGATCCGAAGGCGGCCAATAGGGCGCCCCGCATACCCGCGGCGTAGGGATTGAAGCGCTGCATGTCCTCGAACAATTCAGGAGCGTCCCGTACGCATTGACGGGCGATGGCGTGGAGGCTGCGGTACCAACGCGTCGCGATCTCCGTCTCGGGAAGGCCCATCCGGTGAAGGGATCGTCCCACGAAGTGCGTAAGCGCCTGTGAATAAGCCGCTTCGCGATCGTGCCGGTCGCAATCCATGCGTACAGTGGACAACCCCCATGACCTGAATTCGTCTTCCCAGAAACTGAAGTCTTCGGCTTCCATCCGCAAGGGATCCATCATGAGGGCGAGACCGTCCAGACCCGCTTTGGCCGATTCCGGACCGAACATCGGGTGGGTGGCCAGAATCAGCGTGCCGGACGGAAGGATCTCCCGCATCCAGCGGGCGGGAAGGACCTTGACGGAACAGGTGTCCGCGACGAGAGTCCCGTCTTCGAGCAAGGGGGCGATCGAACGGAGCGCATCGGGAAGGGCGCGGATCGTGACGCAAAGGAAGATGGTGCGGCAGGCGCAAAGCCCTTGGAGGTCCACGCGGCGTACTGATTCCGGGAAAATTCGCTCCGCATCGATATCGTAGCCCACCACTTCGAAGTTGCGCGCGAGGAGGTTGCCCCAGAAGCTACCGAAACGGCCGAGGCCGAAAATTCCTACGGTCATGGCCGAAGTATGGACGGCCTTGCCATAGGATATCAAGAGGAGTATGCTGATCCAATCGATACGCAATTATCGATCCCACCATTATATCTACAGGAGAGACGGTATGGATTTCATGAAGGACATGCGCGCGAAAGCCAAGTCGATGCAAAAAAGGCTCGTTCTGCCGGAAGGAACAGAACCGCGTACGGTCAAAGCCGCGCGGACGATCGTTGACGAGAAACTCGCCTCGGCTGTGACCCTGGTAGGATCCTTTGCCGCCGTTTCAGCCGTCGCCGCCACGGAAGGCGTCAAGCTGGATGGCATCCTCGTCGTTGATCCTTCCGATTCCCCCGTTCATGAAGCCTATGCGTCCGATTACTACGAGATGCGCAAACACAAGGGCATGACGATCGAACAAGCCCGGCTCGACATGAAAGCGCCTCTCCGTTGGGGTGCGATGATGGTCCACAAGGGAGATGCGGACGGAATGGTAGCTGGAGCGGAAAGCACTACCGCCGACGTGCTCCGCGCAGGGCTTGCGATAGTCGGCACTATTCCCGGATCCAAGACCGCCTCCTCCTGTTTCGTCATGCAGGTCAAGGACAAGTCCTGGGGCCTTGACGGCGCGATGATCTTCTCCGATTGCGCCGTCCTCCCCGATCCGAACGCCGAACAGCTCGCGGAGATAGCCCTTTCCGCCGCCCAGTCCTGCCGCGAATTCCTCGGAGTTGAACCCGCGGTCGCCCTTCTCTCCTTCTCGACCAAGGGCTCCGGCGGAGACCACCCCGACGTTTTGAAAGTCCGCGCGGCGCTTGACCTCGTGAAGGCCAAATCCCCCGGCCTCGCCATCGACGGCGAGATGCAGGCGGACGCGGCCCTCGTGCCTTCCATTACAGACAAAAAGGCCCCGGGCAGCCCGATCCGCGGCAAGGTGAATACCTTGGTCTTCCCCGATCTCGGCGCGGGAAACATCGGCTACAAACTTGTCCAGCGGCTCGCCGGCGCGGAAGCCTTCGGGCCATTCCTCCAGGGCTTCGCCAAGCCGATCAGCGACCTTTCGCGGGGCTGCTCCGTGGAGGACATCGTCGTCACCGCAGCCGTGACACTCGCCCGGGCGAAGTAAGGAATTGGGCAGGACCGGCGCCGCCGGACGGCTGGAAGCGGCGGCGCGCGCCGGAGCGCGCCGCGATTACGAAGGCGCCGCCGGGCTACTGGAAGATCTCATCGCTTCGGGAGACGCTCCTCCCGAGGCGTCCTTGTACCTGGGTCGGTCCTACCACTCTCTCGGCGACTATCCGAGGGCCTTGGCCGCGTATCGGGACTATATTTCGGCGCGGCCCCTATCGGCCAGCGGCTACCTATTCACGGGCAGGAGCTACATCGCCCTAGGCATGATCCACAAGGCCGTGCCGCTTCTGAAAAAATGCCTTGACCTGAAGCCGAACGATTCCGCGGCACTCGCGCTGCTCGGGACCGCTTACCTGAAGGGAAAAAAATCGGCGCTCGCCCTTGAGTCATTCCGGCGGGCGGTGGAAGCATCGCCCCAGGACGCGCGCGTGTACCGCGGGTACCTGAACGCCCTCCTCGTCCGCGGCTTGCGGCTCGCGCGTTCGGGCGACCAGGACCTGGCGGCCAAGATGCTCCGTTTCGCGATCGCAAACGGGCTCGATGCGGTCCTGCCGCGTCTTGAACTCGGCAGGATCTACCGAAATTCCGGCGACTTGCGCTCGGCGCTCGAACAATACGAAGCGGCCTCTTCCCTTGTTCCCGACGATCCGAAAATCCGCTGGTATAAGGCATCCATCCTTATGGCGCTCGGTAATTCGGTGGCGGCAAAGGAAGAACTGCGGAAAATCCGTGCCGGCGGCGGTGACATCCCCGACCTCGCCTGGGACCAGGCGCTGGTGGAGCGTTTTCTCATCCGCTCCCTTGTAGATTCCCGCGACTGGCGGCGTGCCGCCGATGCCTGCAAAGCCTGGTTACGCACCAGGGACGCCGACGCCGCTGTACACGCGATGCTCGCGGAAAGCCTGCGGAATCTCGGCGACCTGGACGCGGCGGAAAACCATGCCCGCCGCGCGATTGAAAAGGAACCCAAGGAAGGCGCGCTGCGGCTGGAACTGGCTTTGGTGCTCTGGGAGAAAGAAGACTGGACGCGTCTCGGTCCGGAGCTGGATGCGGCCGAACGCATCGGTGCCGACCGGTCGGCCATCGTCCGTTTCAGGGCTTTGCATGCCTCCAGGGTCGTCGGCGACGACGCGCGCGTCGTGGAGCTGGTGCAGGCTGCGATCCGCATCTCGGGACCGGTGCCCGAACTCATGCGCGCCCTCGCCGACCGCTACCTGAAACTCGGCCTCCCGGACCTCGCCGAAGGCTGGTTCCTGAAAACGCTAAGCATTGTGCCAGATGACGAGGGCGCGGCACTCGGCGCGATCGCGTGCGCTGAAGCGCTTAGCGCGGAAGGGGACAAGACGGCCGCGCAACGTCTGGAGGCCGCTTACGAAACCTATGTGGAGCGGTGGCCTGACAATCCCGCCATCCGTCGGGAATACGGCATGCTGCTGCTTCACGCCGAATCCTGGGTCCGCGCCTCGCGGGAGTTCGAGGCTTTGCTGGCTTGGGACGGGAAGAATCCCAGGCTCCGCCGGGTGCTCGCCTATGCCTACCGCAAACACGGCCGGTACACTGAAGCGTCTGTGTTGCTCAAGTCGCTGCTGAAGGAACGACCGCGGGATCTGGGCGTGCTCCTGGAGTTCACCCACTGTCTTGATAGGGCCGGCTCTCCCGCCTACGCTATTGTCGTACTGCAGAAGGCGCTCCCCCTCTTTCCGAAATCCCCGGACCCCTGTTTGGCGCTCGGGGACTTCCTGCGGCACGCCAAAAAGAAGGAAGCGGCGGTGGATGCCTACAGGGAAGCGGCCGCGCGCGACGCGTCCGACCCTCGCCCTCACGAACGGCTTGCGGAATTCTATCGGGAAAGCGGTATCCAGGAGCTTGCCGCGCGACATGAAGAGGAGGGCAGGCGCCGCCGCGCCGTTAAAACCAAGAAATAATCGACAAGTGTTGCCGAAAGGTGAAAAGCGTCTATAATCTTATGACGGAGGGAATAATGGCGAGCAAGGCAATGGATCTTTTTGAGGCTTATGCGCAGGATAAGCTTCCGAAGGATGAAGGATACATCGTTTCCTCGTTCTTCACCAACAACACCGCATATTCGAAATATGAGGTGGTTTCTTATTCGGGCGTTAAATCCATCTATCTCACCGAGGAGGGACTTACCTTCCAGACAAACGGGAAAAAACTCCATGTCCTCATCGAACCGCCGAATTATCCGCATAAAGCCATCGAACCGTATGTAAGGGCCTCCTCAGACCAAGTCCCGCTCCGTTTTTCCGAACTGGACTTGATCGTGGCGAAGAACCAGACACGTATGATGATCGCCAAACATCCGATGGATTCCTTTTCATCCTTCACGATCCTGAAACCAACGGGAATCAACTTTTCGCTGGTTTTCTATCGCCTTCCCGACATCTTCGAGACCCTGAACATATTTTTCGAGAAGACATTCAACAAGGAAGCCGCAGTGCCGATGGCGGACGCGAAGAAGGCAGCGCTTAGGGTTGTCGATACCATCAAAGCGACGATGATTTTGAAACACCAGCCGGAATAGATTACAGAAAAGTATTTAACAGGATTGAGGTTATAAAACAAGGGCCGCCCGGCGGGCGGCCCTTGTAATCAGGAATTCGTAATCCACCGGCCATGCCGGTGAGACTATTTTCCGGCCTTTTCCAGTTCTATCTGGGCAACCGCAAGCAACGCGATCGGCACCGAATAGGACGAGCAGGACACGTAGTCCAATCCAGAATCCATGCAGAAGCGCACGTTATCAGGATTGGCTCCATGTTCGCCGCAGAGTCCGCACACAAGATCCGGTCTGGTCATACGTCCCCTGTCCACGGCGAGGGCGATGAGTTCCTTAACCCGTGGATCAAGCGTGGAGAAGGGATTTCCCACGATAAGATCGAATAAAGTGTAGTCGGGCATGAATCCGGTAAAATCGTCCCGGGAGATGCCGAGCGTGGTTTGAGTAAGGTCGTTAGTCCCGAAACTGAAGAATCGGCCATATTTGGCGATCTCTCCCGCGCCGACGGCGGCGGCGGGAAGCTCGATCATGGTGCCGACTGCATACGGAACGGCTTTCGCCCCGCGCTCTTTCCTAAATTCTTCTTCTACGTCGACAATGCCCTTGTACGACGTTCCCTCTATCTTCTTTCCGTAGGCGATGAGTTTCAGCTCCGATGCGTTCATGACGATCGGGACCATGATTTCAGGCCGGGCATCAATCTTTTCCTCGCGCAGTTTGTACGTAGCTTCGAACACTGCCTTAATCTGCATCGCATAGATCTCCGGGTAGGAAACCGCGATGCGGCAACCGCGATGGCCGAGCATCGGATTGAATTCCGCCAAGGCCTCTATGCGCGCGAGCACTTCCGCTTTTGCCGGTTTCTTGCCGCGGGATTTCTCCAGATGCGCCATGAAGGCCGCGAATTCTTCATCGTTGTGCGGCAGGAACTCGTGAAGGGGCGCGTCCAGCAGGCGGACGGTTACTTCCTTTCCCGCCATTGCCTTCAGGATACCGTAGAAATCGTCCCGTTGCATCGGGCGCAGTCGTTCCAAGGCTACCGCGCGCTCCTGGGCCGAATCCGAAAGGATCATCTCCCGGAAAACGTTGATGCGATCCTCTCCGAAGAACATGTGCTCCGTACGGCACAAACCGACGCCCTCAGCGCCGAAGGACAGCGCAAGCTTGGCATCCCTGGGACTGTCCGCGTTCGCCCGTACATGGAAGGATTTGATAAATTTCTTTGTGACGGCGATGAAGTCGAGTAGGCCCGATTCGGTCGGATCCGGTTCGATGAGTTTGGCCTTTCCCAGATACACGCTCGACACGCCGTAGTACGGCACGTTGACGGTAAGGAAATCACCTTCTGTGAAGGAAAGTTCTCCGAGGGTGGCTTTCTTCCCGCGAATCTTCATGGTCGGCGTCACGAGGGACACCTTTCCGTATTGGCGGGCGACGACAGAGGCATGAGCGGAATAGCCTCCCTCACAGGAAATGACGCCGGCGGAGACTTCGATCGCCTTCACGTCCTCGGCGAAAGTGGAGGGCATGCAGAGTATGAAGCGATGGTTTTCTCCCTTCTGCAGGGACACTTTCCGGGCTTCCAGCAAGGAATCGGTCGTAAAATATACCTTACCGATGGCCGCTCCCGGCGCGCCTGCGATGCCGCCCTTCCAGGCGGGCAGGCCCTTCGCCGTGCTTCCGTCGATGATGGGATGCAGTATTTCGTTGAGCCGTCCTGGCTGGATCGCCTTGACGATATAGGCTTCGTCGACGATCTTGCGTTTGGCCAAGTCCAGCAGCAACCGGATGTCCGCCTGGGTCGACTTGGCGTCGACGGCGCGCTGCTCGATGAGCCAAAGCTTGCCCTTCTCCACGGTGAAGCGGACTTGGCGGATCTCCTTGAATTTGTCTTCAAGTATGCCGGCGATGCGTTCCATGGCCTTCAGGTGATCAGGTCCGATCTTCTCGATGGGTTGTCCCGCCGCTCCCAATTCATTGAACTTCTCACGGTAGAAGTCGCCCTGCAGGTTTTTGTCGCCGGTGACCACGTTGCGTGTGAAGAACGCACCCGAACAGGAATCCTTGCCGTAGTTTCCGTACACCATAGGCTGGATCATCAGCGCGGTGTCTTCGTCGTTCTGGTCATCTTTGGCGAGGAGGCGGGAAATTTCCTTGAGCGTGATCTCCAGCTGGCCGACGGCGGAATCGAAAAAGCCGGTAGGCAGGAATGGCGCGAACTCGTCGACGAATTCCAAGGCGCTCTTGGAGGGGTGGTCCGAAGAAAGTTCCTTCTCCATGTTTATGCGGCGTTCGGCTGAAGTCGCCCGGTCGCTTTCCCGTCCTTCCAGTTCAGCCACACGCTCCTCGATGCGAAGCATGCCGCGTACGAGGAAAAGGACTTCATGGGCCGCGAAAGTCTCCCCGACCCATTTGGCAAAGCCTGGAATCGTATCGCGGACCAGCCCGAAGTTATGCAAAGTCGGGTAATTGGAAACAGCCAAGTTGGAAGATACGACGACTTTGACGAGCATGGGATTGCCCGTATCGCCAAAGGTCTTGCCGACCAGGCCCGCGCACTTGTCGAGCAGGGATTTTAGATCCTTGGAGACGCTTTCCTTATCCAAACGTGAAGCGATACGCGCGTCCAGGATGAAACCGGGAAGAATGGGAAAACCCAATTCCGCGAACTCGTTGGCTTGCCGACCCCGAATTCCGAGAAGTTCGGGGGAGACTTTTTTGGGTATGACGTCTATCGCGCTGAAAAAATGCAGTCTGTCATCCATTTTTCACCTCTCCCCGGTCAGAAAAGATTAAGCGTATTGTGCACGGGGCCGTGCAGAAACGCTTCGAATTGATGGCTGGCGCCCTGAATCAGGTAACGCTGCAGCTTCGCGACATTCTGGATATCGTTTCCGGCCACAGCGAATTGAATCGTGCTTCCGTGCTTCACTTTACCCCATTTAAAGAGCGCGTTGAGGTTCGTTATGCGCTCACCGTCGTAGTATACGAGCACTTCAAGATTGGGATGCCTTGCATTGTAGCTAGCTATGATCCGTTTCCACGCTTCGACGTTCCCGTTATGGAAGAGTTCATTCTGGACCGTAACGGAATACATCGGCGTCATGCGCGACGGCACTTTGGGGGCAGAGACCGGAGCGGCGGAAACCGGCTTTGCGGCGGTAACGCTCGTGGCGGCGGTCGGCGCGATCGCTTTTGCGTCGGCCTGTACTTCTTCCTTTTTCGGCTTGCGGCCGGGACCGGCCTTGATCTTCGCGGTCGCTGCCTTCGCCTTCGGTTCGGCTTTGCGGGCATACTCGCCTTTGTAAAAATCCTCAGGGATCTTCGGGGTAGCGCCTTCAAGCATATCCAGGGCGAGGGATGCGGCCTTGGCGCATAAATCGTCGGCTCCCTTTTCGAAGCGGCCCGCATAAGCGATGGCGAGTTCCCGTTTTCTCAGGACACCGAATGCCGAGAGTTGCTCCGCGCTCTTGGGATTGGCGATGAGGAGGCCGAGGTCCGGATGATGGTAAGAAAGCACGAGATCGACCGCGTTCCATTTTGAGAATTCCTGCGCGAGAGCGTCCAGGGAATCCGCGGTACTGTTCAGGTTGCGGGAGATCGCACGGTAGCCCAGCTTATCCAGCAGAAGCATCCTGAGCAAGGCAGACACGCGTTCGGCCCCGATTTCTTCGGTCGAAGCACGCTCCTGCAACAAGTCGGAGAGGTTTTTTTTGGATGCGAGGGCGTCGACAAGCTCGATCGTCCCCTTGACATGTCGCACGGCAGAATTGAAGCCCGAGCGCGTTGACAGGATCTCGAATCTGTTAATTACGTTCGCCATTCCAATCTCCTAAGAAAAACGCCCCCTGTCGGGGGCGTTCGATTCGATTATCAGGACTTTAAACTTCGCGGATACCACCGTCATCTTTGGCTTTCGGCTTCCGTCCGCGCTTGGCGGGCACCTTACCGGAATCCACGACTCCCGCGGTTGCCTTCTTCCTGCCGCGCTTGCCGGGCTGGGCGTCCGCTACGGGCGCGCTCTCGGCAAGGGACTGTGTCAGCAGGCCGGGGCCGCCATCATCGGCGTTCAGCATATCCAGATACGCTTTCCCGGGGCTCTGGGCCCCCCCTTCTTCCTCACCCTCCGCAGGAATCTCGGAGAAGGACTGGGCGATATCTTGCCGGACGGTCGAGCGCCGGCGGCTGAAGGAGGCAAATGCCGCATCCTGGAAGCCCTTTGATACGCCATGGAGGAATTCGTTCAGGACGTTGGCCATTCCGTCCAGCGTCGCTTTCTTCCTTTTGATGGAGGTGATGTCCACGTCGAGGAGAAGGCCGGGCTGGATGTGATAGGGATTGATCATGTAGTCGAAGCGGTTGAATTCCTTTTCGAGGAACACGAGGCGCTCTTCCATGACCCGGCGCTGGATGGGGTACTGGTAGCCGTACATGTTCTTCATCTTGTCGCGCATGAGGATGATTTTGTGGCGGAGCTTGTCCTTTTCGTAGATATACGTCCGGTTCATGCGTTCCACTTCGGTCTCGGCGGGCTTCACGAAACTGATCTCGTCCCAGACCTTCGCGATGTCCTCGTACAAGGGATCGCCGGTCTTTTCCTTGACGTTCTTGCGTACCTTTTTCTTATAGAGTTTGGCAAGATCGGCGAAATCGGTGACGCGGGTGAGGAACTTGGAATCCTCGTAGATCATGTGCAGGATGTCCCAAAGATGGAGCACTTCGGTCTCGAAGCTCTTCACCTGAACATCGTAGGCTTTGCGCTCTTCGATGAGCTGCGCGTTGTCATAGTAGCGCATGCGGATCTGATATCGCTCGTCGGGGAGGATGGCGGTATCGGTTTCTTCGTACTCACGGATCAGGAGTTCGCGGGCGTTCTTGAGGTTTTCGATGTACTGGTAGCCCATCTTGGAGGTATCCAGGATGGACGTTATCGAATTGATGGCCGTATTGAAGCCGCGATTCCTGATATTTTCGGTATCCACGATGTTTTTGAGATTCTCGCGGACGTTGAGCTGGTCGAAAGTGGAAGGATCGATTTCCGCGCGCAGGTCGCTGATGCGGTCCATGAGGCTCTTGGCGATTACGTTGTAGCGTTTTGCCTTGGGATCGTCCGGCTTGTCGTCGGTGTACTTTTCGACTTCATTCATCTTCTGGAAGATGATCTCGCTGTCGGAAAGCTCCTCCAGTCCTTGGTCGATCCGCCCATCTTTCAACTTTTCGATCTCTTTGTCGATCGTGTCGATGATGTGCTTGGAAATCAGGTCCTTGATGAGGTACTCGACGGTGACCTGGTAGTGGAAAATCGGACTGATGAGCTCGGAATCCAGGATGTTGACGGAAAGCTTGACATCGCAGACGGCTTTCGGCTTGACGTTGTTGTCCTTGAAGGCGCATTTCACGATGGAATACGCATTCTCGCCGCGGATGAAGGCGCCGACGTCCGTCTTCTGGCGTAGCAGGCTGTTGGTCAGGTTCTCGAGGTCGTTTATCCCGCGCTGGATGTGGCCTTGGAGGTGGCCGTACATATTGACGATGGATTTCTCGATCTCGCCGGTGTTGAACTTGTCGGCGCCGCCGACCTGGTCCAGCAGGTCCGCGATCTCCTTGGGAGTGTAGCGGGCCAGAACCTTGGTCTCTTCCTTGTCGATGTAATTCCGGACCTTCTTCACCATCTCGTCTTCAGCCGTCACCATGTAGCGGTTGAACATGTTCTGGTAATTCTGGTTGAAATAGTTGTAGAGCTTTTCCTTCACTCCGCCCATCACGTCGAGGCGCTCAAGGACTTCCTTGGGCAACTTCACGTTCATGTGATGGATAACTTTATTCGTCTCCTCCTCGAGGAGTTGGTTGACTTCCTTTTGCTGATCCCGGTATTCCTGTGCGAGTGAATTGCGCGAACCTACGGCGCTTGGTTTCTCTGGATGGAATACGTTAGGGCTCTTGGGCAGGTCGATGGCTCCCATATCCTGACTCCTTATTACGGTTCTGTCCGTTCTTCGATTATGCCTTGTATGTAGATTATCAATATCGTAGATTAAATGTAAAGCGTTTTTTAATTTTTTGGGACGAACCTGCACATATAATGGGGTAAATCAAGCTGAAACAGGCGGTCTTTTAATGGGTTGCGTGCCATCGATTACTCGGATTGGAACTTCCTTCTTCCTTTTGGTTTCGCTTCCGGCGGTGGTTTTCGCCGCCGATGTCCGCGTTCAACCCATAGATGCGTTCATCCTGCTGGACCGATCTACGGCTATGGCCGGGTCGGTCGCCGCCGCGGGAGAATGGCTCTGCGATTCCTTCGTGGACCCCATTCTTATGGAAGGGGATCGAGTGACGGTTTGGTCTTTTTCGGATGGAGCCACTCTGATAGCCGATGCCTCGATAGGGGTTCCCGGGTCCAAGGAAGGTTTGAAGGAGGCTATCCGCTCCGTTTCCAGCGATTCGGGCGGACCGGATTTTCCGGCGGCTATACGTGCGGCAGCCCGTGCGGAAGCCGCTCGCGGCGATCGGAACCGGATGGCCGTCGTCATGGTGGCCAGTGCTCTGACCCTGCGTACCGATGCGAAAGATTATGCGGAGGATACGGAAACCGCCTCCTTGCTGCGTTTTTCCCGGGTGGAAGACCATGCAGGCTGGAAGCTCGTTTCCATTGGCTTGGGTATCGGCGAGTCGGTAAAAGCCGCAGCGGTGAATTTTATGGCCGTCGCGGGGGCGAGATGATGGACTGAGGCATACGGGGGATAGAAAATTCCATCCAAAGGTTTTGACGATGCGCTACGCTTTTTCACGGCGCACGAAAATTACGTATTGACGACCCATGAAGGTCCCGACGCTGACGGGATAGGTTCCGAGTTGGTGCTCGCTGCAGCCCTGGAAAGCCTCGGAAAACGTGTCCGTATCCTGAATTCTGAAGCTCTTGCCGAACGGTACGCTTTCATGGATCCCAAGAAGCGCGTCCAAGCCCGGAAGGATGGCGAGTTCGCGCCGTATACGGACGGATATGTCCTTGCGGTGATGGACACCTCGGACGAAACGAATCTGGGCTCTGCCGCCGGGCAGATATTGGGCGGAGCCAAGGAAGTCTTCTTCCTGGACCACCATGAACAGGCTCCTGGCAACCGCCTCGACGGTTACGCGGATACGACGGCATCTTCGACATCCGAACTCGCGCTTGAGATCATCGGACGACTTGGCGCTCGGCTTGACCCGATATCGGCGAGAGCCGCCTATGCGGGCATCGTTTTCGACACCGGATCTTTCATCTATCCTAAAACCACCGCAAGAACGTTCAGGGCCGCGGTCGCGCTTGTGGAGGCGGGAGCTGTCCCGAACGAGATATACAAGGCTATGTACGAAAGCGCCTCGGTCGGCGCGCTCCTGCTCCAGCAGCGCGTACTCTCATCCATGGAATTAGCTGGGGACGGGCGAGTCGCTATCCAGACCATGCTGAAAGCGGATCTTGAAGCTGCCGGCGCAAACTATGATGATGCCGAACCACTAATTAACATTCCTTTGCATAGCAAGAATATAGAGGTATCGATCCTGATCAAGGAAAATGCGGAAGGACGGTTGCGCTGTTCGTTGCGGTCCAAGGGGGAAGTCAACGTTTCCACCATCGCCCAGTCGTTCGGGGGCGGAGGGCATCGGACTGCGGCCGGCTTCAAGTGCCCGCAAGGACTTGCGGAGACGAAGTCCGAAGTGCTACAAAAAGTGTCCGCGGCGTTGCGCGCCGCGGATACCGGAGCATAATGCGATACGCTATTCCAGCAATTTTCATCGCGGTAGGCTTGGGCTGCATTTGGCTCGTCCTGGGACCTTCCCCTTTCGGATCGCAACGGGGCGGCGTACAGCCCCAGGCCCGGGTGGTTTCTCCCCAAGCCCACGGGCTTGAGGACGAGGGTGCGGAGTCGGTGAACGCCGAACGAATGGCCTATGAGGACGCCGCGATCGCGAAGGTCGCCCTGAAAGACGGCGAGGTGGCGATAAGCGTGCTCACCCAGGATTTCGACGGCGATCCCCAGGACGAGCAAGTTATCGCTTATTGCCAGTCCAGCCAGAGCGACAGTCCTGTCAATATCGCCTACGCCGATTTTGACGAGGCGACAGGAGGTTGGGTGCGCGTCTGGGACGCTCCGACTGCCGCTACCAGAAGCAGGACCGTCAGCGTTTTCGCCAAGGACCTGCTCGGGGATCGGAGCATCTGTGTCGTCGCCGCAGGCATGAACGGCTTGGGCGAGCAGACCCTGACGGTGTTCAGGAAGTCCCAAGTCCCGGATCGCGAGCCCTTCGAACGGATCGCGGAACTGAGCACGGACGGTTCGGTAGCCATACTGGAGAGCGATCGGAGCCAGGCCTACCTGCTCGGCATCGCAACGGGCACCGGATTCCGTATCGCTACTTATGGAAGGGACTTCGAATCCTCCAATATATTGGATCAGATCGAAACCACGTACGCCTGGGATCCTGCGACCGGCCGCTATGAACGCATCGGCGCTGCCCGCTTGCCCGGCACGCAGATAGAGCAGCGGAGAGTCCGCGAGTTGCTTGACGGTAGTCCCGACAAATTCGAACGTTTTCTGGACGGCCTTTGGTACTTCGTGGGCGCCTCGGGGACAGGCGAGGAAAAGCAGTACGTGTTCTTCGATACGCAGCGGAGGGAGCTCGTGTTTTACGCCGATGATACCCAGGAGGTATTCGCCTGGCAGAACTCCAACTCGACCCGCTATGGGCTATACCTCGCAACCCAGAACATTTCCGTCGTGACTTTGCGCCGCCTTATTGACATTGAGCTGGAATCGGCCGACTCGATCAGGATGAAGGTCTTCGAGGACGTGAAGTTGAAGATCGGGGTGGGAGGGCGTTGGGATGGGACATACCGGAAGACGGCAGCCGCGGCCGTCCAGGACAAGGGAAACCCCGGCGAGGGCGCCGGTGCCCGTCTCGACGCCACCTATGAGAGTCCTTCAGGTAATATATATTTCACCAAGGACGGTAATTTTTCTCTCCAGCTAGCCGGAGCAAAAACGGAGGGATCTTACGCTTTTTTCAGGATCGGCCCTCTGGAGTTGCTGGAATTGCGGGCGAAGGGCGAAAAGACCGTGCAACGCGCGACGTATCGGGTTGCGAGGAGCGGAAACCCTTCGGGAGGCGAAGGCCTTACGCTCAGCCGGGTACGACTGGGAGTCGGCGGAGTCGAGGAATCGATGGAGCGCGACCTCATCTTCACCCGCTCGTCCATCCGTTAGCGTCAAGGCGACCGGTCTTTATTCAAATACGGGGAAGGACTCGAATCCGGCGTCTTTCAGGCGCATCGAAGTCTCAAAACCTGAGGACCCCGGTTCCACCACCACCACCCAGAGCTCCTTGCCGCCTACTTTCTTTCTGATTTTTTCAGCGCCGAAGCCTTTCGCGGCCAGGCGATCGATCAGGTTGCGGGCATTGGCTTCCACGCCGAACGAGCCGATCTGAAGGTAGCCCTTCCCCTCCCCACCGCCGGAGGCGATTGGCGTCGGAGAGGTTGCGGCGGGGATTTGAAACGGCGCCTGGACGGAAACGGCGGGGATGCCGCGGAGCAGCCAGAGCGGAACCGGGGCCAACGAGACCGGGGCATCGGGGGTTTCGGTGAGCATGAGGGCTTCTGGACTGTCGGGGTGATCGGTGAGCAGCATTGTAACGAGGGCTGCGTCATCTGTGACGAAATGGAGCATGAACAGGTTCGTGGGACGGTCGCCGGAATATTCAGGATCGTCGACAAAGGTCCGGAACACCGGGATAGCCCCATCGTCCCCGCGGAGCAGGGAAATCCGGGCGCCCAGAAGACGGGCGCGCTTCTGGATCGCCGGATCCCGGCCAGTCAGAAGAACGGTACGGACGTCGGCGAAGGCTCGGTCGAACTCGCCTGAGGCCAGCAGGCAGCGTGCGGCCTCAAGCAGGGCTTCGTCGTCCCGCTCTCCGGCGGCCGCGAAAGCGGCCTCTCTCCAGGCGTCGGCGGCGAGAGCCCCCTCCCCCGCCAGTTCGCGAAAGGCAGCAAGTTCGCGGTAAGCGGCCCGCTTTTCAGGGCCGGCCGGTGTTGCGGCGGCCGCTGCGGCCGACCGTGCGAGTTCAGCGGCGAGCTTGGCGTCCGCAGCCGGGAGTGAAGCAGGAATAGATAAAGCGAGAAGAATGATGAAGGCGGACGAAAAATTGCGGGAGGAAACCTCAGTCGATGCCATACGAGCCGCTTTCCGTCCCTGTTTCTCCCTTGGATCGTTTGCCTCCGGGCGCGCGCGAAGATTTCAAGTCGGCTTTGGCTCCCCTCGCGTTGCGGAATGCGAGGGGGAGGACGACGAGCATTCCGGCGGCGAAGGAAAACAGGGCCGTAAGAAAGACGGGTACGCCGCGTAATGCCGTGAAACCGAAGGAAACGTCACAGGAATTCCCCAGATTGAAACCGATGAAGGCGACGAGGACGAAAATGGACAGGACGAGGCCGCTCAAACGCCAGGGCATGGTTCTGCCTCCTTGGCGCGGAAGGTCTTCCCGCGCAGCGACGATATCGTGACGTCCGCGAATGAACCGATGAGTGACGCCGGACCGGGAAAGACGACCATTTCGTCCTTGTCCGTCCGCGCGACCAACTCAGCCCGGTTCTTCCGTGAAAAACCTTCCACGAGCACTGTGGTCCGCAGGCCGACGCGCGCGCGCATGGCGATCCTGGTGTGTTCCTGCTGCAGGTCGATCACGCGGGCCAGACGTTCCTTCTTGACGGAATCTTCGATCCTTCCGGGAAGGGCGTACGCGGCCGTACCTTCCCGCGGGTTGTAGTGGTACATGTAGGCGTAGGAAAAACGGACTTCTTCCATTAAGCCGAGGGTGGCCTGCACGTCTTCCTCGGTTTCGCCGGGGAATCCGACGAGGATATCGGTGGAAAGGGAGACGTCGGGGAGCGCGGACCGGATGTCGGCGGCGAGGGCGAGATACCGTTCGCGGGTATAGCGGCGGTTCATCGCCGCAAGGATGCGGTCGGAGCCGTGCTGGACGCAAAGATGGATATGGCGGCGCAGGACTTCGTGGTCGCGCATCGCATCGATGACCGCGGGCGAGAGGTCCTTGGGATGGCTGGAAAGGAACCGTACCCACCGGATCCCCCGCACGACCCCGGCCACAAGTCGCAACAAGGCGGGAAAATCCACGACCCCCGCACCGTCCGCCCAGCGATAGGAATTTACGTTCTGGCCCAGCAAGGTGATCTCGCGGACTCCCCTTGATTCCAGGAGGGCTATCTCTTCAAGGATCGAAGCGGGCGAGCGCGAGATCTCGCGGCCGCGGACATAGGGCACGATGCAGTACGAGCAAAAATTATCGCAGCCGTGCATGATGGGAACGAAGCTGCGGAATTCGCCCTCCTCCAGATGGGAGGAGGAAAAGGAAAAGACGGGCTCTTCGTCGGTTTCGATCATGGACGCGCCTGTTTCCAGTGCTTCCAGCATCAGGGGAAAACGGGAACGGGCAGCGGTACCCATTACGAAGTCCACGGCCGGCGCTCGTTCCTTCAGGCTGTCTTTCAGGCGTTCCGCCATGCATCCGGCGACCGCCAAGGAGAAGGGACGGTTCTTTTTGAGGGCGCCGTAATGGGCGATGCGTCCAAGGACGCGGGTCTCGGCGGTCGCGCGCACGGAGCAGGTGTTCAGTAGCACGAGATCCGCCGCTGCGCCGTCAGAAGCGGCCGTCCAGCCGCGTTCCTTGAGCACGAGCTCTAGCGCGGCGGATTCAGCCTTGTTCATCTGGCAGCCGTAGGTCTCGAAAAAGTAGGTCATTTTCGGCGGCTCGTTTTAGGCACGCGACTTGAGCCCCTTCATGAATTTGAAGCCGTTCCAGACGCCCATACCCAGTAGTCCGAAGGTAGCGAGTCCGAAGAGGCCGCCGGCTAGGCCGCCGACTATGGGAAGCTTGGCGAGGACGGCCAGGGCTCCCGCGCCGAGGGCGATCCTGCCCGCGATCCGATCCGCACGCTCATGGGAAGCCATGGCCGACAATCCGACGACGGCGACGACGCCGCCGGCCACGATGCCGAAAATCCAGGGCAAGCCGCCGAGGACCAGAAGGCCAAGCCCTCCGGCGATGCCTCCGACAGCGGCGACTCCCTGCTTGGCGAGAGTGTTGGTAGGGACGATTTCGTTCATGTATTCGCTCCTTTGCGCGGACCGTACTCAGCGTACGCGAATGCGCTGTGGTTATGGATGCTCTCGAAATTCTCCGCCTCCACCGAGAAGCGCGGGAAACGTTCGAGCGACCGGATACCAATATACACATCGCGCACGAGATCTTCAACGAACTTGGGATTGTCATAGGCCCGCTCGGTGAGGTACTTCTCGTCCTCCCGCTTCAGGAGGGTGAATACGGGGCTGGAGGCCGCGTTCTCCACTATCGCGATGAGATCCTCGATCCAGAAGAATGGTCCGAGTTCGACCTCCACGCGGACGACGCCACGCTGGTTGTGCGCCCCGCGATCGCTGATAGCCTTGGAGCAGGGGCAGACGGTTTGCACGGGCACCGCGACCGAGACCCGGAAATCCTTGCCGCCCGCGCTCACGGAACCTTCGTAGCGGCATTCGTAGACCATGGCGCTCGGAAGACCCGAAACGGGGGCGCTTTTATCCATGAAATACGGAAAGGATACCAGTGCGAAGGCGGAATCGGCTTCCAGGTCGGCACGAATCTCGGTGAGCATTTCCAGGAAGCGCGGCATCGACAGGTCGTCGCGATGGCGTTGAAAAGCTTCTATAAAACGGCTCATGTGCGTGCCTTTGAAATGGTGGGGGAGGTTCGCGAACAAGTCAACCGAGGCGACGGTCCGCTGCGTGCCGCGCGCCTTGTCCAGTACCGTGATTGGGTACCGGACTCCCTTGACGCCGACCTTCCCGAGGGGAACGTCCCTGTCGTCCGCAAAATTCTGGACGTCGATCATGAATACGCTCCCCGGAAGTAACCGCGCACGCGGTCGGATTGTTGTCCTCTTCGTGCCTTCTCGTGCTTTCCTGCCGTTGTACCATGGCGGAAGCCCGACGGGCAAGAAGCGGCGGAAATCGGGGCGACCGGTATACCGCGGTATAGCTGCCGCGGCGTTGAAAGGCTCGCTACCTTAGGCTATTATTGCCCGGCTGATCGAAAAGCCGGGCCAGGAGGATTCTGTAAATGAAGATTTCGTGCATGTCGAAACGGGCAACGCGACCGACCGTCGCCGCCCTGATGATTCTTTGCCTCGGCGCCGCTGCATTCGCCCAGGAGCAGCCGCCTGAAGGGGACGGTACCCTGCCCATCGAATCGGAGTGGGACGGCAGCCCCACCGAGCTCTACGGCAAGGGCGACCAGACCTTCGTGATCGCGCTCGGAACGGTTTTTCCGCTTTTCTTCGCCCGCGCTTCGGGCGATTCGATAGAGAACAACGTGAAGATCGGGGGAGCCGGATCCCTCAACTACAACTACTACCTCAATTCCCGGTTCGCCCTCGGAGGCGAATTCGGCGGCATGTTCGCAGGAACCCTCGGCGAGAACATGCTTTTCGTGATGCCGTTCGGCCTGAAGGCTACCTGGCACTTCATCGCGAGCCCCTTCGAATTCCCGGTTTCCCTCATGGTCGGCGCCGCTTCCCAACTGCACCTGGAGAACAGCTATTTCGGCCTCATCGTGAAGCCGAAAGCTTCCGCCTACTGGCGTTACAATCCCGACTGGTCTTTCGGCCTGGACGCCGCCTGGTGGTGGCTGCCCGAGTGGACCGATGATCCGGACACTACAGTCTACGGCAACTTCCTCGAGCTTACGCTCGCCGCCCGCTACCACTTCTAAGGACGAACGCATGAGCCATACCGATTCGATCTTGAAAACCGCCGGACGCATCCTCCGCGCCGGTCTTGCCGCCGCCGCCCTCCTGGCCGTCTCCTGCGACCAAAGCCCGATTTTCGACAGCATTTCCAAGGAAACGGAACCGAAGGACCCGAAGGTCCAGGGGTCGCCCGGGAAGATAGTCGAATTCGGCTCCAATGCATACGTGGCTAACGGGAGCATTTTCCGCTACCCGATCGCGGGCAGCGGCTCATGGGAAAAAGCGGGCAATCCCGATTCAGGCGTTTTTGTCCTGGACCTGGCTTCGACCGGAACCGAAATTTTGTACGCCCTAACGGCTGAAGGGACTTCTTCCACGACAACGAAAATATGGAAAAGTACGGACGCCTCGGCATGGACGGACATAACCGCGACCCTCACCGCTGCCCTCGCCGGCTATTCCAACTTCGATTCCATCTACGTCGCGAACGAAATCCTGTTCATCGGCGCACATAAGTCCACGACCGAGTATGCCATCCTCGCGTACGACGGTTCGACGGCGACTGTGGTGCTTTCCGGCCTCGCCGCGGGAGGCCACCTTGTCGGGGCGGTCCGGGACGGAACGGATTACTATGCCGCCACCAGCACTCTTGGCGTGTTCTCGGGAGCCACTACAGCGTCTTTCGGCGCCGACGCGGTCTTGGACACGACAGGCCACATATTCACCGGACTGATCGTAGTCGGCTCGGAAGTCGTCGCGGTCGGCGATGAAATTCTGTTGCGGGGAATATCCGGGACGGTATCGGCGGTGGACTACTCGGACGAGGACTACTTTTTTACCGGCGCAGCTTACGTTTATGACAGCGGAGGCACCAATGAAGATATCCTTCTGCTCGGCCTGGGCAAGACCAGCGATTCCTTCGGATACCTGGAAGCCGTCCTGGTTACGGATGCCCTGCCGGCTTCGATTTCTTTGAAGTCGCCGGGAAGCGGCTCCCCGACCTCGACCGTCGACGGGGATCAATACGAGAGTTCGCTCGGACTGGTGCCGGTTACGTCGTTCTGGCGTGACGGCGCGGGCATACTCTTCGTTTCTACCTCCGGAGAAGGCCTCTGGTCGTACCGGGACGAGGAATGGAACGCGGAGGAGTGAGCCGGACGGACGGACGGCGGTGAGCGATCTTTTCGGATCCGCTCGGGCTGCGAACGCGGGGCCTCTGGCGGACCGGATGAGGCCGAGGGTCCTGGACGACATACTGGGTCAAGACCGGATCGTCGGGCCTGGGCGGCTGCTCAGGCGGTCGATCCAGGCGGACAGGCTTTCTTCCATATTGCTGTACGGACCGCCGGGGACGGGCAAGACGAGCCTGGCCCGGGTGGTCGCCAACAGCACCAGAAGCCATTTCGAGAGCCTGAACGCTGTACTCGCGGGCGTTAAAGACGTGCGCGAGGCCATCGCGCGCGCCGAGGAGCGCCAGAAGCTCTACGGTAGGCGGACCATTCTCTTCGTGGACGAGGTGCACCGCTGGAACAAAGCCCAGCAGGACGCCCTTCTGCCGTGGGTGGAGAACGGCACCGTCATCCTGATCGGCGCCACCACCGAGAATCCATTTTTCGAAGTGAACCGGGCCCTGGTGAGCCGCAGCCGCATTTTCAGGCTCGTGGCGTTGACGAACGAGGACCTGTTGGAGACCGCCCGGCGCGCGATTGCCGACCGGGAGCGCGGTTACGGGCGCTGGAAGGTCGAATTCGAGGAAGGCGCGCTTGAGCACCTGGTGGATATGGCCAACGGGGACGCGCGGAGCCTCCTGAACGCGCTGGAACTGGCGGTGGAAACCGTCGGCGAGTCCTGGCCTCCGCCCGATGGCTCCGAGGTCAGGGTAAGTTTCGCTGCGGCGGAGGAAAGCATCCAGCGCAAGGCCGTGCTGTACGACCGCGACGGCGATTACCACTTCGATACCATCAGCGCCTTCATCAAGAGCGTACGCGGCAGCGACGCCGACGCCGTCCTGTACTGGCTGGCCAAAATGGTGAAAGCCGGCGAGGATCCTTCCTTCATCTTCCGCCGGATGATGATTTCCGCGGGAGAGGATGTGGGGCTGGCGGACCCTAATGCGATCGTTATCGTGCAGGCCTGCGCGGCCGCCTTCGACCGGATCGGCTTTCCCGAAGGCAACTTCCAACTGACCCAGGCCGCCCTTTACCTGGCCACGGCGCCCAAGTCAAATACCGCCCTCGCCTTCTTCGATGCGATGGCCGAGGTGGAAAAGGAGGACGCGGAGGTTCCCGACCACCTGCGCGACGACCACCGCGACAAGGAAGGTTTCGGGCACGGGGACGGCTACATCTACCCGCACGCCTACCGCGAGCATTGGGCTGCCCAACGCTACCTGCCGAAGGCCCTGGCCGGCAAAACCTTCTATATACCTTCCACCCAAGGCTACGAGGGGCGCATCCGCGACGAGGTCCTGCGCAAGCGCGAGATTCAGGCCGCGGTGCTCCTGGACGAGCTTGACGAGGATACCGAAATCCTCAGCTGGTCCTCGGCCGCCTCCGGCAGGGAAGCCTGGCGCCGCCGCGTGGAATCGGGGCGCAGCGCGGTGTTCCTGGCCGATCGGGACGCGATCTTCGCCGCGGCCCGGGTGGCGCGGGACCAGCGCGTGCTCGTTGCGGCGGCCGACGACGGACTCCTGGTTTGGGAGGCCTCCCGCGCGGCCAGCGAGGGACTCGTCGCAGCCCTGGCATGCAGGAACGAGGCCGAAGAAACACTGACCCGCTATGCGTCGACCCTGGACGAGATCGAACGGCCCGTTTTCGCGATGTTCGGCGGACGCGACACGCTGCCCGGGCAGGGTGATTCGGAAAAATTGTTCGGGACGCCGGACTTCGACCGCATCATCGCGCGGGAGCCGTTCCGCGGAGGCACGGCGGCCGGGAATCCCGTGGCGGCTTTCGGCCTTTTCGCCGCCCGGGCCCGGGAACTGCTCGCGGCCGGAGGCGTCCTTGTCCTTATCCAGTCGCCTCCGTCGCAGGGCGAGAGGATCTCGCGCGTGCTGGCCGAGGAATGCGGAGCGGAGACGGAACTCGCCGGCCGGGTAGCCGCGGCTGAAGAGGCTTTTTTCGCGCCGGGCGCGGCGGCGGCGGTTGTCGGCGGTGCGGGCGGGGATGCGGGGCGGGCGCGCTGGACATGGACGGCCGAGGACTTGGCCGCCGCCTTCCGGGCCGCGGGTTTTTCGGTCGAAGCGAGTATGCTTGAAAGGACGGAGGAGCGGCTGGTGACCGAACGCGAGGCGGCGGCCTGGTTCGACGCCGGAAAGTCGCCTTGGGGGGCTGCCGTGCTGGCCTCGCTCGGAGGACCGGATTTCGCGCGGGCGCGGGAAGTCCTGGAGAGGCGGGCCGCGAATGGTCCCCTTCCCTGGAAATGGCGGACCGTGCTGATCCGGGCCGAGCCGGTATGAAGGCGGTCTTCGGCATCTCCGCGGCGGTGGCCTTCGTGATATCAGGGGCGGTGGCCTTCGTGATATCAGGGGCGGTGGCGTTTTTCCGGATTTCCGCCTAGTATGCTCGCATGCGGCTCAGGGTCAAATTCGTGGGCATCTACGCCCTCATCTTCGGCAGCGTCCTTTCCGTCGTCGGTATATCGCTGGCTACCCTCCAGCGTCTGGAACGCATCCGCGACACCGTGGACAAGGGAAACAGCCTGCTGGTCCAGTCGCGCCGTGTCCGGGAACTGACCAAGGACATCATGATCGGCGCTTTCGCGCCGGAGAGCTACGCGAACCTGAAGGATGTCGTCTACTTCGACCCGTTTTCCGCTGCGATCCGCAACTGGAAAGAGGAAGCGCGCCGGTTCCAGGCCCTTTTCGCGAATTTTATGGACGATCCCCAGCTGGCGCGCATGGTGGCCCGCGGCCTGCTCGGCGACGAACATGAGACCGCGATGATCATGAGCCGCAAGGCTTTCGCGCGAATCAACGGCCTGGTCGAGCGCGTCGAGATCCTGCACGCTACGGGCTTGCTCGGCGAGGAAGGCCTGTACGCGCGCATCCAGGCGTCCAGCGATGACGCGATGATCGCCCTCTTCGACGAGACGCGCCAGACGTCCTATTACCTGGCCAACAGCTTCGAATCCTTTTTGAAGTATTTCGTGGAAACTCTGGAGCAGGAGGCGATTTCGGTGCGTGCCGACCTTGTCCGCTCCTTTATTGTAGTGGGGCTCCTGACCGCCTTCCTGGCGACTTTCATCACGCTCGTGTTTTCATCCCGGATCGTGCGCCGCCTGCGGACCGTCAGGGAAGCGATGCGACGAGTCTCGGCCGGCGACTTTTCCACCCCCCTCGCCTTCGACAGCGCGGACGAATTCGAAGAGCTGGCCGGGGGCTTCAACCTGTACATGGACGCGCTGAAGGCGAATCTCGCGGCGATGGTCTCCCTGGCGCGCGACGCCGCCGAATCCGCGCTCGCGGAGGAGCGCGATGCGGATTCCGGCGCCAAGGTGGAGGGGGCGGCCGACAGGGTCCTGCTTTCCATCACCGACGCGGCTCTCCGCGACAAGGCGACCTCGACCGCGCAGGGCTGCGCGGTCGTACGCCGGAGGGAAGGGAGCGGGTTCCAAGGAGCGGGCGGCGGGCCCGGCGCCGAGCTCGTCGCGCTGCGCGGTGTGATGCCCATCGCGGACAACGCGGAACTGCTTTCCGCGCTCGCCTCGGTCGGCGACGACGAGCCGCCCCGCGCCTTCGGCGCCTTCCTGGCCGGACCCCTCGGCGTCGGGGGACGGCGATTCGGAACCCTGGCCGTATGGTCGGACGCCGGGCCCTACAACGATCTGGACCTTATCCGCTTTTCGAACTACCTGGAATTCGCTTCCATCGTCGCGGACAACGCGGCCAAATACGGCGAGCTCGTAGAACTCCGGAACGCGGAGTACCTGGCGCTGCAGTCGCAGGTCCAGCCCCACTTCCTGTACAACGTTCTTGGCGGTTTCGCGGCGCTGAACCGGCTCGGCGAACGCGTCCCGCTCGAAAATTCCATCCAGGCGCTCAAGAAGCTGTTGCGCTACGCGGTGGACCACGAGGACGAGACCACGGTCGAAGAGGAACTCGCCTTCGTGGAAAGCTATTTCAGGTTGCAGAAGCTGCGCTTCCAGGAACGGCTCGTCTGGACCATCGAAGCGACGGACGCCGCGCGGGCGCTCAGGATTCCGAAACTCGTGCTCCAGCCCCTGGTGGAAAACGCGGTGATCCACGGGATCGAAGAAGGCGACGGGAGCGGTTTCGTCGCGGTGGCCGCGTCCGTGATGGACGGCCGGCTCCTGCTGGATGTTCGCGACGACGGGGCCGGCTTCGACGCGTCCAATTCGCGCCGGGGTGTGGGATTGACGAACGTTGAGCGGCGGCTCGCCTTGGCGAGGCCGGGCGCGACGGTCAGTGTCCGATCGGAACCGGGACGGGGCACGACGGCCCGCGTCGAGATACCGCAGGCCCGGTCGTGAGGATACTGATCGCCGACGACGAGGGGCTCGCCCGCGTCAACCTGCGCTGCATCCTTGAGGAGCTGGACAGGAGCCTGGAACTCGTGGAGGCGCGGGACGGCGCAGAACTGGTCGCCCAGGTCCGCGCCCGGCGTTTCGAC
Source organism: Treponema sp. (assembly GCA_003527485.1). Classification (GTDB taxonomy): domain Bacteria; phylum Spirochaetota; class Spirochaetia; order Treponematales; family Breznakiellaceae; genus UBA12037. The sequence goes on along the minus strand of DPXI01000013.1, from coordinate 64,336 downwards.
GCGGCTTTCGTCGACATCCGGATGCCGAACATGAGCGGCCTGGAGGCGATGAGGCTTCTGGAGCGGGAGGGCCGGAGGCTTCCCTGGTTCGTGCTCAGTTCCCATTCCGAATTCAATTACGCGAAGGACGCCTTGGCGCTCGGAGCTTCGGGCTACCTGCTCAAGCCTCCCGCAGAGGATGAGGTGGCTTCCGCCCTCGCCGGACTGGTTTCCGTCATGAAGCGGGAGTCGGAGGCACGGGCCGACCGATTTTCCCGGGACTGGACCCTTCTCGTCCTCGGCGCCTCGGATGTTCCGTTCAGCCTGCCGCCGCGTTCGAGCACCCGAGGCGGCCTGCTCATGATGGACGGACTCCCGACGGGTACGGCGGGAGCCTCCCTGCTCCGGGAAATCGTCGCTCTGGCCCGCACGCGTGGCCGGTCATTCGCCGACGACCGGTTGCTGGTGGCTGCCGCCATTCCCCCAGCATCGGCGGGAGAAGGTGCCGGCGGCGCCGCTACCGTGGAAATCGTCGCGGCAAAAGAAGCCGAGGCCGAAAAGCCCGCGGATTGCACGGTCGCGGCGAGTTTCTGGAATGGTTTCGCGGCGGCCGTCTCAACGGCTTTGGCGGCNNGCCGCCAAAGCCGTTGAGACGGCTTCAGGTAGCGAGGGTACGGCGCTCCGCCCTCCCCGGATATTCGCCCTCATCACCGCCGACCACCCGGACCTGGAAAAAGTCCGAGCCGAACTGGTACTCGCGAGGAAACTGTTGACCTTTCGGGCTTTCCTGCGCGAAGGGGTCACCGAAACCGCTGCCGCGGAACGGATTCTCAGCGTCTATGCCTCTCCAGACCGGGAAGCCGCCCGCGCCTTGGCCCTTCTGGTGGACGCAGCCCGCTCAGGCGACTCCATCGCCGTCCGCACCCGCTCCGCAGAAGCCCTGAACCGCCTGTCGGCGGCCACCACTCATGCCAAAGAGATGATCTCCCGTTACCTGGAACGCACGGCCGGCAGGGATGCCGCCCGCGCAGCTGAAAACGGCGACCTTCCGGCGTTGATCGCGGCCTTCGCTGATCGCGGACTGCGGTCGGTGACCGGGGACGCGAAATCGCGGGAAAACGACAGGATTGTTGCGGTGGAGGAATACCTGCGCAAGCGTATCGCTTCCGGCGACGACCGCGGGAGGATCGCCCTGGCCGGGACGGCGGAGGTCTTCGGTTTCACGCCCAATTACCTCTCCGCCCTTTTCCATAAAAAAACGGGATCGACTTTCGTCGAATTCGTGACGGAACTCCGGATGGGCAAGGCGCGCGATCTCCTTGAAGCCGGTAAATCGGTCAAGGAGACCGCCGCCGCGGTCGGCTATTCAAGCGCGCGCCACTTCGCGCGCTTATACCGGGAACGCTGGGGATCCACCCCGTCAGATTCGAAGCGATAACGGCAACGCATCAGAAAATCGTAGATTCGCTGCGGTTGATGCGTAGATCGGTGACGTATACGGCTTGGAAGGACCGGACCCATACTTGGTTCATGCAACGCATGGGCGTCGCGAAGTCAGAAATGGAGGAACAAGCATGAAAAGAACCATCAGGATAGCCGTCGCCACAGCGATGGCGCTATCCGCTTCCGTGGCATTCGCCGCGGGCGGACAAGACGCCAAGGCCGCTCCGGCCGCCGGCAAGAAGATCCGCGTGGCCATCCTCGTGAAGAGCCTCGGAAACGGCTTCTTCGAGGCCGTCCGCGACGGCGCGAACGAGGCCGCCAAGGAATTGGGCGACGTGGAGATCATCTATCAGGGACCGAGTTCCGCCACAGCGGAAGGCCAGATCGAGATAATCAACAACCTGATCGCCACCAAGGTGGACGCGATCGCGATTTCCGCGAACGACCAGGACGCTCTGGTGCCCGTCGCCAAGAAGGCGATGGAAGCGGGCATCAAGGTGATCTCCTTCGACTCCGGCGTCGCCGAAGCCGGACGCATCCTGCACCTTGCCCCCTCCGACACCGAGCTCATCGGCCGCAGCCAGATGCGCTCCCTGGCCGAGATGGTCGGCTGGAAAGGCGAGGTCGCCATCCTCTCCGCCACCGCCCAGGCTTCCAACCAGAACGCCTGGATCGAATTCATGAAGAAGGAAATCGCCGAAAATCCGAAGATGAAGGAAATGAAGCTGGTCGCGGTCGTGTACGGCGACGACTCCTCGGACAAGTCCTATCGCGAAGCGCTCGGCCTGTTCAAATCCTATCCCAACCTCAAGGGAATCACCTGCCCGACCACCGTCGGCGTCGCCGCGACCGCCAAAGCCATCCAGGATCAGGGCCTGACCGGCAAGGTCCAGCTCGGCGGACTCGGACTCCCCTCGGAGATGAAGGCGTACGTCGAAGCCGGAGTATCCCAAGGCATCGCGCTGTGGAATCCGATCGACCTCGGCTACTCCTCCACCTACATCCTGTACAACCTCGTAAAGGGGAAGAATACCGGCAAGACGGGCGACGCCTTCGCCGCCGGACGCATCGGCACGATCAAGGTCGGAGCCGCCGGACTCGCGATCATGGGCGAACCCTTCACCTTCACCAAGGACAACATCGCCAAGTTCGCGGCGATGTTCTGATAGGGATCCTCCTTGCGACCGCCCGCCTCCCAGCGGGGAGCGGGCGGTTTTCCTTTGATTCCGCTTCTTTCGCCCAAACAATCGGCAGGAACAGATGAATACGGCAATCCTACAGTTAAATGATATTTCGATGCACTTTCCCGGCATCAAGGCCTTGGACGGCGTCTCCTTTTCCGTCCGACCGTCCGAAATCCACGCGCTTATCGGAGAGAACGGCGCGGGCAAATCCACCCTCGTGAAGGTCATGACGGGCGTCTACCGTCCGACCTCCGGTACCCTCTCGCTCGACAACCATAAAGTCGAATTCAAATCGCCGCAGGATGCCCAGAAACTGGGCATCGCGGTCATTCACCAGGAAACCTCGATGTTCGGCGATCTTTCGGTGGCCGAGAACATTTTCATGGGCCACGAGCCCCGCGCGCCCTTTCGCTTTTTCCGACCCATCTCCTGGCTCAGGATGCGCCGCGGGGCTGTCGAACTCCTGGACAAGCTCGGCCTGAAGACCGATCCGCGAACGCTCGTCAAAGACCTGTCCACCGCCGAACGCCACCTCGTCGAGATCGCGAAGGCGCTCTCGCGGAAGGCGCGCATCCTTATCATGGACGAACCGACGAGCGCCCTGACCATACGGGAATCGGAGGAACTTTTCGAACTGGTCCGAAGGCTCAAGGCCGAAGGCGTAGCCATCGTTTTCATTTCGCACAAATTCGAGGAGCTTTTCGAGATCGCGGACAGTTACACGGTCCTTAGGGACGGACGCTTCATCGGCGAGGGCTCCATGAAGGAAGCGACCGAAGACCAGTTGGTGCGCATGATGGTCGGAAGGAGCGTCGACCAGCTCTTTCCGAAAAAGGAATCCAGCATCGGAGGAGTCGCGATGGACGCCTTCAAGCTGGGAAAGACGGGTATCTTCAAGGGCGTTTCCTTCCAGGTCCGCCACGGGGAGATTCTCGGTTTCTTCGGATTAATCGGCGCCGGCCGCAGCGAGGTGATGCAGGCCATCATCGGCGTCGACAAGCTGGACGCGGGAGAACTCAAGGTCGAAGGCAAGCCCGTCCGTTTCTCCAGTCCCGGAGACGCCATGAAGAAGGGCGTCGTCTACGTGCCGGAAGACCGGCAACGGCAGGGCGCGGTGCTCGCGATGTCCATCGCGGACAACATCACGCTTCCGCAGATCGACGACCTGAGCGCTTTCGGCTGGCTGAAACCGGCCAAGGAATTCGCCGTGGCCGCGGAGGCGGCGAAGCGCCTTGAGGTGAAGGCCGCCGGCATCGAGTACGACGTGCAGACCCTTTCCGGCGGCAACCAGCAGAAGGTCGTGCTCGCCAAATGGCTTGCCTCGGGACCCAGGATCCTGATACTGGACGAGCCGACCAAGGGCATCGACGTCGCGACCAAGTCGGCGGTCCACGCCATAGTCTCCGAACTCGCCTCGCAGGGCCTGGCCGTCATCATGGTCTCCTCGGAACTGCCCGAGATCATGGGCATGGCCGACCGCGTCGTCGTGATGCACGAGGGCGTCGTGTCGGAAATAATCGAACGGGAAGACTTCAAGGAAGAGCGCATCATGCGCGCGGCCATGGGCTTAGCCGGGAACGCGGGAGGCGCGGCCTAGATGAAACGCATTCTGAAAAGCCGGGAAGCGACCCTCGCCCTCTTCATCGTCGCGCTGACGGCGCTGGTGAGCCTGCGGGCGCCTTCCTTCGCCACCGCGACCAACCTGAACGACATCCTGAACGACACGGCGGTCCTCATGCTCGCGGCGACCGCCCAGTTCCTGATCCTTCTCACCGGCGGAATCGATCTTTCCATTCCTTCCACCATGGCGCTTACCGGCATGCTGGTTTCCATGCTCAACATGGCAGTGCCGGAGCTTCCGATTCCGCTCGTGGTCCTGACCGCCATGGCCATAGGCCTTGCGCTCGGCGGCGCGAACGGACTTCTCGTCGGCTACCTCAAGATACCGCCCATCATCGCCACCCTCGGAACGATCGCGATCTACCGGGCTCTGGTCTTCCTCGTTTCCGGCGGCGAATGGGTGAGCGCCCATGAAATGTCGGAACTCTACGTATCCATCCCGAAACGGAACTTACTCGGCGTGTCGGGCATTCTCTGGTACACCGCCGTCGTCACGATCGCCGTCGGCCTATTCCTGTCCTTTTCCGGCAGGGGACGCGCTGTTTTCGCCCTCGGCGGAAACCGGACCGCGAGCCGGCTCGCCGGTATCAAGACAGAACGCGTGGACTTCATGGTGTTCGCCATGAGCGGCGTCATTTCAGGATTGGCCGGCCTTCTGTACGTTACCCGCTACGCCGCCGCGCAGAACGATACCGCCATCGGCTACGAACTGCAGGCGGTCGCCGCCTGCGTCATCGGCGGCGTAAGCGTCGTGGGAGGTTCCGGAAGCATGGCGGGAGTCGTGCTCGGAGCCCTTTTCCTGGGACTCCTGTACAACGCGCTTACCATGGTCAACCTGTCGCCCTTCTACCAGACCGCGATCCAGGGTATCGCCATCCTCGTCGCCATCGTGGCGAACACCGTCGTGGACAGGCGCAATCGGCAGAAGATGCTCGCGCGGAGGGAACTCGCATGAAAGATCCGGAGATCAAGGCGGTTTCCTCGCGCCGCATCGAGATAACCCGCGCGACGCGCATCGCCGCGGCGGCGAAATCGTGGGAAGCGATACTCACGCTCATATTCATCGCGGTGATGGCGGGGGGAAGCTTCATTTCGCCCTACTTCCTGGACACGACCAACCTGCTGGACACGACCTTCAATTTTATGGAGAAGGCGGTCGTCGCCCTCCCGATGATGTTCATCATCCTCTGCGGGGACATCGACGTTTCCGTGGGCTCCATCGTCGCCCTCTCTTCGCTTTCCATGGGCATGGCCTCCGCCGCAGGGGCGGACGTCCCGGCGCTCATCCTGATCGGCCTCGCCACGGGACTCGCCGGAGGCATGCTTAACGGATGGCTGATCACCAAGTTCGAAGTGCCTTCGATCGCGGTCACCATCGGCACGATGTCCCTGTACCGCGGAATCGCGCAGGCCGTGCTCGGAGACCAGGCTTTCACGAAATACCCTCTCTCCTTCGCCTGGTTCGGACAGGGCTATATCCCGGGGACGCGGATTCCCTTCGAACTCGCGCTGTTCCTCATCCTCGCGCTAGCGACGGGCTTGATATTGCACAAGACCACCTTCGGCAGGAAGATCTTCGCTCTCGGCCGCAATCCTGTGGCTGCCCGTTTTTCGGGAGTTGATGTCGCGAGGCTTCGCTTCATCGTGTTCAGCTGGACCGGTCTGTTCTGCGGAGTCGCCGCCATCCTGCTGACGAGCCGTATAGGATCCACAAGGCCGAACATAGCGACGGGTCTTGAATTGGACGCGATCACGAGCGTCGTGCTCGGCGGCGTCGCCATCACCGGCGGTTTCGGCGGCATCTACGGAGTGGTCATCGCCAATTTCCTCCTGGGCTACCTTAAATTCGGCATGGGTCTGGTCAACGTACCGGGCCGCGTGATGAACCTGGTCACGGGCGGGCTGCTGCTCGTCGCCATCGTGATACCCGAGATGATACGGCGCTCGGACAACGCGCGCCGGCTCAGAAAACGGGCGGCGGTTTGACGCGTTCCGCCCAATCCGAAGGGGAGACGCCGGTCTTCTTCTTGAAGAGGCGGGAAAAGTAATACTGGTCGTCGAAGCCGAGCAGGAAGGCGACCTCTTTGACTGTCGTACCGGGCACGGAGAGCAGTTCCTTGGCCCGGTTGACCTTGAGATGGATGAAGTAGCGGTAGGGGGTCATCCCGGTGAAGGCTTTGAAACTTTCGTATAGGCGGGCCTGGCCCACGCCGAGCTCCCCGGCGACACCATCGACGCTCAGGGAGCCCCCCGCCTTCTCGGCGATCAGGAACTTGGCCTTCTCCACGAGGGCCGCCGTTCCGTCCGCTTGGGCCGTTTTCCGTTCGCGCGAGAGGAGCTCGGCCAGCAACAGCATGATGCGGGCGCCGGCGCGCATCTGGAAGAAGGGTTCCGCGGCGCGCACCGCCCCGAAAAGCTCTTCGAAGTGAACAAGCAGGCGCTCGTCCAGGCCGACCGAAAATACCGGCCGCTCGCTGGATATCGTGCCGTCGGCGCGCAGGGCTTCGATATAGGAGCCCTTGAATCCGACCCAGCGTTCGTCCCATCCCTGTTCTGCATCCGGACCGTAGGCATGCCGGACGCGGGGAAAGACGAGGATGGCGGTACCCGGAACGATATCCCACGTTTTTCCGTTGGTCCTGAGCGTCCCGCGACCGCGCGTCACGTAGACGAGCTGGTATTCGTTGACGGTCCGGCCCGTCGCCACGCTGACGTATTCATCCGGGTGGGAAACGGGAGCCGGAGGATAGGCGCTGCGCGGAGGGACGGAGGCGGAACCGACGTCTGTGCACACCAGCGGCCTGCGTTCGTCCTCTCCGCTCCAGGTCAGGTAGGATGAAAAATTGATTTCCATGTCGCTTCCGGCCATTATCCATCACGATCGGGCCATTTGTCCATTCACGACGGAGCCGCGAAGTCGTATGATGGTCGTATGAGAATGCAAGATTTGGTCGATATCTCCCGTCGTTTCGGCGCCGACCCCGATTACGTAGTCGCCGGCGGCGGAAACACTTCCTGGAAGGACGGCAACGTCCTGTACGTGAAGGGCTCGGGCACCTCCCTCGCCGAGATCGGCGTGGACGGCTTCGTGAGGATGGATCGGAAAGCCTTGGCCGCGATCTGGTCCAATCGGTATCCGGAGGAGGAGGACGCGCGCGAAAGCGCGGTCCTGGCCGACCTGATGACGGCGCGCATGAGCGGCGAGGAAAACAAACGACCGAGCGTGGAGACCCTCCTCCACGACATCCTTCCCTTCACCCTTGTGGTCCACACCCATCCTGCGTTGGTCAACGGCCTTACCTGCTCGGCGCAGGGCGAGCGTGCGATGATCGATCTGTTCGGAGAGGAAGCGCTCTGGATCCCCCTGACGAATCCCGGTTACATCCTGGCCGTCGTGGTCAAGGACGCGATGGAAAAATACCGGAAGCGGACGGGGAAGGCCTGCCAGATCATCTTCCTGCAGAATCACGGCATCTTCGTCGCCTCCGATGCTCCTTCCGGCATCAACGCGCTCTATTCGCGCGTGATGAAAAAGATACGCACCAAGGTAACGCGCGAAGCGGACTTCTCTTCGGTTCAATCCTCCTTCGGGGAATCGGAAGCCTTCGGCGCCGCTCTCCGCGTGCTGGCCGCCGCGTACTCGGGGAGTCCGGCCTACTCCGTTTTCAGGCGGGACACGGAAACCGCGAAGCTGGTTGCGGACGAAGCCGCATTCGCTCCGGTTTCTTCGGCCTATACCCCCGACCACATCGTGTATTCGGGCAGCGATCCCCTATTCGTCGAAGAACCCGCCGCTCTTCCCGCAGCCTGGAAGGCATTCACGGAAGGGAAGAAGCGGGCGCCCAAGCTCGTAGCGCTCCGCGGAACGGGCGCCTTCGGACTCGGCGGTACGGAAAAAGCGGCTCAGCTTGCCGTGGAGCTTTTCATGGACTCGGCCAAGGTCGCCGCTTTTACGGAACCTTTCGGCGGTCCCCGCTTCATGACAGCGGAGGGGATAGCCTTCATCAACAATTGGGAAGTAGAGCGCTACCGCTCGAAGATCTCCACCTGAAAGGGTGCGCATAAGGATGCTTTCATGACCAAGTATCAGGACAAGGATTCCATCGAGGAAAGCTACGCGCTGGCGCGCGCGGGATACGCCAAGCTCGGCGTGGACGCCGACGCGGCGATGGCCAAGGCCGCGGCCGTGCCCGTTTCCCTGCATTGCTGGCAGGGGGACGACGTGGCCGGCTTCGAGAACTCTTCGGGGCTTTCGGGCGGCGGGATACTCGCCACCGGCAACTATCCCGGACGCGCGCGGAACGCCGACGAGCTCCGCGCCGACGCCGAGCGGGCTTTCTCGCTCATTCCGGGAAAGAAACGCTTCAACCTCCACATGCTGTACGCCGAAACGAACGGAAAGAAGGTGGAGCGGGACGAATTGGAGAGCGTCCACTTTTCCCGATGGATATCCTGGGCAAAGGATCGCGGCATCGGCCTGGATTTCAATCCTTCCTTCTTCTCCCATCCTTACGCCGCTTCGGGTTGGACGCTTTCCAGCGCCAACGATAAAGAGCGCGCGTTCTGGGTCCGGCACGGCAAGGCTTCCCGCCGCATCGCCAGCGCTTTCGGCGCCGCCCAGGGCAGCCCCTCGGTGAACAACGTCTGGGTCCCGGACGGATCCAAGGATCTTCCCGCCGACCGCCGCGCGCCACGGCAGCGGTTGCTGGAATCCCTGGACGAGATATTCTCGGAGCGGCTTCCCGCCGGCACGATCACGGACGCCGTGGAATGCAAGCTTTTCGGCATAGGCAGCGAGGCCTACGTAGCTGGATCCCATGAGTTCTACATGGGCTACGCCTCCAAAAAAGGCATGAAGCTCTGCTTGGACATGGGGCATTTCCATCCGACGGAAACGATCGCCGACAAGATATCCGCGATGCTCCTCTTCGTCCCCGGCCTCCTCCTGCACGTCAGCCGCGGTATCCGCTGGGATTCCGACCATGTGGCGCTTTTTTCCGACGAGGTGCGCGATGTCTGCCGGGAGATCGTACGGCTGGACGCCTTCGGCAGAATCGATATCGCGCTGGACTACTTCGACGCGTCCATAAACCGCATCGCGGCCTGGACCATCGGCTCGCGCGGCCTGCAGAAGGCCCTGCTGGAAGCCCTGCTGGAACCGACTGCCCTCATCCGGGAAGCCGAAAACGCCGGCAGGAACCACGAACGCCTGGCCCTGATGGAAGAATCAAAGACCCTCCCCTTCGCGGCCGTCTGGGACAAGTACTGCCTGGATCAGGGAGTCCCGGTTGGAGCCGACTGGCTTGCGTCGGTCGCGGAGTACGAGGAAACCGTGCTCGCGAAGCGCTAGATCGAAGGACGCCCGCAATCCAACCGAAACCCTTCATGAGGTTGGCTTACGGGCTTCCTATGCTATAATCATTGAATCGGGAGTCGTTATACTCAAAAACGGGTTCCAAATCCCTACAGCGGACGGGATTAATGAAAAAGCGTTGCATGCCGTCAGCACGCACCAGTTCAGAAATCGGTTTTCCGAGGAGGTTCGGATCGATGAGCGCAGACCAGGATAATCGATATGATCGAGCCTTGGCTCATGGGCAATCCGACGGTCAGGAAGGTCAGGCAACGGATTTTCTGTCGATAGTCTCGACCCAGCTGGCGGATTTCCTGAAGATCATACCGTTCATGAACGGTGAAGGACTCGAACTCGCCGTTTATTCAACCCGGTTGATGGAATATGTCAATAGCCAGGCGAAATTGGCGGAAGTTCTTCTGGACAGTTGCGGCGCCAAACAGAATCGGGCCTGGTACTTTTTGCGGGAACTCGTCGCGACGATCGGCGGGTTGAGCAAGGTATTGTATCAGTTGCGCTACCTCGAAGTCCGGATCCTGTCGTTCGATATCCTGCAACGGGAGACCCGGGAATTCCAGGATGCGACCGGGAGAATCCGTGAGGCCTTCGATCGACTGCTGCAGCGATGCTTCACGCGATGCGATGACGAGGCGCGCAAGCTTGGGATCTCCGTCCCTTCCGTTGGGATTCAGGCTGCCGATTTCCCTCTCTTCAAGTCGCCCGGCAAATTGGACGCCGATATCCAGGATGAGGATGCGCACAAGAAAGATGATGCGATCATCAAGATCGCCACCGCTTATCTTGAAATATCCGATGAATATACCCTATTGGGATTCGACCGGATCTTCACCTCGCAGGAACTTGTCGAAATGGTGCCTGAGCACGTGAACGAGGAACGGCTTCGGACTTTCGAAGCCCGGGTCCACAATCTGCAGGCGGTTTATGATACGTACATCCAGCATACGGAGATGGAAGCCCGGGATGCCAGACTTCTGAAGTTGAGGGGCTGCATCTCGATGGCGCTGCACCTTCTCGAGATCGCGACCGAACTTGTCCATTTCCATGAACGTCATGAACTCAATTCGCGCCAGGAGGCCATCAACAAACGCTTGCAGGACCTGCTCGGGATCAACCAACTTCTCGATGTGATGGGAAACTACGCGCTCTTCTACTGTACCAAATTCCTTCAGACCGGCAAATTGTTGAGCGAAGAAGCCGTGATGGATTATGCGCAGATCACCTCAAAACGTATTCCGATCCCGATCTACCGCGGATTTCATGTGAGGCCTTCAACCTATATCTCGAAAATTGTCCGGCATTACGGAGCGGACGTCAGCATGCGCATGGGCGAGGAAATCTACGACGCGGGGTGCGTCTTTGATCTGTTCAGAGTCAATGAAGAGATCAATATGGAAAAACGCAGGCTGGTCGCCCAAAAATTAAGCGAGCTTCAAGGGATCGCCAGCATCCCCGTCGATACGCTCGCCCCGTTCCTCAAGGAGCAGCTCGACAGATTGGAAGAGGCGCATCTGCTTGTTATCCACCAGGAGATACTTCCCGAGGATCTTGAAATACCCATTGTGGGAAAAGAAGATCTCAGCTCCGAGGACGTACGGGGAGCGATGAATCAGGTGATCGCCCGTGTCCTTGCCGTCGGAAAAATCGATATCATCATGATGATCTCGGTGACGTTCATCGGAGATCGCCGTCCCTTGGAGGACATAGCTCTCCTTGCGCAAGCCGGATATGGAGAAGATGCATACGGGAATAACATCCAGCTGCCCGCGGAACTCTCATATTTGTATAAATAGACAGGAAAGGGGCGCTTGCATTTCAGGATAAAGCATTCATGCTTCGATTGGCCCGGTCCGGTCACGAAAGGCAGGTTGAGATGGAAAAGAGGCAATTCTGCTCGTCTTCAGCCCTGGATGAAACCGCTCGCATCCAGCGCTTGCTGGATGTATCATCCGCCCTCGATCAGGTGACGGACCTCGATTCATTGCTGGACCGCATCCTCACGGAGGCGCGATCATTCACGCACGCGGACTCGGGAACGATCTACCTTCGGGACGGGGAGAAGCTCCGCTTCGCCTATAACGCCGCTTCAGCCTCGCTGATTTCTGATGACAGCGAGCGGAAGCGCTTCAATTACCTCAACCATATCATCCCGATCGACGAGCACTCCATCGCCGGATACGTGGCGCAAACGGGCAAGCCGCTCATCATAGACGACGCATACGAGATCGGGGAAAACGTACCCTATTCCTTCAATCCGCGTTTCGATCAGGAGGCCAATTACAGGACGGTCTCCATGCTGACCATACCCCTGAAATCAGCCCAGGGGAAGAACGTGGGCGTCCTGCAGCTCGTGAACGCGCTGGATCGGGAATCCGCCGAGCCGATCCGGTTCACGGAGGACGACATCCTCTATGTCCTTCTTTTCGGGAAGGATGCCGCAGCGGCGGTCGAAAAGGCCTCCCTGACCCGCAGGATCATCTTGCGGATGATCAGCATGTCGGAACTTCGAGACCCGAAGGAGACGGGAGCCCACGTGCATCGGGTCGCGGCATACTCCGTGGAGATCTATCAGCGTTGGGCAACGCTCCATTCGGTGAACACCGATGAATTGAGGCGGAATTGCGATCTGCTCAGGCTGGCCGCGATGATGCATGACGTCGGGAAGATAGCGATTCCGGATGTCATTCTCCGTAAACCGTCGCCCCTGACCAAGAGCGAGCGGGAGATAATGATGACGCACACGGTAGTCGGCGCGCGCCTTTTCCGCGATATCGATTCGCCGCTCGATGAGCTGGCGCGCCAGATCGTCCTCAATCACCATGAAAGGTGGGACGGCACCGGTTACCCCGGAACGATCGGGGACATAGACCTGGATCCCATCGTGATGGGGCCTGGGAAACGCGGCCAGGAAATTCCCCTCTTCGCCCGGATCGTGGGCCTTGCCGACGTATATGACGCCCTCGTTTCCCGGCGTACCTACAAGGAACCTTGGAAGGAGAAGACGGTCCTGGAAACCATCGAATCCGAAAGCGGAAAGCAATTTGATCCGGAAGTGCTCACGGCATTCTTCGACGTTCATCCGGTTCTGCTTGCCATCAAGATGAAGTACGCAGAGTAGGTTTCGGATTCGCGAGGCCTTGCAGCGGTAACCTGTTACGGGGACCTGGGCAGCAGGCGCTATGCGCCGGGAAATACCAGTTCGAAGAACCTCGCCCCTTCACGCGGGTTGCGCCGGTAACGGGCTATTTTCTTGAAGCCGAGGGAGCGGTACTGCCCGATCGCCGCCGTTATCAAGGAGAGCATGTCCAGTTTGATCGAAGCGTAGCCGAGCTCCCTTGCCCTATCTACGGTAGCGCGGCCGAGGGCCGAGTCGAGACCGAGGCCGCGGTACGCGTCCTGCACGAAAAGACGTGTCATCTCGGCCTCCCTGTCGACCACTCGCAGGCCTTTCCGGTATGATGCGGACATGACGATATGGTTCGCCACGGGCAACGCCCACAAAAAAAAAGAACTGGCCGCCATCCTTCCGGGCCACAGGATACGGATTCCCGCGGAGGCCGGCATCGACTTCGATCCGGACGAGACCGGCGAAACCTTCCTGGACAACGCCCTCATCAAGGCGCGCGAATTGTACGCCCTGGTGCGCGAGCCGGTCATCGCCGACGACTCGGGCCTGTGCGTCGACGCGCTGGGCGGCAGGCCGGGGGTGATGTCCGCCCGCTACGGGAGCGGGAACGGCGAAAAGCTGGAATCGGCCGACCGGAACGAATTGCTGTTGCGCGAATTGGGCGGCGCGAAGGACCGCGGGGCGCGCTTCGTCTGTTCGATGGTGCTCCTTCTGAGCGAAGACCGCTTTTTCGTCGCCCAGGAAACCTTCGAGGGCACGATCGTGACCGAAGGCCGCGGTTCGGGCGGGTTCGGCTACGATCCCATCCTGTTCCTGCCTGAATTCGGCCGAACCGTCGCCGAACTATCCGATGACGAGAAAAACCGTCTCAGCCACCGCGGCAAGGCGGGCGAACGCATAAGGGCCATCCTGGATACCCTCTGACAACGGAAAGGCAAGCCTGCAATGAACTCCTTCACCATGGAAACGCTCCGATCCGCGGCCATCGCCGCTACGATAGTCGTCTCCCTCATCGGCATAGCCGTCGGCCGCATACCGCGACTGCGCATGAACCGGGCGACCATCGCCTTTTCCGGCGCTGCCCTCCTCGTCGCCCTCGGCGCCCTTCCCGCGGAAGAAGCCTTCGCCGCGATAGACCTCGCCACCCTGATCCTCATCCTATCGATGATGATCATCACGGCCAACCTGAAGATTTCGGGCTTCTTCGACCTTGCCGGCCGGGCGGTGCTCCGCGCGGCGAGGACCCCGTACCGGCTGCTGGGTCTCGTGATGTCTTCCTCCGCCCTCCTTTCTGCCCTGTTCCTGAACGATACGATTTGCATTATGATGACGCCGCTGGTTGCCGTGCTCTGCGTCCGGGCAAAAAGGGATCCCGTGCCTTATCTGGTTGGTTTGGCGCTTGCGGCCAATATCGGATCGGCGGTGACCCTCATCGGCAATCCGCAAAATATGCTGATCGGTGCATCCTCCGGTATTCCGTTCCTCCGCTTCCTCTCCCGGATGGCCGTTCCCTCCATTCTCGGCGTCCTGGTCGCCTGGATCGTATTGGTGCTCTCCTTCCGGAGGGAATTCGCCCGCGGCGGGAGGATCGCCGCGGGCAGCGCGACCGCGACCGCGACGGCAACGGCGACCATAATCGAACTGGACAAGCCATTGCTGTACAAGAGCCTGATCGCCGTCGCCCTCATGAGCGCAGCCTTCATTTTCAACGTGCCGGTCGCGGCCGCGGCCATGGGGGGAGCGGCCCTGCTTCTTATCACGCGGCGGATACGGCCGGAGCGGGTTTTCGCCGAACTGGACTGGACCATCATCGCTTTTTTCGGCGGGCTGTTCGTGATCACCGAGGCGGTCGCGCGGACGGCGGCCTTCGATTTTCTCGTTCAGCGGGGCATGCCGGCTGTCGGGCAGAGCATGGCGCGTTTCTCGGTCTTCACCGCCCTCCTTTCCAACCTCGTGTCGAACGTACCGGCGGTCATGCTGCTGCGCCCCCTGATCGACTGGTTCGCCGATCCGGAGAAGGCTTGGCTCGTGATGGCCATGTCGAGCACCTTCGCGGGAAACCTCACCCTGCTCGGATCGGTGGCAAATCTCATCGTCGCCGAATCCTCGCAAAAATACGGGGTCAAGCTGACCTTCGGCGCCTACCTGAAGGCGGGACTCCCCGTGACGATCATCACCATCCTCCTCGGCGTCGCCTGGTTATCGTGGACGTAGGGTCGGCCTTTCCGGTATAGTGGCAACCTATGGACGCGACCACCCTCCTCTGGACAGCCTTCTTTTCCTTCCTGCCCATTTCCGAACTCCGCGGCGCCATACCCTTCGCCATCGCGCGGGGCATGGACTGGCGCTGGGCCTACCTTTACTCCGTGGGCTTGAACGCCCTGGTCGCCCCGGCCTGCTGGATATTCCTTTCGACTTTCCACAAACTTTTCCTGAAGATGGGGTGGTACCGTTCCTTCTTCGACGGTTTCGTGGAACGCGCCCGGATAAAAATCCACTCCGAGGTGGAGAGATGGGGCTGGCTCGGCATCGCGGTCTTCGTCGCGATCCCCCTGCCCGTCACCGGCGCCTGGACAGGTACCCTCGGCGCCTGGGTGCTGGGAATGGGCAAGCGGAAGACCATGCTCGCCGTGGTCATCGGCGTTGCCGGAGCCGGCGTCATCGTCACCGCGGTTACCGTTCTCGGTATCCGAGCCCTTGACCTATTCGTAAAACGCGTCTGATACGAAAGAATGAAAATTCGCCCCTCCATTACTTCGTCGGGAAAAATCGTGAAAATGTCCGGTTCCAAGCGCAAAGGATGACATGCATCCTGTAGTCAAGCTTGATTTCGAGAAAGAGCTCAACGACGAGCAGATCAAGGCGGTCAAGACGATAGAGGGGCCGGTGCTCATCATCGCCGGAGCCGGCTCGGGGAAGACGCGCGTCATCACTTTCCGCATGGCGTATATGCTGGACAGGGGCATTCCGCAGTCGGCCATACTCGCGCTCACCTTCACCAACAAGGCCGCCCGGGAGATGGAGGAACGCGTCAAGGAGCTCACCCGCCGCAAGCTCAAGAACCTCACCGTCAGCACCTTCCACGCCTTCGGCGTCAAGGTCCTGCGCGAGGATATCGAACGCCTCGGCTACCGCAAGAATTTTTCCATCTACGACGAAACGGACCGGAACCAGCTGATCAAGGACAGCGTGCGGGAGTGCGGACTGTCCACGGAAAACCTTGATCTGTACAAAGTGGGCCAGCTTTTCTCCAATGTGAAGATAGGCCGGTATTCCTGGGGCGACGGAGCCAACGACGCGTACGAACGCGTCTACGCCGAATACCAGTCCTGCCTGAAGATCTACAACGCGGTGGACTTCGACGATCTGCTGACTCTACCCATACAGCTTTTCGAGGAGCATCCCGAGGTCCTGGCTCGCTACCGCGAACGCTACAAATACCTGATGGTGGACGAATTTCAGGACACGAGCACCACCCAGTACCGCATCATGCGCCTATTGGCGGACCGCAACGTCTGCGTCGTGGGAGACGACGACCAGTCCATCTATTCCTGGCGCGGCGCCAGCTTCGAGAACATCACGAACTACGAGAAGGATTTCCCCGGCCTGGTGGAGATCAAGCTGGAACAGAATTATCGTTCCACTTCGACCATTCTTGAAGCGGCCAACGGCGTCATCGCGAACAACACCAACCGCAAGGACAAGGTGCTCTGGTCGGGCAACGAAGGCGGAAAACCCATAGAAGTCTTCCACCCGGAGAACGAATCGGCCGAAGCGGACTTCATCGCCGAGCAGATAAAGACCATCATGATGAAGGAGGACCTGAAATACGACGACTTCGGGGTCCTCATCCGCGCCAATTCCATGACCCGCCACCTGGAGGAGGCCTTCCTCGCCGCGAACATCCCCTACCGGATCTCCGGCGGAACGAGCTTCTTCCAGCGCAAGGAAATAAAGGACGTGATCTCCTACCTGCGCGTGATCGCCAACCCCGATGACGACGTGAACCTGCTGCGCATCGTCAACACACCCCGGCGCGGCCTGGGAAAGACGAGCATCGAGCACATCACGGAGGCGGGCAAGCGTCGGCGCTGTTCGGTGTACGAGGCGATGACCGGCCTCCGCTACGCGCCGGACACCCTCTTCCCAGAGAAAGGCCGCATCGACGTGGACGCCTTCCTCACCCTGATCGAATATTTCCGCGCCGAGATACTCGGAAAGAAGGGCCTGTCAAAAAAGGTCCGCGCCCTCGTGGACAACATCGACTACTGGAGCTACCTGGTCACCGAATACCAGAAGAGCGAGAAGGCCGCCCGCTGGAAGTTCATGAACATAGAAAGCCTCATCAATTCGATCGAAACCTGGGAGAAGGATCCGGACAACTTCGACCCGACGCTCTTCCCCTGGCTGAACCGCATCAGCCTCATCACCCGTGACGACGGGGACGACAAGGCCAACAAGGGCAAGGTCAACCTGATGACCATACACGCGTCAAAGGGTCTGGAATTCCCCGTCGTATTCATAGCCGGCGCAGAAGTCGGCCTCATCCCCCACGCGCGAAGCCTCGAGGAAGGCGACGGAAACGTGGAAGAGGAACGCCGTCTGTTCTACGTCGCGATCACGCGAGCCCGCGACAAGCTCTTCATCACCAGCTGCAAGAAGCGCAGGAAGATGCAGAGCATCGTCGATTGTTCGCCCTCCCCCTTCCTGGCCGAGATCCCCCCGCATCTGGTGGAGTACCACGACGAGGATGCGGTCGTGGAGACGGCGGACGAGGCGAAGGATTATTTCGCAAAGATCAAGGGGAAGTTCGCATGAAGGGGGAGCACCGCAGGCACGAAACAGGAAGCGCGCCGAAGGGAATCGCCTGGGGGGTCCTGACAGGTAAAAGCACGGACTCACTAAGTCCTCGGCTACGGACCTCTGGTCCTCCGCCTGCGGAATCGTTCGTCCGCGCTTTTACCTGCCACCCCCCGATACGTTTGCTCCGGCGCGCTTCCTGACGTGTCACGACACAGCGCTGCCCCGTTCAGGCGGCTCCCCCACGCTCCGAACTCCTCGCCTCCGGACCTGCGGTCCTGCGGCTCCGGGGTTCTCCGCTTCCCCCACTGCGCGCGCACGCTGAATGATGGCTTGCGCGCGGTTCGGGATAATTCGTATATTTTCTTGATTCCGCCCGGGAGGCGGGAAATGAGAGCACGCGAAGGAGCGAATTGAATGCGACCATCCCCGGCTGTTGCCGCTACGGCCCTCAGCCTGCTTCTCTTCACGTTGCCGCAAGTCCGCGCCCTCGATACCGGTTCCCGGGATGCGGGGCCGCTGTACGCCACGAGCATCTTTCTTCCCTATTTGCTGTACCTTCAAATGCCGGCCCTTCCGGCGCGGAATGACGAGGAAGGGACGCTGGGCGTTTCGGTCACGCAGTACCTCACGAACGATATCGGCGTGTTTCGCAGGGTCGTCGACGAGGTGGAAACCTACGGCACCATCGAAGATTTCGAAAACCTGACGATCGAATTGGAGTCGAGCTACGCTTTCCCGCAAGGTTGGGAAGCTGGTTTCAGGACACGCCTGCTGTACTATTACGGCGGTTTCCTGGACGGCGGTATTGAGGCATTCCATGGCTTGTTCGGATTCCCGAACGGCGGACGGGAACAGATTGAAAATTCTCAGGTATTCATCGATATAGACAATAATAACGGTGTTCCGCTGAGGCAGGCAGGCGAGCTGCTGGCGCTCGGGGACAGCGACTTGTGGCTGAAGAAGGAAATATCACGAGGGGGCGGATACTTCGTATCGGCGGCTGCCGCCGTAAAACTGCCGACGGGCGCTCTTTCCGGATATGAGATCGTCAGTTCGGGCTATCCGGATTTTGCCCTTGGACTGCTTGCGGACTTTCATTCCGACGGCCCCTTCTCATGGTACGCGCAGGCGGGCGCTACCATTCCCGGAGAGGTCGTCCTGCCCTCGTCGGCGGAACCCTACCCCTTCGCCGTCGCCCTCCTGGCCGCCGAGTTCCGTCCACGATCGCCCTGGTCCCTGGTCGGTCAATTGAATTTCAAGACACGCGTCATCTCCGGATCGCTGGCCCACGGTTTCTTCACGGAGATCGACCGCCTTTCGTTGCCCCAGACCGATCTGGTCTTCGGTCTGGTCCGCAGCGGAGAACGCGATCGCCTGCAATTGTTCTTTACGGAAAATTTCCTTACCCACCAGGGTGCCGACATTACCGTCGGCGTCCGCTACTCGCGCGTTTTTCCGTTGCGCCCGTAGAGCAAGGCTGCGCGCCTGAGACCGTCCGCCAGGGGCGATCCTTCTCCGGCGATGGCCAGCGCGCGCGCTATCCATCCGCAAGCGGCCTCGTAGTCCCGCGACCTGCGCGCGGCATCCCGCGCGAGACGCCGGCACGCGGCCACGCGGAGCCCCGCGGCTGCCGTTCCTTCTTTCGCCTCGGCCACGGTCCGTACAAGCTCCGCGGCGCGTTCGGCGTTCCCCTCGCGAGCGAGCGTGAGCGCCAGGGCCCAGGCGCAACGGGGCGAACCGCCTTCGGCGGCGAGCTCCAGCAGGTTACGTGCGGCGGTTCCGTCCGCTTCCGCCCTCCCCGCCCTCAGGGCGGCGATCCAGCGCAGCGCCAGACCTTCCGCGTCGGCCTCGCCGGCGGCGGCCGCCCGCAGAGGATCGCCCGCGATCGATTCCATGCGGAAAAGCAGGGTCGCCAATCCTTCAAGGTCACGCAGGTTGTGCTCGCAGATGGCGATGAGCCTGCCGGTTTCTCCATGCTTAAGGAAATCGAACCAGGCGTCGGGAGCTTCGGCACCGCCGAGGTCCTGGCCCCTGTCGATGCCGAGAATGCCTCTTTCGACCTCCGCGAGGGAGCAGGAAGGCAACATCCGCGTCCATAGCCTGCGGCTTCCGTGCACAAGATCCAGATGCGGAAGCGCCGGAGGCTTCCGTCCGTTCATGAGACAGCGCGAACGGAGCAGTTGCGTATCGAAACTTTTCCCGTTGTAGCTCACCAGCACGGGCGGAAGAGGGTCGGCGGCGAACACGGAAAGGACCAGATCGATAAATTCGCCCTCGCCCGGATAATCCAGCAACAGGTGCTGTGTGATCTCGAGGAACGGCGTGCCGGAATCGGAGCGTATCCTGCCGAAGGCCGCAAGGAAGGCGACGGTGCCCGCTCCTCCGGAGAGTCCCGTGGTCTCCAGGTCGAAGAAGAGGAGTCGCCGGGAATCCAGGGGAGACCCCTCCGGAAAAGCGTCTGCCGAAAGCGGACAGAGCAACCCCAGGGCGGGGGACAGGAAAGGGGCGCCGGGGATCGGCCGCGACGATGGGACCACCCGACTCCTCACCAGAGGAGAAGGCGCGGCCCAGCCGGCGGAAAAATCCATCGCGGAAGGGGCGAAAGAGACCAGCGAAGACGGTCGTACGACCGCGTCGGAGCGTTCGGCTCGAGGCGTTTCCGTGCGGATCCGGGCGAGCCGCGCCGCAAGATTGCTTTTCGCCATTCCTTCAGCGTAGCGCGTATGTCGGGATGACGACAAGTGCGCGCAGGTCGGCGCGCGAAAGCGATCGGCATCATTTGTCGCCTATCGACGAGAGGTAGACGAGGCCGAGGCCCGCCTGGGTCGCGGCGCGCGCCGACGCAACCAGGTCGAGGAGGTCGACGGAAATCGACCAAGACCCGACCGGGCTCTCATTCCCCCGCGGTCGCTGGCGCAGGCGCGGGCGCGGTACAGGACCGCGTAGCCCCCCTCCTCCGCGAAGGACAGCGCGGAACCGTATTCCGTCCAGGGAGCGCCGTTCAGAAACGCGGTAGGCAGGAAGCACGCCGGGAAACAAATGAGGATGGGGGGACACTGTGGCATAAAGATGGCGCAAGGCGGAAAGAATGCCGCCTTGCGCCACAATCCGTGGAATCCTTATTCGGTGAACGAATCCGCGAACTTCCGGCACGCGGCGTCGGCCGCTTCCGGGAAAAGAGACATCAAGTCGGACGGTTTATACACTCCTCCCACGATCGCGAAGGTCTTGGTACTCTTCCCGAAGAAGGACTTCTGGAGCACCGCTTTTCCTTTCTCGTCGACGAGGATCACGTTCAGCGTCACCGCCGCGGCCGCGGTCCCATTCTTCTCGACGCCCGTATCCATCATCTTGTCGAACGCGATGCCCGCGTACAGGCCGCTCTTCAGCCCCGCCGACTTCGCGAGCTGCACCATCAGATCCTTGTTCTGCGCATTCACGATTTTGTAGCCGGAAGGCGTGATCACCCCCCCGCTCGAGAGCAATTTGTCCGCCTTCGCCTTCTGGTACGCATCGGAACCCTGGATCTTGGAAGGTTCGATCACATTCACGCCTTTCATCGCCAGCGTGTCCCGCAACCTCTTTTCGATATCGACGATGAGCTGCTCCGCATTCTCTCCCGTCTTCTTGTCCACCGCCTTCTCGATGATGTTTCCTAAAAGGCCGCCAGATTTCTTCTGCTCGCCGTACCACCCGATGTCATGGGCCGAAGTAATCGCCACGACACCCAGGGGCGACACTGCCCCGCTCTTCTGGACGACATTCGTCGTCGCGCATCCCGCGAACAACACCACAAGCCCCAACAGCGCATTCCTTTTCATTCCCATTCCCCTTCGCACTCTATTTAGTGCCTCATTATTTTTCCGGCCAGGCCGGATATTTCCTCTCTCCCTGTCACGGGCATTATAGTGAAGCTGCACAGCCTGCGTTCAGGATGGCTCCAGCACGCGCTTTACGTCCACAATTCATAAGGGTTCCGGAAGGAACCCGCCTAATGTCGGGTTCATTGTTCACATTCTCGCCGATCACGAATCCGCCCGCCCCACATAGCGGAGCGCGGCTTCCGCTCATGCCAGCGCTCCGAGCAAGGCGGAGGCGACGGCCTTCGCGTTACCCGCGGTCTTTTTCGCCGCCGATGTGTCCATCCCGGCGGTCTCCGCCTCCGCTCCGACGCAGGAGGGGCAGCCCGATCCGCAGGGACAGGAAGCGATCGAAGCCGCGGCGGCGGCGAAAAGTTCTCCCGCCCTGCGCGCCAGGGCTTCCGAAAGTCCCGTGCCCCCCGGATACTTGTCGTAGACGTAGACGGCGGGCATCCCGAAATGGGGGTCACGCGAGCGGGCAGAAACTCCGATGTCGCGGCTGTCGCAGAGCAGGAACATCGGGACGATGCGCTTGGCGAGGCTCGCGAACCCGGAAAGGGCCGCCGCGGTCTCCTCCTCGCTTCCGGCGCCGAGCAGGGCTCCGGCGGAAGACTCGCGGGGAAACAGGAAGACGATGGCGCGGGTCTGGGTCTCCTCCTCCGGCAGGTCGATCTCCCCGTAGCCGATATTCTCGTGGGTATGGAAACGGATTTTCTTGAATTTGGCGACCTGCGACCGGACGAGGACATCTCCGAGGACGGCACGGGCCGAAAGCCTGCCGTCGGAGGCGAAGTATTCAAAGGCCTCGTCTTCGGAGAGGGGCTTTATATCGGTCTTCACGAGCGCGTCGGTGAAGTAGTTGACGTCCGCCTCTTCCACGATGCAGCGCCGGTTCTGGATGTCCAGGGTTTTCACCAGGTATTGCCTTCCGCGGTGGATGTAGACCGCGTTTTCGAACACGAGTTCCTTGGCGCTCGGCCGGTCCATCTCACCGATAACCCGGTTCCTCCCCTTCGTCGCGTCCACTATCACCACGTTGTCGGTGGTGGCAGAGCGCAGGCTGATGCCTTCAGCCGGGTACGACCGGTCGGCCCAGAACCAGCGCCCCTGGGTCCTCCGCAACACGCCTTCCTCCTCCAGGAAGTCGAGCACGCTCGCGATGTCTCCTCCGAAACGCTCGCCTTCGGAGAACGGAAGCTCGAAGGCTGCGCATTTCGCGTGGTCCGCCAGGACGTAGGGATTGTCGGGATCCAGGCGCGCCTCCTCGGAAGGGCGCGCGAAGAACCAGTCGGGGTTTCGGACGACGAACTGGTCCAGAGGCGAGGAGGACGCGACGAAGACCGCGACGGAAACGCCGCCCCTGCGCCCCGCCCGGCCCGCCTGCTGCCAGAACGAGTTGAAGGAACCGGGGAAGCCCGCGACCACCGCGGCGTCAAGACCGCCGATGTCGATGCCGAGCTCGAGCGCGTTCGTCGAGACGACGCCGCGCACCGAGCCGTCGCGGAGTCCCTTTTCGATCTCCCGCCGCTCGTTCGGCAGCAACCCGCCGCGGTACGCTTCCACGCGGATCCGGGAGTTTTCCGTAAATACGTTCGCGAGCGCCTCATTGATATAGGAAGCCACCACCTCCGTGCGGACGCGGGAATGGGCGAACAGGATGGTCTTCACGCCCGCCTTCAGGAAGGCCAAGGCCCAGCGCTGGCTCTCCGTCATCACGCTCCGCCTGATTCCCTGGACGGCGTCCACCAAGGGCGGGTTGTAAAGGACGATGCGTTTTTCCGCGCGCGGCGCTCCGCTGTCGCCGACAAGGGATACCTCCGCCTCTATCAGGCGCTCGGCGAGTTCCTTGGGATTGCCGATGGTCGCGGAGCAGAGGATGAAGACGGGATGAGAACCGTAGAATGCCGCTATCCGTTTCAGCCTCCTGAGCACGTTGGCGACATGGCTCCCGAAAACGCCTCGGTAGGAGTGGGCTTCATCCACGACCACGTAGCGCAGGTTGGAAAAGAATTTTATCCATTTGGGATGGTTCGGCAGGACGCCGGCGTGGAGCATGTCCGGATTGGAAACTATGATGCGGCCGCTGTCGCGGGCTGCCGTCCGCAGCGAATCGGGGGTGTCTCCGTCGTAGGTGCAGATCTTGACAGGAAGGGACCCTCCAAGCGCGAGTTCGTTGAGCTCGGCCTGCTGGTCCTGGGAAAGAGCCTTGGTCGGGAAAAGGTATAGCGCGCGCGCGGTCCCGCTTTCCAGCAAGGCCTGGACGCAGGGAAGGTTGTAGCAGAGGGTTTTGCCCGAAGCGGTGGGCGTGACCACCACCGCGTTCCGGCCCGCGCGGACCTCGGCCCAGACGGCCGCCTGGTGGGAATACAGCCGATCTATGCCCCTGGACCTGAGCGCGTCGGAGAGCCGCGCGTCCAGGTCCACGGGGAAAGGCGCGTAGGTGCCCTCCGTAGCGGGAACGACCCGGGATTCGACGATGAAGGGCGAAAAGGCCGGGTCCGAGAGTATGCGGTCCAACGTTTCGACGGAGTCCATGGACGCGGATTGTAGCGTGCGGCCAAAGATCGGAAAAGGGGCTCATGCGGAAGACTTTCCATTAGCGATCCATCGACTTATTGCGGAAGGCATCCTATACTGAGTTCGACGCTCCCGACGGGCGCGCAGCGACGAGCCGCGAGAGCTCGAGGACAGCGGCTTTAGGAGGAACAAAATGACGAAAGTGCTATCGATCGTACTCGGTGGAGGGAAAGGAACGCGGTTGTTTCCGCTCACCCAAGCGCGAGCGAAACCCGCGGTTCCCTTCGGCGGAAAGTATCGCCTGGTCGATATTCCCATCTCCAATTGCATCAATTCCGGATTCCGACAGATCTATATCCTGACGCAGTTCAATTCCGCTTCCCTGCACATGCACCTTGCCCACACCTACTTTTTCGATTCCTTTTCCAAAGGTTTCGTCGAGATCCTCGCTGCCGAACAGACCTTCGAGCATTCCGGCTGGTACGAGGGGACCGCGGACGCCGTCCGCAAGAATTTCCTCCATTTCCGCACCCAGAATCCATCGCATTACATCATCCTTTCCGGAGACCAGCTGTACCGCATGGATATCGCGGACATGTACAGGAAGCATGTGGAGTCCGGAGCCGCGATAACGGTCGCCTGCACCGCAGTCACGCGCGAGGACGCGAACGACCTCGGCATCCTGAAGGCGAACAAGAAGAACGAGATAACGCAATTTATGGAAAAGCCGGGTCCGACCAAGGATATTGCCGACTTCAAAATTCCCTCGGAGATGCAGAACGACCGGCGTTCCAAGGGCAAGGACTTCCTCGCCTCCATGGGTATCTACGTCTTCGACGCGGCCGCGATGGAAGAATGCCTGAACAACGAGTTCACCGACTTCGGGAAGGAAATAATCCCCGCCGCGATCGGGACGATGAAGGTCAACGCCTACACTTTCAACGGCTACTGGGAAGACATCGGGACGATCAAGAGCTTCTACGAGGCGAACCTGGACCTCACGAGCGTCACTCCCCGTTTCGACTTCTATGACGAGACGGCGCCGATTTATACCCACATGCGCAATCTGCCCCCGTCCAAGATGAATTTCAGCAACATGAACCAGTCGATAGCCGGCGAAGGCTGCATCATCACCAACGCCTCCATCTCCAATTCCATCGTCGGCATCCGGACGATCATCGAATCGGGGGCGAGCCTGAACGGGATCGTGTGCATGGGCGCCGACTATTACGAATCCGATGTCCAAAGGGCGCAAAACCTCGAGAAGCGCATCCCGGACATCGGCATCGGCAAAGGCTCGATCGCAAAAGGAGCGATCATCGACAAGAACGCCCGCATCGGCGAGGGCTGCCGTGTCGGCATCGACGACCTGGAGCGGAAGGACGGGGACTTCGGCAATTACCACATAGTCGACGGGGTGATCGTCATCCCGAAGAACGCCGTCCTATATCCCGGCACTGTCATCTGAGAGTTCCTACGGAACTCTCTTCGAGAAACGGGATCCGGGTACGGATCTCGTTTCTCGCTGCCTATACTTAACGAAAATAGCGGAAATTCTGCACGCTTTCTTCCGCTATCCAATTTTGAAGAGGGAATCCGTATCGACGGGCGAGAAATCGCGGCCGTCGATGCGGACGTACTCTCCCCGCCTTCGATCGAAGCGATAATCATCCGCCCAATCGGACCCTTTCCTCGCTACCTCGTCTATGGCCCGCAGTATGTAGTCGGCCTCGTCATCGCTCATGGTCGGATGGAGGGACAGGCGTACCCAGCCGGGCTTGTCGCTCAGGTCCCCTGAATCGATGCTGCAGGCGATGGAGTGTGATCGTGCCCTGTCCACGTGCAGGAGATAGTGGCCGTAGGTTCCCGCGCAGGAACAGCCTCCGCGCACTTGTATCCCCCAGCGGTCCGACAGGAGCCGGACGACGAGGTTGAAGTGCAGGCTTTCGATGAAGAAGGAAACGACTCCAAGGCGTTCCCTCTCCCCTGCAGCCAGGATACGCAGGCCGTCTATCATGGACAATCGGTCGAAGACGAGGGCGAGAAGCTCCTCCTCACGTTCGCGCATCGCGCGCTCGCCCATGACCGCCTTCAGCTCCAGCGCGAGCGCGGCCCGGATGGAACCGAGGAAGGCAGGAGTTCCGCCGTCCTCGCGCGCTTCGATATCGCTCACGTAGCTTCGCTCGCCCCAGCGGTTCGTCCACGAAACGGTGCCGCCGCCCGGATCGTCGGGTATGGAATTCTCGTAGATGGACGAATCGAACACCAGCACGCCCGGGGAGCCCGGGCCGCCGAGGAATTTGTGCGGGCTGAAGAACACGGCGTCAAGCCTGCCCGCCTCGTCCCCCGCCGGGTTCATCGCGATCGGATCGTAGGGAGCCGATGCGGCGAAGTCCACGAATGCGAGCCCGCCGGCCTCATGCATGAGGCGGGCGAGTTCGCGGAAGGGAGGCCTGACGCCGGTGACGTTGGAACCCGCGGAAAACGAGCCGATCTTCAGCGGACGATCCGCGTATCGGACCAGCTGGCGGCGCAATTCTTCGGGATCCACGCGGAGCCTGTCGTCGGGCTCCAGAACCACGACGTCGGCGATCGTTTCTATCCAGCTGGTGTGATTGGAATGGTGCTCCATGTGGGTGAGGAAGACGACCGGCCTGTCCTTTTCGGCAATGTCGACACAAAGGGACCGGGCGCGTTCGGGGACGCGCAACCCGAGGATGCGCTGGAGCTTGTTCACCACTCCCGTCATACCGGAGCCGGTGGTGATTACGATATCCGAATCCCTGCCGCCGACCCGCTCGCGGATAACGGCGTGGGACTTGCGGTACGCAGCGGTCATTCCCGCGCCCAGGGCGCTCGACTCCGAATGGGTGTTCGCGACCCAGGGATACACGGAAGCATGTAGGCGTTCCTCGATGGGCCCGTACTGACGGCCCGAGGCTATCCAGTCGGCGTAAACGAGGGGCACTCTGCCGAGAGCGCCTTCCATCGTCGCATCGATCCCGATGATTCCCTTCCTGAATTTTCTGAAATGGTTTTCCGCCTCGCTCACCGTCCGTTCCTCCCGTATTCCCGCCGCGCTTCCTCGGCGATCATCCTGACCTCGTCCATCTCGGGGATGCGTTCGGGATTGCCTCCCCCGAGCATCCCGTGAATTTTTCGCCGAAGGCGGAGAGCGTCATCGAGCGGCTTCTTCCGTCACGTCATTCGTGAGAATTCCGATACCTTCTATTTCCACTTCGACGCGGTCACCGTGCTTGATCGGACTCACCCCGCTCGGCGTCCCGGTGCAGATCAGGTCTCCCGCTTCGAGCGTCATGTTCTTCGAAATGAAGGAGATTAGCCTGGCTACCGAAAAAATCATCGCGGAAGTCGAGGACGACTGTTTCACTACGCCGTTCACCCTGCAGGAGATGGACAGGGCTTGCGGATCGCGCAGTCTGTCCGCGGGCACGAGGACGGGGCCGACAGGGCCGAACGTATCGAAGGATTTCCCCCGGAACCATCCTGACGTATCGGACTTCTGAACGTTACGCTGGCTCACATCGTTGAAACAGGTATAACCGAGCACAAATGACAGCGCGTCTTTTTCGGCGACGTTCTTGCACCGGCGGGAGATCACGACGGCGAGCTCCGCCTCGTGGTCCACCCGCGGTTCGGGGAAGGCATAATCCGCGAGGAAGGCGGGTATGACGATGGTTTCTCCCGTCCCGATCAGTACGTTCGGCGTCTTTGCGAAGAGCACGGGTTCCGTCGGAACTTCGCGCTGTTTGTTGTCGAAGACTTTGCTTTCCTTCACGTGTTCACGGTAATTGAGCCCGATGCAGACGATCTTGGAGGGCGAGAGTTCATAGAAGGCGCTGCCGCCCGCGACGGGAAGACGGATCATGGATTTCCTCCGCTGAAGTATTGGGTTACCGGAATCAGGAACGTCCGAAGACGAGCTCTCCGTCGGCGTTGGTCGTACCGGCCTTCAATTCGTGCCCGTCAAGGGCCTTCGCGCCGATCGGAACCTTGCCCGCTTTTTTCTTTCCCGCCCGAGGAGAGGGGCCGGAGGATCGGGGAGCGCGAACCGTCACGACTATCTTTCCGTCCTTTCCTTCCGCCGCGAAACAGGAGCCGGGAGCTCGTTCCTTCTCCAGCATGAGCAGGGCGATCGGATCTTCCAGCTCCCGCTGAATGGCGCGGCGCATCGGTCGGGCGCCGTACTTTGGATCCCAGCCCTTCTCGATGAGCAATTCCCGGGCGGCGGCCTTCGCCTCCAGGCGGAAACCCTTTTCGGCGAGCCGTACGGAAAGCTCGGCGAGCTGGATGTCAAGGACGGCGCCGATTTGGGTCTTGTCCAAGGCATGGAACACGACGATATCGTCGACGCGGTTGATGAATTCGGGATTGAACAGCCGTTTGAGTTCGCTCAGCGCCGCGCTGCGTATTTCCTCCGCGTCCATGATACCGGTCCCTGAATTCAAGCCGAGGCGCGAATCGCGGGAGATTTCACGGGCGCCGGCGTTGCTGGTCATGATGAGGACGGCGTTCCGGAAGCTGACGGTATGGCCGAGGTTGTCCTTGAGCTCGCCCTCCTCCAACACCTGCAAGAGGAGGTTGAAGACGTCGTGATGGGCCTTTTCGATCTCGTCGAACAGGATGACCCGGTAGGGATTTCGCCGGATCTTCTCGGTGAGCGCTCCGCCTTCGTCATAGCCGACATAGCCGGGGGGGGCGCCCACGAGGCGCGACGCGTTGTGCTTTTCCATGTAATCGGACATGTCGATGCGCACGAGGGCTTCCTCGTTGCCGAACAGGTACTCCGCGAGCCTCTTGGCGAGCAGGGTTTTTCCGACGCCTGTCGGGCCCAGGAAGATGAAGGAGCCCTGAGGCCGCTTCGCGGAAGAAACCCCGGCCCGGGAACGCCGGATGGCGGAGGCGATGACCTGTACGGCGGCGTCCTGGCCGACGACGGCGCGATGGAGTTCTTCCTCGATCTTCAGGAGGCGCAAGGATTCGCCTTCCTCCAGGCGCGCGAGCGGGATGCCGGTGATCTCCGCGACCACTTCCCGGATGACGGATTCGTCGACGGGCGAGCGTTCATCGCGCGATGATCGCTCCCAGGCTTCCTTCGCGATCTCCAGCCGACCGCGGAGCGTGCGAACCTCGTCGCGGACTTCGGCGGCACGTTCATAGTCCTGGGAAGAAACCAAGGCGGTCTTTTCCTGAGTGAGGCGCCGGATTTCCGTTTCGATCTCCGCCAGTTCCGCCGGCCTTTTGTCGGATTCCAGCTTGCGCTTGGCGCCGGCCTCGTCCAGAAGGTCGATAGCCTTATCGGGCATGAAGCGTCCGGAAATGTAGCGTTGCGCGAGCCGGGCGGAGGCCTCCACCGCCGCGTCGGAGTAGATCACGCGGTGGTGGTCCTCATAGCGTCCCCGCACTCCGCGCAGGATGCGGATGGTCTCCTCCAGGGTCGGTTCTTCGATAAGCACGGCCTGGAACCGGCGTTCGAGGGCCGCGTCCTTTTCGAAATGCTTGCGGAATTCGGCAAGCGTCGTCGCGCCGATGCACTGGATCTCGCCCCGGGAGAGGGCCGGCTTGAGCATGTTTGAGGCGTCTATCGTACCTTCGGCACCGCCGGCTCCGATGATCGTGTGGATCTCGTCGATGAAAAGGATCACGTTCCCGGCCTGATGGATCTCTTTCATGATCTTCTTCAGGCGTTCCTCGAACTCGCCCCGGTACTTGGTGCCGGCTACTACGGAGGCGATATCGAGGGTCATGACCCGTTTGCCGGAGAGTATTTCGGGAGCGCCGTCCCCCACCGCGAGGCGGGCGAGTCCTTCCACGACCGCGGTTTTGCCTACGCCCGGTTCGCCGACCAGGATGGGATTGTTCTTGGTGCGTCGGGCGAGGATGCGGATGACCCGCTGGATCTCGCGTTCCCGGCCGATTACCGGATCGATCTTGTCCGCCCGCGCGAGGGCGGTGAGGTCACGGGAAAATTCGTCCAGCAGTGGAGTCTTCGATGCGGTCGGCGTCTCGCTCCGGGCGGTACCGCCCCGCGCTGACAGCTCGTCTTCGCCCGGGTCCTCACGGAACGGGAGAGCAGCCTTTTCTTTCCCGCCGTTCGGCTTCGATCCTTCATCGACCTTATCCGCATCGCCTACGATCGCGAGGGATGCGTCGCGCAGGGAGTCCGCGTCCAGTGAAAAGCGGGAAAGATAACGTCCCGTCGAGGCGCCCTCCTCGCGTGCGGCCGCCACCAGCAGATGTTCGGTTCCCACATATTCATGCCCGAGGACGCGGGCCTCTTCGGCCGCAGCCTCCAGCATGGTCCGGGCTCTCCGCGAAGGCGGAACGTCGCCGAAAATGATCCCGCCTTTCCGGCGAGTATCTTCCTTTTCCAGTTCGGCTTTGAAATCATCGATATCGATCTTGAGGGAGCCGAGCGCTTTGCACGCGACACCCATGCCGTCCTTCAGGATGGCGACTACGATATGTTCGGGCAGAAGCTGGTCGGCGCGATTGCGCCTCGCTTCCTCCTGGGAGGAAACCGTGAGGATGCGTTGAGCTCGTTGCGTCAGGCCCTTGAACACAGTGGATGTCCCCCTCAAACTATATGGTAGCGCGGAGAGTCCGCGCGTACAAGGGCGGCCCGTTGCGCGTCAAGGGACTCGCGATCGGTCGGGTCGCCCCGCGCGAGAGCGGCAAGGCGCACCATTCCCCCTCCGATCCGGGCGGAGAGCGAATCGACCGCGGCGTAGGGGTCGTCATCCCCGTCGCCGAGCGGAGCGAATAAACCGTACGCGAGGCCGGCCCGCATCTCCGCCAGCAGGTGTACGGCCTCTGTTTCGGAAAGCAGGCGGGCGGCGGATAACAGGGCTGCCGCCCGTCCGGCGGCATCCTCCAGGACGATCCTCCGCGACGCGGCCAGGCGCGCGCGCGTGAGCCGCTCGCCTTCGGCCAGGTTGCGCGCAGAAGATGAGAATGATTCGATGAATTCCTCTTCCGCGGAGAAGGCGGGGCAGCGGGCGACGAGTTCCAGGAAAGGGGACGGCGGCAGGTCCCCCTCCTCCGCGCGTACGCGGGGTTCGATCCCGGAGGCCAGGAGGCCCTTGGAAACGCGCTCGAAGACTCCCGCAGCGATGATGCCCGGTATGAATGCAAGCGAGCGGATGGAAAACGTGGAGCCGGCGTCGGCAATCGACGCGCCGAGATACCCGCTACGCAAATCCGCGGCGAAGGGAAGCGTCCCTTCCAAGGCCTCGTCCCAAGCGCGGGCGCGCGCGTACGCCTGCGCGGCGGAGGCCCCGGCCGCTCGGCAGGAGATCCGCAGATGATCCCTGTCGTTGATGACGAAACAGGTTCTTCCGCCATCGCCGAAAGCCATGGCCGTCGCCTGTCCGTCGGCGGCGTCCAGCTCGATCCATCCGGCCTCTTCCGCCGCCCGGATCTCCGCTCCGTCGGCCTCATCCAGGAGAACGACCGACAGGTCGGCGCACCGGAGGGAAAGAGCCCGCACGATGCGGTCCCTCGTTTCGCGCGCCTCGCTGAGGGATGAACGGCCGGGGAAGAGGGCATCGTCGAGGACGCGGGAGAGGCGGGCTTCGGAGTATACCGCGACGTCGCGGTCGGCGCCGCCTCGCAGCCAATCCGATGGAAAGGAATAGGGTTCACGCATCGGGCGTTTCCGATTCCAGTTCGCGGAGCCTGTCGCGGCAACGGGCGGCCGTCTCGTAATCTTCGGCGTCCACCGCCGCCTGCAACCGCAACCGGGTCCCCGCGATTTCCGCGAGGGCGGCCCGCCTGGCCGCGAGGATTTGGGGGAGCCTTCCCTGCCAGGTGCGTACGGTCTTCGTTCTTTCGCCGCTCGCCCGGGAGCGCAGGACTTCGAACTCGGTACCGAATGCTTTCCAGCACGCCGAGCAGCCGGCCTCTCCCTTTTTCAGCATTTCCTCCAGCCCGGAACCGCAGCGGGGGCAACGCCGGTCCCCGTTTCCGTAACCCGGAGAACCGGAGGAGGACGACGCGGTGCCGGTGTGCCTGCCCGCGACGCCGTCGACGAGCCGTGATAGTGCCCGGGAGACGTCGCCGTCCGTCCGGTCAGGTTCGATATTCGCGGCGCATTCGGCGCAGAGCCTCGCTTCCTTCTCCGCGCCGAGTACGACTCGCTTTACGTAGACTACGGCGTCGCGCCGACCGCACAGATCGCATTTCATCGCGGGACCTCAGTATTTGCGGAAAATTTCTCCGGGCACCAGTTTTCCCGCCCTGCGCGCGGGAATCCACGCTGCGACGGCCGAACAGACGACGGTGAGGGACCCGATCGCCACCAGAGCGCGTCCATCGACTATAACCGGAATCCGTTCCAGATAGTAAGCCGGATCCAGAAGACGGGGAGCGTTCGCCGACGGACTGCCGGACAGGAAGGATCCCAAGCGGGCGAAGGCGCCCAGCAAACCTTCCGCACCGGTAATCAAGGCGTTGACATTGTATGCGACCGCAAGGCCTGCCGCGATACCCAGGATGGAACCGGCCAGTCCGGCCATAAGCGCGCCGGATACGAAGATTCCGGTGGTCCCCGCAGGGCTCGCGCCGAAGCCCTTCAGGACCGCGATGTCCCTCCTTCGCTCCACGACGAGCATGGATGTCGCCGAAGACACGTTCACCGCGGCTACGAGCACGACGAGGGCCATGACGAGGAGCAGGAGCCGGCGCGTGGAACGGTAGGAAGCGTACTGGGAGCTTTGCAGCTCTTCCCAAGTATAGGCGGAATAATCATCCCCGAGGACGGACTCGAGGGCTGAGGCCGCCTCCGCGGCGCCGCCGTATGGATCGGCGATCTTGACCGTGAGGAAGGACCGGGACGAATCGGCGCCGAGGGAGCGCAGTCCCGCTTCCCAGGGGATCATGAACCAGAGCGAGTCCAGTTCACGGTATCCCGAGGAGATGATGCCGCGGACCGTGAAGGTCGACAGGCGGGGGACTGCGCGGCCGTCGGCCGAATTGCGGGAAGACAGCAACCGCGCCTTTTCTCCGACACGGGCCCCGATCTTCCTTGCGAGCTCCTCGCCGACGAGCGCATCGTCCGGAGCGGAGAACGCGGCTTCTCCCTCCACAACCCGCAGGAATCGGCGCGTTCCCGGGTCCGAAAGGAAGGCGGGGCTGACGGCCCGCACCGTCGCGCCCGCTTTCCCCGCGGACGAGACGGCGATGCCGAGGCCCTGGCGTTCCGGCCAGGCGCCGATCACGGAAGGCACGCCGGCCGCGGTTTCCGCTTGCCCGGCCACGTCCGAAGCCGCCAAGCGTCCGTATACCTGCAGGTGGCCGGTGCCTAGTTCAAGGTAACGGTCGGTTATCCCGCGGATCATCCCGTCGGCGACCGTCAAGGTCACCACGATCGGCACGAGGCTCAGGGCGATGCCCAGGGCCGCTCCGCGCAGGTAGCGCCCGCCCTCCTTGCCCCTACCGAGCAGGTAACGGGATGCGACGAAAAGGCTGGATGAGACCGTCATGCGAAGGAACCCGCCTCCAGCACCCGCTCCGCGCTCGCGCGGGCGGCCAGGCGTTCGTCGTGGGTGACGACGACCAGGGTCTTTCCGTACCGGCCAACCGTCGCGAACAGCAGTTCCGCGACGATGGCGCTGTTCGCCGGATCCAGGTTGCCCGTCGGCTCGTCGGCCAGCACCAGTTCGGGTTCGTTCACGAGGGCGCGGGCCACGGCGACCCTCTGGCGCTCCCCTCCGGAAAGCTGGGAGGGATAATGGGAGGCGCGGTCCGAAAGGCGGACGTCGGCCAGAAGCCGGCGGGCGCGCTCGGTGGCGACCTTCCGCGGGATTCCCGCGACGAAAGCGGGCAGCATCACGTTCTCCAGGGCTGTGAAGTCCTTCAGGAGGTAATGGAATTGGAAGACGAACCCGATGAAGCGGCTGCGGTAGGAAGTGAGCGCTTTCTCGTTCATCGTTTCCAGGTGCTGGCCCCCGACGTCCACGCTCCCCGAGCTCGCGCGGTCGAGGCCGCCCAGGATGTTCAGCAGCGTGCTTTTCCCGCTGCCGCTCTCTCCGCGGATCGAAAGGGAGGAGCCCTTTTCGATGTCCAGGCTCAGACCCCGGAGTATGGTCAGCTCCTCGGAGCCCGAGGGGAAAGTCTTGAAAAGCTCCGCTACGCGTACCAAAGTATCACTCATCTCGAAGGACCTCCGCGGGCCGTACGCGGGAGGCCCTCCCCGAAGCGAGCCAGGACGCGGCCGTCGCGGATAGGAATCCGAAGGCATAGATGGCCGCCGCTTCGAGCGGAACGACCCGGCTCGGAATTTCCCTGATATAGAAGACGGCGGGCGAAAAGATACGGAAAGATTCCGTGCCGCGGACGGCACCGCCAGCGGCCAAGCCGGTGACGAAGTTTCCGGCGGATATAAAGGAGTTCGCGACGAATTCGATCGCGGAAAAAAACAGGGAAATATCGCTCGCGACGGCGAGGCCCGGTATCATACCGGCGGTCGCGCCCGCCAAGCCGATCGCCAGCCCGTCAATCACGAAAACGAGACGGACCGCGAAAGGCGAAGCTCCGACCGCCCTCAGGAGGCCGATCTCGTCGCGGCGCTCCAGCACCGAACGGCGCTGCGCCTGGAAGATGTTTAGCGCGACCACGACGAAGATGAGGGCCACGAGGCCGAACATGACCAGTTTTTCGGTCCTCAGGGCGCCGAAGAAGGCCCTGTTGTATACCCGCCAGGACGTCGCCCGCAAGTTCCGCGCGCCCGTCGCGCGTCCCATCGCCG
This sequence comes from Treponema sp., assembly GCA_003527485.1. Classification (GTDB taxonomy): domain Bacteria; phylum Spirochaetota; class Spirochaetia; order Treponematales; family Breznakiellaceae; genus UBA12037. The sequence goes on along the minus strand of DPXI01000013.1, from coordinate 29,664 downwards.
CGACAGCGGCCTCGTCCCTCCAGCGGTCGCGCAGTTTGACTCCGTAGGCCCAGGGCACCGGCTCTCCGTACAGATCGGAAGCGTCGGCCAGGGAGGTGAAGGCCCACCCGAGATCGTATTCGTAGAAACCCGAGCGGAAGGTCCCGGTGACGGTGAAAGCGGCGTCCTCGGGCGAAAGGGAATCCAGCGCGTTCCCCGCGAATGCGAGGAATACGACGGTATCCCCCACCCCCGCGCCGATGTTGCGGGCGAGTTCGGCCCCGAGTACGACGGAACGCTTTCCGACGAGATCGAAGGAACCCGTCTCGATTTCAAGCTGCGCGGAGAAACCGGGATCCAGCTCCCTTACTTCCGGAGGCAGCCCGCGGAGCAGGCATCCGGCTTGGCTCCTCTTGCCGCCGCGGATTATGGTCTGAACGTCCAGGAAGGGAACCACGGAAGCCGTTCCGGGCAACGCCGACAATTCCCTCACGAGTCCTTCGTCGGGAACCGGGGAGTCCGACCCTTCAACCCGTACGTGATAGGAAGATATCTCCAGGATGCTTTCGATGAATCCGAGCTGGAATCCGTTCATCACCGAAAGGACGATGGTCAGCGACATGACGCCGGTCGCGATCCCGAGTACGGCAAGCAGGGAGGAAGGAGTGGATTTATCCCTTCGGCGCACGGCGAGATAGCGAAGGGCGGTGAAGGGAATCCAGGCCAGAGTCCGCAAGCCGGACCGCAAGCCGGACCGCGTACCGGACCGCAAGCCGGCTCGCCCGCGCGGAGGTTTCGCGGCAGGAATTCCTGTCATCTGGCTTCTCCGCGCACGCGCTCTTCCTTGGTTTTCATGCCGCCCGTCCATGTAGCGCGCATCACCAGCTTGCCGCCCGCGAACAACTCTTCAACCTCGGTATCCCCTTCCCTGTTCAGCTTGCGTTCGAGCGTACCGTTCCTGAAGTCCCGTTCGGCGCTGCGGTCTCCCGCGGCATCGTACTCGTATTCGGTCAGGCGGATGGTCCCCGCCAGCTTCCGTTCGACGGAAGCGAGCCGGTCTCCCTTCCAGGCGTTCGTCAATTCTTCGATCAGGGTGCCGTCCTTCGCCTTCCGCGTTTCCGAGACGACCCGGCCCTTTCCGTCCAACTGCGTTTCAACGATGATCTCGCCTTCAGTCCTGCTTCTCACAGCCGGACCACCCTTGTCGGCGTCCGCCTCGTATGAGGTTGTATCGACCGCGCCGATGACCGCGCCCTCGGAATCTATGGATGCATTCTCTATCGGCCGCCCCCATGCATCGAACCGCGTCCGGACCGCGTAGCCATCCGGGGAGCGGGTTTCAAGCAGGAGCGGAGCTCCGCGGCGCGAGACGAAAAGAGCGGAACCCTGCGCCTCTCCTTCGGAGGAGCTCCGTTCGACCGAAAGCAATGCTCCCGAGCGGCCGTAGCGGTAGGTATCCTTCCAGAGAAACAGCTCCTCCGGGACGCCGGGGGGCGACACGGCCGGGGATTCTGCAGGGGATTCGGCCGGAGCTTCGGCAGTGGATTCGGCCGTTGGTTCAGACTTCTCCGCGGAGGCCGGGAGCACGAACGCAACCGATTCCGCGGAGGCAAGCACCGCCCCCTCGTAACGATAGCGGGTGGCGGTTCCCGAGCCGTCCCCCTCCAGCGTGGATTCCTCCGAGAGGCGCCCTTCGGCATCGTAGCGTTCCCGTGATATGCGTCCGGATTCGTCCGTCCTTTCCTCCAGCCGCAAGACCTTCCTCCTGTCCCATGCGGCAAGGCTGCGGCGCGTTTCCTTGCCTTTCTCCCAGAGCGTCCTTTGTTCGACACGACCGCCTTCCGCGATGTATCCGACGACTTCCGGCGGAGCCTCGGTGCTCCCGAGCGTTTCCACCGAGAGGGCATGATCCAGCCTGAGGGCACGCGAACGGGCGACGGTTTCCAGTGCCAGACCCGCCGCGTCGGATGCATACCATTCGGCACCTAAGACTGCCGCGGGGAAGGCCAGGATCAGGAGGACGGCCGCGGGCGGCAGCCTCCTACTCCAGGCGGACAAATTCCCGCGCATATTTGACCGCGGCGAAGGGCCGTATGTCCGCATACGATTCCCCGGCGCATACGAAGGCCGTAGGCAGGGAAAGCACGCTCGCGAGCGAAAACGCGATGCCTCCCCGCGCGCTCGAATCGTATTTGGTGAGGATGGCGGCGTCCAACGAGACCGCGGAATGGAAGGTTTCCGCCTGCGCCAGGGCGTTGCGTCCCGTTGTCGCGTCGAGCACGATGAACTTCAGGTATTCGGCATCCGCTGCCTTGGCGGCGACTACACGGTCTATCTTTTTCAGCTCTTCCACAAGGCCCGTCTTCGTATGCATCCGGCCCGCCGTGTCCGCCACCACGAGATCGCAACCGCGGGAACGGGCGGCTTCGATGGCGTCGTATACGACCGCGGCCGGATCGCCGCCGTGCTTGTGCGCGACCACCGGCACTCCGAGCCGTTCTCCGTGGATCTTCAACTGATCTATGGCCGCCGCGCGGAAGGTGTCCGCGGCGGCGAGCAGCGGAGCGCGTCCGTGGTTCCTTGAGTACCAGTCGCAGAGCTTGGCCGCCGTTGTGGTTTTCCCGACTCCGTTGACCCCGAGCAGGAGCACGACGGTCAATTTCCCCTGCAACGGCACGGTCTCCCAGGACAGGAGGCGGGATGAGAGCAGCGAAGCGAGCCGCGCTTCGACCTCCTCCGGACGCGAAATTTTGTCCTTTCCGCACGAAGCGCGCAATTCCTCGACCAGGGCGAAGGCCTCGGAGGCTCCGAGGTCCCCCTCCACGAGGCTGTCCGACAGCTCGTCGTAAAAACCGTCGTTCGCGAGCGGAGCGGACGCGAACAGGGAACGTATCTTTTGGGCGAAACCCTTGCTTGCCACCTGCACCGTCCTTGGGTCTGGTTTATTTGCCGTGCGACAAGGCCGTCGCGCGCCGGGATGAAGCGGAGAGGTATCGGACGAGGCGGTAGGCCGAATCAGCGAGGAAAGCCCCCGCGGTGATCCAAGCCACTGTGGATACCGTCCGCGCCGTGATCGCCGAAGTCGACATCGAAGGATAGTAAGAAACCGACTCTTCGGGCAGGCTTTTTTCGTAGGAATCGGCGATTCCCGAGGCGAAGAAGGCGACCGGAAGGGCGACGGAGAACCGGCCGAAGGCGCCGTAGAAGCTTTTCCGCGCGTCGGCTACCGGCTTGGCGCCGGCCGAAGGCGGCTCAAGCAGCGTCACGCCGATGGAGGCGTCGGCCAGGCTTTCCGCGACAACCGAACCGGTGCGGCCCCGTTCGTCCTTGACGGAAAAGTACGACAGCGGCCCCCGCGGAACTTGGACCGACAAGGGCGCGGCGCCTGCGTACAACGCGCCGACCCGCACGGATGCGCCCGCCGCCTCAACGGCTTCCCCGGATCCGCCGTCAGGATCCAGCGCCGCCACCGCGAGCGTCGTCGTCAGGATGGGTTTCAATTCCGCTTCGATCTCAAGCAATTCCCCGCTCCTGAAGCTCACTTTGGCGGCCGCGCTTTCATACCCGGTCGCGTTCAGTTCGATGGGGATATCCTCGGCCGGTTTGCGTTCCGCGACCGCGGCCGTTCCCTTGCCCGCGTACTTGCCGTCCACGACGATCTCGGCATCCTCCGGAACGACGGCGATCCTGAAAGCGGACGGCTGAAGTCCGGAGACGAAAGCCTTCAGGCGCGAAACCAGTTCGTTCAAGGCCTCTTCACGGTTTTCGGGGGAAAAGACGCTCTCGTCGCGGAAGACGACCGAGCCAAGACCGTCGTCGTACAGGCTCAGGGAAACGAGGTGCCGTCCGTAGAACGGCTCTATCGATCCGTAGAGCAGGACATCCAGTTTCTTCGCGGAGCAGATTTCCGATTCTTTCCCTTCGGCGACGACGGGAAGAAACCGGCCGTCCTCATTGTCCTTCGAAAGGGCTATCTTCGAAGCGGCTAGGAAGGCCGGCGGTTTTTCACGTATCGCCGACAATTCCTTCACGGCCGCGGCGACGGACCCATCGGCCTTGGAGAGTTCCTTGCCGTACTTCCAGCCGGGATAACCCTGGAAAAAAAGAGCGTCCCTGGCCGCGCGCTTCGCGGACAAATTCTTGCCGGCCAAGCGCAACTTTTCCGTCGACCGGGCTTTCAGCATGATCGCGAGCTCTTCCTCCGTGCGCTCTCGCGAACCGACCTCGCTGACCGAGCGCGCCAGACGCCCGCCGACGAGGTCGGCCAGCACGGCGAGGGACGGCGAATCGTCCGTTCGGGAGAGGGAGGCGATGCCGACGGTCCAGTCGACCGATTCCGCTGCGGGCGATGCCGTTTCGCGCGCCCCGAAGGCGTGGGCAGCCGGGAACGCCATCGCGAATATCGCGGCCGCGATCGCCGTTCGGGACAGGCGGTACACCGGACTAGCTCTTCCGGGATGCTTTCCAGGAGTAGCGGAGGTACTCCTCGATGAAGGGGTCGATTTCTCCGTCCATGACTGCCTGGATGTTTCCCGTTTCATGCTTTGTGCGGGCGTCCTTCACCATAGTGTAGGGCTGGAAAACATAGGAACGGATCTGGTTTCCCCAGGAGATGTCCTTCTTTTCCTGGGCGAACCTCTCGTTGGCCTTTTCCTTCTCCTCACGGTAGTGTTCGTATAGGCGGGCCTTGAGTATGCTCATCGCGGTAGCCCGGTTCTTGATCTGGCTCCGCTCGGATTGGCAAGCGACTACGATGCCGGTGGGAAGGTGGGTAAAGCGCACGGCGCTGTCGGTTTTGTTGACGTGCTGTCCGCCGGCGCCTCCCGAACGGTAGGTGTCCACGCGAAGATCCTCCGGCCGGATATCCACCTCGATGGAATCGTCAAGGATGGGAAAGGCATAGGCTGAGGCGAAGGAGGTATGGCGTCTTGCGGCCGCGTCGAAGGGGCTGATGCGCACGAGCCGGTGGACTCCCGATTCTCCCTTGAGGTAGCCGAAAGCGAATTCCCCCTCGATCTGGACGGTCGCCGATTTTATGCCGCCTTCGGCTTCCAGGATGTCGGCGATCTCCACGGAGAAGCCGCGGCGTTCCGCCCAGCGGACGTACATTCGCAGGAGCATCTGGGCCCAATCGCAGGATTCGGTGCCGCCCGCGCCGGAATGAATATTCAGGAAGCAGCCGTTCCGGTCCACTTCGCCGGACATGAGTTCCAGTATGTTCTGCTTCTCGTAACGCGCCGAGAGGTCGGCAAGGATCTTTTCGATCTCGGCGGCCTGGCTCTCATCGTTCTCGGCCAGGGCCATTTCGTGCAGGAGGGCAAGATCGTCGATCTCGAATTCAAGCGCCTTCCAGGGCTCGTAACGGGCTTTCAGCGTTTTCAGCGCGGTCATCGTCTTTTCGGCGGCCGAAGGATCGTTCCAGAAATCGCCGGCGGCGGATCGGGCTTCCAGCTCGGCTATTTTCTTTTCGAAGGAAGCGGGGTCAAAGCCGCCTCCAGGTATCGTTTATTCTTGCCTTGAGTTCCTGGACTCGATTTCCCAATTCAGATACGAGCATGACTGCTTCTCCTGCTGAGGTCTTGGTTCATTTGGACGGGGCGCGGGCAACGAGCCTGCGCCACTTCTTGTCGCGGAGGCCGGAGACGACGAGCGTTCCGTCCACGGGAAACTGGAAAATGCGGATGCGATCGTAGGCGTCGGTCGCGCGATCAAGATCCCGTTTGAGCCTGTCGAGCGAAGGCGGAGCGATGATCGCCGATTCCCAGAGGCCGCGCTGCACTTTCTCGAAGCCGTATCGCGCGAGAAGTTCCGATAGCTCCTTGGCGCGTTCCTCCGATCCCGGATCGAGGATGACGGACACGAACATGGGGACAGAGTACGGTAAAGGGCGGTCTCTGTCAAACCACTCTGGACGGAAGCGGTTTTAGCCGAATACTATAGGTATATGGAACGACCCGCCGTATTCCTTGCCGCGGCCCTCGCCGCAATATCGATCCTGGCGCCCCTTCCCGCACGAGCCGAGGAAGACAAGGTATTCGCCCCCTTCGTGTCGCGCATCCGAGTCGCGGTGAAAGGCGACCTCGTCAAGCTTTCCTGGCTCGATTCCCCGGACGCGCGAGGATTCGTTGCCATTTTCAGGCAGACCGGCGCGTTTTCGGCCTCGCTCGCCGCCGACGCCGTTCCTCTGGCCGAGGTTCCGTACGGAGCGGAGTCCTATATAGACAAGCCGCCGTCCCGAGGACCATGGCATTACTTCATCGCCGCGACGGATGAGGCGGGCACGCGCTACGACATCGTCCTGCCTTTCGGAAATGCCACCGGTGCCCCCGTAGCGCTTGAAACGGCGACCCTTCCCATAGCGCCCCTAGTTCGGGCGGAACCGGTAATTTCCGCCATGACGAAGTTCGAAAGCATTACCGCGAAGGTTCAGGGAGACGCGGTGGTCATCTCTTTCGCGCCGGACATGAAGGACAGGACGGCGCTCCTTTACCGGAGCGCCTCCCCGATCGCGGCCCTGTCGGACCTTCTGGATGCCGTAATCGTCCAGGCGACGTCCGCGGCTTCGCCTTTCATAGACTATCCTGTTCCCGGTATCGGCTATTTCTACGCGCTGGTGGGGGAGAACGAGCTGAAGTCGGGTACAGTCGTGGTCACCCCGGGGAAAAACGCCACGCAGCGTCCGGTGGAGATAGCGGCGGGGCGTTACCGTATCGGGCTGCCGGGACCGCCCGCGAACATACGTTCCATGCCCCTTCCTTTCATTTCCATGGAGGCCATCAGCGGAACGGCCGTTTCGGCACTCTGGCGGACCGCCGTTTCCGAAGGATTGAGCAGCGACGCCGAGAAGGCGGTCGCGGCCATTTCGGCCCGCACGAGGGAAAAAAGAATCGTCCCGAAAAAACCCCGCGCCTTTCCCTTGGATCTGGAAGCGCCGGTCGGCGGAGAGGAATACGCGCTGCGATCGATCGTGCAGGGCCCTTTCGCGGCCCGTCATTGGGAAGACGCGGTGTCCCAATTCTCCCGCTTCCTTTCCCTGACGAGGACCGAAGCATCGGAAGCCCGCGCGCGCTTTTATCTCGGACAATCGTATTATTTCAGCGGGAAAAAAAGGGAAGCTCTTTTCGAATTCCTATTGGCCCAGACGACCTTCGCGGCCGACACGCGCGAATGGATAGACGCGATTCTCGGCGAGCTCGCCGCTAGCGGAGAGTCCTGAGCAGATAGCGCAATTCAGGATCAAGAACGGGCTCTTCCGGTTTTCCGTCCGCCTGCGCCGCCTGCGCCGCCTGGACCGAGCCGTCCTTGGCCATTCCGGCTTTGACCGGAAGGGCCACGATCTCGTCGCCTGCCGCGATGCGGTCGAAGAAGCCGATCCTGGCGAGCGCGCCCGCCGAAATCGATTCGTCCGTTTCGGTCGTCGTGAAAGTCCCCACCACGTCGTTGCGGGTATACGACAGGCCGATGCCCTCCGGCAGCGGCGCGGCGGCTCCCTTCCTGATTATCTCGTAGACGGTCTCGGCTTTTACTCCGTCGATCTTGCCCTTGTCCATAAGGCCGACCCCTGCCTTCCGCGCCACGAGCGTGGATCGGAACGGAAGCGAGACGCTCAGTTGGTCGACGATGCGGCGCGCGGAGTTGCGCAGCCGATCGCTGCCCGTACGGAAGGCCGCGTATTCGGCGGCGTCGGACCCTGTACGCGCGACATACAGGCGGGCGTGCAACGAGAGGTCGCGCTCGCTTTCCGCCGCCGACACCGCCAGGAAATAATCGGCTCCCGCTTCACGCGCAGCGCGGAAGGCGGCGGAAAAACCCGGTTGCGGGATGCCTATGTCGATGACGGAGATGTTGCCGTCATGGACGAGGAGGTCCTTGACGAGGCCGGCCGCCACTCTGCCCGAATCCGCATGGATCGCCGCGGATTGAGAGGCGATCGAAACGACGGCGATATTCCAATGCCGGGAGGGAAGCGTGACCGGATCCACGTCCCAGCGGCGGTGCAGGGCGTCGGCGAGCAGGGAATCGTAGGTCTCCACTGCATCGTTGATGGCCCGGTCGGCCTTCCCCAGCTCCTGCATGAAGCGGAGCTCGGCGAGCTGCTTGGCCGGATATCCCAGCGTCCTCATGATTTCGGCGTAGGCTGCACGCTCTTTCGCGTAGGGGTCAAGGCGGAGACCGCGGCGGTATTCGTAAATGGCCTGGTCGGACAGGTTCCGGGAAAGGAAATCACGCGCGCGGTCAAAGTGGTATTTGGCCCAGCGGGCCCGCTCGGGAGCCTCGGTCCGGGTCGTGGCGACGATGAGGTTCTCAAGGGTGGCGCGGGCGAACTCGTCTTCGCCGTCCACGGCCACGGCTCCCGCAAGCACGGCCCTGGCTTCCGGATACTTTTTCTGGCGCTCCAGTGCGAGGCCTTTCAGGTACCAGGCGGAGACGTCGGACCTGTCCGCAGCGATGGCGGCGTCGGCCAGGCGCGCGGCCTCTTCCCATTCTCCCCTGCGGTACCTGACCGTCGCCAGCAGGGACCGCGCGACCGCGAAATCGCCTTTGAGCGAAAGGGCCGCTTCAAGTCGTTTCGCGGCCGAATCCAGGCGCCCGGCGGCCGAGTCCAGATAGGCGGCGTAGAAGAGCACCCGGTGGTCGTCCGCATGGAGCGCCACGGCCCTCTCCGCGTAGGAACGCGCCCCCTCCTCGTCGCCCAGGGACCCGAGCACGAGGGCAAGCGAGAGCAGGGCGCGGCGGTCGTCGGGATAGCGTCGGGCGGCTTCCCGATAGCGGACGGCGGCGTCCCCCGCCCTGCCGCGCGCGATGTCGAGTTCCGCCGCGGCGAACGATGCTTCGCGGTTGTTCGGTTCGATGGAGAGGACTTCACGGATGATCGCGTCCGCTCCCGCGAGATCTCCCATCGCGGTACGGATGAAGGCTTCAAGGTTCGCGAACGCCGTGCTCCCCCGGGAAAGCGAACGGGCTTTCCTGGCCCAGGAGAGGGCCTGGTCGAATTCGCCGAGCGAATAATAGCATTCCGCCAAGGAAGAGACGCATTCCACGTAGGATGGATTGACCCTCAGGGCTTCCAGGAAATGTTCGGCGGCCCCGTACCAGTCCTCCACGAGCATCGCCGTCCGGCCGAGTTCGTAGGAGGCGAAAGCCGCGGTCGAGGGACCGTTCGCGGTCGAAGGACCNNCGCGGTCGAAGGACCGTTCGCGGCCGGGACCGCGGGCGCGGCGATCAACGCAAGAACCGCGGCGCAGGCGACGGTCAAGGCGGATCGCGCGAGCGGGCGCAAGAGCGGGCGCCGCAAACCGCGAAAGCTCATACCGCCTCTTCCCTCTTCAGTACTATCTTGACCGTGTTGATCTTGTGGCCTTCCATATCCTGGATAATGAAATCATGGCCTCCGAAGCTGGATTTCTCGTATTTGACCGGAATCTTGCCGAACAGGTCGAAGACGAAACCGCCCAGGGTATCGAAATCATCGGTCGGCAATTCGAGGGAAAGCTCTTCCGACAGATCGTCCAGGTTCACCCGCGCGTCGCAGAGGTAGACTCCGTCGCCGATCTGCAGGATATCCTCCCTTTCGTTGTCGAATTCGTCCTGGATGTCGCCGACGATTTCCTCGATGATGTCTTCCATGCAGACTATGCCGGAAACGCCGCCGTATTCGTCCACCGCGACGGCGATATGGACGCGCCTCCGCTGGAGTTCGCGGAGCAGCTCGTCTATCCTTTTGGACTCCGGCACGAAATAGGGCTTCCGCGCGAGGGCCGCTATCTCGAAGTCCTGGCCGCGCGCGAGATGCCGCAGCAGGTCCTTCACGTACAGGACCCCCACCACATTGTCGATGGTGTCCTTGTAGACGGGAAAACGGGAGTGGCCGCTTTCCGCGATGCGTTCCAGAAGCTCATCGTGCGCGGCGTCCACCGAGAGGAAAACGGTGTCGATTCGGGGGACCATCACTTCTTTCACGACGGTCTCGGAAAGCTCAACGATGCCGCGGATCATGTCCCGTTTTTCGACGTTGAGCTCTTCATAGCCCTCTTCGAATTCGGATTGCCGGCTTCCGAGGAATTTATTTATTATGGTTCTTACGCTCATGGAAGGATACGCTCCCCCGTCAATTCAGCCATTATCTCCTCTTGCAGACGGAGCATCGGCCGTTCAGGATCGTTGTCCTCATGGTCGTTACCGTCCAGATGCAGGATACCGTGAAGGGCGAGTCTGCGCAACTCTTCATCTTGCGAGACGCCGAAGTACTCGGCGTTCCCGGCGAGCATGTCCAGCGAGATCGCGATGTCGCCCGCAACCCATCGATCGCCGAATTCTTCGTCCCTGACCGTTTCGCCGAGCGCGAATGAAAGCACGTCCGTGCTCTCGTCCTTGGACCTGTACTGCGAGTTCAGGCTCTTCATCGTCGCGTCGTCGCAGAGGAGGAAGGAAAGGTCCCAGCCGTCCCGGCCGAGGCGAACCAGCACTTTCCCGGCGAAGGCGATGAATGCGGAGATCCAGGCGGGTTCTTCGATCCCTTCGACCGCGACTTCTATCCTGTTCAACCGACCGCCTCCCGAGCCTTCGGATATTCGATCCGGGAATGGTAATGACCCGCGAGCACCCGGACGAAGGAATTCTTGATGGCCTCGAGATCCTTGAAGGTTAGTTCGGATTCCGAGAGCTGGCCCTGCTCGAATTTCGACATGATGAGCTCCTGTACGAATTTATCGAGCCTGCTCATAGTCGGTTTCTTCATGGACCGGACGGCGGCCTCCACCGAATCAGCGAGCATGACCACGGCCGATTCCTTGGACCGCGGCGGAGATCCGGGATAGGAGAAGTCGTCGGCCTTGACCTGGTCTTCCCGCTTGAGGGCTTCGTTGTAGAACCAGCTTATCACCGAATTGCCGTGGTGCTCGGCGATTATGTCCACCACCTCCAGCGGAAGCCCCATGCGCCTCGCTTTTTCCATGCCGATCTTCACATGGCTGCGGATGACGGTCGCCGAGAGTCGCGGCGCCAGGTCGTCGTGCTTGTTGTAGGCGGCCTGGTTTTCGATGAAATATTCGGGCTGGTCCATCTTGCCGATGTCGTGGTAGTAGGCGCCCACCCGCGCGAGCAGGGAGTTGGCCCCGATCTCGCGGCAAGCGGATTCCGCCAGATTGGCGACCGTCACCGAATGGCTGTAGGTTCCCGGCGCGATGGTCAGAAGCCGCTTGAGCATGGGAGAATTGAGGTCGGAGAGTTCGATCAGGCGGAAGGGCGTGGCCGCGTTAAGTGCCTGTTCCAGCAAGGGCAACAGGCCGAGCACGGTCATGCCGCTGGCGAAGCCGTTGAATGCGGACCAGAAAAGAATGCTCGGGAAAACGGATGCGTCCGAACGGAGGGCGAGCAGGATACCGGCCGCCGCGACGAGCTGGGCCGCCGCGACGATGGCGCCTGCCCTAACGAGGTCCATCCGCCGCTCCGCTCCCTGCAGCACGAAGGCGCCGGCCGCTCCCGAGGCGAGGGCGAAGAAGAACGACGACGCGTCGAAGGAATTAACAACGAAAGCGGCGAGCGGGAGGCAGATGGAAAGCGCCGCGGCGACACGGGGTCCCATGAGGACGGCCGGCAACATGACGAGAAGGGCGGTCGGCAGGAAAACGGCCGAAGGGAATGCGGCGACGGGCACTTCAAGGCCGGACGCGAAGGCGGCGCCGATCAGGTAAGCGGAGGACGCCGCCGCTATCAGGTAGACTTCCGACGGCTGGAGCAAGCGGCCGACGACCCGCGGTCCGGCGAGGAATATCATCAAGGCGAACGAGAGCGCCAGGAGGATCAGCTTGCCGACGTAGCTCGCTCCCTCGTCGCGGTCCGCGAAACCGCCCATGGCCCGGAGCGCGGCGAAGTCGGTCTTGGACACGATAAAGCCCTTGCGCACGACGCTTTCGCCTTTTTCGATGCGCTTCATGACCGGTTCGACGCTGGAGCGGGCAGCCTCGAGGCGGCGGACGCTATCCTCGGCGGAATAGAAGATGTTCTCATTCGCGAATTGGGAGAGAACGGCGGAAGCCAGGGAATCCAGTGCGGCGGGATACGATCCGGATTTCACCATGGCGGCGATCTTGGCGGAAATGGTGGAGGAAACGGCCAAGGAGGCGATGGAAACGCGTTCCCGTTCGGAACCGCCGCCGTTCTTGCGAACGACCTCGATCGCGTCCGGGTTGAAGCCGTCCAGGCCCCCTTCCGGCAGGGCGACGATTCCCGTGGAAATTACGATCCTGAGGACGGATTCAAGGTCGTCAAGCAAGCGGGTCCGTCCCGGATTGCGGTAAAGAGCGTCCATCGAGTCCTTCTGGAACGCACCGGGGAAATCCGCCTGGATGGCGAATCGGAAGGCGTCCGCGGATACGCGTTCCTCAAAGAGCTCCCGGGCACGGGCGGAAAAGGCGGCGAAGGAGTCCAGGCTTTCCTTGGCCGCAGTCGCCGAATAACGGAATACCGCCGGAACCAAGCGTTCCTGGGCTTCCCGCCGGAGCCGCGTCGCGTCCTCGTCGATAAAAATCACGGTACGACGCGCTATGACGTCACGGTCCGCCGGCTCTCCCACTTCAAAGCCGCTGTCGTCGGGTGTTCCCGTAGGGGAGAGCGAAGGCGCCCCGGCCACGATCGCGGAGACGACGAAACAGGCCAGGATCGCGGCAGTCGGACCCGGCCTGAATCTCCCGAGAAAAGAAGCGATAGGCGCAGCGGCCCGGAGACGGTCAATCCTTTTCGCGTTCATAAGCTTCGATGATGTGTTTGATGAGGGGATTGCGTACCACGTCGGCGGTATTGAGATAAGAAAAGTGGAGGCCGGGCACGCCCGAAAGGACGCGTAGCGCATGCAGCAGGCCGGATTCCGATCGTTTCGGCAGATCGACCTGGGTCGCGTCTCCGGTCACTATCGCCTTGGAACCCTCTCCGATACGGGTGAGGAACATCTTCATCTGCTCCTTGGTGGTGTTCTGGGCTTCATCCAGGATCACCACGCAATCATTCAAACTGCGGCCGCGCATATAGGCCAGGGGCGCGATTTCGATCAGGCCGCTCTCTTCCATCCGACGGATCGTCTCGAAGGGCACCAGGGCCTCCATCGCGTCGTACAAAGGCCTCAGATAGGGATTGATCTTTTGGGCAAGGTCGCCCGGCAGGAACCCGAGGCTCTCGCCGGCTTCCACGACCGGCCGGGTGAGCACGAGCTTGCGCCTCTTCTTGGAGAGCACCTCGCGCAGGGCTTCGGCCACCGCCAGATATGTCTTGCCCGTTCCGGCGGGTCCGGCGCAGAATACGATGTCGGTGCTGCGCATGCCGATTATGTAGCGCGCCTGGTTGAGGCTGCGGGGCAATACCCGTCCGTAGCCGCGGGGGATGAGGATGGCGGCTTCCTTGAAAGGATCTTCCCTTGAACCCGCTCCGTACCCCCCTTCTTCGCCGGAACCGTCGACGACCGCCCTGACGAAATCGGTGGAAAGGGAATCGCCCCGGGAAACCGATGCGATGAGGGTGTCGAGCACGGACTTGAAACGGGCGCGTACTCCCTCGTTCTCGCTATTCAGGGAAAGCTCGTTCCCGCGTACCGCAATTCGGCAATCCAGCGCGTCTTCAAGCGCCCGGAGATTCTCGTCGTTCGCGCCGCAAACGCCGGCCAGCACGTCGTGATTGTCGAGGACGATGATCAAGCAGGAATCCAAGTAGACCTCACGGGCAAAAGTGTATAGTCGGCGGATGGGAGCGTCAAGTGAGGCCGTTCTCCGCGCGCCTCCCTCATTTGTAGACGAATCCGTCCTTATCCTTCTTGATTTCCGTCTTGAACTCGGTTATGGGGACCCATTGGACCAGGAAACTGATCTCATCCAGAAAACGGTAGGTCGGGACGGTCACGCCGTTCTTCTTGTATTGCATGTCCAGAAAGGGTTTCAGGGAAAAGTTGAGCTTGGCGTTCCAGTCGCCCAAATAGTGGGTGGCGGCAAGGTCGAAACTCTTGAGCTTGAAGCCGGATGATTTGCGCAGCTCATCGTCGAAGAAGGCGAAGGAGTTGGCCAGGTCGATAAGGGGGTTCTTTTCACCGGGAATTTCCACGGGAAGCTCCAAGCCGTGAATATCCTGGAGGTATCGGAATATTACCGCGTTCTGGGAACGCGTTGTTATGGAAAGATCCAGGAAATCGTTGATTTTGCATCCGGCCGTTATGGAAGAGTTGAAAGACGACTGGGTGAAGCGGAGGAAATCGAAAGCGACGCTCGCCGAGGAATCCAGGGAGACCTTGAACCGTCCCTTGTCGTCGAGATTCGAATCACCTTTGAGCTTGTAGTTCATCGAAAGGGTCTTGGCGCGTAGCGCTTCGGTATCCTGGACGAGCACCCAGCCCTGGGATTCGATCAGATCGTAACGGTTCGCGCGCGCGGCATTCAGGGAGGCCGTGAATGCGCCGAGGTTCAGGGACGCGACGGCCGAGGTGAAATCTTCCAGCTCCGGGTTGTAGGTGAAGCTGGAGGAGGCGCTGCGTCCGGTCCCGAGGTCGACCGACTCGGTGAGCGTAACCGGCTGGAACTGGGGGTTGGAATCCAGATCGGTGACCTTGCCGCTACCCGATGTCGTCGTCCGCCAGATCTTCAAACTCGCCGCCGCGGACGCCGACGAATCCAGGGGGGGCAGGTCCGCCGAAAGCGTCAGGGTCTGGCTCTGTTCACGTACCGAGGCCGCGAGGCTGGCCGAGATCTGGTGGGACGTCAGGCTGTCCTTTTCCCACGCACCGTACTCGACGCTATAGGAAGGATCGGCGGCGTCCCCTTCGAACACGGATTTGGCTACCAGTCCTTTCACGGAATATTTGAAGCTGGAAGCCGACAGGGCCGATACGGACGGGAACGGTTTGATCGTCAGGCCCGCGTCGGCGCTCGTGGTGAAGAAGGTGGATTTGTAGTTGCGCAGGTCCGCTGCGAGGCGCTTGGTCGGCGTATCGAATTCCGTAGCGTCCTCGTTCATGTAAGAATATTCCTGCCAGGCTCCGTTTCCGGACAGCGTCACCGCGAGGGATGCCAGATTCATCGCGCTTGATGCCTTGGCGCTGAGGCTTCCCGTCAGTTTCGTCGCGGAAAGCAGGGACGAATGGTCGTCCCAGGCGACGTCCATCATATTCTTCCAGTAATGCGTGCTGGAGTTCGAATTGAATACGAGGTCGGAAGAGGCGCTCGGGCTCAGCGAATAGCTGATCTCGAAGCCAGGATCGCCCGCGCCCGCCGGCGTCGGCGAGCGGCGGACGATGGCTGGAGGCCGCAGGCCGTCATCCGCCGTCGCAGTTTCATCGGTGGTAGCCGCGGTTTCGTCCTTCGTCCATGGAGATCTCGCCTCTCCGGGCATGGCGGTCGGCTTTTCGGATTCGGCTATCTCTTTCTTCGCGGCGGCCGGTTTTTCCGCGGCAGCTCCGGAACCGAGCGAAAACGGTACCCCCGCAACCGATGCGCTCGCCGAAAGCAGGGTGAGCTTGTTCGGATAGAAGAATGTGCGGGAAGGGGACGAAGAATCCTGCTCCGAGTCTGTCCGGGTGCTGAAGGTCAACGCGCTGTACATACTGGAAATGGAAGCGGTCTTGACGAAGGGGGAAAGGGCCTTCAAGTCGCCGGATA
The DNA here is from genome assembly GCA_003527485.1 of Treponema sp. GTDB lineage: Bacteria > Spirochaetota > Spirochaetia > Treponematales > Breznakiellaceae > UBA12037. The sequence continues at coordinate 14,053 of DPXI01000013.1, read as the reverse complement.
GGTTGGAGGAGGAGACGCGCCATTCGTAGCTGCCGAGTGCGGCTATCGTCGTGGTGGCGCTCGCGCCTGCCGAGGGATCCTTCATCATGTTGAACCAGTCCATGTTCTCGGACCGGTTCAGGAAATCCTGATCGACGAAGGGATCCGAATAGAAGGGGAAGGACCATGTGAGGTTCGACTTGCCCAGCGCGAGGGAACCCGCAGCCTTCATCCGGTACCGGAACGGCACCGGGGCCGAAAACAGGCGGGCCTCATTCCAGACGCTCTCCCCCGTTTCCGGATCGAAGGGCGAATAATCGCCGGATGCCAGCTGCATCACATTACGCGTCACGCCGAGGCCGACGGACAGGTCCGTCTTTCCGAGGATGCCTTTTTTGGGAAAAGCCGCATTGACCCCGAGGTGATAGCCCAGGTTCGCGTACGCGTCGAAGAGCAGAGACAGGCTCGCGCCCGTATCGGCGGTCGTCCTTTTTCCCGTACCTCTGAGGAAGATGCCCTCGAGTTTGCGCTCCTCGTTCTCGTCCTTGGCGAGCACCTTCATAATGGAGCTCTGACCCGAGGCGGCCGCCTTGGGCCGGCCGATCAGGTACGTGGTCGTCTGCACGAAGGAACCTTCCCGCGATCGGTAGCCGAGCACCGGGTGGAACACCAATTCATCCCCCGGCAAATAGAAGAAGGGAATGTACAGCATCGGTACTTCGCCGATCTTGAGCACAGCGTTCAGGATGGCCCATTCGGAACCGGGCAGGAGCCAGATCTTGGAGGCGGAAAGCGACCAATACGGTTCCTCCGCGGACGCGGTCTTGACCGTCGCGTCCGTCAGCACGGTAACATCCTCGGCCGCGCGGGAGATCATGGAGGCGGAGAAACGGTAAGCGGTGGCATCCGACTTCTTGGAAAGCTCGGAGGCGCCTCCGAGGAAGACGCCCGTCCAGTTATCCATTTCCACGGTAATCGAATCGCCGATGAAAGTTTCGGTCGTTTCGCCCCCGGTTTTCTCGTACTCGACATTGCCGGTGGCGGTGAGCAGGTTGCGGCTGCGGTTGTACAGCAGTTCCTTGGCCCGTATCCGGTGCGTGGACTCCCCGTCCTTCATGGTGACGACCACGTCACCGCGGAGCCGGGCATACTCCTCGTCCACCGCTTCAAGCGTGAAATACTCGGTGCTCCGGGCCGATTCCACCACCACCGTCCTCGCGGAACCCTCCGAGGCAGCCGTTGCCGGGGAAGCCGCCGGCTCCGGCAACCGGAAATGCTTCCGCAACCTTCCGGCGAGTTCGTTCTTCGTACCTCCCTCGCTGAGGCCCAGTTCCCGGCACCAGGCGGCGAGTTCCAGGAGCGTCGAAGTCCGTATGTCGAGTTCCATGGGGGAGACCTGAACCGGTTCAGCCTCGGCTGCCGGGGTCGGAGCGGGAACCGGGGTCGGAGCGGGAATCGGCGCGGGAGCCTCCTGCGCGAACGCCGCGGACGCGGAACAGAGGGAGAGCGCGCAGAGGAGGACGGAAATAGGTACGCTCGGAAGCGGAAGTCTCATTTCCTGCGGTCCAGCAGCTCTTTTATATAGAAGCCGGTGTGCGAGCCCCGGCAGGCCGCGATTTCTTCGGGCGTGCCCGTCGCGACGAGTTCCCCTCCCCTGTCGCCGCCTTCCGGCCCAAGATCTATCAGCTTGTCAGCCTGAAGGATGACGTCGAGGTTGTGTTCGATCATGACCACCGTGTTGCCCGTGTTCACCAGCCGCTGGATGACCTCCATCAGCTGCTTCACGTCGGCGAAATGCAGTCCCGTCGTCGGCTCGTCCAGGATGTACAGGGTCTTCCCGGTTGAACGTTTGGACAGCTCAAGGGCGAGCTTGACCCGCTGGGCCTCGCCGCCGGAGAGCGTGAGCGCCGATTGGCCGAGCTTGATGTAACCGAGGCCGACCGACAGGAGGGTCTGCAGTTTCTTGGCGACATGGGGAATGTAGCCGAAGAATTCGGCCGCCTCTTCTATCGTCATGTCCAGCACGTCGGCGATGTTCTTGCCTTTGAAGCGGACTTCCAGGGTCTCCGTGTTGAAGCGCTTGCCGCGGCAGACGTCGCACATGATGTACACGTCCGGAAGGAAGTTCATTTCGATCTTGATGGTCCCGTCGCCCTGGCAGTTTTCGCAGCGGCCTCCGCGCACGTTGAAGGAGAACCGGCCCGGCTTGTAGCCGCGCGTCTTGGCGTCCGGCAGGGTGGCGAACAGGTCCCTGATCGAGCTGAATACCCCGACGTAAGTGGCGGGGTTGGACCTCGGCGTGCGTCCTATCGGGCTCTGGTCGATGTTGATGACCTTGTCGACGTTCTCCACGCCCTCCAGGGATTCGTAGGCTCCCTCGGCGTGGGTGGAACGGGAGACCTTGTTGAACACCGCCGGGTACAGCACGTCCGACAGCAGCGTGGATTTTCCGGAACCGGAGACCCCCGTGATGCAGGTGAAGGCGCCCAGCGGGATCTCGACGCTGATCCCCTTCAGATTGTGTTCGGTGACGCCGCGGAGCACCAGGCTCTTCCCGGTTCCCGTCCTGCGGCTGGAGGGCGTCTCCATGGTGAGCTTTCCCGCCAGGTACTGGCCCGTCAGGCTCTCCTTCACCTTCATCACCTGGGCCGGAGTGCCCTGGGCGACTATCCAGCCACCGTGGACGCCCGCGCCGGGACCGAGATCCACGATCCAGTCGGCGGTTCGCAGGGTCTGCTCGTCGTGCTCCACCACGATGAGCGTATTGCCGATATCGCGCAGGTACAGAAGCGTGTCGATCAGGCGCTGGTTGTCCCGCTGGTGCAAGCCGATGGACGGTTCGTCCAGTATATACAGGACGCCCACGAGGCTCGAACCGATCTGGGTGGCCAGCCTGATGCGCTGGGCCTCGCCGCCGGAAAGGGTGCCCGCCTTCCGCTCCAGGGTCAGGTAGTCCAGCCCCACATTCTTCATGAAGCCGAGCCGCGCGACGATCTCCTTGAAAATTTGCTTGGCGATCTGCCTGTCCGTATCGCTGAAGGCCGCGGTCTCGAAGAAGGAAAGCGAATCGGCGACGGAGAGGCTGGAAAGTTCCCAGATGTTCCGCCCGCCCACCGTGACCGCCAGGGCCTCCGGCTTCAGGCGCTTTCCACCGCATTCATCGCAGGGCTTCGTGCTCATGAATTTTTCCAGCCATTCCTTGATGCCCGCGGACTGGGTCTCCAAGTAGCGGCGCTTGAGATCCTCAAGCACTCCGGGGAAGCGGGTCCGGTACTCGAACTTGCCCGTCTTTTCCCGGTTCTCGTAGGTGACGTCGATCGCCTCGTCGGAACCCGTTAGGATCGCGTCCATCACCTTGCGCGGCAGATCCTCGAAGGCCGTGTCCAGGCTGAACTTGAAATGCTTGGCCAGGCTCTCGAAACGGCTGCGGTGCCAGGCGGCATCCGGATTGTAAGGAATGCATCCGCCTTCGTTGAAGGACAGCGATCGGTCGGGAATCACGAGATCCGGGTCGAATTCGAGCTTGGCGCCCAGGCCGGAGCAGGCCGGGCAGGCTCCGTAGGGATTGTTGAACGAAAAGAGCCGGGGCTGGAGCTCGGGAATGGAAATCCCGCAATCCGGGCAGGCATTCTTCTGGCTGAAGAAATGCTCCGTTTCCCCCTCCGTTCCCTGCCGGAGCACGAGCATGATGCCGTCCGCGGCCTGCAGCGCGGTCTCCACCGATTCCGCCAGGCGCGAGCGCATCTCCTTGCCGATCACCAGGCGGTCCACGATTATTTCTATGGAATGCTTCTTTTGCTTGTCGAGCTTCACGTCCTCGTCAAGGCTCACCAATATCCCGTCGATCCTCGCGCGGGCGAAACCCTGCTTGCGCGCGTCCTCAAGGATCTTCTGGTGCTCGCCCTTCTTGCCCCGAACGGTGGGAGACAGGAGCTGGACCTTGGTCCCCTCCCCCCAGGCCATGATTGAATCGATGATCTGGTCTACCGGCTGCTCCCTGATCTCCCTGCCGCAGGAAGGACAGTGGGGCACCCCCGCCCGGGCGTAAAGCAGGCGGTAGTAGTCGTAAATTTCGGTGACCGTGCCGACGGTCGAACGCGGATTCCGGTGGGTGGTCTTCTGTTCGATGGAAATGGCCGGAGAGAGACCTTCTATATAATCCAGGTCCGGTTTGTCCATCCGGCCAAGGAACTGACGCGCGTATGCCGAGAGGCTCTCCACGTAGCGCCTCTGTCCCTCCGCGAAAATGGTATCGAAGGCCAGCGAACTCTTCCCCGAACCCGACAAACCCGAAATTACGATCAGCTTGTCCCGGGGCAGTTCCAGATCGATGTTCTTGAGATTGTGCTCGCGCGCACCCTTGATGATGAGCTTATCCATGGGAAACCCAGCATAACGCGGCTCGCGAAGGCGGGCAAGGCCCCGCGCCCGAACCACCCCATCCTTGACTCCGCCCGCCCCTTCATGCTAATTTCCGGCTTCCGGGTGCTTGGCTCAGTTGGTTAGAGCGCCTCGTTTACACCGAGGATGTCACAGGTTCGAGTCCTGTAGCGCCCATAAAAGGATCGGACGTCCTGTCCGATCCTTTTTTTCAGTTTCGCGAAGCGAAACTGAACAGTTCATGGGCGGCATCCTTGCCGCCGCGCTGAAGATCAGCAGCGCCGGTCACGTGAGTGACCGCATGCCCCACCCTCACCCTTGGCTAACCCTCCGTTTTCCGCGATGATCTTTCCGCAATGCCGTTCCCCCTTTCCGACATCGACATACTGTGCAGGGTCGTGGACAACTTCGGCGACATCGGAGTGGTCTACCGCCTGGCCAAGGCCCTGTCCGCCCTCAGAAACCCGCCGCGCCTCCGGCTGATCGTCGACGATCTGGGAGCCTTCGCCCGGCTCGCCCCCGGCCTGGATCCTTCCGCCGACCTCCAGGTGTATCGCGGCTGGACCGTCGCGCATTGGGACGGACCGGTGGCCGCTGCCGCGGTCACCGCGTCATCTGCCGATGATCGGGTGATCGCGGAGTTCCGGCGGAAAAGACCTCGCGTCATCATCGAGTGCTTCGGTTGCGGACGTCCCGGTTGGCTGGAGGACATCCTCTTCGATCCCTCCGATCCCGTGCCGCGGCTGATCGTGGACCTTGAATACCTGAGCGCCGAGGACTTCGCCGGGGATTACCATTGCCTGCCCTCGCTGACCCGCTCGCCCCTGGTGCGCAAGGCCCTTTTCATGCCGGGATTCACCGAAAAAACCGGCGGGCTCATCCTGGACGGACCCCATGCCGAGCGTGGGGCTCTCCGAAGAAGCCTGACGGAGTGGCTCGGCCTGCCTGCGGACACCGGACAGCTTTTCTGGGTGACCGTATTCAGCTACGAGCGCGATTTTACCAGCATCGTCCGGGACCTGGCCCTGTTCGGCGCGGAGAAGCCGGTCCTCGTGCTGGCCGCCGCGGGTAAGAGCCAGGAACCGTTCCGGGACGCCTGGGACGCCGCCGGCAAGCCTTTCCCGGTCGCCTTCCTCCCCTTCCTCAGCCAGGAAACCTGGGACGAGGCTCTCCTTGCCGCCGATTTTTCGATCGTGCGGGGCGAGGATTCTTTTTCCCGCGCTTGCCTTTCGGGCCGCCCCTTCCTCTGGCAGGCCTATCCCCAGGACGGCAGGCATCAACTTGTCAAGGTCCACGCCTTGATGGACCTGCTCCAGCCCTTCCTGGAAACCGGGGACTTCAAGGAGATCAAAGCCCTCCACCTCGCGTTCAACGACCGGGACCGCGACGATCCGGCCGCCACGGGGGAGGAACGGCTGCTCCCCGTCCTGCGCCGCGCTCCGGAATCGGAGAAGGGTTTCGCGATTTTCTCATCGAGATTGAGGCAAAACGGCGATCTTGCGGCCAACCTGATGAAGTACTTAACTGAAATCGAATAAAAGGATATAGTATCCCGCCGTAGTTTCGGCGCGCAAACTTGAATGAAATCCGCCCATCTGGTCCGGGTTCAGTACACTCTGTGAGGATTCCTATGTTAGCAGCTTCCCAACTTCGAACCGGTACCGTTTTCATGAACGGCAACGACCCCATGATCGTCCAGCGGATGCTCGGCAACAAGACCGGCCGGGGCGCCATGGTCTACCGCCTGCGCATCAAGAACATCGTCTCCGGCCAGACCATGGACGTCGGCTTCGGTTCGGACGAAAAATTCCAGCCGGTGGACCTCGAATTCCACAAGGTCAAGCTGTCCTATGTCGACGGCGACTCCTACATCTTCATGGAGGAGGAAACCTACGAGCAGTTCGAGCTTTCCAAGGAAGATGTCGGCGACAATACCAACTACCTCGCTCCCGACGACGATTTCGTGCTGGAGATCACTTTCTTCGACGGCAAGCCCGTGGGCCTCACCCTGCCGACCCTTGTCGACCGCACCATCACGTACTGCGAACCCGGCCTGAAGGGCGACACCACGGGCAAGGCTTTCAAAAAGGCCACCCTGGACACCGGCCTTGTCGTCGACGTTCCGCTCTTCTGCGAGATCGGCACGAAGATCAAGCTGGATACCCGGGACGGAAGCTTCGCCGAACGCACGAAATGAAGAACGCTCATGCCCGGCTCGTGAACTTATGGTAGAATCCTTTTTATGGAAAACAATCCAGAGGTTTCCGGGCCTGTCGGCATAGCGTCCTTCAAGACCAGACTCGTCGTTGTCGAGGCCGTCTCCGACGGGAAACGGGATACCGTCCTCGTATTCTTCGAAAACGACGGGACCATGGTGATCGCCGACGCGGATCCTGATTCCGAAATGCCCGCTTTCGTCGACCGTCGGGTCCTGGACGCGTTTCCCACCGATGAGCTCGTGCTCCAGGCTATTTCCTCAGTGCTCGGAGGCGAGCGCCGCCTCGTCTCGATAGCCGATCGCGGCATAGAGCTGGACAAGTCGGCCCTGGCGGGACTCAAGAAGATGCCCGTGGACATCTTCGACGACGTCTATCTGGGAGAAGTGCACCAGAATGCCCTCGTGCTCTGCGTGGATGTACGCAATTTCAGCGATTTCCTATGCGCGAACAAGGAAGAGGACGTGTTCCGCCTCATCAAGGATTTTACGTCCAACCTGCTTTCCTGCGTCAACCAGTTCGGCTACGGCTGTTCCTACTACAAGCTCATGGGCGACGGGGCGATCGTAATCTGGGATGAAACGAACGAGGAGAATATCGCCGAGGCGCTGCTCGTCTTCGATTCCTATATAGATTTCGTCAATGAGGAGCTTTTCAAGTCCTTCCCCGGTCTCGGCCTCGCCGGAGCCCTCGTCGCGGATCAACTTTTCAAGTACGAAATTTCGGCGGAAGCCTCGCAGCTGAAGTACCGCGATTACGTGGGCTACGGGATCAACCTCGCCTGCAGGCTCCAGGCTCTCGCCCGCAAGGATCAGCTGGTGGTGAACCGCGCACTTTCCAGGACCGGACTCGTGCCGTTCAAGGCGAGCGACAGCCTCGACTCCCGCAGCGAACTGCATTCCCTGAAGGGCCTGAAACGGGAAGATCGGGAACTCGTACTGCTCTACGCTCCCGCCGGCCGTTCCTGACCCGGTTAGATTCCCGCCGCGCCGGATCCGACGGCCGGGCTTTTATGCTTTTCCTTCCGCCGCCGCCGGCAGCTTCGCCATTCCCATGATTTCCGCTTTGATCGCCGCGGGTAGCGCCCGCCGCGCCTCGATCGTCAAGCCTTCGGTCGGAACAGGTTTCCCGAAGCGGACGACGATGTCGGCGCCGCGTATCCGCATGCTCTCCTCCCAGACCTTCCAGCTTCCGTCGATCGCGACCGGCACTATGGCCGCGCCGGCCATGGTCGCGAGTTTGAAGGCGCCCGGCTTGAAAGGCAGCATCTCCCGGCCCCTGCTCCTTGTGCCTTCAGGGAAAATAATCATCGCCCCGCCCTCGCGCATTTTCCGCGCTCCCGCCTCTATCGCGCGGAAGGACTTGCGCGGACTGCCCCGGTCGATGAAGACGCCGCCGAGAAGCTTCACCCACATGCCGGCGATGGGCACGTAGGCGGCCTCCCGTTTTGCGGTGAAGCCGAAGGGACGCCGTATGAGGGCCAGAGCGATGAGGATGTCAAAGTCGCCTTGATGGTTTCCTATGAAGCAGACGCCGCCTGAGGCCGGGATATTCTCCTCGCCTTCGACCTTGAGCCTGACTCCCGCACCCAGGATAGCCATGCGCGCCCAGAACCGGGCGATGGCGCACAGGCCGGGACTGATGAAGGTGCCGAGCCCGAGCAAGCGGAGCAGGTACGCGATAAGCCCGACCGGCAGGAAAAACGCCATGCCTACCCAGAAAAAGAAGAAGAAGACGATCGTCTTGAGCATCCGAATCCCCTTAGCTCAGCACGCCGAAGGCGACGAGCCTGTCGCGGGCCGAGGCTGCGTCCGTCCAGACGAAGGCTTCCATGCCGAGCGCCCGGGCGCCCGAGACGTTCGCCGCGATGTCGTCGAAGAACACGACTTCGCCCGCTCTCGAGTCCAGGGCCGTGAGGAGGGCTTCGTAGATGGCCCGGTCCGGCTTGTTCACGCCGATTTCGCAGGAATATATGCCCGCGTCCAAGTTCGAGAAGAACGGAAAGCGCACGCGGCTCAAGGCCAGGAATTCGTGCGGCATGTTGGAGAGGATGGCGATTTTCGCGCCGGCCGCCTTGACTTCATCCATCAGGGCGACCGTGGCGGGATTGACATTCGCCCAGCTCTCCAGGTCCGCCTTCACGAGGGCTGCGAGGGCTTCCTCGTCGAACACCTTGCCGAGCTTGCTCAGTCCCCGCGCGTAGTACTCCTTGCCGGAAAGGGCACCCCGGTCGTAATCGGCGCGGTCCTTCATGGCGAGCTCGTTCATGGTCGTCCGGTCCACGCCGACGATCTCCGCCAGGCGGTTGAGGTCATCCGTGTCCTGGGGCAAAGAAATCACGTTTCCGAAATCGAAAGCTACGGCCTTGATGCCCATCAAAATCTCCTTATGCTCATAATGCCAACGCGGCGAGTTTTTCGCGTATGAATTCGCTCTTTTCCTTGAGGCCGATGGCACCGGTCTGCAAAACCAGCACGTTCGGCATCTTCGGGTCCAACTTGACCTTGCCTGCGCTTTCTTTCATCAACCGGATGACGCGGTCAACCTTCACCTTGGACACCTTGCTGAATTCCACCCGCACGAGGCCCCCGCGCTCCTTCAGCGCGGCGACGGACAGGTCTTTGCAGATTATCCGGATCTCCGAGAGGGAAAGCAGGCTCTGGGCTTCGTCGGGCAACGGACCGAAACGATCCAGCATCTCCGCGTACACGCGTTCAAGTTCGTCCCTGGTCTGGATGGAAGCGATCTTTTTGTAGATCTCCATTTTTTCCTGGGCGGAATCGATGTAGGAATCGGGTATGAAACCGGAATACTCGAGTTCCAGGTAGGTTTCGGTTTCCGCCTCGTACTTCGCGTCCTGCAGGGCGCGGACCGCCTCGTCCAGGAGGCGGAGGTACAGGTCGAAGCCGACGGAATAGATGTCGCCCGACTGTTCCTTGCCCAGTAGGTTTCCCGCTCCGCGGATTTCCATGTCCTTCATCGCGATTTTGAATCCGCTGCCGAGTTCGGTGAAATCGGAGATCACCTGCAGGCGCTTCATCGCAAGTTCGGAGAGGGCGCGGTCTTTCGGGAAGAAGAGGTAGGCGTAGGCGACTCGGTCGGACCGGCCGACGCGGCCGCGCAGCTGGTACAGCTGGGAGACTCCGTACATGTCGGCCCGGTCGATTACGATGGTGTTGACGTTCGGGATGTCGATGCCGTTTTCGATGATCGTCGTGGAAACGAGGATGTGGAAGCCGCCATGGATGAAACGGTGCATCACGTCCTCCAGGTCCTTCGGATCCATCTGGCCGTGGGCGGTGTCCACGAGCATCTCGGGCACCAGGCGTTCGATCATGCGCCGGGTCTCCTCCAGGCTCTCCACCCGGTTGTGAAGGTAGAACACCTGCCCTCCCCGCTCCACTTCCCGCCTGATGGCCGCGGCGATCCTGTCCTCGTTGAATTCGTCTATGGCCGTCTCTATCGGATGGCGGTTGTACGGAGGCGTCGTGAGGAGGCTCATGTCGCGGATTTTGAGCAGGCTCATATGCAGGGTCCGGGGGATCGGGGTCGCGCTGAGGGTCAGGCAGTCGACGTTGGTCTTCAGTTCCTTCAGCCGCTCCTTGTCCTTCACCCCGAAGCGTTGCTCCTCGTCTATCACGATCAGTCCGAGGTCCTTGAAGCGGACATCCTTCTGGATCACCCGGTGGGTACCGATCAGGATGTCGATTTCGCCCTTCAGGGCGGAGGCGAGCGTCCGGGCGATTTCCGGCTTTTCGACGAAGCGGGAAACCATGCCGAGGCGGACCGGAAACTGGGAGAAGCGTTCCTGGAAATTTTCGTAGTGCTGTTCCGCCAGGATGGTCGTCGGAGCCAGGAAGGCTACCTGCTTGCCGCCCATCACCGCCTTGAAGCAGGCCCGGACGGCTACTTCCGTCTTTCCGTAACCGACGTCGCCGCAGACCAGGCGGTCCATGGGCATGGGGCCTTCCATGTCCTCCTTGATCTCCTCCACGCAGCGCAGCTGGTCCTCGGTTTCCTCGTAGGGAAAGGCGGCCTCGAAGGTATTCTGCCATTCGGTGTCCCGCGGAAAGGCGAAGCCCTGGGCGGCCTTGCGCTTGGAATACAGTTCGATGAGCTTGCCTGCGATATCCTCGACCGACTTTTTGACCTTGCCCTTGCGGTTTTCCCAGCTCTTGGAGCCCAGCTTGTCCAGCCGCGGCGCGCTGCCCTCGTTCCCGATATAACGCTGGACCAGGTTCACCTGCTCGATCGGGACAAAAACGGTCTCCTCGTCGGCGTATTCGATCTTCACGTAGTCACGCTCGTGACCGAGGGCTTTAATCCGTTCTATGCCCTTGAACAGGCCTATCCCGTAGTTGACGTGGACGACGAAATCCCCGGGATTGAGTTCCACGAAGGTATCGATGGCCTGGCTGCGCGTATGCTTGAGCGAACGCGGCAGGCGCTTGCGCCGCCCGAATATTTCGTTCTCCTGCACCGCCATGAACTTGATGTCCGGCAAAGCGAAGCCGGCCGAAAAGGGCAGACAGGAAACGGTGACTTCCGAGTCCTTCAGCAATTCGGCGATGCGTCCCGCCTGGGAATCGGACTCGGCGAAGACCGCCAACTCCCAGCCGCCCTTGCGCAGGATCGCGAACTCTTCCTTCAGGTAGACGAGATTGCCGAAAAAGCTCCGGGGGGGGTCGCAGGCGATGGATACGCGGGTGGAACCTTCGGCGGTCGGACCCTTGATGGTCCTGAACGAAACCCGCCGGGTCTTGCGCTCGAAAAGGTCCTTGAAATCGAGCAGCACCCTCTCGGGCGCGGGGACTTCGCGCTCGCGTCTCGCATTCCGGTACAGTCCCTGGTATTCACGGAAAAGGGAATCCTGCGCATTGACCAGGCGTTCCACGTCCAGGTAGACCGTCGTGGCATCGTCGCCCAGGTAATCCAGGAGGCTCGTATCCTTCTCGAAGGCAAGGGGGAAGAAAAGCTCCTCGCCGCTCGAGCTCCTTCGCGCCATGAGATCCTCCAGCACGGCGCAGCCGCCGGAAGGGAATTCTTCCATCGCCCGAAGTCGCTTGCCCAGCGCGTCGATGCGGTCGTCGGTCCAGACGATTTCCTTGGCGGGCCTGACGAAGAAGTCCTTTACCGCGCCCTTCCCGCTCTGGTCCTCCGGATCGAAGCGCTTGATGGATTCCACCTTGTCGAAGTCGAACAACACACGGTAGGCGTCATCGTCGCCGCTCATAAGGATATCCAGCACCTCGCCGCGCAGCGCGAACTCCCCGTGGACCTGGACGCGGGGGACGCGGGTGTAGCCGTACAGGACAAGGGTCTCGGCCAGGGCGGCCGTGTCGATCTTGCCGCCGCCCGAGATGCGCACCAACAGGCCGCGCAGGTAATCCGCTGGAGGCACGCCCGTCAGGAAGGCCCGCTCCGCCGCTACCACGATCCCGTCCGCGCCCGACGCGAGGGCCGCGAGGGTTGCCGTCCGTTCGCCGAAGACCGCCGAAAGGGGCGCCATGTCGCGGTAGGGCATCGTACCCCACCAGGGGAAGCGCAGGATCGCCGTTCCCGCGATGTCCAGGTCGGAAGCGAGCTCCTCGGCCTCCTTCTCGGTCGGCACCACCACCAGCAGGGGACCGGGCGCCAGCCGGCGCAATTCCGCCACGAGAAGGGCGATGAAGGAGCCTTCGGCCCCTTCGATCTCAAGAGGAAAATTCCGCCGGGTAAACGCCGCCGCGGCTTCGGCGATAGCCTTGGAACGCCTGAGGCGCGTCATCAAAGCAGGAAAGGATAAGGTATTCATCAAGGATTCCGATTACTATACTATATGATTCCAGTGAAACGATGGACCATCGCCGCAGCATTACTCCTCGGATGCCTCGCCTTCGCCGCGGCGGCGGAAGTAGACGTAGCGATCCGATACTTCGACAAGCGAGTATACTACGCCGGAAGCGATACGGGAGCCATCCTGGTACAGATTACCGTATCCAACCGGGGCGCGTCGACCTACCGTTTCAAGCTCGCCGACGAACGGGCCTTCTCGGTCGACTTCGACGTGCGGACCATGTCGAACCTTCCCCTCGAGCCGACAGAGATCTTTACCAGAAAGAGGAACCAGGATCAACCGGTGTTCTTCCGCGAGGTGTCCATCCAGAGCGGGGAATCCATCTCCTTCACCGAGGACCTGCGCGATTACGCCCGCCTTCCGGCTCCCGGCTCCTACGTCGTCCAGGCGAGGCTCTACCCGGAACTGTACCGGGCGACCTCCGTCCCTCACCTGGCTTCCAACCGCCTTTCGCTCTCCCTGAGACCCGCGCCCCTCGCCGAGGCGGGCTCCCCGCCGCCCGCGCTTGACGTGGAGACGGGCGCCGTGCTCGTCCGCCGCAACATGCCGCCCGATCAGGTAGTCGAATACCTGCTTTCTGCCCGCCAGAAAGGCCAATGGGAAAAATTCTTCCTGTATCTGGACCTGGAATCCATGCTCGGACGCGACGGAGGGCGCAAGCGCGCCTGGACCGCAGAGTCGGAGGAGGGGCGGCAACGGATGCTGGAACGGTACCGCGCCGACCTCAGGAGCGCGGTCGTGGACGGCGATATAGCCACGATACCGATAGAATTCGCCGTGGAACGGACCAGCTACGGGGCGGATGAAGGCACGGTGAGCGTGCTGGAAAAATTCAAGTTCGGAACCTACATGGAAAAAAAACGCTATACGTATAACCTGCGCCGCAGGGATGACGTGTGGACCGTCTACGACTATACCGTCATCAACCTGGGCGCCGAATGAAGGCTCTTCTCGTAGTCGGCTCCGATGCGGCATTCCGGCTTCTCGCCTTCTACCTTAAGCCGCTCGGCTTCGAGCTGATCCGATATCGGCAGCCCACCAAGGCGATGGACAACATCGACGAAGTCGATCCCGACGCCATCATCATCAGCGCCGAAGATTTCCCCCGCCACTGGAAGACCCTCGCCCAATTCGTCCGTTGCGAACGCACGAAAGACCGGACCGCGCTCGTCATCCTCAAGGGCAATACCTTCCCCTACGAAGAAGCCGCCAAGGCCGCCCATATCGGCATCAACGGCATCGTTTCCGAAAACCTGGACAATCGCGAAGAGCTCGATCGACTGCTGGCCGTGCTCGCGCGCTACGCGCCGGTCGACGAAGGGAGGATAGCCCGCAGACTCCGGCCGGCCGACTGGGACAAGCTGGAATTCCTGTTTTCGCGACCCGACACCGGCGCCATCGTCACGGGGAAGGTCGAGGACATATCCGCCACCGGCATTTCTTTCCTTCCCGATCGTCCGGTGCTCCTGGAGGGCCTTGAAAGCGGTCTGGAGCTTTCCGACTGCTCACTCCGTGCGGGGGATTCCATACTGGCGCCGACCTGCCGCGTCGTCCGCAACGCCCGCATCGTCGCCCTGGCTTTCACCGCCTTTTCCGACGAAGAACGCGCCGTCTTCAATGCGTATCTGGCGGAACGCCCCCT